>JAGVFW010000013.1 GCA_020057405.1 archaeon | reverse complement strand
TACACTTGCGGCGACCTCAGTTCAAGCACGCAATTCAAGTTCGAAATCCGCGACGGAACAAACATCTTCAACACGACCACCAACGACACCGGCTTCCAAATCGAGCAAAATGACGTCACGGTCTACTATTCCATCGGCAACGCCACTACGGTAAACCGCTCTGACCCCGGCGTGCAGCTATTTGGCGTGCGCGTGTTCAACAATGACAGCAACGCCTATGCTCCGTCCAGCGTAAACGTCAGCACGTGGGTGAGCAGGGGCGACGGGACTGTCGAGCGGTCCTCTAACAGCACAAACTCCAGTGGCTTTAACAGCCACTACTTCGACCCGACCTGCGACTACACGCCCGGGATGCAGACTTGGACGGCGGGCGTGTTTAACGACGTTTGCTACAAGCCTACCAACACCACCGGTGCAAACTTCACCACAACGGTGCTCGGCACGCTCTCGCTTGTCATCACCGACCCCATCGGCCTGACAACACTGCGGGGCACTAACGTGACGTTCCAGGGCACGCTTTCCGACGACTGCGGCGCCGGCGTTGACGTGGCTAACGTCAACATGAGCATCACCAACGTCTTTACGTACCTTAACCAGACCTGCTACCCGCCCGTCAACTTCGGAGGCGGCCTCTTTGCCTGCGACCGCAACACGACCGACATGGATGCCAAGTGGCACAACTTCACCATGAACGCGTCAAAGGCATTCCACAACAACGTCACTACGACCCAGGGCAACGCGCTCTTCGTCGAAACGCGGCCGGCCCTGTCAAACGCAACGGCACTCAAGCCTGTCGCTGGCTGGGGAGAGGAATTCCCATTCTCGGTTAACTTGAGCGACCTTGACGCGGACAACATCACCATCACACTCTACGTAAGGGCGTTTGGTAACGCCGCCTGGAACGAAGCCAACAATACGTTCATCGACAATCCCTCAAACACTACCGTGGTGCTAAGCACGCGCGGACCGTTTGGCGGATATAGCTGTTCGGACCTTGGCGCGTGGGAATTCTCGTTCACCGCGACCGACAACCGCACGTACGCGACAAACACGACGGCCTTGAACTTCACCATCGAAGCAGATGACATCAACATCACGCACTTTAGCGGAAACAATTCAGTAATTTACCGAAACGGCACGACGAGTGGAGAGCTCGTACTACTCGCCACCGACTACGATAGGAGCACGCCGCTTAGCCTCGGATGGAATGCCACAATCTGGACGACCATCAACGGCACCGATGTGCGCCAGAGCCAAGGCCTGCAGACGAACGACTCAGGTAACATAATCTTCGACTTTGACCCAAGCTGCAACTACAAGGTAGGGCTGCAGAAGTGGTTTGGCGGCACCGACAGGAACACCTGCTACAAGGATGTGAACTCGACTAACCTGACTGTTCAGATTTGGGGCGACTTGCAGCCGAGCCTGACCGCGCCAAACGGGGAAGGCTACTTGCGCAACTCGATAGTCCCGCTGCTCGGCTACCTCGATGACGACTGCTCTGCAACGACAAACACCACCGTGACTGACGCTACCCCCGCGTTTAACCAGCGCACGGGCGCCAACTCGTTCTTCTGCACCAACAACACGATTGGCAACGGCTGGTACAACTGCAGCTGGCAGAGTGTAACGACCATAGGCTACTATAACGTCACGTTCAACACTTCGCGCCCGTTCTATGCAACCAACTTCACGCGCAAGGAAAACGCGTTCTTCATCGGCGCGGCGCCCGCACTCAGCCTGCAGAGCGTTAACCACTTCTTCGGCGGCTGGGGCGAATCCTACCTGTTCCGCGTGACCATCAACGACCCCGACCTCAACCAGAACAACCTCACGCTTTGGAAGAGCCGGGACGGGCTCGACTGGCACCTGATGAACAACACGGTCGTCGCAGGCAGCGGCGTGCAGAACAAACAATACGAGTTCGCACACCGGTTCCAGTGCGACGAGCAGGGAGTCAACTACTTCAAGTTCAACACAACAGACTTCTTCGGCTACGGGGCCGAAGTGCCGGCCGTGGCCACGGCCACCACGGCAACCTATGACTTCGCCTCAATAGTGTTCCCGACGGCCCTGCACAACGCCACATACTCGACAACCGCCGCGTTCCCGCCCGCGGCCAACAACATCACTGCCGAAGCCGAGTTCGGCTCCGGCGCCCAGGCGGCAACCAACAACTACTCGGATGTATCTGCAGACGAGGGCACTCTTGCCGTCACGAATGCCTCTGGCGCCAACTGGCCGACGCAGAAATTCAGTTTCCGTGTCGCCGGCGACCAGTTCCAGACACTCAACTTCACAGTGTGGTACAAGGGCTTTGGCAAGAATGCGACAACCTCCAGCGACTCGCTGTTTATCTGGGACAACAACGCAACCGCCTGGCAGGGATTCGCCAACCACACGTCGGCATCGTCACAAGTCCTGACGAACGTGTTTTCCGGCAACATCAGCCGGTACGTCAACGACACGCGCATCTACTTCCTCGCGGTAGGCGCGATGGGCGGCAACGTCTCGACAGACTACCTCAACTTGTCCTACACGTACAACTCCTCGTGGCTCAACTTCACCCTTGAGCCCGACGACGTGACGATTTTCAACGCTAGCAGCAACTCGACGATCAGAAGGACGGGCACGAGTAACGCGTTCCTGAGCACGCGGATTTTCGACTCCGACCTCGGGGTCTATCCCAACGGCACTGCGGGAACAGTGTGGATTACCGAAAGCGGTTCGACTTACACGCTCTCGCCGACCTGCTCGTCTTCAAACGGCTACTGCTCGATTGACCACGACCCTACGTGCGCAACTTCAGTGGGCGTGCGCCAGTGGACTGGCGGCACTACCGACAGCTGCTACAAGCCGGTGAACGGGTCGGCCACCAGCCTGACGGTAGTCGGCCAGCTCTTTGCAAACGTCACTTCACCCACTCCGGGCAAGGTCGCCAACCGCAACAAGCCGTTCCTGCTAAACATGACGGCGAATGACGACTGCGCCGCGGTAATCAGCGATGCGACAATCACATGGTATAACGCCAGCCGCAGGACAGTCGGTTCAGGCAACCTCACCAACTGGACGCTCACCAGCCGCTACACCCTTGGGACGACGAATGTGACTGCAAACGCAAGCAAGCAGTTCTACGATAACGGCACGAACCTGACTTCGATTGTCGTCTACGGCTGGGCCAACGTCACGCGCATCTCGCCCGCCAACAACACTGACGCGACCGCAGGCCAGTTGCTTACCGTTACCTGCGCGGTTTACGACAACGACACGTTCGCCCCGCTTAGCGGCTATGCGGTTAACTTCTACAAGAACGACACGCTACAGTCAAGCACCACAACAGACGGAAGCGGCGAGGCCAACTGGATTTGGAACACGGCTATCGACCTTCCCGCGAACTATTCGATAAGCTGCAACATCAGCACCGCAGACGGCCTCAACTACAACACGTCGGACTTTGAAAAGCGCATCAACGTGCGGCTCGCAAGGCAGCTCGTGATTGACCAGTTCGTCACGGTGAACCAGACCATCTACCGCAACGATTCGTTCTCGCCGTTTACAGCAAACATCACCGTGCGCGTGCTTGACGCCGCAATCGGCACGGCGGCTGGTGCCGACGTGCGCTTCTACAACGAAAGCGGCTTTGTGGCAAACTGCACCACAAACGCAATCGGCAGCTGCTACGTCCTCATCAACCCACCCGACGACGCGATGCCCGGCAACTACAACTTCAGCGTGAATGCCACTAGAAACTCGAATGAAAACGCGTCGACCAACACGACGAGCCTCAACGTGTTCGGCAAGCTTCTGGCCAACATCACCTCGCCCCTTAACGGCAGCTTCTACAGCAAGGCCGGCTCCGTGCTCTTCTCGGCAAACTTGAGTGACGAGAACAACAACTACTCAGTCAACCCGCAGTTTGACTGGTACAACGAGACGCAACTGATTGCAACCGGCATCAGCGCGACCTTCCCGCTAACGACGCAGACCACCGGCTTCCGCAACTACACGCTTCGGACCAGCCTGCCGTACTACGACGACGGCAACAAGTCAGTCATCATCACAGTTAGCGGTGTCGCCAACGTGCTCGTCAACTCACCCACAGACGGCGCCACACTCCCCTACCCGCAGGAGTTCAACGTAACCTGCACTGTCCTCGACAGCGAAAGCGGGGCAAACGTGCCTGACTACAACATCAGCTTCTACTACAACTACACCCCCGGCTCGGTGTTGTTTGCCAACGTCACCACAAACTCAACGGGCTACGCGGTCGCCAACTTCACGCCCGGCCAAAAGGGCGCGCTCACGATAGCGTGCGGAATCGGCGACGACGTGCCCAAGTTCTACAGCGCGGGCACCAACGCCTCAATAGTCACGGTGACGGTCCAAGACCAGAACCCGCCGCAATTCTACAGCGTAAGCATCCTGCCAAACGCGAGCCTTGAAGCCAACCTCAACATCACGGTAATCAGCGCGAATATCACCGACGACAACGGCATCTCAAGCGCCTACGCGACGGTCACGATGCCAAATGGCACTGCAATAAACCTCACGCTCACTACTATCGACAACTCCACCTACAACGTCACTTACGTACCGGCCATTGACGGCACCTACCTCGTGACGCTCTTTGCCATCGACCTGCCGCCCGAAAGGAACCTCAACACCACGTTTGCAGGCACATTCCAGGTCGACGGCAAGACGACCGGCAGGGTACCCGTATCGGTGACGCAGATAACTGCCTCCGGCATCACGCAGACCGACAACTTCACGTTTAACGTCACAATCAACTTCACCAACACCGGCCCCGCGCCATCATACGTCACCAGCATCAACCTGACGGACGACTCGAACAACGAAATCACCTACAACCAGACGAGCATCAGCTGCGGCATCGTGCGGCCCAACGTTTCGTGCGTGAGAAACGTGCTCGTGACTGTCGAGGCTGCAACCCCACCCAAGCTCATCACCATAACCTACAACGTCACCTGGCGCAACCCCGACCTGACGAACAACTTCACGCAGAACACCACCCTCATCATAGTTGCGTCAAACCCCGTGCTTGACATTGTGGAAACTGCGCTCAACGCCAACACGCCGCATGGCGTGACTACCAACATTGGCACAATCGTGGTTCTCTCCAAGGGCAATGCCGCACTGCAGGGCGTCCACGTGTTCACCCAAGGTGGCGACTTGGCCACAAGCTGCTCGGGCTGCATCCTCACCATCAACCCGAACTTCCAGGGCCTTGTTCAGGCCGGCACGAACTTCACAGTCAACCTGACAATCACCGTGCCCGCCGGCCAGGCGCCGGGCTTCTACTGGACTAGCCTGCAAGCGAACTCTACCAACGACGGCACCGACTCGCTTGTGATGAACCTCACAGTGTCCGTTGACAAGCACTTCGTGCGCTCGCCCACGACGTTTGGCAACGTCACCGTGCCCATTGGCGGCAGTGGCACAATCGGCACCCTCGTAATCAACAACACGGGCAACATCAAGCTCGGCCTGCTAGTGAGCCAGGACGGGCCAAACCTCCTGCGGCTAAATGACCTTACCCTCTACGCCGCAGACATTGACAAGCAGGCGTCCATCACGGTCAACGTCAGCTACGTCATACCCGGCATACAGCCTCCCGGAATCTACGACATCACGATAACAATGTTCAACGACACGGTAACGCAGAACTTCACGACGGTTCACCTAAACGTCACCGACACGCCGCCGCAGTTTAAGAACATCAACGTCACCCCGCAGGTCTTCGAGATAATCTACGAAAACCTCTCGATAAGCGCGAATATCACCGACAACTTCGCAGTCGACTTTGCCTGGACAAACATCACCATGCCGAATTCGACGAGCATAATCTCTTACCTGACCGCGTTAGGGGGAGGCCTTTACGGCACCAACTACTCGACGAACGTCGGCGGCGCCTACGCGGTGCAGCTGTGCGCGAACGACACGGTCGGCAACATCAACTGCACCGAGGCGTTCAATCGCACGGCATCCGCGACCACCAACGTCACGACGTCAACCAACTACACGGGCAACATCATCAACGTCTACAACGTCAGCAGGAGCGCTGGTGCGGCTGTCGCAGTAATAGTGTTTGCAAACAACTCGGGCTTCTCACGTACGCAAAACACGACGCTCAACCTGACTATCGCTACCGGCAGCCTGGCGCCCAACTTCACCATAATCGGCGCGCTTCTCAAGAACACGTCGGCAGAAAGCACGTATAACACCACCGTGCTCATATCCCTGCCCGCTGGCACCGCTGCCGGAGACTACCAGTTCAACGCAACCTCAAACTGGACTAACCTTGATGACACCACCAGCATCAACACCACATCCTTCACAATTAGGGTGGCTGCCTCGGCAATCGCCAACTTCACGCCCAAGACCCTCGCCTACACCATCTCGGCTGCCGGAACCTCAAGCAAGGTCGCGGTGCTAAACTCGACTGGCAACTCGCCGCTCTTCAACGTCGCCTTAACCTGCGCGTCGGGCGCCGTGTGCACAAGCTTCACAGTCAACCTCAACATCTCAAGCGTATCCTTCCTTGCCCCAGGCGCGGCGGCTGCGATAAACGTGTCGGTAACGGTACCGGCCGCGCAGCCGCCCGCGCTATATACGGGCACCCTGACGGCAACGAGCGCTAACGGCACCAACGACTCGCTCACCATCGAGGTGACAGTGCCATCCAACCTAAGCTGGAGCCAGACGCCGACAAGCGTGAGCACGGTTGCAGTGCAAAGCACCAACGGCACGCTCACTACGCTGCTTGTCACCAACACCGGAAACATTTACGGCGAATTCACCGTGCTCGCCCAGGGTGCAATCGCGCCCTACGTCACATTCAACACGACCTACCTTAGCCTTAGCCCGGGCGCAAGCACGGCAGTGTTAGTCACCTACAACACGCCCTTCTCGAACAACCACCTCGAGCTTTTGGGCAACATCACGACGAGGAACACGAGTGCGATTCCGTCCGATGTCAACACCGCAGTCAACATCACCCTTGAGCCGCTGCTCGTCAACATCACGCAGCCGACCGAAGCGCAGCCTTACACCAACGTCAGCTCGGGTGACACGCTGCAGTTGCTCGTCAACGTAAGCTACGAGGCCCTCGCGATTAACTCGAGCGTGGCCTTCAACGTAAGCCTTGACGCCGACGGCACGTCAAACCCGGTTACCAACTTCACCGCAATCAACTACTCCGACGTTCTTGGCTTGTGGCTGATTAACGTCACCGCGCCCTCGATAGCGGCGGGCAAGACCTACGACCTTAACGTCACGGCATACGACTTAAACCGCAGCCTCACGGCTTATGACATTGAACAACGCGCGGTTGCCTACATTGACAATGCCGCCCCGGTGCTAGGAATTAACTTCACTGCGATAATTGCAGCGGGCACGGTCCAGCAAATCACACTCAACGTCACTGACGGCGGCATCATCAACAACGCGAACGTCACGCTCAACATCACCTATCCAGGCGGCATGGTGCAGGCCCAGTCCCTCACCTACCTTGGCCGGGCTGGGGACATCTACCACTACGCGCTTAACCTGACCAACACCACGACAACCGGAACGTACACCATTGACGCGCGGGCCTGCGATGCCAGCGCCAATTGCGGCACGGCAAGCGGTACGTTCGTAGTCGGAAACGCGTTCCTCTTCCACGGCGTTTCTACTGACCAGGAGACCGGCGGCAGTTCGGCCCTGCCGATAGTGTTTGACTTCTTCGACAGCCTTGGCGCCCACCCGTTCGAGTTCGCTACACTGTCAAACGGCACTTACAACAAGACCGTCTACGGCGACACTTACAACCGACTGTCGTTCAACCTCACTTCAGACCGCCTGTTGCTGATATCGGTCCCGATTACCGCTAGTGTCTACAACCCGGTTCTCTTTGGCAACATCCCGGCAGTGCGCATCGGAGCGGGTGCAATCAAGGGCCTTTACCTAGCAAACCAGCTTACCTACGGAAATGCCAACGTCTCGCTGAACTACACGGGCTACACCGGCTTTTCAGAATCAAACCTTGGCATCTACTCGTGCGCCAACTACACGCCAACAGTCGGGTGCGACAACAACAGCTGGGTGCGCAGCAACAACTCAGTACTCGTCTCAAGCCAGAACATCATGGTCGAACGCACAACCTTGCTTAAGCCGGCCTACGCGCTTGCGCAATTCATTTGCGGCGACGGCATCTGCGAATCAAACCACGGCGAAGGCGCTTCAGTGTGCAACGCCGACTGCGGAAACGTCGGCAACGGCACCGGTAACGGCACTGGCAACGGAAGCGGAGGAGGCAGTGGCGGAGGAGGAGGCGGTGGCGGAGGAGGCGGAAGCGGTGGTGAAGGCTCGCCAACGCCAGGAGCGGGCGGAGGAGCTGGCACGGGACAGGCTGGCAGCGGACAAGCCAACATCTCGGCACCACCATCACAGGTTGAAGCCAACATCATCTTTGTCACCATCAAGCCCGGCGAGAGCGTCAAGTACTCGATTTCGGTGACGAACAACCTCGGCAGGACGACAACGGCTACGGCGAGGGTAGAAGGCGATGCAGCGGACTTCATTAGTTTCGACTCCCCGTCGGTTACCTTGGGCCCCAACAGCGTCGGCGGGGTTGTAGTCAACATCATCAGCACTGAAAACTCGCTGCCAGGCACGTACCAGGGCACCATCATCATCACTGTCGACGGCGTCGTGCACCGCAGGCCGATTACGGTCAAGATAGTCCGCGCGCCGGAACCCATCCTCGAAGTCAGGCTCAAAGTGCTAAGCAAGGTCATGCAACCCGGCAACACGCTTCGCGGCGAAGTCACTATAGTGAACATCGGCGAAGTTTCTGAAGTGACCGACGGCCAGCTTACGCTAAACGTCAAGACCGTCGGCGAAGACGCGGCCATCCTCACCACGTCAGACACGGTCGCAGTGCGCGACATAGTTACGCGCGTCGTTGCAATCCCGATTCCCGAAGACGTTCCCGCAGACAAGTACGTGCTTGAGGCAATCATCACCTACTCTGGCGGAAGGAACTCAAAGGCCGTTGACGACTTCGAGCTGACCTCACCATCGCTAGTCGGTTTAGTCATCGGCGGCATCACCTCGAGCATCTTCACCTACATCATACTCCTGCTCATAGTTGCAACGCTTGTCGGCAGGCGCGTCTACCGCGGCTACATGACAGGCAAGAGGCAGGCGGCGCGCTACATCTTCCCGCTTGACTTCAAGAAACTGCCTCAGCCCGGCCCCAACGCCATTCCCGTCGGCAGGATTGCGGAAACCGACATCACGGCCTATGTTGACTTAAACAAGCTGCAGATGCACAGCATCGCGGCAGGCGGTACTGGTTCAGGTAAGTCAGTCTCGGCACAAGTCATCACCGAAGAACTGCTTGAACGCAACCTGCCGGTCATAGTGTTCGACCCGACGGCCCAGTGGACTGGCTTCATCAGGCCACAGACCGACGCGCAAATGCTTGCGCTCTACCGAAACTTTGGCATGAAACCCGAGGCCGCGCGAAGCTACAAGACCAACATCATCCTCATCAAGGACCCAAGCGTTGGCGTGAACATCTTTGACCACATGAAGCCCGGCGAAATCACGGTCTTCGTGATGAACAAGCTGCCCAACGACTTGATTGACGGGTTCGTGCGAAAGAGCGTCGAGAACATCTTCGCCTCAAGGCCGCCTGAAAGCAAGAACCTGCGGGTCCTCCTCATCTTCGATGAAGTCCACAGGTTGTTGCCAAAGTACGGCGGCAAGGGCGGCTACGTCTCCCTAGAGCGCGGCTTCCGCGAATTCCGCAAGTGGGGCATCGGCTTGTTCCTCATTTCCCAAGTGCTCCTCGACTTCAAGGGCGCGATTCGGGCCAACATCAGCAATGAAATCCAGCTGCGCACCAAGTACGAGGGAGACATCGGCCGCGTCAAGACCAAGTACGGCAGCGACTACGCCAACCGCGTCACCAAACTCACCATCGGCTCGGGCCTCTTCCAGAACCCAGAGTACAACGACGGCAAGCCATGGTTCGTCAGCTTCAGGGCACTCAAGCACAGCACGTTTGCTCTCACAGACGCCGAATTGGATGCCCTTGACGCAGTGCAAATGCAGATTGACGAGACGGCCAAGCGCATTGCCGCACTCAAGGCAGGCGGCAGGGACACTTACGACCTGGAGCTCGAGCTCAAGATTGCCGGCGACAAGATGAAGCAGGGCAGCCTGCGCATGGCGCAAAGCTACATCGACTCGCTCAACGCCCGGCTCAAGGGCCTCGGCGGCTAGGGCAAACAAGAGCGAAACGCGAATGAGAAAAGCAGAGCGGGAAGACCACCGGGAAAGGCTGCGCAAGCGCATCAACCACCACTTAGCCGAGTGGGCATCCGTCCTGCGCGTGAAGAGCTTGCCAAAATATCGGCTCGTTGTTGCGGAAAAAAGCGGCGTCGGGCAGGCAAGCGGAATACCGACTTACGATTTGCTTGACTACGCCATTAGACTAAGCCCGGACGCTAGTGAAGAAACGATCAGCCACGAGGCTCTGCACGTCGTGATGAATCACGTACGGGAAAAATTAGGTGAAAAAAAAGGCTTGGGCCCCTCACAGATGCAGACGCACCTAAGCGCCGGAGCCGTGTTTGTCGAAGCGATACGGTGGCTGGAACTCGCTGTAGCCGGAAGAGATAACCGGGTTGACGCGGTTAGACTCCTCCAACTGTTGGGCATTGACCAACTAGCTAGACCCCAAGCCCACGATTTCTCAGCCGAACAACACGCCGGATACATGCATTGGCTAGGCCTCAATCTTGCGGGCACGGCAAGGAATTTCGAACCAGAAGATGCTACGCGACTCTTGATTGTCGCCAGCCGACAGCCCTATCTTGGCGGGGTTAAGAGAAGCAAGTGGCTGCCGCCCGATCTTATTCACAACGGGAAAAACGCGGACTATAGCCAAACGAGCCAAAACGTGAGAACCGCCAAGGCCGTTTTCCACGCCCGGGATTACCTAAACAGACTATTGGAAAAACGGCGGTCCGACCCACAACTTCTAGAGAAACTTGTTGGAAGAGTGAAATGGATAGACTGAGCCCGAATAGGGGAAGAATCGCCGTTTTAAACACAGGCGTAGTAAAATTATCGGGGGTAGGAAGATAGGCATGCCGCAACCGCAAGACCCAGACATCCGCGTCGTACGCCGGCGCGTAGACCGCCCCAGCCGCGACTTGGAAGGCTTGGCGAGACACCGGCCGGACTTTGACTCAATGAACCGCGGCATTGTCGCGCTCCTAAAGTTCATTGAACACAGCCACAAGCAAAGTGGGATTAGCGACGACACTTACTACGAAGTCAAGGGCGAGGCGCTCAAGAAACTCGCGCACGTCAAGAAGTTCGGCCGCCTAGACGACTACAAGCGAATTCTTGACAAGTACGAGGAGGAAGGCTACGACTGGGACGGCGAGTACGACGCCATGGGCCCCGAGGAAGTGGTCGAGAACTTCGTCGAGCGGGTCGACAGGCCGCGAGCGACGCGAAAAGACCAGATTGCGCGCATTGCAAAAGAACGCGCGTCACTAGTCGAGGCGAAGAGGAACGTTGAGGCAATGCTAGAGGTTCTCGAAGAGGGCTTTAACGAAGGCAGCATCACGCAAGCAACTTATCTCGAGCTACGAAAGGAGAACGGCCGCAAGCTCGATAGAATCACCCAACTGATTAACGAAACGCAATTTACCGACGCCAGGGCAGGCGACTTGGGCGGTTCACGGCATGCAAGTGACGACGAGCGCGCATACGGAGGGGGGGAAGACTACCGCACGCCCGGGCGCGCGACCCGCGGCGTTGACTCACCGCGGCCAAGGAGCACGGCAAGGGACGAAGGCAGGGACTACGACGAGGCGCCACGGCGTGGAGCCAGGTACGCTGACGAAGAGGCGAGACCGGCAGGCGGCAGGCTACGCAACTACGAACTTCCCTCAAACCGCACTTACACTGACGAGACCGACTTTAGCACTGGCGAATACGCTGACTCCGCCGAGGGCGAAGGAGGGGACGAAGCGCAAGGACAAAGCAATGGGCCGTGGGTAGAAGGCTACCACGACGACGAGAGCGCCTACGGCAAGCAATACACGCCCCCCTCACCGCGGGCACCCGTAATCGACGACAGTTCAATGCGCGAAGCGCGTGACATCATCTCGCGGCTGCGGCTATCGCCTGGTGCGGATGACACGTCATACTCGCAGGCTAGTGGCGGAGGACCAGTTAGCTCGCGCGACACGGCCTATGCCACGGCAGGCAGCGCCCGCGGGTTTTCGGCCGAAGCGATGCCCCTAACTCCTGCTGAAAAGGCGGCAATGGGCGACGAGAAGGACAAGCCCAAGATGCCGACGCCAATTGCTGACACTGCACCTGCCGCCGCGTCCAACCCCGACGACATCATCGGCAGGCTAAGGGGGGCTATAAGCCAGGCGGCCGAGACGGTGACGCACCATGCTCCACAACAGCAAGCGCAACAACAATCCGCGCAGCCTACCTCGGGGTTCTCGCAAGCGACGGGCACTGAAGCCGCCTCGACTGCAACGGGAGGCGCCTCAAGCGCCAAGCTTGAGATCGAGCTTGAGAAGCTAAAGACGCGCGTTGATGCTCTTGGCGAGATGCGCGAAGGCCTCTACGAGCGGGTCAGCACGATTATGGAGAACGTGGGCGAAATCCGCTCGATGGTGTTTTCGGTTGACGGCGCGATAAAGAAACAGGAAGCGACCACCGAGCAATTCACCGACCTCGTCAAGAGCATCGAGCCCCAAAAGTACATGAAGGAACTTGAGAAGCGCGACGGCGAGTCCGAGCAAATGGCCTTGCGGGTCGAAAAGCTCGAGGGAATGGTCCAAGACCTTGCCCACGGCGTTTCGGCAGTCAGGTCGCTTCTAGAGAGCATCGGCAGCCTGCGCAACATTTCAGAAGTAAACAAGGACGTCGCGGTAAAGACCGGCCGCATGGAGAGCATGCTTGGCAAGGCCGAGCGGCTAAACGAGGACTTAAGCACTGAATTCGTCGAGCTAAACCGCCGCCTGCAGGACTTCGGCACTTACCGCGGCAGACAAGACTTGCTTGCCGAGAGCGTCAAGGAACTTGTGACGATGGTCGAGTCGCTAAACGCCAAGCTAGGCGAGTTCTCGACTAAAGAGGATTCCAAGACCGCCAGCCACGAGATTGAAGACCTCAAGCAGTCGCTAAAGGAATTCAACGCGAAAATCATCCTCGCGCAACAAGGCCGCGACTTGCCAGAGCCCGTAAAGGAACTGCGAAAGAAAATCAACAGCGTCAAGCTCATTTTGGCCGAAACCGAGGAGGAATACCTCGACAAGACCATCAGCGAAGTTGACTACAAGAAAATCCGCGAGACGAACTTCAGGAAAATGCGAGAACTCGAGCAGGAAATCTCGCGCCGGCTGGCTGAAGTAACCCAAACCGAGGACCGAGACACGCTAAAGGCAACCTCAATTGGTCAGAGCACGGCAAGGGTAGTGCAGGAAGAGGCGCCGCGAGACGAGGAAACGCAGGAACCCCAAGCAGAACCAATGACTATCGGGAAGCCCGCTTCAGCCGCTAGCGTGGTCGCCAAAGTCAGGGCCGCAGTACGGTCAAAGGCGCCGGTGCCTGTTGTTGAGCAAGAGGAAGAGCACGCGCCAATGCCGGAAGCCGACGCGCCACAGACGCCAGCGGCTGCAGTTGTTGCCCAAGCGCAAGTGCCGATTGAAAAATCTCCGATGACCGACGACGAGGAAAAGAAGGCCGTCGCGGTCGTGACCCAGAGGCTCAAAGTAGCGCAGGAGAACGTCGAGGCCGCACACCCAGCCCCGGCGGCCAAAGTCACTTCAGCCTTCTCAAGCATGGTAAACCGCGTTTCAACTGCAATCTCCAAAGCACGGCCCAAGGCGGTAACGGCGACGGCTCCAAAGAAAGAGGAGGCCGAAGCGCCGCAAGTCCAGCCGGTCGTCGAAGGAGTACCCGACGAAACGCCAGCCAAACCCGCGCCCGGAGCTATAGGCGTCCAAACGCCAATGGAAAAAGCCGCGGCTGCAGCTCAAGTGCCCGCAGCGGCAGAACAGCCAGTCCCACAAGCGCCCAGCCGCCGCAGGATGTACATGGGCACGAAAACCGCACCCGCCGAACCAACCGTTTCAGAGCCGGAAATCGACTTGGCCTCAATCCCGCAGCCAGAACTCGACGCGCACACCCATAATCTCAAGAACTCGGGCGTTGCGGACATCATCTCAGGCATCATGGACGAGCTTACACCGGCTGAACGAAAAGCACGCGAGGCTGCGGCAAGAAAAGCCGCCAGGCAAGAGAAGGTAAAGGAAGCGCAAGACGCAAAAGCGGAGGCAAAAACCAAGGCCGCGCCCGCGGCGGAACAAGCGCAGGTGAATCCCAAGGAGGAAGTTGACGTTACAGTACTGCTAGACCGGCTGCGGGCCGACCTCAAGAAACTCAAAACAAGCGCCGCAACAGTAAAGGAAGAGCTTGAAGAACAGGCCGGGCGAGAAAAAACGCCGGCAAAAATTGCGGTTCAAAAACCAAAGACGCCCGCCGCAACGCGGACGAAAAGCAGGCCTTGGCCAAAAGCCGCCGCGGCCAAAGCTCGAGTGCCTACAGCCGCTCCAAAGGCGGCTCCGGCAAAGAAAATAACTCCGCCAAAACAGGCGGTTTTAACGCCCACGCCAGCCAAAGCAACGCCAAATGCCCAAAAACCAGCCGCGGCGAAAGGCAAGCCCACGCCAGCAAAGGCAGCGCCAAAGCGCCGAAAATAAAAGACCATCCAACCTACCCTAGTGCGTGAAGGGAAGGCTGTTTCTGCTCCTACTGCTTATCGTCGTTACAGTGCCGAATGTCAACGCCGCCACGCTGTTTCTCAGAAACAGCACCACACTCGTGACAATCAACGACACTGCCTCATTCTACACGATGAACCAGACGAGCTTACCGGCAAAGACACTTGCGCACGACGAAGTCAGCAACAACATAGTAAACTTCACGTTCTACGAAGACCCAGTTAACTCAAGTCAAATGCGCAACATGAGCGGCACTGCAGGCGTCTTCGTTTGCCTCAACGTCACGGCAGCCGCGGGAAGCAACGGCGCGCGCGCCTGGCTCTACAACTACAGCACTTATACCGGATCCATGACGAAAATCGGCCAGACGGCCTACTTCAACGTCACTACAACCGCAGCCTGCATCGCAAGACAACTCACATTCGGCGTGGTAACCTCCAAGTTCCTGCCCACCGGAAGCCGCTTGGCAGTAATCATACAGCTACAGACAAGCGCAATCGGCAGGGTAAAAATGTGGTACGAGGACGGAAGCACACCCCGGTTTATGGGCAACTTCACCATCGCCAACCTCTCATTCCACGGCGACCTGCTCACGCCCAACTACACGCGCAACTACACCAACACCACGAGAGCCGGCGAAGCGGCGCTCTTCATGGTAGACTGGCAGGATGAAAACCAGTTGTGGGGGTACGTCTTTGAGTACGACGACGGCAGCGGCACGATGGTGAACGATTCGCTCGTCAACTTCTACGACAAGCGAAACCAGACCAACGTCACCAAAATCCTTCCGGCCATCGGCAGCGTCGTGCGCTGGCGCGTCTACGCCAACGACACGCAAGGCAACATGAATGCAACGCAAATCAACACATTCATCGCAGCAGACCCCCATGCGATAAACCGCTGCGGCGGGCTGCCCTACACCGGCGCCGAGGAAGGGTTCAACTCGCTTTACACCCTAAACAAGAGCATTTCGGCAACAATCAACTGCATCACGTTTACCCACAGCAACATCACACTTGACTGCGAGGGCTACAACATCACCTACGCCACTACTTCGGCCGGAGTGGGAATCAACTACAGCACAGTCGGCCTCGAGAACATCACCATCCGGGGCTGCCGCATCGGACAGTCGGGCGTTGCGCTCATCGACTCGCCCGCGATTTACTTAAACGGCACGGGCATTAGCAACAGCATCAATGTCACCATCATCAACACCACCATTACCACAAATGGCACGCGCTCGCACGGCCTGCGCGTGGTCAACGCCAACAACATCACGCTCATTGGCGTGACGATCCGCACCAACCGCACGAACTCCGACGCAGTGTCGCTCCTCAACGTCGATAGGTTCAACGCGACTCTTTGCACGTTCATCACAAACGGCACGAACGCCGACGGCATCAACGCGACGGACTCGACAAACCTATTCATCGATTCAACGACAATACTTACAAACAGCACGAATGCAAGCGGCATCTACCTGCTTCGGTCAAGCAACATTACCGTCATTGACAGCGAAATTGCGACCAACGACACGAACGCAAGCGGCATTTACGCACTCTACAGCTTCGGCCTAAGCGTGTCCTCAAGCGCCATCTTCACAAACGGCAGGCTTGCAAACGCCCTGACCTTGCTTAACACCTCAAACGGCACTTTCACGCACGTCGTGCTCAACGCGAGCTTTTTGCCGACCGCCGGCTTCACGCGTGCCTACGCGGCCTACCTCTACGGAAGCAACATGCACAACTTCACAAACACGACTTTCGACTCATTCTCCGCAGGCTATAACTCTACCGCGTCTGCCGACAACGCACTTACCCAGAGCGTCATGCACTCGTGCAACAACGGCTGCGACACCAACTACGCCGACGTGTTTTTGAAGGGCGACTCAAACGTCACAATCGTCAACACGACATTCAATCTCACTGCAGTCGGATGGAGTGCCGGGTGGTCCAACAACTTCACAGTCAAGTGGTTCGTGCGCGTCAATGTCACTTGGGAAAACAATACGGCAATCTCGAACGCGCTCGTCAACATAACGAACACTACGGGTTCTTTCACCAACCCCATGTGGAAAAACCTGGTGACTGATGTTGACGGCGTGACGCCGTGGGTTGAAGTCACGCAAGTTATCGGCAACAACACGTTCAACAACACTTACACGCCGCACAACTTCACCGCAAACGCTACCAACAGCCTGGTGAATAGCACGAACGCGACGGTAAACTTCAGCCAGACGGTCTGGATAGTTGTGTCAAACGACACGGAACCGCCGAACTGGTCGGGTAACACCACAAGCGGCAGGCGGGCGGCGACTAACATCACTTTCAGCGCTTATTGGACTGATAACGTGCAGTTCGAGTCCTACATCTTCGAGTTTGACAACGGCAGCGGCGTGCTCGTCAACGATTCGGCAGTTGACTTTACTGGCAACGCCAACTGGAGCAACGTCACGAAGTTCGTCAACTTGTCGGGCTACAGTTCCCTGCGCTGGCGGTATTACGTCACCGACACCGAGGGGAACATGAACGCCTCGGCCCTAGCGTTTATCAACTACACGCTCAATCCTGTCGGGGGGACTGAAAACTACACGGCATACCGGGGCCAGGTTTTCATGCAACTTAACGGCAGCGGCAACAGCGCGTTCATCAAACCCCCGGCAGGCAGGATTAAAAACGCGACAATCTACATCACCCGAAGCGGCAGCCCAATCACGTGGTCAAGGCTGCGAACGGCGTCACTGGCGGACGACATGCCGGCGATGGACACGTTCCTAAATTTGGTGCGCTCGCAGGACAAGCTCGCGTGGAACTACAACGCGACTTTGCGCAACACGTGTCGGCTGGCGAATGTGAATGTGATGAACTCAAGTGACAACAATTCGTTCATTGGATCGCTGTATTCCGACCAGGACAACAGCGGAACGTACACGGGTGGCGACAGCATTATATTCTGCGCGAATGTCAACTATAACGCCATGG
The DNA here is from genome assembly GCA_020057405.1 of archaeon. Taxonomy (GTDB): domain Archaea; phylum Micrarchaeota; class Micrarchaeia; order Norongarragalinales; family UBA97; genus JAGVFW01. Next base: position 133,898 of record JAGVFW010000013.1, on the reverse strand, counting down.
ACTATACCGGCACCGTGGCTGACTACGAAATCGTTTTTCCGGGTGCGCTTGGACGATTGGACACTTATTTGGAGGCAGGATAGGGTGTGATACGGCGTGCCTTTGCATTTTTGTTCCTCTTGATTACTGCAGCTAGCTTCGCCTCGGCCCAGACTGCCAACACTGCTACGGCCGTAGTCGTGCTCAACTCCCCGGCCTGGCAGGACGCGGTGATTGCGGCCCAGTACTCGTATGCTGAAGGCTACAAGTTCAAGTACATCCTTGGAAACGAGGACTTGCGCACGCTCGTCCAAGAAGTCTACGGCCTGCGCGTGAGCGAAGCGCTCCTCTACTACAAGCGGACGAGCGAACTGCCTGCCCTTACGATAAGCCTGCGCTCGGTTGGCCTGAGCGTCAAGGCCGCACCATACGTCGACCACCATGACCTGGCAATACTCTTGCTTCAGAAAATGAGGCCGAAGACAGTCATAATAACGCGCGACGACTTTGCCCTCGACGCAATCTCCTCGACTTACCTCGCACGCACGCTTGGAGCCGCGATGGTGCCAAGCGAAGGAACTTTAGGCCCCAAGCAGGACGTCATCGATGCGATGAGGCAGGTTGGCGTCAGGCGGGTCATCGTCGTTGGCAACATCGAGGAAACGCGCATGAGGCAGTTAGCCGACCTCGACGTGACTTTCATCAGGGGCCGCGACGAGTTCGAGACAACTCGAAAGGTCAACGAATTCGCTTTCAAGATAAAGCCGCCGGGCTCGCAAAGCCTGGTGACAACCGGCGAGGTGCTTGAAAACACGCTGCTTTACTCGCACGAGTACCCCGTCTACGTCGTGCCCGAAGTCAGCGTCTATTCACTCGCCCAGCTTGCCACACTCTTAAACCAGACGCACCAGGAAGTGGTCGTCGGGGTTGGGCAGAGCGTGATAAACGCGGGCGAAGTGCTAAAGACCGCGGCCGGCGTGCGCTTCATCGTCAAGCTCACGAAAATAAAGCCCAACGCGGGGGCGTCCTTCGTGCGCGAAGACCTGCTAAACGTGCTGCGCGGATACCAGGCGCCGTTGCCAAACTACACTTTCGAAGTGGAGGACATTTACCCCGACTACGCAGACTTGTTCGGAACAAGCACGGGCCACGCAGTCATTTTTGACCTCGCCGACCAGTTGCGAACTCCGAAGCCCGCCCCGCCGGTAACAATCAAGGCAACGGTGCGCAACAACGGCAACATCGAAATCCCACTTAACCTCGTCGTGCGCGTGATTGACTCGCAAAACCAGGCGGTAGCAGTGCTTCGGCCAAGCGACGTCATGAATGTCCCGGCTGGAGAAGCTCGGACGGTGCAGCTCTTGTGGCCCAACCCGCCCTCGCAGGGCACTTATACGCTCACTGCAAACGTCTTTGCCGACGTCTACGAAGGTATCTCGAAAGACTCGGCCCCAGTCAGCTTCCAGCTTTTATGGATGACGATTTGGATCAACCTGCTGCTCCTGCTCATCGCAGCAATAGTTGCAATCGCAATAGGGCACTACTCTAGAAAGATAGGCAAGGGCGAAAAGGAAGGGGCATCTATCGCCAAGGGCATCGGCGAGGAAGTCGACAAAATCGCCGCCGGCATCGAGAAACGGTTCAGGGGAAACAAGAAGTGAAGGGGGCGCTTTAAATCCGCAGGAAAAAACTAGCGCCTTGACTTCGTTCTGTCCATTACCATGACGACTAGCTCGTGGAGCTTCTTTTCGAGAAACGAGTAGTCGACGCGGGCGTCAAGCATGGCACGCAATTCCGCCAGCTCGGGCTTGATGCCGACGTACTCGCGCTCGAGCTCGTTCATCTTCTCGGTTATCTTGTCGGTCTTTTCGCGCACTTCGCGGTTTAGTTTCATGAAGAGGCGCACGACCCAGAAAGTAGCGATTAGGAAGACGACGAGGAAAATGAGCGCTTCTGCGCTAAGTTCTTCAGCCATTTTTTATCATCTTTTTTGCCGGGCGCGGACTACCGCAACTTCGGGCTTCGGCATTGCAGTGTAAAGGGCGTCAACAGTCTGCTCGAGGATTGCCGAGAGCGAGTGGCGCTCGACTTTCTTGTCAATCTGGCCGGCGATTACCTTTTTTTCCTCCCCTAGCGCCTCGACGAGCGTCGAGAGGCGATCGAGCCTGACTTTCACGTCGCGAAGGCGGGCGAGAGCCTCCTTTTGCTGGCGGTAGGCTAGGAAGAGCAGAAACGCGAAGGCAAATAGCGCGGCTAGCGCGCCGAACCTGACAACCTCGTTAACCCCCAACATTTGCCCCACCCACTGACTGTGCATTCATTACGCTAACAGCGTTTAAAACCGCTTCGAAAAGGCAAAGGGAAATCTAGATTTTCAGCCGCGGGCTGCGAAGGCGCTTCGCAATGATGGAAAGGGCCTGTTCGAAGGGGATGTGCACTAGCAGGTCTTGCTCGGTTATGGGCAGCTTGAGGGCTTCTGCGTGGGCCCGCTTTATCTCGTCGTTGTCGAACTGGCCGCCGGAGAGGTAAAGCGCGTCCCGCAGGGAACGGTACTTGAGCTTCGAGCGCTTCGCAAAAGACTTGATTTGTTGGTTGTGTGCGAGGATGTAGGACAGGCGCTTTAGGGCAGAGAGGGGAGTGTGCCCACCTGAGGGAAGCGCGCCTGCCGCCAGGACCCCGCTTCCGGCGTCGTAGGAAAAATGGCTGCCTTCGGGAGACATGCCGATGAGGCTGACTTTGCCCTTGGTATGCGAAGTTGCGATGAGAGGGTAGAAGCGCGACCGCCATTTCAGCCGACGCGCCACTTCCGCCGGCGCGTTGCCCTTTGGCCGAAGGCCGAGGACTAACCCCCTGGCGAAAATTGGGAGGTCGACGTGCTGCTTGTATATGTCGCGCTTTTTGACTCCGCCTGCGAACTTGAAGTCCAGCGTGGTTGGCGCGTCGTAATTGGGCTCTAACTTCACCCACTGAGCCAGCTGCCTCATGAGAATAGGATTCTCCCGCTCATACGGGTCGTTTCCAAGAGTGAAGCCGTGCTTGACGGCAACGCGGCCATAAATAGTTGCATCGGGATGCAAAAACGCATTCTGTGACTCGGCGCTCTCCTTCTCCGCGTTGCGCGCGCCTATGACGTAGTTGCGGTTCGTATCCCCGGTCGCGTAGCCAAAGCATATTGCGTTGCGGTTGAAATTATCCGCAGCGGCCAGCGTTATCGACCGCTTGAGATTCTTCTCAAACGCTTTGAACGGGTTTGAAGGCTTGGAATTTTGGGGATCGGGATTTGCAAACCGGGGATCGTCAAACATGGGGTATTGCGCGCCGGTAAGGACGTTTGGCTTTTTGAGGTTTTTTATCGCGTACTCTAGTTCCATCAGCGTTTCCGGCATGGTGTCAGTGCCGTGAATGCCGACTATGCCGCTTACAGAATCGTCGTTTTGGTAATGCACTATTGTCTCGGCGAGTTTTTTCGTGCGCGCCATGTCCATCTCATTCGAGTCGACGCCTCCGCGGAACTCGTCGCCCTCCGCCCGGAACAAGTCGATGATTTCAAAATCGTATTGCTTGCGCAGGGGGTCGAGGATGGGGGCCAGCTTTTCTTCCAGACTGACGCGGAATGGTGCAAGTTCTTTCTCAATTTCGGCAAGTTCCGCCCCTGCAGTTTGCCGCTTCGGGCCTTCCCGAAGTTTTCGCACTAATTTAGTTAGCTGCTTGTGGCGTTTGACGTCAGCGTCAAATGGCCGGCTACTAAGCACGCCATGAGTAACTTCCTGAAGTGGCGTGCCGCCTGCACTGATGATGACTATTTTCTGCTTCGCATTGGGCGGAGGGGATTGGCCGGCCTCGGGGTTGTCCTTGAGTGGCGGCTTTGCCTGCGGGATTTGCATCCGGTCGCCCTTTGAACGCGCAAACAGGTTGGAAAGACGGCGGAGCGGGTTGCGGAACATATGCAACAAAACTGTTTTCGGGCGGGAATTTAAAGGCCGCGGAGGCCCCGGCAACCCCGGCAAGCCACTGGCGAAAGCGGCTATTAATCGGGGGCGGTTTTGTTGTTGTGAAGAAAGCGGGTCAGGCCAAAAGATGGGGAAACGGCACGACAGGGAGATTGGAATGCGATGATTGAGGACGAAATCGTCCACTGGTACAAGGACGACAAGGGCGAGACGCACCGCTCAAGCCTGGGGTTGGAAAGCGAGGGCCCGCAAATGGTGAAAGGCTTTCCAAGGGACGGGTTGCTCACGGTTAGGCTCAACAACAGCGTCGGGAACGTGGGATTCCGCATGAGCCCCGACGAGGCCCTGCGGTTTAGCACCGTGCTACAGTCGGTTGCGCGCGAGTTGTTGCTCAAAAAACGCGGGTTATGGCAGCAGCTGCAGGAATAGTCCGGCTAGTGCAACACGCCCGGGCAATTACTTTTCCCCTTCTTGCTCGACTTTGGAGAGCTTGTTCATGAGCTTGCCGATTTTTTCTGAGAACTCCCCCGTCACTTCCTCTTTTTGGCCCGAGAGGAATTCTGCAATGCGGGTGCGGAAGAAGTAAGCGATTGCGGCGATGCAGACGAACGCTAGGATGGCGGCAACGTAGAGCCCGGTGTTGTCGGTTCGCTTGCGTTTGTTTAGCGCGGTTATGCGCGTGGCGTTTGCAGAAATGCTGGCGAGCAGTTCGGGCGTGTCGGTAAAGAAGGGCTTGCCGTTTATCATCTGGTTTTCGGCCCCGACGAGGTCGGCCTCGATGGAAAGCTTGTCGCGGCGGGCGGCTTCGGCTTCAGTCGCGCTTATCACGCCGCGTTTTAGCGCGGCGTCTATTGATTGTGTGGCGTTGATTAGCGAGACTGCGCTTTTGCGGTAGTCTGGCAGGACGGCGAGGTAGGCGCGGTAGAGGGCAATTGCCTGGCCGTAGTAGATGTCGAACTGTGCGGCGTATCGCTGGGAGGCCTCAAGCGTCTTTGACGCGGCTATTGCGTCAAGCGTTTCCTTCATGGTTTGAAGGTAGGTGTCCATCACTGGCAATTTGAGGTTGCGGGGGACGGAATAGTCGCGGGAGACGTTTGCCCAACTGTCGGCTAGGGACTTTAGCTTGGTTTCCCGCAGGAAACGCGCTTGTCGCTTAAAGGCGTACTGTGCGCGGTCGGTCTGGCGGATGGCGTAGTCGGCGGCCGCTTGTGCAGAGTAGTTTGTTGCGGCTTGGATGACTGACGCGTTTGACGCAAACACTGCGCTTAGCACGTCGTAGTCGGTGACCCTGACGAATGACGTGCCGTTGGGAAAGAAGAGTGCTACAGGCGAGTTGTTTGAAATGACGAGGTAGTAAAGAGTGTTGTTGAACGGCAGGGGTACGATGCTTGGTTTTTCGTCCGGGTATGCGTAAAACGAAGCTTCGTCAAGCGGGCTTGCCGCCCGCGCAATGCAGACGAGCGCAAGAAGTACGAGAAGGGCTGGGGAAAGACGCATGGGGCTTTGATGCACACTCACATTCTTTTGAGCACGGGAAGGCCTGTCTTTTCGCTCTCGATGACGAAAAAGCCATCAGGCATGGCGACGCCGTCCTGTTGGTCTTTGGAAAAGTAATGCAGCATCACGCCGCTTCGCGACATTTTCTCGTGCAGGAACCACACGCGGCCCTTCTTGTCCCTGTAGGAAAAGGTACTGGAAGCCATTTTCAAAAGTCCGTCAAACAAGCCCATGGCACGATGCACCGAATGCGATTATGGCGGAGGGTGAAATAAAAGCAAGTGGTTGCGAGTGGCGCCAGCTGGCTATCACCCCCCTCCCTAAAGACGCAATATGTCATTATGTCTAGAATTTTCTGCAGGAACACGCCAGCAAAAAGCTTTAAAAAGCAAAAGCCGTTCCCCTAGTATGAAAAGAGGCGGACAGCAATTCCGAACAGCGCGACAAAGACATATTGCTAACATATTCCCTAATATTACTAATCGGGGTTGCGAACTGCTTGAGTGACTTAATTGTCCGCGCAAAGGTACACCTGTCAAGCGGCTCTGTTGAGCTTGAGGGCTCGCCCGAGGCAGTCTCGGTTGCAATTAAACAGCTTGACTTTGATTCGGCCCCCCCAGCACCACGCGGCTCGCTTAAGGCTGCGCTTGAGTCCCTGCTGTCGTCCGGCTTCTTTGAAAAACCCCGCTCGCTTGCGGAAATAAAGTCGGAACTTCACAGCCGCAGCGTAAACTATAGGGGCACTTCGCTTTATCCTGCGCTTTACAAGTCGTTTCTAAAGACGGGCATACTCGGCCATCAGGGGAACCGCGGGTCGTTTAGGTACCATTCGAACGGAGAAAAGAAATGAGGAATCGCGTGCTGCTAGTGGCAATAATCGCGCTTTTCGCGCTCGCTTCAAGCGCAAGCGCAGTTGACGATTGGTACAACGCCTCGTGGCACTACCGGCTTTCTGTTTCAGTCACTGCGGCGCCAGTAATGCGCGACTACTGGCCAGTCGAACTTGACTTAAACTTCACGCAACTGCTTGCCCAGAAGAGCGACAACGACACTTTCGACAACCTGTCCGTGCGCGTGCTCGAATACAACGCTGCCGGCAGGCGGTTGTGGCAAGTGCCGTTCCAGTTTGACCGGGCTTCGGGTTATGCCGACGCAGGCAACGCAGTTGGCACTCTTTCGTTCCAAATGAACGGAAGCACGCAGGCCAACACGCTGCGCAGGTTCTTCGTCTACTTTGACTCAAACCGCACGGGGATTAAGCCCACCGTGAGCTACTCGTCGAACCTGGCTTACGTCAACTACTCGGACGAGTTTAACGTAAACAACACGCTCATGCGCTTTTACGTTGACACGTCTCGGGGCGAGAACTCGTCCGGCCTCTACCGCGTGCAGGGCGCTACGGGCGGGCAGTTCTTCGCGATTGACGAACCCGACCCGACGGCCCGAACAATCGAATTCCAGAAGTACTCTAACGGCACGCACAATTTCTCGTTTGACTTTAGGAACAACGCCACCTTAGTCTACAGTGGGCCAGTCAGGATGGTGGTCGAGCAGCGGGTGAACGAAACCTACTACAACGACCCCGACAGAAAGACCGGCCAGGGTTTCCTCGTCAAGCGCTATTACTTTTACGAGAACCTCACATGGGTGCGCGTGACGCAGAACTACTCAAACACGGCAGGAGCGGCGATTGTGCGCAGCTCTACCAACGCGACTGCCCTTGCCCTGGGCATACTGCAGGCATTTGGATCCACCTATCAATATGACGTCAACTACAGCGCTCCCGCGCCATGGGTATGGGGGACTGACGAGTTCGGAAACCGGGAAGCCAGCATCCTGCAGGTCAACCAGTCCTTCATCGCCAACTTCAGCGCAGCTTTCGACAACGGCCTTGGCATAGCCGGCATCAACTTGAATACTTCGACAATCCCGGCAGGGGGCAGCATCTACGATGAGGCAGTTGAGGTGTTCAACGACACGGGCTCGAATGTGAATAACCTGCAGGACCTAAGCTTGGCACTAGGTCAACAAAAGGACATCGTAGTCTCGGGAACCGACGCTTGGAACGCGACCGTACTGGCGCGAGTAAACTACTCGATATTCAACCGCGGGGAAATCGTGGTTGTGCTGGCAAACGTAACCAACGACACCTATGCGCTTGCCACAAGCGCAAACGCGACTGTCGACAACGGCACGCCCCTTGACGCAAGCGATGACTTCAACTTCACGCTCTACGACGACGGCAGCCACGGCGACATTACCGCAAGCGACCGCGTGTTCACGAATAACTTCACCCTCGCCAACGCGTCCGCCGTAGGAATCTGGAACCTGACGGTGCGGGTGTTTAACGGCACGAGCATACTAGTCAGCGCCAACTCAACTCTCTTCAACGTGACTGCCCTCTACAACCTGGCAGTCGTCGTGCTAAACCCGCTCGGCCTTACCGGCAGGCAAGTAAACGCGACGGTCGTCGTACGAAACTACAGGCTGGACGACTACATCCCGTCCTCAAACGTATCGTGCATCTTCAACGGGACTATGGTTGCGCCAAGCAACGTCACAGACTACCTAAACGGCACTTACCTCGTGACTTTCGGGGCCGGGAACTCGCCAAGCATATTTAACCTCACGTGCAGCGCCGCCCGCTTTGACAACAACGGCACGGCAAGCGATTTGTTTAGTAGCGAGGCACCCACGACCACCCTCGCCATTAACGCCACCCCCGCCAACGACACGGTCTACAACATCAGCCAAGTTTACAGCGCTAGTTTCGTGGCCGCAGTCAACCTCAGCAACGACGGGTTTGCCTCCGCGCGGGCGGCTAACGTCAGCCTGCTCTTGCCTGCGGGCTGGAGCGCAAACGCCACGATCGTCTCGTGCGGGAATATCAACATCACGGGACACTGCCTCTCTGCATTCAACGTCACCGTGCCGGCAAACACCAGTCCCGGGCTTTACTTCCTCACATTCAACGCGTCCTGGGGCGAAGCCAACGGCTCGGTGGGCTACAACGCCACCAACATGACCGTCAACGTTACTTCAAACCCGCAGATTGCCGTTTCCACCGCCGGCTTAAGCGGGTTCATCCCGCCCGGCTCTACGAGGTTTATCGGAAACTTCACGGTGAATGCTACCGGCAACGATTTTCTCCTTAACGTGACCTTTAGCACCACCAACTTCACGCAGTTCACATTCAACTTCACGCCCGCCAACTTCTCGTCAATCGGACCAACCGTAATCGTCACCGTGTCGGTCAACGTCACCGTGCCCGCAGGCTTCCCGACTGGAACTTACGACGGCGTCCTTAACGTAAGCACGGCAAGCGGAGTCAACGCGTCGCTCCCAGTACAGGTTATAGTGAGCGGGACGAACGTAAGCGTCGAGGTGACGCCAACTTACGTGCGGGTCGACAACGTCACTACGTACGACAACCCTACCTTCACGCTTTTGATAAACGCGACTAACGACGGGAACGTAACCGCCTATGCCGCCAATCTCACGTTCCAATTGCCCCCGCTGTGGACGGTCAACGCAACCGCGTACACTTGCGGGAACATCGCCATCGGCACTTCGTGCGTGAGGACGCTTAACGTAACCATCGCAAACAGCACGACCGAGGGGAACTACACGGTCAACGCAACCGCCACTTGGCTTGACCAACAGATTGGCAATCGCACCAACACTACCGAAATAATCGCCAACGTCACTGCCAACTTCCGCTTAAACACGACCGAAGCCAACCTGACGGGCAATGCGCCAAGCGGGTACACCACAACAGTCACCAACTTCACCCTCCGCTCGGACGGCAGCGGCAACTTGACCAACATCACCTACGAAATCAGCGGCATTCCGTTTTTAGTCGAGCTTTTCGGCAACGTCACCAACCTGGCCGGCGCTTCGACCGCGCTTGTGGCGGTGAATGCCACCGTGCCTTACGCCTTTGATGCCGGCACGTATAACGGCTCAATCTACATCAACAGCTCGCAAGGCGGCAACCGCAACCTCTCGCTCTCGATTACGGTGCCGGCCAACCTCACGTGGATACTGAACCAAACCGAATGCGTAAAGTTCGAATCACCAGACATCGGCGTTGCCTGCGTCGTGCAAATCAACAACACGGGCAACACGCAAATCAACTTCACAGTAACTCCAGCTGGCGTCAACTTCACCAACGCCACTAACGCCACATTCAGCCTCGACAAGCAGACTTCGTTTGACCTGGCCTTTACCTACAACGTGAGCGGCGTGCCTAAAATCAACCGCAACTCGACCTATGTAATCAACACCACGCCAGCAGGCACGCCGAACACTAGGACCGTCGTCGTGGCCCTTACTACCTTTAGCAGCATCACAAGCAACGTCACGGTAGTCCCGAACTTCACGCAGGCGGGCAACAACGTCACTATCGGATTGAACGTGAGTGACGACAACCTCGTAGGAATCGCGAATGCCGTGGCGAACATCACAATGCCGAACGGCACGGTCGTCGTGATTAACCTGTCGTTTGTCGACATCGTGACGGGTGGGCCGACGAATGTCAGCAGGTGGTACGGCAACTACTCCGGAACCCAGCTTAGCGGCACTTACACCGCCCTTGCACTCAGCCTTGACAACGTGGGGTCAAACGGCTCGGCGGCCGCCAACTTCACGATTTTTGCAAACCTTAGCTCGGACCTCTTCACGCTAAAGGATACCTACAGCGTCGGCGAGGTGGCATCCATTTACTTTGCCGCAAGGGGCACTGGACGCGAACCACTCGCTCCGTCGAATGTGACCATTTCTGTGCGGAACAACAACTCGGTCGTCATATTCATACAAAACTACGTAAGCGCAAACTCGCCAATCGAGCCGCTGCCACAATTTACGATATCAAACGATCAGGCGCCCGGAACGTTCACCTTGTCTGCAAACGTAAGCTACTACGACACAGTCTCCAACACCACATTTGTCGAATCAAAGAACTATAGCTTCCAAGTCGTAAACGGCTCGAGTGGGTCAAGCGGCGTGGTTGCCGACGTCAACACCATCGAAGTATGGAGCCCGGGGGACAACGCGACTTTCTTAATTACGGTGAAGGCCGCAAACGGCACGTTCGTGCCGGCTGACTCACTTAACCTAACGGCGTACAGCACAGGCGGGCAGACGCTCTTTAGCGTACAAACGAGCGCCCTGACCATCGTGTCCACCGGCGTCTACAGCTATTCCTACACGCTTTCCCAAAACACACCTACGGGCAATTACTTCGCGCAAGTGAACGCGACTTATGGCAGCGCGTTTACAAAAGCGTTCGACCTGTTCACAATCAGCGCGAGCCTGCACGCCGAACTTGAGACAGACGTAGTGTGGTATCCGGACAACACGATGACCTTCGCGATTGCGTTGACGGACTCGCAAGGGGGGCCCATTGACGCGACTGCAATGAACCTGACAATCTTGGATAATGACCGCAACATCTATCTCACCGTGTTTTTACCCAACTTCACCCATCGGGACACCGGCCTCTACCTCTTTAGCTACACCATGCCCTCAAACACCGCAATCGGCGGGTATACTGCGATGCTAAACGCGACTGCCAACAACCGCAGCACTATAACGAACAAGGACTTCCGCGTTTCATCGGGCGGCCCGTTCGACGTAATCATCGCAATTCCGAACCCCGAAGTCTCGCCCGGCCAGTACCTCGACTTTACGCTCACGCTGCAGAACATGGGAGACGTGTCACAGGACGTGACCGTCGACTATTGGGTTTCAGACGGCACCCGCACATGGTTCTCGGCAAGCGAACTCTTGTTCGTGCCGTCACAAGGGCTAAAAACTTTTCCAAGAAGCGCGTTTATCTTCAGCAACCAGCCCCTTGGCCCGTACACGGTGCACGTGCGCGTCACTTACGACCTGCAAAAGCCGCCCCTTGAAGGCGAGAAGAGCTTCCAAGTCAGGGCCGCCACCTCTAGCGGCAGCGTAGGCGGGGGCGGAGGGGGAGGTGGAGAAGTAGTGACTCCAACGCCAGGAATCCTCCTGCCGGTTGCCACGCCGCCACCCTACTCGGCAATCGAGATAATAGACTATCCCAACGAGATTTTGGTCGAGAAGGGAGACACGAAGTTCCCGAAAGTCACGGTACGCAACACCGGGCTCATGGCACTCCACAACCTGCAGCTCGTCGTTTCCGGCATTCCATCAAGCTGGGTCGAAGTCCAGCCCGCTAAACTCAACGTGCTCGCTAGCGGCGACCAGGAGGACTTCCTAGTACACATCAGCGTGCCCTTCTCCGCACCGGCAGGCGTGCGGCCAATCCGCTTCATCGCCCTCGCAGACGAGAAGAAAGCCGACAAAACCTCGCAGATAGCGATCTTCGAATCGCGGGCCGCACTCATAGAGTACGAGGTCCGGCGGCTTGACGAAAAGATAGCGCAGATTACTAAAGACGCGCGCAGCGCGCAGCTTTTGGGCAAGAACGTTGACGCAGTGTGGAAGACGCTTGAGGAAGCCAAGAACTACACCGAACTTGCAAAGTCCGGCCTGCAGGACGGCCTCGTCGATGACGCGCTTGGCAACGTGCGCATTGCGGAAGTGCTTGTCTCAAAGGCAGCCGGACTTTTGATTGCGGCAGGCTTCCAGGCGCCAAGCGCAGAGCAAGGCATCGCCCCGCTTACCGTGCTTGCGATAATCGGCTTTACAATACTGGCCACCGCCGCGGGCATTTACATCTACAGGCGGCGCCAGCAAATAGAGAGGGCGCTGCCACAAGCCGCCAAGACGACGGAAAAAGTGGTTGAGGTCGTCTCAGTCAAGTCGAAGGAAGACCTCCAAGAGGAAGAGGAACGCATTTCCCGCGCAATAAGCCTCCTCGAGGAAGAGCTGCGCCAAGGCTCAATATCACGCGCGGCATACGACGAGCTGCGCAGGCGCAATGACGCGCGGCTAAAGAAAGTGCGGGACCTACTAAACCAACAAAAGTAATGCCGTGAACTAAATGGGCGCAAAGGAAAGCGGAAAAGAAGATAAGAAGGCGGAAGAGAGAAAAAATGCCAAACCCCCAGAGGAAAAAAAGACGCTAGAGGAAAAAAAAGAAGGGAAGAAAACCGGGCCCAGGCCTCCGGGCGAACTCATCGGCGTAGTCTCCGGCAAGGGCGGGGTAGGCAAAACTACGGTGTCAATCAACCTCGCCGCTGCCCTCGCGCACGAGTTTGGAAAAAAAGTAGTCGTCATTGACTGCAACATCGGCACGTCGCACCTAGGTGTGGCCCTCGGCATGCATTACGCGCCGCACACGCTAAACGACGTGCTGCGCGGGAAAGCCAAGCTCACCGAAGCGCTATACAAGCACGAGCCAAGCGGCATGACCGTGCTGCCGGCGTCAATGAAGGCGACCAACATCCAGGCCGTCGACGTTTCCCAAATCAAGAAAATCGCCAAGCAGCTCGCACTCTCATATGACTACGTCGTGCTTGACGCCGGCCCGGGCCTGGGACGGGAAGCGTTTGCCACCCTGTTCGCTGCCGAAAAGCTCCTTTACGTCTCAATACCAACCATGCCATCGGTAATCGACATCGTGCGCTACCGGCAGGCCCTGCAAGGCGAAGACAAGGTGCACCTGGGCATCGTGCTAAACATGTTTGACGGAAAGGAACACCAGATGTCGGTCGACGAAGTCGAGAAGCTATCACAGCTAAAGGTGATTTCCAAAGTGCCCACCGACGTCGAAGTGCACCGCAGCCTTGCCGCGGAAATCCCCGTCGTAATCTCAAAGCCAAAGAGCCCCGCGGGCAAGGAACTAATCGACTTGGCTGCCAAAGTGTGCGGAGAGTTCGAGGAAACGCCAAAAAAACTAAAGTTCCACGAAAAACTCTGGCGCGGTCTAAAGGGCGCGGACGAGCGGTTTGACGAAATGATGGGATTTGACCGCTAAGGGCCAAATAAAGTTAGGCACTACAAACGGCAAGCCCGGCTAACACAGTTAGGCACTACAGGCCAATCAGCGCACGCCAAGTTAGGCACTACAAACAAAAACGGCAGGCGGAACACGCTATCCGACGCTTCTTCTGACTTTGGCCGCTCTCACGACGTCTTCCTTGCAGTCGCGGCCCTTGCGCAATAGCAGCAGGATGTTGCTCGTGAGGTTTCGGTGGACGAAGTGGTCTTCGTCAAGGGGGCCGAGCGGCTCGCCGATGAACTCCTCAAGGAACCGCACGTCCTGCTGGACTCCCTTCCACGCGGAATTGCCGGCTGAAAGCATCGCGAGGTTCTCCTTGTTGAGGTAGTAGCCTGCCGAGCGGATGTTGGAGTGCAAAAGCGGCCAGAATGCCTCGAGCTCCTCGCCCAACCCCGCCTTCCTTGCCTCGGCAATGCCTCGGCCGGTTCCGAAAAGTTCGGGGGGAACGCCAAGCGAATATGCGGCGCAAGTAAAGCCTATTGCGCGCGGGAGGGCATTTGTACCGACTTTGCGCGAATAACCGAAGAGGCCTATGTGCAGCTTGCGCTCGCGGCGGCCGGGAGTGAACGCCGCGGCCTTGTTGATGGTGGTTGCCGCACCCGCGATGACGTGCTGGTAGTGCTTGCTGAAGATGTTGGAGAGCTTGGCTAGCTTTCGGTAGTCGAAACTGTCAGGCGAGCGGCTGCGCCGACGGCCGTTTAGCACCCGAATTGCCTTTTTGACTTGCGCTTGGGGATAATCGTAGCGGAAGGCCGACTGGATGGAGTAAGTGTGCGTTCCTTCGTGCATTTTCGCAAACGCGGTTGCCGTTTCCGGCGAGAGACCGCCGCGGAAAGGCAGGCAACCGACGCCGATCATCGGGTGGACTGGAATGCCCGACTCTTCTTCAAACTCGGCGCAGCGGGAAAGCGCCGCCTTTGAGGCGATTACAGCCGAAGATAGGCCCATGTTGAGCGCGGGGTCGCTTCGGGCAATGAACACGCGCAGGTAATCGAGTGGAAAGTGCGCTTGCTCGCAGGCCTTGGCGTAGTCGGAGAGGATCTCGTCTGCCCCAATCAGGTTATCGGGATGCTCGATGAGCGGAATGACGCGGACGTCGGCGGGGCCGACTTTCTCTAGTGCAAACGCTTTTGAGATTTCCTCGCCGCCAAAGGCTTTTGCGATGGCGGCGTACTGGCGGCGCACGAGGTAAGGCTGAGCGCCAGTAGTCGTCAGGGGCAAAATGCATTCGAAGACAGGCGGGCATTGGAGTTTTACCTCGCGGGCCACGTCATTGGCGCTGATGATTGAAGCAAAGGCCCTTGCGATGCGGTAGCCCTTCTCGACCCAGACGTTTGGCAGCCGGTAAGTCAGGAAAAGGTCTTTGCCAAGCTGGTGGCGTGAAAAGAAGGCATGGTGCTTTTCAAGCAGACGCTCGATTACGGCCTCGTCGACGTGCTTGCCTTCCCAGTCCCACATGTATTCCGTGCAGCCTAACTCGGCAAACGAACGGTGGCACTCCTCGATTTCGTGGCGCGTGTCGATGAAGCCATCGCTTGCGGCAAGCCACGCGGGCGCCGCGGCGTTGTCGGGATGCTGGGTTGCCATTGTCGCAGGTATGCGCCGGGGCATGAAATGCGTTACGCGGGCAAAGTGTTTAAACTGTTTTTTGCGAGGGAGAAAAACACTACCTATTTAAAGGGAGGGGGGGTAAGGATTTTGGTTTTCCGGGGAAGGGGCGACGCGCGTTGCTTCGACGGGATCCAATTAAAAAATAGGTGATGTAAATGGTAGTTAAGAAACCATTCGGCGGCATTACCGTCGGCTTCGCAAGTGTCAAGGACACTACAGTCGGCGAAGTCTTCGGCACGAGTCCAATCGCGCCAAGCGAAATGACCAAGAAGCTCTGGGCATTCGTAAAGCGCAAGAACTTGATGAAGAAGCCCTAAGTTCGGAAACGGGGCAAACGCCCCAATTCCTTCTTCTTTTTGTTTTCCGCCCTTGCTTCTCTTTTTTATTTCACCACTACGTTGCACTATAACATAAGCAGGTGATGAGAAATGGCACGGGACTTGAAGGAAGCTATTGCTGAAGAAGAGGCGCGCGAGGTGCACGAGGCGGATGACCTCGACGAGCGCATGAACCCTAAGGAATACGATGACGATGGGGGCGAGAACACTGCCGCCACGGTCGGTGACAGGCGCGGGGCCACACTCGAATTCGTGTGCCGTAAGTGCGGGAAGCGAATCACAGCCAGCCACGGGGCGCAGCCAAAGCACCACGGGCGCGACATGACGCCAGTCGACAGGGAACCTACGCGAGGGAACCTCATCGGCCGCTTGATTGAGGCAATCGAGCGCGTGACAGGTTCGGTAAAGCACGCTGCAAAACGGGGGGCCGCGGGCCGGAGAAAGCCCGTGAAGCTGACGGGTTCCAAAGCTGAGGCGCGCCTCAAGGCCCGTGTGAGAAAGCACGCGGCCAAGAAGAGCGTGAAAAAGAAGCTTAAACGAAAGCGCTAAGGCCGCGGGCCTTCGTTTCCCGCGGTTTTTACTTTAGCGGCTCTAGCTCCACTACTTTTGTTTTCTTTTCGACAAGGGCAGCGAATGCCTTGACATCGCCCTTGATTTCGGGCATCGTGCCGTAGTGCATTGGCACGACGAAAGCGGGGGCAATGTCGTTTGCGGCGCGGGCGGCTTCCTCCGAGTCCATAGTGTAGTGACCGCCGATTGGCAAGAGCGCCACGTCTATTTTCATTGCCGCAAATGATTTCATTTCCGGAATGTGGTCGGTGTCACCGGCATGGTAGATTTTCACCCCACCAAAGTCGGCGACGAATCCAACACCGAGGCCGCGGGGATGGAACGGCTTTGCCACGTTGTAGGCGGGCACTGCTATGATTTTCACTCCGGCTACGGTTGCCGACTGGCCCGCGGTAAGCTCGGTTGTCTTCAGGTTCAGTTGCGAGAATTTGGCTGCGCAGTTGGGCCCGCAAACTACGGTCGTGCTCGCGTTGCTAACGCGCGCCAGCTTTTCTGGGTTGCAGTGGTCGAAGTGCTCGTGCGTGACAAGCACGAGGTCGCAAGCTGCCTTTGGGGCAGAGGGGGGCAATAGAAAGGGATCGAAGCACGCGCGGCCCCCTTGCCAGTCAACGGTGAAGGTCGCGTGACCGAGCCACGTTATCTTGGCGTCGCGGACTTTAAGCGAGTCCATGAACTTCAGACTTTTTGCTTGAGGACGCCGTCCCACGAGATTTCCTCAACCGCGGTGGGCTGGGTTTCGGAGACGAAGAAGACGTGAGTTGCGTTAAAAGTCTTGCCGAGTTTCTTCCAGTTCGCGGGCATGTTCTGCGCCTGGCTGACGATGAGCGTCTTCATGCTGACGGGAAACGCCAGTGCCGCGTAGTCGGCAGCGCCGAGGCGGTCGGTAAGGAAGACAAGCTCGCCTAGCGATTCGGTGAAGTTGTTGAACTCTCCGCCCTTGCCGCGGATGACGACGTTGAGCCTCCGCTTGAGGCGCGCGTGCTTGAACACTGCGAGGCACTCGATTGCGGTGCAGCGGACTAGAAGCTTGCGCCACTCGCCTTTTTGCGTCAGCCACTGGACGAGCGGCTCGCCCACTAGGAGGTAGTCTTCGAGTTTCTTTTCCTTCCTAAATGAAGTCAGCCAACGCTTGTTAAGCGGCCTGACGCCGCCTTGGTTCATCATCTATTTTACCTCACTAAACACGAAAACTAGCACTACTTATTGGGTCGGAACTGGGTAATAAGCTTTTTCAAACCGCCTGGCGGCCAAGCTCTAGGAGCTCGACGTAGGCGCCGGGGTAAAGGTACTTGATGAGGCGGAAAAGGGCGGTTCCCTCGGGCTTGCCCCCGGCCTTGGCCAGCTCTTCCTTGGCCTCCAGGGCAAGGCGGGCGGCCACGTCGCTTGCGGGAGACGCACTTAGCGGCTTTACGTCCTTGCCTTCCTTCCCAAGGGTTTCGGATAGTGCTTCGACGTAGGCCTGGATTTTATAGCCCTCTAGCTGCTTGAAAAACAAGTGGACTAGGGCAAGCGACACGAGGGCCGAGAGTTCGGCGCGCATCCGCTCCATTGCAGGGAAGGGCGCTTTCTTGACAAAGGCAATTCGGGGAGTTATAAGCGCGCCAATGGGCTTTCCGGCAGCGCATCCAAGGTAAGCTTCAATGAATTGCTTTTGCTTGTCGTCGAATTCGACGCCGTAAAGCTCCGCTTCGGTGAAGAGGGGCTCAAGTGTCGAAGTGTAGAGCCGCCAGGTTGTGCTGGGGTGCTTGGCGGCCTTGAGAAACCCCGCCTTGGCCAGCTGCTTGATTGCTACAGACACGCGGCCGGTATTGTAGGCTTGACCTTCCTTGCCGTAGAGCATGCCATAGACTTCGGTCACCTTTCGCCACTTACCAAAGCACGCTGCGTAAGCACCCGATGTCGCGCCCGACCAAACTAGGTCTAGGCCCTCTTTTTTTCCCATAACAACATGTACCGCAAGGTAATACATTTAAGGTTGCTTTTGCCCGCAGGGCTGCTTTTAACCCCAGTAATTGCGGCCCCCTTGCCGTATAGAATTAAAAGCGCGCGTAGAGTGAGGTTGGTGCAATGCGCCGATTTGCCGCCTTACTTTTGCTTGCGTGGACCGCCCTGTTTGCGCCCCTAGCTTGGGCGTCTCCAGCGGATGACGCAAGGGCGTTTTTGCTGCCTAACGAGGACGTGGTTGACTCACCAACTGTGCACTACGCCGATGGTTGGGCGGTCGTCGTGAAGGGCTCGGTGGGTTCACTCGTGCTTTTGGATAACGTCACGGGCGGGCCGCTCTCACCCGACGAAGCGGTTGAGGCCCTAAGCGACGTGCGGCTGGCGATTTCCCCCGCAGAAGCCAAGGAATTCAGTGCGCGGGCGACTGCTTTGGGGAACGGAGTTGCCGTGTGCCGGCAAGTTTACGACGATTTTGCCTCCGGCGCCGGGTCCAACTGCATGGAAACCAGCTACTACAAGTTCCGCTGCGGCTACCTTTGGGGCACCGGCTTGTGGCGGGGCATCATCAGTTTCTCCATTGTCGAAGCCAAGGCCGGGATTGACGCCGGCCTTGCTGAAATGACCCTCGCCGCAAGCGACTTGGAAGCTGCAGGCCGCGCGCTTGAGACTGGCGACGCGACTGCCGCGGGAGCAGCGGCAACGGCGCTTGGAAAAGCCAAGGCCGGGTATGGGCTCTTTACCACCCAGCACTTGCACATGGTTGCGTACCCCCCGTTTGCCACTAACGGCCGGCTAAACCGCTGTACCCTTGGGTCGGCGGACCTTGACAGGATGAGCGACATCGCAGGAGCCTACATTGACGCCGATACGACCGCGGGCAAGGATGCGATTCGCGCCAAGGTCGCGGCGACGCTAACGCGCGGGGCCGCCCCCTACTACTCCACGTGGGCGATTTCCCGCCTTGACGAGTATAGCACGAGCGCCTCTGAATTCAACAGCGAATTTACTTCCGTTCGCGGCGCTCGCTCGCTCTTTTCATTCTCGGACGAGGAAAACCTACGCACGCTTGCCAGCTCTGACGCGACTACGTACGACGACGCAATCACAAAGACTCGTGAGTTTTCGAAAGCGTACGCGCACGCGATTGGCCGGATTAGCGCTGCGGGGGCCGTGCTTGGGGACTACCGTACCGCCACAAGGGCGCTGTCTGCCATCGAGGAACCGGCGGGACGGGCACTTGCGAACTCGGACCCTAACAACGCGCAGCAAATTGCCGACCGCGTAACGCGACTTGAAACCGACTTTATAGTGCTCGAGCAGAACCTGCGCATCAACGGAAACGCCTCGCGCGCTGATTTCCAGAACGTCACGGCGCGGCTTGTCGCCGAACGCGATGCCCTTGACAAGCAAGCGAGTTCGCCCGCGTCGCTCTCGCAGCAGATTCCCGGCGTCTCGACTGCCGAGTTGATTGGATTTGCACTCCTAGTCGCAGTGGCGGGCGCGCTTTCCTACCAGTACTACCGCTCGCGCCAGCAATACTAATTTAGTGCACAGGAAGAAAAGAAGCTAAAGCTACGCGTACCTGCGCGGGAGGGGCATGACTTCGCCGCACTTGCGGCAGACTTTTTCCTTGCGTTTGGCGTCTCGGTCGAATTCGGTGCCCCCACAGTTGGGGCACGCGGTCGACTGTTGATTGTGGAAGTCCTGCCAGCCCGCCTTGCCCTCACGGTAGTGCATTAGTTTGTGGGGCTTCCCGTCCGTGCCTTCGGGCGCCGGGCGTTCCTCGCGGACGATAGTTACGCCTCCACGCTCGTGACGCGTCTGGCGGAATTCAGTAATGTCAATACTTGCACAGCGCGGGCACGCCTTGGGCGCGTCGCCCTCGAAACGAAAGGCGCAATTGCTGCAGGAAAATACAGTCATTATGAAAGTATATGTAGGCAAGCAACTTAATAACAGTAAGGGGGAACCGCAGTGACAGAAACCGGGCGCCCGTGGATGAGGAAGGAAAGTTAGGCACTACAAAGAGTGATTTTGATGCGACTCCTGCTCCCGCGCGATGTTTTTGAAAGTTGCCTGCTTGGCGCGGCCAACAGCTACCCGAACGAGTTTCTCGGCCTGTTTCCCGGCCGCTACGATGGCGAGGACGTGATTGTCGAAAAACTCTATCTCGCGCCGCTTTCGGAAGCCAATTCCTCTAGCGTGTGGTTTGACTCGGTTAACGTCCCGCTTTCGGCAGGCATCGTTGGAACGTTCCACTCGCACCCCAACAGCCCGGCGCGACCGTCGTCTGCGGACCTGCACCTGTTCGGCCGTTACGGCCGCGCGCACTTGATTGCTTCCGGCCCACCCTACTCCGTGGGCATGACTGCGGCTTTCAGCTCGAAGGGCAAACCCATTTCCTTTGTCATACTCTGATGATTCGGGATGAGAAGGAAGTTTGACCCGCCCCGCAGTTCTGGTAATCGGGCATTGTTTGGGTGGGGTGCGCCCATAAATTGCCCGACTCCCCCCTCACTTCCACTAATCGGCCAAACTGGCTGTTGCCCCTGACGGCCATTTGGGCAAAAAAAGAAAGGAGTTAAGTGCCGTACATTGGCGCGCGCCCGGCTAAGTTGATTGCCTCGCTCATTACGTCAAGGCCGCGTATCCTGCCGACATCGCCTTTGGCGCATTCGCGTTCCCCGAATTTCCGCACTGCATCACGCCGTACACCCGGCCCGTAGAACAAGATGGGAACGGGGTCGCCGGTGTGTCGTTTTAGTTCGCTTGAAGTTGTGTGGTCTGCAGTCACTACAATAACCGTATCTTCCCGGGCTACGAGCTTTGGCAGCGCGGCGTCTATTTTTTCTATAAATGCCGTTTTTCCTGCTGCATCACCATCTTCGGCTAGTGAATCTGTTGCCTTGACGTGCATGAAGACGAAATCGTACTTTTCAAGGGCTTGCAGCACTGCAGTGGTTTTTGCCTCGACATTAGTATCAACTTTCCCAGTCGCGCCCTTTACAGGAATTACGTCAAGTCCAACAAGCGTTGAAACGCCCTTGTACATCGCCGCGCCGGCAACGCAAGCCCCCTTCAACCCGTGCTTGGTTTCAAAGGGGACGAGTACCGGGGTGAAACCAGGCCCCCGCACCAAAAGGCTGTTTGCGGAAAGTAGTTTTTGTTTTACCCGGTTTTTGTTTAGCGGGTGGTTCTCCAAAATTGTTCTCGCTTGAGTTAGAAAATCGTTTACAATTTGAGCAGTTACCTTTGCCTCTTTGCTTGAATCGAGGGGCGCGACATCTTTCACCCGCACGTTTTCGGCCTTGGGGTCGTTGCTGCTTATCTTGTCGCTGAGATGTATGGTTTTATCTGGCCTTAAGACCAAAGCGCCGCGGTGTGCAGTTCCTGCTCGGAAAGTCATTTGAATGTTTTTTAGTTTTATTGAATTGAGTGCCGTTTCAAATCCACTTACATCCGTAATGCGGCCGGCCCGGCGGTCTATTATTTGGCTTTGTTTGTCCAGGGTGGCAAAATTGGCTCTGAAAGCTAAGTCGCCGGCCCTTAGTTTTAGCCCTACCCCCGCGGCTTCTATGGGACCGCGGCCGGTGTACTGTGTTTTCGGGTCGTAACCTAGCAGGGCCATGTGTGAAGTGTCGCTTCCAGGCCGGACTCCGGGCGCAATTGTGTCAACAATACCCGTAATCCCCCTATCAACCATATAATCAAAATTAGGCGTTCGGGCAGCTTCAAGTGGAGTTAAGTTATTTAGTTGCGCAACCGGCCGGTCACCTAACCCATCAAGCACAATCAAAACGATTTTTGAGCCAACCACCTTATTCACCGCGCCATAATTTTGGGACACTGGTAACTGGTCGCCTGAAATTTTTGCCCGCGTACTCAACACTCCCTTCGGAAAAAGATTCAATTCTAAGCAGGTTATTGTATTTGCTTGTGCGTTCGCCCCTGGCTGGCGCGCCACTCTTTAGCTGGCCTATACCCAGGCCCACCGCGAGGCTGGCGATGAACACATCTTCGCTGTCTCCTGAACGGTGAGATGCCATGACGCCCCAGCCGTTTTCGTAAGCGGTTTCAACTGCTGCCACTGCTTCAGAAAGAGAACCGGCTTGGTTTGGTTTGAGTAAAAGGGCATTGCAAGCACCTTGTTCGAGTGCGGTTTTAATGCGAGTGGTGTTTGTCACGAGCAAATCGTCACCAACCACCTGTATTTTTGGGTGTTTTTTTGTAAAGCTCGCAAAATCACCAAACGCATTTTCTTCAAACGGGTCTTCAATGGATATTATCGGATACTCTTTGCACAAGCCGGAAAGCACATCCGCCAGCTCGCCGGGGGTTAGTTTCTTACCATCGACCAAATATTTTCCGTTCTCAAAAAACGATGATGCTGCTAAATCAAGTGCGAAAAATACCTTTCCTTTCCAGCCAGTTTCTTCGACAACTTCTTCCAAAAAAGCCAACGGCTCCGCGACGGTTGCGAAGGGCGGCGCGTAACCGCCTTCGTCGCCTACGTTGGTTGAACCCGGCCCGTGCTTGGCTTGCAGTTTCTTACCTAGTGTGTGGTAAATGCTACAGGTCGCTTCCATTGCCTCAGAAAAACGCTTGGCGCCGATAGGCGCAACCATATACTCTTGGAAAGCGAGTCCGTTGGCCGCGTGCTTGCCTCCATTGATTACATTGCAAAAGGGTACGGGTATCACTACTCGCTTTCTTGCGCCCAAGTATTCGTGAGTCTTTAGGCCCAGGCAGGAAGCGGCGGCCTTTGCGCAGGCCATGCTTGTAGCGACAATGGCGTTGGCTCCAAGTTTGTGTTTGTCGTCAGTGCCATCTAGTTTGCGCATTAGCGAGTCAAGCCCCACTTGGTCGGTTGCGTGCATGCCGACTAGTTTCGGGCCGATTATCTTGTTGACGTTAGAAACGGCGGTCGCAACGCCTTTACCACCATAGCGCTTGCCCCCGTCCCGTAGTTCGACTGCCTCAAAAATGCCCGTTGACGCTCCTGAGGGTGCGATTGCGGCTCCCTTACCGCGTTTTGCGGCAACATGCACCTCGACTGTGGGGTTACCCCTAGAGTCAAGGACTTCGATAGCCCGTACCCCGACAATTAAATCGGCGCCGGTTTCCCACCCCGCGGCCATAATCGACTTTATTGCAGGCAACTATTTAAGTAGTCGCACCGAGTGAGAATGACTAAAACCGGCGTTTGCGCGCCCGGGGAAGTGAAAAACCTTGAATAGTGGAAGTGAGGGGGGTGTGCCTCCGGGAACCGGGTCGACTAAGCGCACTGGCGCGACCAAGCTGCATTACGCGCGCCAGAAGGGCACGGCCTTCGCCTACTTCCGCGTTAGCACTGAGGACGTAGGGCGGTTGGGCAAGTCGCAGTTTACCATCTATAACTTCATCACCAATTCCTTCGCTTTTTCTCCCTCCAGAAAAGGGCTGATGCTCAAGCTCTTGGAGGCCCTGAAGCAGGAGCCAAAGTCTTTTGCCGCGCTTGTTGGCGAGCTCTCGGCCCCCAAAGGGACACTTTACCTGCTTTGCTTGTCGCTAGAGCGATCGGGTTTGGTGAAAAAAGGTGCCGATGGGCGGTATTCGCTTGACGGGGCCTTCAGCCAGGCGCTGCGGGAGTACGCGAACTGGTGGGAAGGCTGGGTGAATGCCCCAACTCCCTAGGCCTTCGCGCCCCTCCCTCCAATAGGTTAAAATAACTCCTCGCAATTGCTTGTCCTTAGTAAGGTGCTTCTAACCCATGGGTGTTTTTGATTTTCTTGGAGGCGGCGAAAAGCCGCGCGACGCTGCAGTGTTTGGCCTCGCCTGCGAGCTTCATCCATATAGCTTGAAGGCCAACGTCAACGACTACTTGGACTTGGAGATCGACCTCGAGAACTTTACCGGCGACCAGGCGGCCAACAACGAATTCACTTCAATTACCGTCGCGTTGGCCAAGGGCCTCGGTGTTGATCGCAGTGCCATTTCACAGACGCGCGAGATTCGACTCGGCCAGCTAAAGGCGGGCGAGAAGCGCCACTTTAAGGTGTCTGTTTGGGCTACCCAGCGGACGGACGCGGGCAGCTACCTCGCGGTAATCAAGGCCATACAACATGATCGCGACTATTCTCATGTGAAGAACGCTGCGCTCAAGCGCTTGACGATTAGGGTTGACTAAAGCAAGGGGTTGGTTATAGTAATGAAACGGGTTTCTGAACTCATCGGTATGGCTGTTTACACGGCTGGCGGCGCAAAAAAAATCGGCACGGTACAGGATGCCATCATCGACTTGCAGAAGGGCGAAGTCTCGCGACTGTCCCTAGAGCCGATTCACGCGTCGAACAAACTTGATGCCGCCAAGCTCTTCAGGGAAAAGACAATACTCTACAAAAACGTCAAGGCGGCCGAGAAAATCATCATCGTCTCCGAAGCGCCAACTATCGAGGAGCCGGAAGCCGAAGTCCAGCCCGAAGCGCCCAAGCCCTACACCGCGATGCGCTATCGGTACATGAAGAAGTAAGCGTAGTGCCTAACTTTTTCCAGCGAGCGCTTTTTATTCCTGTAGTGCCTAACTTTTTCCATGGCATTCGTGCGCAGCAAGAAAATCAAGGGCAACCTCTACTACTACTTAGTCGAGAGCAAGCGCGTCAATGGCCGTGTGATGCAAAAAGTGCTCAGGTACTTCGGAAGCCAGCAGCCGCCAGCCAAAGTTTTCGCGCGCAAGAAACGGACCAAGCCCCAAGCTAAGCGGAAGAAAAGTAGGTAGCGGGGACAGGATTTGAACCTGTGGTCTCCGGGTTATGAGCCCAGCGGGCACTCCTGGCTACCCTACCCCGCTTTAGAAGCAGTCGTTATTACTATTTCGCAGAGGTCTGCTTAAAATACGTTGGGCTTCCCGAGGATGGTCTCAAGCGCGGAGATGCGGGTTTCGAGTTCGCGTAGTTCTTTACTGCCTTCGACGAACTTGAGTTTGGTGCTGCAGCTTCCGCAGGCGAATTGCGTGTCCATTGCCTTGTCAAATGCCACGCGGCCGCAGCCCTTAGGGCAGTTGTAGATGACTGCGCCTTCGCCTTGTGCGTTGATTTGTTTTCTTAGTGCTTCGTACTCAACTTTTTTCTTCACAAGAAAGTTCTGCATCGCGCGGCTCTTGTTGACTCTCCACGTGTATGTGAACCAGCCGCTCTGCATGTTCTTCTCGCGGGTGTATTCTACGATGCCGTGGTAGTTGAGCTGGTTTAGCAGCGAGCGCACTACTGCCAGCTTGAGGCCGCTTGCCAGTTCTATTTTCTCGTCGGTCCCGCCTTCCTTACCCAGGCCCTTTACAACCTTGAGTCCAGGCGCGCCTGCGACGTCTTTTACGAATCCTTCAAAGACGTGGTCAGAAGCGGTTTTTTTAGGCATGGATTGTTACGACCTTTTTCGCGGGAAGTGTTGGGACGTTAATACCCATACGCCGCCAGTATTTATTTCTTCTCTATGTTTTTGCCCCGCTCGCTCGGCGTTATTTTCACTCGCGCGCCTGCAAATTTCGCGTCCAGTTCCTTTCCCACACCAAGTTCGTGCAAGAAAATGGCGAGGGCGGCGACTTCGCTGTGCGGCTGGTTGGTTACCGCGATGTTGTAGTCGCATTCGCCGTAGACTTCACCCGGCACGTGCTCGGCTCCGATGACGACGAGGAGGTCGTGCCCGCGCGCGGCCTTGCGCACAGCCGCTATTTTTTCCTGAACGGGCATTCCGTACATCGTGAGGTGCACTTTGACGCCCTTGAAGTTGCGCAAGTACTTTCGCCAGTTTTTTTCAGAGCGTGCGGCAAAGTTGCCGCCCCAGGCGGCAACGACTTTTGCGACGCTGTCGACGATTTCTTCGCACGCGTCCCCGGCGATTGCGCATTCGCCGGCGCCGAGGGCGCGGCTGACTAGGGCGCAGTGGGTGGTAATTCGGACGTCCCGGCCTGCGCGGTGGCCGAGCCTCAGTACAGTAATCATATTAAAACTACGCTCACCACAGTTTATTATTCAGTTTGGGCGCGTAGCTCAGTTTGGTTAGAGCGGCCGGCTCTTAACAGCGACCCTAGTGAGCGTTGTTTTAGCAGCTAGTGAGCTAAGTGCGGCAGGCCGAGGGTCCGAATCCCTCCGCGCCCGCTGAACCTTTTTTCGTCGCTGTGAGACCCCCGCCCCGATGGCGGCTCGCTTCCCGCTCCTCAAAAGGTTCTTCAAAACGCTCTTTTTTTCACCCGCCCCCAGTGGTGCGCAACCCTTTTTAACATCCTTTCCGTAATGATTCTGCGGATTCTGTGAAGGTGGGTTGAACTGGTCGCACCCGCACTGAAAAGTGCCTAATTCTCTCCGCGGCCGGTTCTTTTACTGCTCTTAGCTTGCAGTCTGCCCTCATTTTATTTCCTTGCGTTCAACTCTTTTAGTGAAGCGGTTTCCCGTAGCGACAATCGCGCTTGCCGCGGCCATAGTCTTAGTTTACCTGCACTTTAGTGGGGGGCGGCTTTTCATTCCACAGGGCGAGCTCTTATCGCTTTCGTTCTATTCCTCTAATCCTGCCGCAAATCTCGTGCTTCACTTGTTTGCGCATCTTGGCACGAGGCACTTGCTTGGCAATCTTGTGCCTTTAGTACTTTTCGCCGCGGTGCTTGAGTACTCTGCAGGCGTGGGCGCGGTTTTGGCCGTGTTTTTCCTTTCTGGTGTTGCCGCAAGCATCGGTTTTTCCTTACTTAACCCGTCGATTGCGCTTGCGGGTGCCAGTGGCGGGGTCGCCGGGCTCATTGGTGCTTCGGCCCTTGCGCGGCCGAAGTTGGCGGTTGTTCTTTTGCTTGCGCTTCCGCTCTTGGTGCAGTTTGTGGTCTTTCCAGCCGTTGACGCGGGCGTCTCAGTGCAGCGGACGGGACTTGAGACTCAGCAGGCGAATCTTTCGGCGCAGGTAACCCAGCTAGTGTTGGATAACAAGTCGGTTGAGGCCGCGGCGGCGAACAATTCGCTTCGCGCTGTCGTCGAGCAGCGCGCGTTGATTGACTCGGGGGTTTTACGTGAGGCGGGGGCGGTGTCTGACGTGGCGGTTCACTTGTTTGGGGCGCTAGTCGGCATGGCGTATCTAGTCCTTCGTCGGCCGGACCTCGTTGACGCCGGCAGTGATGAGGTGTTTTCGCTTGTTGGTCGCGTGCGCCGCAGGTTAGTGAAGAAGTGAGAGCAGGGTGCGAGAGTTGAACTCGCTTAATCCGATTTACGCCGCTTGCCAAACCATTTGCCGGTTTTTCAAGAGTCTGCAGTCGGATGCGTAGCCGTTCCGCCAACCCTGCGCGCAAGAATTAGGTGCCTGAAAAGTATTAAAGGCAATCGCGGCCGCTTACGCGGAGAGGCGCTCGGCAATCTCGTCGTTGAGCTTGCGTGCGGCAGGCTCGTCCTTTGCCCTTATTGTGGCGCGTCCGCCGGGAAAAACGATGGCGCTTGCTTTTTCCCGCGTTATTTGCACCACGCTTTCAATTGCCGTTGCCCCGCGGCCAAGTTTCGCCGCGAGCGCTTGTACGGTGTAGTGCCTAACTTTTTCCTTCAGGCCCACATTCAGAAAGAGCCATTGCCCGCTTCCACACACGAGTTGCGCCGTTTCCGTTCCGTTAAGCAGCGGAAGCTTGCCCTTTGCGCAGACCGGGCATTCCGGGTTTGCGACAAGGGGGGTTTGCGTCTCCACTTTTTTTCCGACATCGGCGAAAAACAGTTTTCCCGCCAGCTCTGGCCGTTTTTCTTGCGCAATCGCTTGCGCTTGTTCGACCGCCTTTTGCGCGGCCGCGTCTGCCGCGCGTCCGTCGATGCCGCTCGTGCTGCAGCTTAGCACTTGGGTGGGTTCAATCGCATTCCAACAAAGCCAGCATGGTTTTTGGGGTGGGGTGATGGCGCTAGCCATGGCTTTTGCGGCCAGGGCGCCCGAGTAGATCCATGGGGTTTTGGTTTTCCAGCACCATTCGTTGACTAGCGCGCGGGCGTGCCAGTTGTCGGTAGCGTCAAGCACGATTCGGGTGCCTTCAAGCAGTTCGTCGATGTTTTGTGCGCACAAGTGTTCGCAAATCGGAGTTCCGTATGCGCCAACGTGTTTTGCGAGCGCCTCGGCCTTCATTTTGCCCAAGTCGGCGCGGCCGTAAACGGGGCTGTCGGTCAGGTCGCTTTCTTCCAGGCAGTCGCGGTCGATTATCGTCAGCGTCAGGCTGGTTTTTGCCAGTGCGGCAGCTATTCTGCTGCCTGTCCTTCCTGCCCCGATGATAGTTGCCTGCAAGCCCACCGACCTATAACTCAGTAATAATTATAAGGCTCGTCCGCCCTTATTCTACTAGTTAGATGGGAGGGTGAAAGCATGATATTTCCTTGTGAGGTTACGCTTAAGCGTTTTGTTCCGGCCGTCAAGGCCCGAACAGCCCGCATTCTTTCGGAAAAGTACGGCTTTTCGCAAATGGAAATAGCCGGGGCGCTTGGCCTTACGCAGGCGGCGGTTAGCAAGTATCTTGCTGGCAAGTACGGTGCGGATGTGAAGGGGGCCATTTCGTTGCCTTCGGTTATTGAGGCTGCGCGGGTTGCTGCTGATGGCATTGCAGATCGGAAGCCAATTGACTTGGTTTCCTCTTCTACTGTGTGTACGTGCTGCCGCGAGCTTCGCGCCGGGGGCATGGATGAAGCGCCGTTGCGCCAGGGGTCCATCCGCCTCAACGCGGATTGTGACGTAAAGTGATTGAAAATGGCTTTGCTTGAAATCAAGGACCTTCACGCCAGCATCGGCGGCAAGTCCATTCTCAAGGGCATTACCCTCTCGGTCAACGCGGGGGAAGTGCATGCGATTATGGGCCCCAACGGCAGCGGGAAGAGCACGCTTGGCAACGTTCTTGCGGGGAGTCCCGTGGCAGTCGTTACCACTGGCCAGCTTCTCTTTAAGGGCGAGGAATTGCTTTCCCTCTCTCCAGATGAGCGTGCGCGAAAGGGCGTCTTCATCGCGTTTCAGCATCCCATTGAGATTCAGGGCCTAAAATTCCACACTTTTCTTAAGCGCGCGGTCGAGGCGGTTCGCGGGGAGAAGCCGACTGTGCTTGAATTCCGAAAGACGGTCGCGTCCCGCGCGGCGGACTTGCATTTGCCTGCCGACTTTGAGGATCGCGACGTCAACCGCGGCCTGTCTGGTGGGGAGAAGAAACGGTCGGAAGTGCTTCAGCTAAACTTGCTTCGCCCGTCACTCGCGCTTCTTGACGAAATCGATTCGGGTCTTGACGTTGATTCAGTCAAGACGGCCTCGGCCGAAGTCAATCGCTGGCAGCGCGAGAATAACGGCGCGGTCATTCTAATGACTCACTACAAGCGCGTTCTAGAGTTCATCGAGCCTGATTTCGTTCACGTCATGCTTGATGGCCGCATTGTGAAGAGTGGGGGGCCGGAGCTCGCGAGTGAAATTGAGGCCGAGGGATATGAGGCGCTCGCCAAGCTTTCTCCGCGAGTCGAGGAAAAGGGCGTCGGGAAGGACGAGTTCTATACTTCGCTCATCAAGTTGAACAAGGAAAAGGCGGACCGCGTTCCGTCGGTAGGGGGCGGCTAAAATGCAAGCGCCTATGCGCCTCGAGTTCGACTATAGGCAGTTCGATTTCCATTCGTCGGAGAAAGGCTATGCTTTCAAGTCCGAAAAGGGCCTGTCGGAAGAGTTAGTGCGCACGATTTCGGCGCAGAAGCACGAGCCGGAGTGGATGCTTGCGATGCGGCTTGAGGCGCTTGACCACTTCAACAAGCGGGCGATGCCTACTTGGGGGGCGGACTTAAGCGGCATCGACTTTGACGACCTCCACTATTATGTGAACCCGACTGATGTGCACAATGCCAAGACTTGGGATATGGTTCCCGACGAGTACAAGAAGACATTTGAGAAGCTCGGCATCCCTGAGGCGGAGCAGAAGTTTCTTGCCGGCGTTGGCGCTCAGTTCGAGTCTGAAAATATTTACCATTCTCTTCGCGCCGACCTTGAGGCGAAGGGGGTCATCTTCAGTGACGTAGAGACGGCGGTGCAGACGCATCCGGAACTTGTGCGCAAGTACTTCGGAAAGATTATTCCCTATCGGGACAACAAGTTCTCGGCGCTTAACACTGCTGTTTGGTCTGGCGGCAGTTTTGTTTACGTTCCGAAGGGCGTGCGTGTGGACTTGCCGCTGCAGGCGTACTTCCGCATCAACGCCTCCAATGTCGGGCAGTTTGAGCGCACGCTGATAATCGCGGAAGAAGGGAGTTCAGTGCATTACGTTGAAGGGTGTTCGGCGCCGGTTTACTCGGCCGCGTCGCTCCATTCTGCAGTTGTCGAGATAGTCGCCCTGCCTGGTTCTAAGGTGCAGTACACCACTATCCAGAATTGGTCGAACAATGTCTACAATCTCGTGACGAAGAGGGCGTTTGCTTACGCGAATTCGGACGTTTTTTGGCTTGACTGCAATATCGGCAGCCGCGTGACGATGAAGTATCCGTCGATTTACTTGATGGGCGAGGGTGCGCGGGCGGAGATTCTTTCGCTTGCTTATGCGGGCAAGGGGCAGCAGCAGGATTCGGGCGGCAAAGTCATTCACCTAGCGCCTAGGACGACCTCGGTTATTACCTCGAAGTCAGTTTCAAAAGATGGCGGCCGCACGAGCTACCGTGGCCTGCTTAAAGTTGCGAAGGGCTGCACCGGAGTTAAGTCGAGCGTGCGGTGTGACGCGCTTTTGCTTGACGAGATTTCGCGCAGTGACACGTATCCGTATATGGAAGTTGAGGAAGAGCAGGTCAGTGTCGGCCACGAGGCGACTGTTGGCAAGATTGGCGAGGAGCAACTTTACTATCTTATGAGCCGCGGGCTTACCGAAAGCGAGGCGCTCGCCCTCATAGTCCTTGGCTTTATCGAGGACTTCAGCAAGCGCCTGCCCATGGAGTACGCAATCGAGTTAAACCGGCTAGTCGAGCTTGACATGTCCGGGTCGGTGGGCTGATTTCCATGGCCGGCGATTTTCTTTCCTCGGCGCGCAAGCGCTTTCTTTCCTCTAGTGTAGCCGCTGCGCTTGAGAAGAACCATTACACCGACCTTTCGCGCACAGGGCTTGACGTCCTAAAGCTTTCGGCGGTTCAGGGCGCGGCTCTTGAAGCAGATGGCTGCGAGGTTTTGCCTCTTTCGGACGCGCGCGCCGCGCCATTGCTTGAGAAGCTTTTGGCGCAGCCCATGTCGGCGTCGTCTGCGAAATACTTTGAGCTAGCCAAGGCGACGGCTGCGGGTTCTCTGGTTGTTGTTCCCGCAGGTGCGACCGCCACCATTCGCTTGTCTTATCCCGCCTCAAGCGACGGCGCCAAGCTTTCGACGTTCTTCACGCTCTATTCCATTGGCGTTGGCGCAGCGGTTCGCGTGCTTGAGGAAAACCGGCTCAACTCTAGTCACGTAGTCTCGTCCGAGGTTTTTCTTGGAGAAAACGCGGTTCTTCACTACTCGACTTTGCTCGCGTCAGCTCCTGCCGCGATTTCCCTTTCTCAGCGCCGCTTTTTCGCCGGTCCCGGCGCGTCAGTCACTTCTCTTACTGCCGTTTTTGGCGCTTCGCTTTGCAAGTCGCTTTCTGAGGCGGTGCTTGAGGGCGCGGGCAGCTCGTCTCGCGACAATTCCCTGGCTTTCGCTTCGGGCACCCAGCACTTTGACTTGGCGAGCAACCTGCACCACCGCGCGGTTTTAACCAAGGGGAGTTCGGTGATGCGCGCGGTGTTGCGTGATTCCGGCCGCGCGGTTTTTTGGGGTAACATTCGCATTGACAAGGGCGCTAAGCATGCTGACGCCTATCTTTCGCAAAACGCGCTTCTGCTAAATCCGGGCGCGCGGGCTGACGCGATGCCGACTCTTGAGATTGAGGAGGCGGACGTGCGCGCGACGCACTCTTCGTCGGTCACGCACGCCGATGATGATTCTCTTTTTTACCTGGCGAGCCGCGGTATTCCTAAGCCCGAGGCGAAAAAGACGCTCGCCTCTTCTTTTCTTGAGTCGGTTGCCGAGCGCGCGGGTGTTGCGCAGGCATTGGCGCCGATTGAGGCTGAAATCGCGAGGAAGTGGTTGGCTTGATTGACGTGCCGCGCGTTCGCGCAGATTTTCCGATTCTTTCGCGCAAGCTGCCTAACGGCAAGTCCCTCGTTTACCTAGATAATGCCGCGACAACTCAAAAACCCGTGCAAGTGATTGAGGCGCTTTCGGATTACTACCGTAGCTATAACGCCAACGCTCACCGCGGGCTGCATGCGCTCTCTGCAGAGGCGACGGATGCGTATGAGTCGGCGCGCAAGAAGGCTGCGGCTTTCATTGGCGCGTCTGCGCGCGAGACGGTGTTTACCCGCGGTACGACCGAATCGCTTAACTTGATTGCCTACTCGTGGGCTTTGGCCAACCTGCGCAAGGGCGATGTC
This sequence comes from archaeon, assembly GCA_020057405.1. Classification (GTDB taxonomy): domain Archaea; phylum Micrarchaeota; class Micrarchaeia; order Norongarragalinales; family UBA97; genus JAGVFW01. The sequence goes on along the minus strand of JAGVFW010000013.1, from coordinate 101,662 downwards.
ATCGTCTTGTCGCAGATGGAGCACCATAGCAATATCGTGCCGTGGCAGTTCGTCGCGGGCCAGACTGGTGCAGTGTTGCGCTTTATTCCGATTACTCCGGAAGGCCGTCTTGACCTCGCGTCGCTTGATTCTCTTCTTTCGTGTGCGAAGCTCGTGTCGGTTACGCACGCTTCGAATGTTCTTGGCACGATTAATGACGTTGCGGCGATTAGCCGGCGCGCGCACGAAGCCGGTGCGCTTGTTGTGGTGGACGCTGCGCAAAGCGCGCCGCACTTGCCTGTTGACGTTTCTTCTCTCGGCTGTGATTTTCTGGCATTTAGTTCGCACAAGATGCTTGGGCCAATGGGCGTCGGGGTGCTTTGGGGCAAGCGCGAGTTGCTTGATTCGATGCGTCCGTTTAACTACGGTGGGGAGATGATTCGCGAAGTTAGTTTTGAGTCCTCCACTTTTGTCGAGCCGCCGCTAAAGTTTGAGGCCGGTACTGGGAATGTCGGTGACGCGATTGCTTTTGGGGTTGCCCTTGACTACTTGTCTGAAATTGGCGGGCTTGGCGCGGTGCGCGAGCACGAGAAGCAGCTTCTAGCCTTGATGCTCGAGTCGCTTGACTCGCTTGGCGCAGTTGTTTTTGGCCCGAGTGATGTGCACGAGCGGGCTGGCGTGGTTTCCTTTAACTTGCCTGGCGTTCACGGTCACGATGTTGCCTCGGTTTTGGATGGCGAGGGGGTCGCGATTCGGTCGGGGCATCATTGTGCAATGCCTTTGATGCGGGCGCTTGGAGTTGCGGCTACTGCGCGGGCGTCGCCTTATGTTTACAATTCTTTGGATGAGGTTGATTACTTTATTGCCTCGTTAAAGAAAGTGAAGAGGGTTTTTGGGAGTGGCGGGCTATGATTGAGCAGTTAGACTGGGTAGATGATGTGCTGATGGGTGGTGGGCTTTTGTTTGCCTTGCTTACTGGCGATTACTTGATTGGCGGCATTATTTTTGTGCTTGGCGCGGTTCTTCACGCAATTTTCCATGGCATGATCTAAAATGGATATGTATTCCGAGAACGTGCTGGACCGCTATCGTTCGCCGCGTTTTAGGCGCGAGCTGGCGTCGGCGGCACTGCGAGCGCATGACGTCAATCCCGTGTGCGGGGATGATTTTACGCTTTTCGTGCAGTTGGGGCCTGATGGTAGGGTGGTGGACGCGTCGTTTACTGGCGTTGGTTGCGCGATTTCGACTGCTTCGGCCGACATGCTGTGCGAAGCCTGCATTGGAAAATCGCTCGACGAACTCCGTCTCCTCGACAAGGACTTTGCCTACTCGCTTCTTGGCGTTCCTATTTCGGCCGTTCGGGCAAAGTGCGCACTCCTCCCGCTAAAGGTACTCAAGCTCGCAGTCTATTCGCACCTGGGGCAAAAGTTGCTCGAAAAGGAAGGCGAGTTCGGTTAGTAGCCGATTGTGCGTCTCTTAGCGTTTTTTCTTGTGAGGTTGCAGTATGCCGTCTTCGGGCAGCACGCTTTGCATGCGCAGGTAGAAGCCGTAGATGAAGATGAGCATCGAGATGCTGTTTAGGATTGTCGAGAGCTGTTCTCCTTCGCGCGTGTTGTAGAGCATGCTGGCGCCCATCAGGATGGTTGAGGACACCAAAAGCATGATGCCGCCGTAGAATACCATCGAAATTTTCCAGTCCTTCCTGGCGGTCCCTTGCTTTAGTTGTTGGCTTATGATGAGCGAGTATGCGCCCCAGAAAATCAGGACGATGACGCTTAGGACTAGGCTTACTTCGGCGGCAATGCGTTCGACTACGTCCGGAATCACAGTGTTATTAGGCGGCCCGACTTTTTAAGCGTTAAAAGCGGCGGTTTTTGGGCCGCGAACGGCGTGTTTTGAGGCGTCAGGGGGCTTTATTTGATCAAAGGAAGGCAGGGCGGGGGTCGGCTGCGTTTGCAGTAAGGTCTTCCCGTCGTTCTTCGCGGTGGGGGTAAAGGTGGTGTGCCGTAGTTAGCTTGTTTTATCCGTTCCTTAGTAGTGCTTTGAGCGCGGTTCTTTTTGTTGTCGCTTCTTGTAGTTTCGCGTCGAAATACTTTGCGTGCGTGTCGTTTTGTAGCATGTTTTTGTGTATGCGTTGTTTCGGCGTGGTTCTTGGTTGTTTGGTTTAGTCTTGTGTGTGTTTGTTTTTTCCTGCTTTGGCGCGCTAAGCTCGTTTGGCGGTCGGCTCGTGCTTAACCGTTATCTGGTTGGTTCTGACTTTTTTTTTATCGCTGGATTTAAAGTAGTGTTTGATTCAGGTGTTTGTTATGACTGAAAAGCTTGTTGCCTTTGGTTTAACCGTGCCAAACCGGAATCCTCGGCTTTCTTCCCTTACTTCGTTGTTTTCCAAATCTCGGTCTAAAGTCATTCGTGCTTGGGTTGTGGGAGTCGGCGGGCCGTCAGACACTAAATTAGTCCGCGGAAATACTCTAGTTGAAGTGCCCGGTTCGTCATCCGACTTTCCTAGTGAGCACATTGAGGTTGCGAAATACTTGCGTGCGGCCGGCAAGATTGCCTGCGTAAGTGTTTTGGACTTTAATGAGGCCAATCTTTCTGCGGCCCGCGAAGCCGCGTTAGCTTCTAATGTCTTTGATTCAGACGCAAAAATAGAGTATACTTTTCATCACGCCAACGTAGAAGGCCTCAGCCTCACTCCCTTAAACCAGCCTCACGCCATATTGTTTTACAACGTGATGTTCCTGCACGATAAGCCCCGTGCGGCTGAAACATTATTGCGTGCGCTTCGCCGTGGGGGCTATTTTTTCAAATCCTGAAGTGCTGGATGGGTTGGAGCGAAGCGGTTTACTGAAGGAAAACGCGTGGGCCAGGGTGGGTACGGACATAATGAGGAAACTGCACTAAAACGATTTTCAGTTTCAGACTCGATTTTTCTTTTATCGCGAGCGCTTTTTTTTCAAAGCTCGCTGCCCCACTTAGTCGGGCCGCTCGTTCTTAAACCCTTCCCGCCTTTGGCGAGTCATTTTTTTTATTTCCTTCTTACGGCCTTCAGGATGGTGTATGCCTGTTTTTCACTGGTTACTTCGATAGTTTGGACGTGCCACTCGTTGGTGGGAAGGGCTTTTCTCAATTCATTAAAGTCAACTTGTCTTTCCATTTCGAGCCTGTTTGCCTCGGTGAAACGCGGGTGATGGGATATTCGCTCTAAGGGCAGTCGGTTCCGGTCTACTATCAGTATGGCGCCGGTAAGTGCGGCAATGGATTCTAATGTCTTAACTCGTTCTTCGGGTTTCACGTGGGTGAGCACTTCGTTGACTACGACCAAGTCATGCATGACGTCTTTGCGAAAAGGCAGCGCGGTAGCGTCTCCGACTACGATTTGCGTGTTTTTTGAATCTAAACGAATTCCGGCATAAGTTGGTTCGCCCTTGTTCACTCGTTCCTTTATTTTTTCAAACGAGCTATGGCCCTTAAACGCGTCTAAGTTTTTCGCAGTAACTTCAATGAGGGCCGCTGGGGTTTTTAGGTCCGTCGCAATTTTGGCGCTGCGGTCAATAAATATTCGTCTTTTGAAGGGCAATGCTGCGGAAACTGGCGCGTTTCCCGGGCCGATTTCGAGCACGGTGCTTTTACTGGGGTCTTTGACCAAGTCGCGTATCTGGTCGATTAGGATTTCGGGATGAAACCTAGCAAACGTGCCGAATGATTGCTTTTCCTTGAAGAGTTCGCCGGTGAACCAAGCCCGATGATATTCTGAGGTGGAATAGTACTTTCCGTGGATGGGTTTTCCCATAAATTCAGGACTCTTTATTCCTTTATTCGGCCGTACGAACCTTTTGCAAGCCGTTTTTTTTCTTTTCGAAAGCCCGCTAAACCAGTCTTTGGCGGCCGCTCGTTCTTAAATCCTTCCCGTCTGCGGTGGTTGTTTTGGCTTGTTAAGTTGTTGGGGTTTATTTTTCGATTACTTGTTTTTCGACGAGTTCTTCTTCGAGTGGTTTTGGCATGTTGAGGTAGTATTTGGTGTTTCTTTCGGTTACGCCCCATTGTTTTTTGTATGGTTCGCTTCCGATTCCGAGGTCGTAGACGGTAATGCCGTTTTTGATGGCGTTTTCGATGTCTTTTTTGAGCAGGTAGGTGGCTGGCGAGTTTGTCTTGTGGTTTCTGTTCCACCAGCAGCCTAGGTAGTACACTGTGTTTTCTGTTGGCAGGGTTATGTGGACTGCTAGTAGCTCGTCTTTCGTGTAGGCGCTTAGGGTTCTTGCGTTTTTCCAGACGTGCAGCCTGCGTCTGAAGTCTTCTTCCTCTTCTGCGAATTGTTCGAGAAACCATTTGTGCGACTTTAGTAGCGCGTCTTTCTCGTTTTCTATTATGATGGTTTGCGCGTTTTTTTTCTCTACCCGGCGTAGGTCTTTTCTCAGGTCGGCATGCAAGGGGAGTTCTTCGAAGGTTTTGGTTAAGTGGAGTTCGTTGGTTTTAGTGTCAGGTCCGGTGCAGGGCGTGCCGATTGGGCAGTCGGGGTGGATTGACGGTATGTAGACCGGGTAGGGGAGCGCTTTGAGGTCTTTTTCCTCTAGCCGCGCGTAGGGGAGGTAGTCGACGTCCAGCCATGCCCAGTAGTAGGCGCCGGGACGGAAGGTGATTTTGTGGAACTCCAGCTTCATCCTTTTTCGCCCAGGTTGTGCCAGTCCCAGTAAACGATGAGTTCGTGGCTTCGCCAGTTGCCGCCGTGTGCCTTCACGTACTCTTCCTCTTTTTTTGCGGCTACAAAGTGCGCTTCGGTATCCACGTGGAGGCCGTACTTTTCAGCCACGAACTTCTCTACCACTTCGTGTACGCACAGCGCGCGAAAGGAGGTTTCCCTGTCAAACCCGCTAAGGTTCCGGTCTAGGATTATCTGTTTTCTTCTCCTGCTCCACTCGGCCACGTGCCTTTCCCGATCTATAATGATTTCGTCCGTAATGCGTTTGCCCATGTAATTTAGAGTGATTTTTCTCTTTGTGAAATGCACTCCCGTAACCGGAGCGGCCGCGAGCGTTTTCATCAAGTCTTTTTTTAGCTGCGCTTTTGTCCGCGCGCGTTTTTTCCCGACCGAACCCGAGGCAGTAGTCCTTAGCCTTTTTCTGACCCTTTTCACAAAACCACGGTTAACCATCTCTACAGAAAGCTTCCCTTTTCCAATTTAAACCAGTTTGCCTTGAGTGAGGACGCGCTCTATCGGCGGCAGACGCTCGAACCAATGCATTCCACTCAACACTTCCCTTATCTTACGCGCATTTTTTTCTTTCAAAGCCCGCTAAGCCAGTCTTTGCCGGCCGCTCGTTCTTAAATCCTTCCCGCCTTTGGGCGGTCGCTTCGCCTTTGTGGGCTCGCTAAGGAGTTTAAGGCTCGCGGCGCGCCTTCGCCGTGGCTTTGACGCGGGCTTTTCCCGGAAAAAAGTTTTGCAGCTCGCGTCGGAGTTGGCAAAGATGGAAAATGTTAGTGTCAAGATAGGTAAAGTTAGGTGGGTGTTGCGCAAGACGGGTAGTTTTACTGCGTCGAACGTTGCGAAAACCGCGTTTTACTTCGCTTTTCCGTGGTTGTGGCTCTTGAAGCGGTTGTATGCGCGTGGGAGTTCTTCGCCTCGAACGGATTTCGCGTGGGTAAGTCCATTATTGTTTAGGGGTTATTCCGTCGACTACTCTAAGGAGCAGGCGCCTTCCACCTTGATTGTGGGGGCGAGTGGTTCTGGTAAGTCGACTTTGGCGAAGCGCTTGGTTTATGGGTTGACGAAAGCGGGGGCGCCAGTGGTCGTGCTTGACCCGCACGAGGAGTACGCTGGCGTCGTTCGTGCGTGTGGGGGGCGGGTGTTTGATGCTCGAAAAGTCAATCTTGCGCTTTTTGAGTTGGATGGTTGTACGCCGGCTGAAAAATCTGCGGAAAGCTCTTCCATGTTAAAGCGGGTTTTAGGGCTTGGGGATATTCAAGCGTATTTTTTGGCCAAATGCGTCAAGGGTGCGTTTGAGGAGCGGGGTTTTCGCGATGGTGATAGGGGTTCGTGGAACAGGCGGCCGCCTTCTCTTCCTGAAGTGTCGGCGTACTGTAGTTTTCTTTTGTCGAGCCAGAAGAAGCCGGACGCGAGTCTCTTTTCGTTGAAGCGCAGGCTCGACATGATTTCTCTAAGCGGGGTGTTCTCTTCAAAAACGCAGGTTCCGTTTTCGGTTGTCACGGGTCAGACCTGTTGTTTTGAGCTTAAGGGGTTGCGGTCGGCTGACGCGCAAGCTGTTTTTGCCGAGGTTTTCTTGCGTAAGCTCTATTCTTACTGTCAGTCGCTTGAAAACCTGCCGGTTTTGTTTGCTTTGGTAGATGAGGCGCAGAAGCTCTGCGTTGGCACTGAAGAAGAGCCGTCGTACGTCGCGACGGTATTACGCGAAGCGCGAAAGTTTCGGCTCGGTTTGATTGTCGTAAGCCAGAGCGTGAAAGCGCTTGACCCGGCGCTTGCAGCTAACTGTGCGGTTAATGCCGTGTTTTTGACGCGCGAGCCTGACGACGCTGCTTACGCGGTTGCTTTGCTTTGCGGCGGAAAGTATTCTGACAAGGCGAGGTTGGTTGAGGAGGAATTGCATTCCCTTCAGCAGTTCGAGGCGCTTTTCTCGACGAGTGTCAAGCGTGAGGTGACTAAAGTGCGCGTTAAGCCGTTGTGGGAGGACGGCGTGAAGGAGAACGCTGAAGCCGAGGCGCCGTTCATTTCCGGTTCCTTCAACCAGCGCTTGTTTTATGAAGAGCTTCGCAGGCTTTTGCCGGCCGAGAAGATAGTTTTTTCCGACAGGACGGTGTTACCGCCTTTCGAGATTGACGTCACTTTTCCTGAAAGGAAGCTTGCGGTGGAGTGGGATGGGGCGTTCTTTCACGCAAAGGACAAGCAAAAAGCACGCGACGGAGAAAAGGAAACGCTGTTGGCCAAAAAAGGATGGAGGTTAATTCGCGTGGTTGACGCTGGATTGTCGGCGGCGATGGTGAGGGAGAAAGCACTAGAAGTGGCTGACGGCTTGCCCTACTCGTAGATGTTCTTACGATGACCTAGGGTGACGATGAATAGGGTATCGTTTGTGGGGTTGATGAGTGCGAGGATGCGCCAATCGCCGGCGCGAAGCTTGTAGAGTTCGCTGTTGGTTAACCGCTTGAAATAGTGAAAGGGGTCTGCCGCTGCAACCTTTATTTTTTCAATCACTCTGCGTGCCGTAGGTGGATCTAGTTTCTCTAGGTTTGCCCGTGCTTCCTGCGAAAACTGAACGGAGTAGGCCATGAGTTTCACGTTCCGAATTGTTTCTCCAGTTCTGCCAGCGCTGTGGTTTTCGAGTGTCGTGCGTCAAGGAGTCCGCGCAGGATGCTGCCTCTGAAAGCGGGTTTGTATTCTCCTTCTTCATCTCCTTTCGGGACAAGTTCTATGAGCTTTTCTAGAACCTCGTCGTAAGTCTGGCGGGGCGAGTCTTTGAGTTCAGTAAGCCTATTGCGGATGTTTGTGCTGATTTGAATGGTAGTATAATCCACTGTAATCACCTATAATAAGTTGTAGTGCGTGTTTAAATTGCTTGCGAAAGCACCTTTCCGGGCTAGTTCAATCTCTCTTCCACAAACCTCTGGACTTCCGACCTCGTCAGCACCCTCCCTATTTTCCGGTATTTTTCCACCAAGTGCACGCTCGTAACCAGGAAGTATACCTCGTCGTACTTTCGCAGGTGTGCGGAGTTGGCTTTGAGCAGGTAGTCGCGCCGCATTCCCGTCTCAATTTCGAGCGCAATTTTCTTACCGTCTTTGTCAACAAAGACGATGTCGGCATCGTTGCCCACGTTCACCTTTACGTTAGATGTGTGTTCTCGAATTAGGCGTTCGACTTGAGTCACGTAGATTGTGTGCTGCGCGCTTTCCGGTGCCTTGGGTTTTACTACGAAGTCAACTGGCCGCATGAGCCGAATGTCGTAGGCTGTCGCCACGGTAAAGCCATTTTTGAGCAATAGCATGACCTCTCCGGGCGTGAGGTCGCCGCGCTTGTAAAAGCCGTTCTCGAAGTCGAGTTTCTCGAATGGCGCTTGCTCTTCAACCGCCCTGACGACCGCGTGTTCTTTTTCTAGGCTCGTCATTTCTTCTGGTTTTGTTGAAATGAATTCCTTTTCTTCAGGCATGTGGATGCTGTAGTACGGAATGCGGGAATTCTCGATGAACAGCACGCCGTGGCCCGGTTGTGCCGAGAGAAGGCGGTTTTTTTCGTTCGCGTTTAGCTTGAGCGCATTTCCAACGGCTTCTATTTCAGAGGGTTCTTGCCTCAGCACTAGTTTTACTGACGTGTTGGCCAGAACCGCCGCTCCGGCCTCGCTTTTGCCAAGGTCGCCTAGTTCTTGGGTGATTATTTGTAGGGAAGTGTTGTACTTCCTGGCTGTTTTTGCGAACAAGAGGAGGTATTCCGAAATGCTGGGGCCACGCAAAAGGCGCCAGGCTTCGTCGACCACTATTGCTTTTCTCTGGCGTGAGTCTTCCTTCATCTTGTTGAGTAAAAAGTCGAGTACGATGAACATCGCGGGGGGCGCGACCGTCTGCATCTTGTCGATAAAGTAGGAGACGTCAAAAACGACGAAGTCAGCCGCCAGGTCTACGCTAGTCTGCGAGTCGAAGCACTTCATCGAGCCGGTCGCGAACGGTTTTACGCGGTTTAAGAGCGCCAAAGCAGTTGAACGCGACTGCATCAGGTCATTCGGCGAGTTTGCTTTCTTGCTGAAGTAGTCGTGCAGGTCGCGAAAGGTCGGCATCCTAGTTTTTTCATTCGCTTGCGTAAAGTCACTTATTCCGCGTTCCTCGTAAATTGCGTAAGTGGCTTCGTCAAGCAGGCTTTTTTGGGCCGGGGAAAGTTCGCCGCAAATTATGGAGTATAGGCTCATCAGCGAGTGGACTTTCTCACTTAGCCGCAGCCCGTTTAGGTCAAATGGGTTTATCGCGTTGTTGTCTTGCGGGTTGAATCCGACTACTTGCGCGCCTTTTCCAAATTTCTTGGCGAGCTTGGCGTACTCTCCTTGCGGGTCTATTACGTAGACGCGCGTGCCGTTGCGCCTCAAGCGCAAGAGAATGGTTTTTACGCTGAAGCTCTTTCCGCTGCCGCTGCCTCCGAGCACCAAGGCGTTTGAATTCTGGAGGGCGTGCAAGTCTATGATTATCGGAATGCCTGTGAGGTCGTTTACGCCCATTACTATCCCGTTTTCCATTACCTGCAGGTTGCTTGTTGTGAAGGGGAAGCACGCTGCGAGGGCCGAGCTCGTCATGTTTCGGGTGATGCCGAGCCGGTTTCTGGCGATTGGGAGGACGCTTGGAAGCGCTTCGTGCATCTGCAAATCCATAGTCTTGTAAAGAAGCGCCAGTTGCCCTAGGGTCGCGCCCATTCTCCCGGTCATCTCGTCTAGTTTTTCCGGGCTTTTTGCACGAATGTTGATGTAGAGGGAGAAGTCGAAGAGCTTTTCCTCCCCGCTTTGCAGCAGCTGTAGGATGCGCATAGTGTCGTCGTACTTCATTTTCAGGCTAGGTGGCACCACGTCGCCCCTGCTTTCCATCGAGTAGAGGTCCGCGGCCATCTTGACCAGCTCGTGGTTTAGTTCAGCTATAGTGTCCTCAACTTGCCGCGGGCTAGCGTGAATGCTCACGTCAAAATCGCCTTGCTGCATCATCAGCGCGTTAAGAAAACCAGCGCGCACAACTCGCGGGACGCCAAGCACTGCGATTACGCGGCAATACTGCTCGCCGATTTTTATGTAGTCTGGCTTGTTTTCAATGCTTGAGGGCGCCAGCAGGTACGGCAATAGCCTTTCCTTGAGCTTCGGTTCTTCCCTTTTCCTTCCAAACAGTCTTTCCAGCACTTTGTTCGACCTCCATTCCAATGAAAACGGCTTTAGCCCGCATTTTCGCTCCCGCAGCCTCGAGTTTTTCCCGTTGCTCTTGCGCAAAGTCAAGGAAAGTCAAGAGCGATAGGTAATCGGCTCCGGCTTCCACGAATCCCCCGAAAAAGCTTGCGTAAAGCGAGACTAGTGAGTTGTCGTCCAGCCTCCGGCACGCAATGCCGATTGCCGCCAGTTTTTCGCAGCACACGGCAGTCTTGTTTTCAAGCTCTCGCAACGACTTTTCGAGGTCTTTTCCCTTCTCCTGCGGGATTACGAGGTAAAACAGCCGGTCATTGACTCCCCGCGAAGAGATGAAGTCTTCGACGAACTGCTCGAACTTGCTAATTTCCAATAGCGCCGCAGAATCACCCGCCTTAGCGGCCTTTGCCTTGGCTTTCGCAAAATACTCTTTCAAGTTGACTTTCGTCGTGCGCATCACCACCTGCACTGGAAACGAGATTGCGTTTAGAAACGAGCGGTAGCCGTAGACGAGCGCGTGCTTCTGGTCCTCTCCAAGCACGCTGTAGTCAAGGGGCGTCACCAAAAGCACTGAAAGCAGGTGGCCGTCAGAAGTGAAGACCGCGTTGGCTTTTACTTCCTCAACCCCGACGAAGTGAGCGGATGCGAGGGGCTCGCGCCAGCTTGTCCGCCTAGGCGTGATCAAGTACTTGACGTGGCGCCAAGCCGCCTCTTGCACGGGTTTAATGCAGGCAAGCGCATAACCCGCAAATAAGATGATTGCCGGAATCGCGAGCCGCGCCTTAAAGTCCAGGTTCTCGAGTCCCAGGAAGCAAGCCAGCGCCACGATGGCAAATGGCAGGAGTATGAGCAGTTGCCGTAACGAAAACACCCACAGCACCCGCTCCTCGTGGCGGAGTTCCTCCGGCACTTCGTACAACAGCCCTTTTCCAAACTCCCCTTCCATTTATTTTCACCTCGCCGCGTAAGCAAGCATCCTAGCGGCCGGACTCCTCGAAATTGACGAAAGCAGGGCCGCGGCGTAAACCACTATTCCCGCCAGTGCCCCGACCAAAAGAACTCCCGTAATGAAAGCGAACTTGTAAGTGTAGCTCGTGTTCAAGTCCGCGATGCTTGTTACCGCAATTTTGAGGAAAAGTGCCTGGAGAATTTGCACGATGAAGTTTGCCACGACTAGGTTCCGCATTGCCCTACCAATTCCGGAAGTTGCGGGAAGCGCCTCAAGCGGCATCGAGATTACTAGCGTAAAGAGCCCGACGTAAGCCAGAATATATCTCGCGAAAGCCGTAAACGCGAAAAACTGTAGCGAAAACACGATTAACCCGAGCAAAACCAGGTTCCCAATTCCGGACAAGCCCGCACTCGCGTTTACTGCATTATTCCAGTCCGCCTGGCTCGGGGCCAAAGCGGCGGAAAAAGCGTTTGTCGCGTCAGTTGCAAGCGCGTACAAGTCGTAGGCCGCCCACACGAGCACCATTGCCACGAGAACTTGCCTTACCTCGTCTTTTGCCTCCGCGCGTTCTTGCGCGCTAAACATGCTCGAGTACGTGAGCTTCAAGCCGTTTAGCATCAGGATTGGCACGAACAAGAGTTCGACCAAAAACGACACGAGCGAAAACAGTTCCCTAGTCGAACTGCCGTCAAGGGGCGGGCTTCCGACAATAAACTGCGTGACCCGCGAGAGAATGCCGGTCACCGCGTTTTCAAGCTGGCTTGCTATCCCGGTTTCCAGCGCGCACTGAATCGCGTTTGGCAATCCCGCAATCTTGCACAGCAAATCGTTGCAGCCGTTGTCCTGGCATCCGTCAAAGGCGCTGGCAAAACCCGTTAGCAAGAGCGCAGCAACCGCAATAGCAGATACCTTCATCCGACCACCGAGTAGGCGACAAACAGCATTGCCGCACAAGCAAGCCCTGTCCCAAGTGCATGACTCGCTTCACGGCGCAAGCCAAGCCCGAAAAGAATGCACCAAAATCCAATCGCGCAGGCTAAGGCCAGTTGGGCGTAGTCGAGAAGCAGCCGAGGAGAAGAGTTTTGCACGAAAACCGTGCTTTGCGCCTCGAGCTCCCGCGCCCCGTTTGATTCGCTTGCCTTCACGACCGCGTTTTGCCCTTCAGGCATCAAAAAGCTCGCGACGGCCAACCCGCTGCCGTTGGTCATCGCGTCGTAACCAGCCGATTCCGGCAAAGTGAATTTCACCAGCCTGCCTTCAACAGGCGAGCCGTTTTCAAAAGTTACGCTAGCAGTCGCGTTAATTTTCTCTCCAGCCCGACCGCTCCGCGCTGCGATGACGGCCAGTCTTTCCGCACTAACCCGGCTTATGCTGGCAGCCAAGCGTACCTCCGCGAATGGCGTTTGCAGGAGCACTTGCGCTTGTGATGAAGCAGGAAACCAAACTTCCAAATTTACTGTAGTGCCTAACTTCGACTCCCTCAAAATACGTGCACCCACTGTCTCGCTGGCGTGCGTTGGCACTGCGTTTATCCTGATGAACTCGTAACTTGAATTCTCATACGAAAGGGGGAAAGCGGCAGTGCGGATTTTCGCAGTGGCGGCGCCGGCCGTGATTTTCACGTAGTCGAATGGCGTCTTCATCTCAATCGTCGTGTTTGACGTAAGTCCCCCGCTTGCGAGTTCTTCTACCGACTCGGCCCCGGGCCCTCCTGCGTAGTACGATGCGTTTTGCGTTTGAACTGCAGCTAAGAGGTAGGCTTTTTGTTCTTGGCTTGAGTAGTCGCAGGTCCAGTAGTAGAAACAAGTGATGAAACAAACTCGGTGTTGCACGTTCTTGTAGTGCGCTACGGTGAAAGTCGCTTGAACCGAGTAGTTGAGCCTCAAGCCGAGCGCTTCTTTTCCTTCCCCGCCGTCCAAGTCGTACGGCAGCTCCGTGCGCCCTCGCCTTGGCCAACCGGCGGAATAGTTTTGAAAGGAATTAAAGTCAAGTTGCGGGGACTCAAAGTGTCCTGTTCTCGCAAGAACTTTTCCCTGCGGCACTTGCGTTAGGGTCAGGCTCGAGTTTACTGTTGAAAGCAGCTTCACTGTCTTGCAGTCGCCTTGCCCGCTTAACTGCGGCTTGAGTATTGTCGCAGAAGCAAAGGTAGTGACATTGCCAGTTTGATTGAGCACGAGCTCGCCAGAAAGCACGTCAAAAACACTTGGGCTAAAGTCCACGAGCTTCGCAAACGTAGTTCCGGCAGGCGAGCTTGCGTTGGCGGCCCCTACTGGCGGGCCTTTGCCGCAGCAAGTCAAGTTGGCGTTAGCCGCCTGCACTAGCTGGAACGCGGGTCGAGTGTTGTCAAGCAAGTTTGTAGCGGCGACAATCTCTTGCACACTCTCCCCCGCCGCCATCCCGACCACTGCAAGCAGTACCGCTGCCGCCAAAACCCATCCCACGTGCTTACCCGGTTTTAGCAGGTTGCCGCGTTTGGCAGTATGAGGCCAACCAGGGACTTCGAGACAAGCACGATGAACAAGCCCATCAGCGCCAATCCCATCTGCGTCTTTAGCTCCTCTCTTCTCATGGGGTTGGAGCCGACCGTGACGAACTGGAGTCCCAATACTGCGAGGACCACTATACCCACCGCGCCGGCAATGTACTGCACGAAATCCACTATGCTGCACAACTTTCCAGCCACTTCCTGTCCCGGCGGCGTGGGCGTTTGCGCAAACGCCAGAGGCACTGCCATTAGCAGTAGCACGGCCACCAAACTTTTCCTACCTAAACTCATTTCTTTCCACCCTCGTTTGTTCGATTCGTTTCTTTACCGCGGCACTGCCTCGACCACGTCGCTTTCGCCGCAGTACTTGCACAAGAACATCGTGAGGCGCATCCGCTCGTCGTTGCGGCGGGACAATTGGTTTTGCTTTACAAACTGCATCCTGCCGCACGTTCCACACGACTTCCGTCCTTCTGCTTTCATGGCTACCGCTCACTTCCTTTTGGGCGCACTACCGGACTGCCTACTTTCGATTAACTTTAAGCGTTACGCGGCCTTTCGTGATATTCGCGAGTCGGGACGATGTCTTTGAGTTGTTCTGGCGTTACGTCAAGCTTCTCAAACAACCGCTTTTCTATTTCAAACTCGTGCGTGAGCATCTCGTTCCACCACTCCTGTCCCCTGTCAGGATGGCGCGGCAAGTAAGTCTTGCGCAGGTACTCAAGCCGCTCGGCAAACGGGATGACGTTGACAAACTGCACGCGCCAGTCGGCATAGTGGAGTATCTGCAGTTCAAGCGCGTGGCTAGGCGGGTTAAGGTACGTCGGATTGCCCGTTGACCCGATGTTCGCGACGAACTTGGCGAATTCGGGATACTTTTCCCGCACTTTCTCCGCCGCCACTAGCGTCTCGTGCATCTTCCCGCCGTACTCTTCCCTGAGTTTTTTCCAGGCCGTGATTTCCTTTTCAGTAGGCTCCAGCTGCTCAAATTCCGGGTTCGCCTTAAGCTCGCTTACGGTGGCAGTCTTGAACGCGTCGTGAATCAGGCAACCTGCTTCTACGAGTCCCACGTTGACCGGCGTCCCCGCGGTTTTCATTCTCTGGGCGATTGCCACGCCAACATCGCGCACGCGTTCGATGTGCCGCCTGATGCTCATAGGAACGCCGTATTCGTCGTACATCGCGCGAATTTCGATAGGCGTCGGAATTCTAGTGACTTTCTCCATCCGCAATCCCCCTCATGAACTTCGCTATAGTCCCGACATTTCGTTTCAAGTCGTCCTCGTCGTTTGACACGCAAGTTATGTGCGTCACGTTTTCAAATGCGTTTTTGAATCCCTTTTGGACGGCTTCCACTTCGTCAATTTTAGCCCCCTCGACATAGCCTCTTTCCCTAAAGCGCTGTTTAATCACTTCGGGGTCGGCGTCAACAAGCACCACGACGAATTCTTCTCCAACTAGCTTGTTTAGGGTACTCGTTTCCTCTTCACTCATTCCAGGTCCGCCTCTCCACAAACTCCCGCACACGACTTCGCTTAAGTGCGAGCGGTTGAAAATCGTCTTTTCGTTGGTGAGGTACTCGTGCACGTATCTCTTGAATTGGTTGCCGTCCTTGTGCGGCAGGTACTTGATGTCCCACCCGCGGCATTCACGGCTAAGCGCGTCTATTAGCGTGGTCTTGCCTGCGCATTCCACGCCCTCGATTATGATATTCCTAGGCGTTTTCAGCATGTGCTCCCGTTGTCCCCTTTAAGTCGGGCAACCGGCGCGGATACGCTTTGAGGCAATCCGCTTTTGGTAGGCAACCCTTCCGCTGCCGGTTCCCGCTCGAACTTAAGAAGAGGAGATTTTGGCGCTGGCCGCAGTGAACGCCTTAATGAAAATAAGCGCCCCCGTGTTTTTACTTTGTTGGCCCGCGCATCCATGTCGAAATTATTGTGGAAGTGCCGGAATAAATTAGCTCGGTAGAATTGAAATCAACTAAAAGTTGATTGGTGGAATGTCGGGATTTCGACAATCTGAAAACTAACCTATTTTGAGGATTTCGCCGATAGCTCCCGCTCGGTTTTCGGAGAGAAGATCAGACTTTCCTTAAGCCTTTCCCTGTTTTCATAAAGCAGAGCCAAGCAGGGCTGAAGTTGAGGATGAATTTGCTTGTTTGACTTGACTTTTCGTATCGCTTCCCCTAGGTCAAAAAATTTACCCTTATGCACCTCGGCTTTGTTTGGGGCCGGACTTTTTGGTGAGAACGCGACAAAGACTTGCAGGTGGCGTTGGTGTTCGTCGGGCTGGAATTGAAAAGTGCTGCCTAGCGGGGCGAGTGGTGCATCTTTGAGGCCAAGCTCTTCTTCAAGTTCTCTGCGCGCTGCATCTTCGTACGATTCTCCTTTTCTTACGTGCCCTCCTGCAGAGGTGCACCAGTACCCTGGAAGAAATGAGTCAGTTAGGGCCCGCTGTTGCAGGTATACTTCGCCATTTTGGTTGAGGACAAAAACATGTACTATCCGGTGCGATAATTTACGCTCATACACTTCGCTTACTGTCGCGCTTCCAATAACGGCATTTGCGTGGTTGACTACGTCCATCAGTTCCCCAGTCATCGCGCTTTCATCTCAAGCATAATCGGAGTTAGCTTAATCTTGCCATAGTGGCGAGTGTGGTTTGAGTTATAGTTTTCTGTGGAAACCATTGTTTGCCAGCGTGCCAACAACTTGTCCGTTGGAGTCCATAAGAAGTCTCCGGCAGGCATGTCCGTGGAGATGCCATCTAGGTTTGTCGGAACTACGACTTGCCCTTGGGGATTAAGCATAAAGTAGGCCTTATTTCTCGAGCTAGCGCGGGAAACCAATATTTTCGATGAAAGCAAGCCCGTAGAGTGTAGTTCCTCCATTTCCAGTTCAAAATTAGCGTGTTCGTGGAGAATCGGCGCTCTGAGATCAAGGTGCGTGTCGGAGTTCATTAATTCGTAGATCTTCCACGTGCTTATGATTGATTCGTAGGGTTCAAGCAGCCTTGCAATGTTGATGAAATCTCCTTGGTTAGCTTTCGAGAAAACAGTCCCCACTCGAAGTAGTTCGGGTTTATTTTCCGGATTTTCAAGGTAGAACTTAAGGACATCGGCTGCTGAATGATATGACGCCGTGTCTTTACGTGATTTAGCGTGAATTTCTGGTGTGGAACCGTCAATCGGAATATTCAGTGACGAAACGTACTTTTCAATGGATGGTTGAAATTTTCTGAAGTAGGTGGTGTTAGTCGATAAAGCGATTTTGATGTTGTGCTGATTTAAGTGACGGAATACTGTTTCTATATTCTGTACGAGCAAGGGTTCACCTCCAGTTAGCACCACCCATTTTATTTTAAGAAGTTTGAACTTGTCGATGATTGCTAGTAATTTCTCTAATGGGAGGGCCGTATCCGTTTTGGGCGGGCCGTAGCAGTGCAAACAACGCAAATTGCAGGTTCCAATAATCTTCCAATCAACAACTTCGATGTTCACTAACTTGTTTTATTTTTGCAGAATCTTATTTGTTGGGTAGAACCACAATCAACTAAAAGTTGATTGTCTCAAAGCGATCCAGTTAACCAAATCGTTCCCGTGATTTTCTCGCCGGGCTTGACTGCATCGGGAAGTGTTTTTTCCGTGGTCACGATGGGAATCGATATGGCTGTCTTGTGGTTTTCGCCTCCGTACGCCACAATCGCCTCGACGACTTTCGCGCTAACTGGCGTTTTCTCTTGCGAAAGCCGCTCTACCTTCGCCCACACGGCATAATCGTCGACATCGCCAGCCTTGTGCGTCATCTGCATGGGGATAATGCCCGCGAAGTTGTCCATTGACGCCTTGCTCCCGTCAGGAAGCGTGACTTCGCGTTTTTCGTCGCCTAATTTGTTCAGCCGATATGCAAAACCCGCGAGTTTGGGTGCCGCCTTGCTTCCAACTGCGTACTTTTCCTTCTTCTCCAAGTAGTCGGTCGCGAAAAACCACAAAGCAGGTCCAGCGTCGAGCTTGACTTGCACCTGCGCTTCGGTCCCGTTTGCCCATTCCTCAACCGCCTTGATCGTGCCGTTATGTGGCTTTGCGGCAAAGTAAGCGGGGTATGCGGTGAACGGTTCGTCAACAATCAGGCCTTTCAGCTTCTTTCCATCGCGTTCGACTTCTTTTAAGAAAAGCGCGTAAACGAACGCAAGTTTCTCTCCAAACACCGCGTACGCCAGCGTAGTGTCCCGCATTCCTGCAAACGTGCCCTTGCGGCTTAATTCTACCTTACTTGACTCCGCTCCGGCCACGAGCGCTTTTACAAACACGTCGTCCAACTGGGGGAAAAGCGTTTGCCAGTGGCTGCCGTGCCCCCCGCTCTTCTTGGGCATAGGCTTTTCTCCGCCCAAAAGTTTTCCAAGCAAACCCATTCCAACCACCTGCCCCATCGCTTAATTCATCTTGTCAAAGGAGAACTTCGCGCTTGCCAGTTCGCTTGCGTACCTTATTGCCAACTGGGAGTGCGACCTGATTTCAAGTGCGCTTCCTCTCGGGCTTACGGTGCCGCTTGCAATGTCCGCGCCGGTGACCGGGTCAACAACCGCCGCATTGCTTTCAGTACCAGCTTCTCGTGTGGATTCCGCGTCAATGCGTTTTCGTCTACCACACGCAACCGACGTATAGCTCGACGAAATTGTTCGATTCATTGCTTTCGCTCACTTCGCCAAAGTAATCTGCAGTGACGTTAATTGTTTCGTCCCATCTGCACTTGTACGTAAATGTTGACTGAATTGACGAGTTGGGGGCGATGCTCGGTTTGGCTAGGTAATGCCTACCGGAGACAGTTCCGATTACGGTGGTGGAAGGTGAGGCAAAAGCTCCCCCTATGTTCGAAGTCGTTTCATAAAAAGTAACGTTGGTGTTGAACGGAATGAAAATCCTGCCGTTGCTGGGGTAGTATGTGTAATTTCCTATTGTTGCCTTGTCGAACCGCGTGACTAGGTCCGACCCTTGTGGCGCAGTGCAGGTCACGTTGACGGCCGCCCACGCGTTGTTGTTGGTCTCGTTGGACTCGGTGACGTTGTTGAAGTAGTCCGCTTGCGCGCTGAAGGTGTAGTTGCCAACGTCGCCGCAGTAGAATGTTCCGTTGTAGTCGGCGTATTGCCCCGGCCGCAAAACTGGTTTTGGAACATACGCCGAGCCGCCGTTGCCATAGCCATTCCCCCTGAACACCATGTGGGATGCGGTTGACGACGCCTTCGCGCGTCCGCGGCCGATGTTGAGCGTGCGCTCGGTTACGGTGAAGCTCTCGCCTACATAGAGTTCCGTCCGGTCTGCAGACAATCCAGTAATCAAATCCGGCAGCAACCGCGTCGCGTTTATGGCGGTTATGTTCGTAGTGTTGAATTGTATGAGCGTGAAGTTACCGTCCGCATGTGCGGTTCCAGCCGCCAGCAAGAGTGCGGTCGTCACGAGTGCAAGGAGAGGAACCGGCGTCAGCAAGAGCCGAAGAAGAATCCGCTCACGATTATTTTCTATCATATTTGCTCACCGCCTTCTTTGTCGAAATTATTGTGTTTGTGCCCGAATAAAGAGGTGCGGTAGAACTGCAATCAACTAAAAGTTTATAGCCGGTCGTCACCACTATCCAGTTGGCAATCCCCGGGACTCTTCGTGTCCTGCGGAGTGGTGGTTTGGGGTTTGGTTGGCAACTTAGATCGGGGGCTTTCGGAAAGTGTCCTAGCGTCGGGGCGCCGTGACGCCCGCTCGCGTGTAATCTCGGCACTGGCTAGAAAGTCCCCGTTGTCCGCAAAGCATGTTCACTCGCTTCTTTTATCTGACGGCGGCAAGCAGTTGACTTACCAGGCCGTCCACAAGGTGGTTCGGCGCCTTGCTTCTGAGGGCGTGCTTGAGCGCAATTTTTCTAGCAATTATCGTTTGTCTCTTGACTGGATTTCGCGTTCTAAGAAGTTTTTGCAGGAGGCGGAAGTGCGTCACGTCTCGCCTGACCGCATTTCGTTTGCCGACATTGCGCCTGATTCCAGCACAACTGTGGAGTTTAACGAGAGTCTGGCCGCGCCCTTTTACTGGGTTCTTTCCGAGATGGCGGAGTATACTCTCAAGCACAGGGTCGAGGGCGATGTTTTCATCGTGATGTACGGCGCCTGGCCGGTCTTTATTGTTAGCAAGAAAGAGTATGATGAAATCAGGCAGCTTACTTCCTCGGCCCGCACAAGGCTCGTGTGCACGACGAACTTCTTTCTCGATAGGTTCACTCTAGAGTTTTGGAAGCGTGGTTTCGGCACGCCCTACGTTATGGGCACCGACCCTGCAAACAAGGTAGACTCCGTGGTTTTCGGCGATTTTATCGTCCAGATTTACACGCCCCCCGAAGTAATGGCGTGGTTCAGTAAGAACATGATAAAAAAAATCATGGACCTCAATTCCCTCTACAAGATTTGCTTCCAAAAGAAATTCAAAATCAAGCTAGTCATCACCCGAAACGCCGCGCTTGCAAGAGAAATGAGAAGGAAGCTGGCAACGCACTTCAAAACCGGAGGCAAGCGCAGTGGCTGAACTTAACGCGGGACTGCTCGCAAGCGGCAGGCATGACGCCCGCTCGCGCGTGATCAACGCGCTAGCAGTCAAATGGCCCTTGTTTGCAAAGCAGTTGCACGCTGTAGTTTCAAAGGACGGCGGCAAGCCACTTACTTACCAAGCGGTGCACAAGGTCTTGGGCGAGTTGTCGGCCGATGGCGTTATCTCGCGCTTGCCGGAAGGATATTCGCTTTCGCCAGGGTGGGTCGAAGCGCAGAAAGCTTGGTGGAATGACGCTAGCAAGCGATATTCGGGCGGAGAGCCTCCTCGTCTCTTGGAAATTCCTCCCAACTCTTCGGTTTCCTACACTTTTACGGGCATAATCTCCGCCCCCTATTGGGTCATTGATGAGATGCCTCCAATCGCCGCAGGCAAGAGCGTGATTGTGCAGCACTGCGGGTTCGCTTGGGCGGCGCAAATGGTTGGCGAGGAGCAATACAAGAAAATGGCCAGATTCAAGAAAAGCAAGGGCAATTACGCTCTCTGCCGAGGCAACTCACCTGGGGACATTTACTGCCTGAAGTACTTGGAGGGTCCAATAGCCCTCAAATGGCTTGCCGGTGTTGACGTTGCCGAAGCGTGCGACGTGCTCGCCTTCAACGACTACGTAATCAACATCTACTGGCCCCCCGCATTCAAAAAGTTCATGCACCTGACTTTCTCGTCCCAGTCAGCGGCCAGCGTAATGCGTGTCGTCTACGACTACGTGCTCGTCGGAATCGGCGCCCGCATGAAAGTCCCAGTAGTCATCACCCGCAACAAGGCAATGGCAAAACAAATCATCGACGAAACGCTCGCCGAGTTCAGGAGGGGAAGGAAATGATTGAATTACCTACTCTAGGCAGTCGAGGAAAAGCGGACGCGAAAAGCGCGATTATCAGTGTTCTCTCTGCCAAGTGGCCGCTCTCTGCCAAGCAAATCCATTCCGCAATTGCGAAGAACGGAACGCACCTTACTTATCAGGCAATCCACAAGTCTTTAGGCGAGCTTTCTTTGGAGGGCGTGATTTCCCGTTCTCCAGAGGGTTACTCTCTTTCCTTTGATTGGATTGATGGACTCTCACGGTTTTCTGACGAGCTCAAGTCTTCCTATTCGAAGACCGGTTTAAGCATGCCCGCCGGCCAGTCGGTGCTTTTTTTTGATTCTGTTGCCGAGGTTGACGATTTCCTTGTCTCTTTCGCGCAGAAGGTTTTTGACCCAAAGGACAAGGTACTGGCGCTGCAGTGGTGCCACTTCTGGGTTCCCCTGTTCCTCAACCGCGAGACTTACTTGCGCATGAAGGAGCTGGTAAGCGTGTCCGACAGCTACTCGATAACGCCTGCCGACACGCCGCTTGACCGCTGGTGCGCGGACTACTGGCGCAAGAACTCCAAGCTGAAGCACCGGATTGGCGTGAAGGAAGCGACGAGCACGGATACCGTCGTCTACAAGGACTTCGTTGTGCGCGTCTACTACCCGCTCGAGTTCAAGAAAGCACTCGACAAAGTCTACAACTCCGCCTCCAAAATGAGCGACTTCGATGTCGACAGCTTCTACGAGGCGGTTTTCATGAAAAAGGCGCGAGTGCCAGTTGCAGTCATCCGCAACCAAGCCCTCGCCGACCAACTAAAGAAAGAAACGATTGCACTGTGCGGAGGGAGAAAATGAGTTCAGTCCTAGGCTCTGCATTGGGCGGTGTGAAAGGCGCCACGCTTAACGCGCTCTCCGAGCAAGCGCCCCTAACGGCAAAAGAAACGTTCAAGGCAGTGCAAAAGGAAGGCACCAAAGCTACCTACCAAGGCGTACACAAGGCGCTCGGCGAAATGGCCGCCGCCGGAATGCTAGTGAAAGATGATGCCGGTTATTCTATTAATCGCGTTTGGTTGGGAAATTTGGCGCAAGAAATTTCGACAATACAGGCGTCTTCCGATTCAAAAACTTTTTTCGCCATTCCGGCCAAGGGCCGGATGTTTTCTGCATTTAGGGCATTGTCGCTGCTCAAACATCTTTTGCTTAGTGGAAATCTCACCCTGTCGAAGGATGAGCTTTACTTATTTGGGCACAAGATTTGCATGATTCCGATGTATCAGTACCTACTTTGGCACATTGAACTCAAAAAGAAGCCCGGCCTTCTTTACAAAACGGTAAGAGATATGAGCGTCAGTTGGTATTCTGAAATGCGTAGAACGGGCGTAACCCGTGGCGACTTGGATGTAGAACTCCAGCACGGCATTGACACGCTCTCAATAGTCGGCTGGGGGAGTCTAAACATCGAGCAGATAGATACGGCAAATAAAACCGCTTTCGTCACAGTAGATTATTCTCCCTTCGCAGTCGAATACCTTAATCGTTTCGGAAAAAGCAAGGAGCCTGTGGACGATTTTCTGCGCGGCTGCCTAGCGGGAGGATTCGCCGTAATGTATGGTGACCCAGCAATCGAAGCAAAAGAAACCAAGTGCATAGCAAAAGGCGACCAAAAATGCGTGTTTGAGGTAGGCCCGACTAAAGGTGGATTCAAACGGGGTAAAGCTACCCGATCCGATATGCTTTTTTAATGGGCAAGCCTAAGTATCTCGATGATTGAGAGAGTTAAAACTGGCATTATCGGCTTGGATGAGGCCATTAGTGGGGGCATTCCTAAGGGGAACGTAGTATTAATTTCGGGGGGGGCCGGAACTGGTAAGAGTACCTTATGTTTGCATTTCTTACTTCAGGGGATAGCAAATAATGAGCGAAGTATGTACGTTTCAACCGAACAGACGTTTGAAGAATTGAATAAGCAAGCTGCCCAATACGGGTGGGATTTGAATCTTTGGGTAGATAAAAACTTGCTCAAAATAGTTTATGTAGATATATTAAAGGACGAGTCTTTTTTGAGCGAAATTTTCACTGCGATTCGTCAGTTTTCTCCGCAACGGCTGGTTTTAGACTCTATGAGTACTTTTTCTGAGTTTGCCTTGGTATCTGATTTTGCAAAGGAAGTATTGCTTAAGCGCGGAGGGGTGCCTTCACGAAGTTTAGATAAAATTCCACCTAGGAGTACTTCGGAGAAAACTATGACTAAGCGAATGTTAGCTACGGTTATTTCTAGTCTAAGGGCGTTGGGTGCGACAATTTTTCTCACTTCAGAATTGCCAGAGCGAGGAAAAGGTATGAGTTCGGACGGAATTTCAGAATTTCTTGCCGATGGTGTAATTTTCCTGAGTTTTTTTGGAATAGGTACTGCCGAATTTCGATCTTTGCAAGTTAGAAAAATGAGGTATACTGATCATGAACGGAAGGCGTTATCGTATAGATTTTCAAAGAGCGGAATCGAGTTTGTTTCCGATGAAGACGTTTTGAAGCTTTAATGCGTTCTATTCGTTCATTTATGAAGTTGGGGCGTAGTCAGTTTGCTAAAGTAGTCGTTTCCTTCTTGAAATAATAGGTCGAGATCGGTTGTTATGGTGTTCATATTTATTCGGTGCGCGTGAATTCTTCCGAGTTTTTCATTTTCAGAAGAAAAAACAGTTACTACGAGTCGTCTATTCGCACCTGAAGTTACATTGACCTCATCTATCGCTTCACTAAACCCGGAGCAGTTTTTGATAGTTAGTAGATAAGTAGAAAATTCAGTGTTTAGGAATTCCGAATTAAGGTCGAGAGTTTCTAAGAGTAGCGGCGTGCATTGTCTTTCACTAATTTTTTCTCCAGTAAGCAAGCTAAGCTGACCGGTTTTTTTGAGGTCATTTATTCTGTTCCACACCTGGGCTAGTAGTTTTGGTTCCGTGAAGCCTATCTTCGTAGTGTTTTTCATGGGGTCGCCGGTATGTTTAGCAAGTTGCTCGAACTTTTCCGTTAGGGCGCTAACAACCTCGGTGTTTTTGTTGGATGCGTTAAATAGTGCTTTTAGCGAGTTACAACCAATCGGCCAAGTTAAAGCGGAGGTAGTCGCGCGTTCAGATACTTTTTCGATGTCTGTTTTCGGAGAGGATATAGCTGCGGTTCTTCCGGTTGCATGTCTTAGTATGGTTTTGTCCGAAAAGTGATCTAAAACTTGGTTTTCAGATTTTGTTTCAAATCGAAGCATGAAATCAACGGTCGAATCGGCTCCATATGCCCAAACAACTTTCGAAGAATCTACCAATTCGAAATTTAATTTAGCATTTTCCTTTTTTTGTGTATCCCAACAAAGCAGGTTAAGACCGCCTTCCGGATAGCCCGCCTCGACTAACTTTTGTAAAGTTTTATTAGCAAACGCGAGGTCGTTTTTTGAGCATTTAAATATTCCGGGTATTCCTAAGGCTACTAGCCAACTTGCAATGAATGCGGTTACGCGAATATCGTTACCTGGCGTAATTGCATATACTATTCCATTTATTGGTTCAAAATGCACGGTGCCTTCTGAGTGTCTAAGGTCATGTCCGAACCGGTCGCCCAGCCGGCCTATGTGCTTTTCTATAGCAATCGGTACATTGCGGTAAATATTTCGAATATCTTCTGAAAAAGACCTAACATTTGATATGGGCATGCCTGTGGTTTTGACAGCGAACTCGAAATCAGTTGCAGTTGGCGAAAAAGAAGCCGCCGCTCGTTCAAGTATTTCTATTCGTTCGCTAAAGGTAAGTGCGTGGCAGTCTTTTACAGATGTACGCGCCTTAGAAATTGCCGTTTTAATATCAAATAGTCCCGCTTCAGGAGCTAGAAACTGATAGTCGGGATATATGCTGCTTTCAACTGTAAAAGTTTGTCCTGAAAGTAGAACTTCCTTTCCGCCTATATAGTTGTTAAATTTTAGGTGGGTCATTTGTTCTACCCTATGCAACAGCCGGCGGCAATAGTATCTTCAGGTATATCTATTCTTCGAATATTTGAAATGATGGGTGTACGTATTCCACAGTCGCATTCTCCACCGTAAGCCGTTAGTGTTGCCGCGTCACCCGGAGCGTATCGGATGTATATCGTACCGTCTCTTGCAATGGTGGTGTATAGTAGCAGGCCAGTTTCTCCCCGTTTTACTGGAACGAGTGTTCCAGATTCCAGCTTTACGATTTCGAGGTAGTGGGGGCCGTTAATCAGGTGCAGGTTGTTGTATTTGCACTTTGTACCTTTTACTGTGCTAGTTGCTTGGGGAATTGCTTCCGAAGAACCTAAACACGTAGCGAGGTTTTTTTTATTACTTTCTGACCAAGCAATAACTTCCGGAATGAGCGAATAGCCGGTAATGAACAACAAGTCTAAGTGTTGTTCGAGTACATCTTGTCCCGCTTCAATAAGTGATAGGAAATCTATCCCTGCGCCTTTTCGAACATTATCATCTTCACTAAGTGGGCCTTGTACTGTTGCTAACATTGATACGCCGTAGGTTTTTATCGTGTTAATCATTTCTGTTGGCGTATCGGTTGTACGCCTAGGTATAACTTTTACGCCCAGAGCTAAGAGTGCATTGGTAATCAGTTGTCCGCCTTTATGTGTCGGATTGTAAGAATTAAGCGCAACCACATCTTTCTTTATTCCCATATACTCGAAGCACTTTTTTAAGGAAAGCGCTTCAACTTCGTGATCCCAAGTGGTTAGAAACGTGGGAGTGGCTGTACCCCGAGTACCGCCTGATTTATAGACGACCGTAGCTGAACTCGTATCTTTTGGTAATAGTATATACGGATTAAGTTTGACCTTTTCTCTAAATCCGATGGAGTGGGTTCCCGTGTCTTTTACTAGTGCAGGTAAATTAAAAAAATCTTCAAACTCGTTTATTGGCGTATTTTTTTTCGTGTATGGCGAGTAAATATCTGGCATTGCTTTGCCAGCGCGATTAATTTGAAACTTAATAAACGGAAGAAGGGTCGTTTCAGTACTTTTCCTATCTAGTTTTTCCCAATTTTTTGAAGCCCATACGGCTGGTGAAATCTGTTTCGGGTCTAATGTGCGTGAGGATGTTGTTAAAAGCTCCTCGAAGTTAGTTATCACCGTTTTATCCTCATTCCGCCAAGCTTATGCGCAAAAATCCATCCGCAAATCTCGCCGATATTGAATGAATTGTTATTAGATGTGCGATAGTCGCGGAGCCAGGTTTTCCAAAGCAGCCAGTTTTTAGGCCTAAGGTCTACCCAGCCAGTGGCGGCCCAAGTCTCGACATCTCGCAGGTTTGAGGATACTCGACTCTGATCTGGAATTGATATAGTTGGACCGCGAAGAAGCTTACCAGAAGGTAAGAGGATGGGTATTCCTATGGATATTATTTTAGCTCTCAGCGTTTGATCTCTGCTTATTTTTTCAAAAGTCCTTTCCGATATATGTTTTTCATTTTCTTTTATTACTTGATCGATATTCTCGAAAGAGGTTTTCAGTAATGCGGCTTCCCACAATATTTTTGCCGTTAGGGGGCCTAGCGTCGGTATACTTGCCACAACTTCGTCGTCATCCTTCATTCGATCTATAGCGACTTGCCGCATTCCGCTTCCGATTAGTGTAGGGCCAAGTACTGCATTATCCATGGCCGATATTGTGTCTTTCCCGGTGTGCTTGCCTTCAATTTCGTCTATGATTATTTTGACTATTTCTGCTGGAGTAATTAGCTCCATGTTGTTTCTCGAAGTAATAGCCGCGAACATATCTTTAGTAAATATTCCATTTTCTCCAGTGTCAATCCACGTCCCGTGTAGATTTTTATTTAATCTGATTGAATTGTGTTTTTTTAGCGCATCGCTGATAGTTAGGCTCTTTTCAATTGGGCAATCATAGAGTGCGATTGGTTCGGAGTCGATGGTGAATTCACCCCGCCCAATTTCTCTCCATCCTATGAGTGCCGTAACTTTAATTTCCTTTATTATTGGCATCATTGGAGTTCTTGCCAAAACCCACAAAAGCATGGTTTGCGCGCCTGCAACGGCAGATTTACTCATTAGGAGTTTTGACGGAACTTCATTTTCACCGTGTGTATATGGCAAAGTGAAACCAAGGCCGCCGGTTCCGCCAGTTCCTATTTTTATATATTCCTTAGTTTGTGCTTTTCTGAACGCCTGAAACAACACTTGCGTGTGTCGAATTAATTGCATAATCGGCACCGGTTCTGGTAGGTCGTTTTGTTGCGTAGATTCGCGCGTTTTTGATTCGCGACTATCTTTGTAAGCCAGTGCAGTAGCTGTATTGACCGCATCAACAAGGATGTCGGGCTTGTATTTGCATATCAGCTTGTAAAGGAAGGTATCTGAGGCATCGCTAGCCGCCAGCACGCCAGTTCGGTTCGTCAGTTCGACAATGCTGCTTTTTATTTGAATGAGCGCAGACTTCGCTGTCGGTTTATCTGAAAAAATATCTCCCCATTCTCCGATTTTTGCGGTCGTACGACTTTTTGAATTTAATCTACTAATGGCAGACTTAACTTTTTTCTCATTTATATCGCAAATAATGAGCTTCAGTGGATTTTTGGATAGGATTTGTGAACAAAATTCGAAGCCTACTTGTCCTGCTCCGCCCAGCACTAAAATTGTTGCGTTTCGAATAGGTGTCACGCAGGTTCAACTCAATCCCTAACTTCGTGCAACAATTTATCGTAAATTGTTAGTAGGGTTGTAGCTTCGTGCTGTACCGTAGTGGGTACGCCCTCTTTAGCTCCAATTTCAGTAAATGACGAGAAACCTACGATTGGCGCCCCGCCGAGCTTTTTCTTTAATTCTTTGAGTTCTCCGGCGACGCCTTTTTCTCCTGTGACGATTCTGCATGATGCGCAGATGATTGCTAGAGCTAGAGCCGGAGTTGCTTCGTTGGTACTTGCACGCAGGTCTTCGATTACTTTACCCGGTGCCGTGGCCATATTGCTTATGCTCGAATCCATGATGTATACCGGCCAACCTTCTTCGAACGTTGCAGTAAAGGCTAGATTTTCTCCAGCGGGTACTCCGCCCGCCCTAATAATAAATCCGCCATAGTTGTCAGGAATTCCTAATGGGTTTTTCTGAGTAATAACTATGGAATTTTTTAAAAACTCTTTTCGAGGTATGTTTAGGTTTTCACAATACCAGTCTATGGGGTTTTTACCGGAAATTCCCGTTATCACGTACCCGCCCCCCGTAACGCCAGAAATGAAGCCTATTTTGTTTGTCCGTTGCGAACCATGCGCTAAGGATAGTCCGTAGAGTAGACTTGTTGAATTCACTACTACGATTAAGCCGTCTGTGAGTATTTTACCTGAATGTAAGAGGTGAATGTCGTATGGTTTTTGTTCGAATAGCTTTTCGAGGTGTACTCCGAAACTGCCCCCCCAAATCGGAACATTGAATCCCATTTCCCTAGTTATTCCTTGTAATATTTTGGTTTCTTCTCCCATCTGAGGCAATTTCATACCTTTCGCAAAAACTGTAATGTGGAATGATGGTTTTTTAATCATCCACTTTATGCTGCTATTTCTCATTCTAGTAAACTGTAAGTATGGATCTACATACTTGTCTATTGCAATTTTCTTCATTGCTTCTGCAGTTACTTTCCTAGCTAGTCCGTGGGGGTCTTTTGATATTCCTTCGATTGAGGAGATTCCTACGTGGAGATATTCGCTGTATATTGCCGCAACCACTATTCCGGTCCGGTATATCTTGTCCTCAAAAAATACCGCGTCACCGGAACCCCCGACAAATTCACTATCGCCAAGTGCTTCAACTAACCCCCTGCTTATTTCTTTAGGATCGTATTCCCCTGCGAAGAAAACGTAGGTGATTGTTGGCTTTTTCTTAAGTGTTTTCAGCGCTTGTTCAGAGGCCGCCTTAGCCGCCTTTTTTGAATCTGCTACTTCCGAAAAGCCAATGCCAACTTGCAAGTTTTTCAACAAAATCTACCCCAGTTTTTTTACTATCGGTTAGTTTCTTTCCTTCTACCTGCGTTTAGCGTATATACCCGTAGGCTAGGTCTCTTTTTAAGTCTGCTGTGTCTTTTGAGATGCGGGTAGATTAGTGTTTTTAAATAGCGTTACAGTATGCGTAATGTGTTAGTGGGAGGTACCGGATGAAACTAAGACACTCGTATGTGACTTTAATCGATCTTCCCGAAGCGCTACCTTTTGGTTCAGATACGCCGGACTCTGCGGATCTCGTAGCGCTGGCGACTCAAAATTCAGAATCTGAAACTGATCGTGCTTTGTTTGAATTCGTTAAGTCACTGGAGAGAAACTTCGGAGAAAAAACCTGTTTCATTGGTGAAGATATCGTTGGCGAAAAGTTTTACAAGCGGTTTCTCTTCGAAAAAGGCGGCTTTATTGAGATTATGACGGGTGTTCCAGTAGCAATATCCGCGCATTTTACTACAAAATTGCGTTCTGATAAGTTTTCTCGAGCGCTTTCAGCTTCTATATCAAAACTAGTGCGTAATCCCAAAATCCGAGAAGTTTTGGTTAGCACGATTGTTAGCGACCAAGAAGCCGATTTAGTACTGAATTTTGAAAAGTGGGAAAAAATAAAACGAATACGTGGGGAGACTTAGTTGTTATCCGGCTTTTTTAAAAAATTGCTTATGGCAAAACAATTGCGCTTTATTGAAGGCGATGTGGCTATTTTCAACTCTACGTATTTGTTATACCCTGCGTCTATCCACTCTCATTTGAGAAGTCTTCTTAACGAAGGAAACAGTGCCAAATCTGGAAAACTTCTGTACACTTTGGGTTTTAGGACATCTAAGGATTTTTCCGAGGATTTAGATAAGCGTTTTAAGGTTAAGGGCATGGAGAGCGTAGCGTTATGGCGCAATATCGTGGAGTTACAAGGTCTTGCGAAAATAAACCGAATTTCTTCAAACCCAGATGGGAGTATAATCGTCGGAGCAATTTCTTCATTAGCTAAAGATGATTTACGAAAAAACGAAAAGACCAAGGTAGTTATGGATTATTTTATAGCGGGTTTTTTTGCGGGTATTTTTACGACAATATATGACAAAGAGATTGAATGCGTAGAAACCAAGTGTGTTTGTACTGGGGAAGCAGAGTGTGTTTTTATTTTGAAACCAAAAACCAGTGGAAGCTAAATTCCGCCTATCTTCTTGACTGTTATTCCCTTGTCGCCTATTTCCATTGGGTGGAGTTCGAGGGCGTGTTTGGTGCCTCGCATCTTGCGGACGTGGAGTGTGCGGAAGGCGCTTTGGCCGCCGCCGAAGAGTCCTAGGACGACGACGCCATCTGCAACGTATTCTTCGACTTCGTAGCGGGAAAACTTGATTGGAACGCCGGAAGGCGATTCCTCGGCTTCAGTTGTAATCAGCGTCGTCAAGCCGGCTTTGGCCGAAATGTAGGCGAGCTTCAAGATGCCTTTGCGGATTTCGTGGACGGTGTCCATGCGGAAGGCCATTGAGGGAATAGAGTCGAAAACCATTCTTTTCGCGCCAATGTTGCGCGCCACGCTAATCGCGTCGACGAGAATCTTGTCAATGTCAAGCTGGCCTGGGAGGATTGCGTGGTCTTCCTCGCTTGGCACGCCGGCTTTGGCGCTAGTAACGTCAACAATCGCGAGCTTGCCTTTCTTTTCCATTGCTTCGATGTCCCAGCCGAAGTTCGCCATGTCGCTCCTAATTTCTTCCGGCCGCTCGTCAAAAGCGACGTAAACTCCGGGTTCGTCGAACTCGGCGGCCCCGCGGTAGAGGTACTGGCTGCACAAAATGCTCTTGCCCGTGCCGCACGCGCCGCTAATGAGGATGGTGCGGCCCTTTGGGAACCCTCCCGTAATCAGCTCGTCAAGGCCGTAAATGCCGCTCTGGACCCGTTCTACTGGCATGCAAGCATCACACCGCCCGCGTTAAAAAGCGTTTGGAACTGGGGCCACCAAACGGCAGCGGCCCGAAAGGCACCCCGGCAAGGCTGGCAAGCCACTTCAAAATGTATTTTAATACGCTGACAACCAGCTTTTCTAAGTGATTAACGTGGGGCTGTTCGATTCAATTCGTGGAAATTTTTTCTGCCCTTATTGTGGCAAGAAGATTGGCGGATTCCAGACCAAAGACATGGGATGCAGTCTTGACTCGTACGAGTGGACTCGGCTTTCCCCTAAGCACTCCACCCTGAGCGGAGAAACGGTTGAAATGCATACCCTCTGCCCTTCATGCAAAGAATGGGTTGAACTTATCCTAAGGAAAAAACAACTTCGCAAGGCAGATTTATTGTCCAAAAAGTCCCGAACCCCGGATTCAGGCTTCGACCGCTTCCCCAAAATCAAGCGCGTTCACTGACGTTTAAATACGTTGGCGGGCATATTATTTTTGGGATAACGATTTTGATGCTAAACCAGAAGAAAGACTGTCCGTAATTCCTACTTTTCATTTCTAGCGCCAGCTTCGCTGGCTTTTACGCCATAATTCATAAAGGTGATTTCAATGGTTGATTACGTTAAGGACTTTACTTGGAAAAAAGGCATTACCGTGCGAGAACTGGTCGCCGGCTACTCGCAAATCGGTTACCAGAGCGTCGAGCTCAAGAAAGCGTCAGACGTCATCGTGAAAATGAAGAAGGACGGCGCAAAGATTTTCCTCACTTTCACTTCCAACATGGTCACTTCCGGCCTCAGGGGCTTCTTTGCACAATGCATTCGCCTTGGCATGGCGGACATCGTCATCACCACCGTTGGGGGCATTGAAGAAGACATAATGAAGGCCAAGGGCGAGCGCTTCCAGTTAGGCACTTTCGAGCGCGACGACGTCGAGCTGCACGAGCAGGGAATCAACCGCGTTGGCAACATTCTTGTGAAGAACGAGAGTTACATGAACTTCGAGAACCTCCTGCGCCCAGTCATCGCCGGCCTCTACGCCAAGAAAAAGCGCTGGGCAGTCTCGGAAATGCTTCGCGAAATCGGCCTGCAGCTAAACGATGAGGACTCTATTCTCTACCAAGCGGCGAAAAACAATGTGCCAATCTTCTGCCCCGCAGTGACCGACGGCGCTTTCGGCTTTCACCTATATCTCTTCCAGCAGGATCACCCTGACTTCGTCATTGATGTCGTCAAGGACTTCGGAAACATTCTCTACGCGACCAGCCACGACGACAAGAAGGGCGTCATCGCCCTCGGCGGCAGCATTTCAAAGCACCACGCCATCCTCGCCACTCTCCTAAACGGCGGTGCGGAATACGCCGTCTACATGACAACTGCGCACAAGACGTCAGGTTCAATGAGCGGTGCGACGACGAATGAAGCCAAGTCGTGGGGCAAAGTCAAGGACGAGAGCGACGTGGCGACCGTCATCGGCGACGTGACAATCACCTTCCCGCTCGTGATGATTCGCGCGTTTGAGGAGCTTGACGCCGAGAACCTGCTTAGGAAGTGATTTGCGATGGAAGAACCTTACTTTGAGCTCTCGAAAAAGACCGTGCTAAGGCAGTACGCCAAAGTGCGCGAGCTTGGCGACGCGGTCTCCTATAGCTCGAAAACAAACCAGCAAGTCACGCCAATCCTCGAGGAAAACACGGATTCGCTCTTCAGCGTGCACTTTGAGGGCGAGCTAAAGCACCTTGCAGACAAGAGCCGCGTGTTGTTCCTCGCGCAAGCCTGGACACCAGAACAAATCAACGGCCTCCTGCAAATGGGCATCCGCAGTTTTGTTGTCGACAACGAGTCCGACCTCGACGTGCTAATGGCGCACCTGCCCTCAAGGAGCGAGAAAATCACACTTTACCTGCGCATCAAGCTGCGCGAGCACACGCTTCGCACCGAAAGGTTCTTCGTTTTCGGCATGACTGCCGATGTTGTCAACAGGCGGCTAAAGGAACTCACCGGGCACGCGTCAATCGCCGCCCTTGGCGTGCACTTCCACCGAAAAACGCAGAACGTGAGTGAATGGAACCTAGTCTACGAAGTGTCAAGCCTGCTCTCCGAAGAGTCGCTAAAGGCAATCCAGCTCATCAACATCGGCGGTGGCCTGCCTTCAGACTACGCCAACACCAACCCCGGCATCCTGCCAGGCATCCTTGAGAAAATCCAAGAGTTCCGCCAGTGGACTAACGGCCGCGGAATCAAGCTCGTCATCGAGCCCGGCCGCTTCATCGCAGCGCCGGCCTGCAAGCTCGTCACGACCATCATCGGCATCCACGAGAACAACGTCATCGTCAACGCCTCGGTCTACAATTCCGACATGGACGCGGTAATCGTGCCGGTAAAGCTACTAATCGAGGGTGAATTGCCTGCAGGCAATGGCGAGCCGTACGTCGTCAAGGGCGTGACGCCATGCTCGGTCGACTTGTTCCGCTACCGCGTTTACCTAGAGGCGCCCAAAGTCGGGCAACCGCTTGTTTTCATCAACGCGGGGGCCTACAACTTCGCGTCCGACTTCTGCGACCTCGAGAAGCTAGAGACTAAAGTCGTCGATTAAGCCGCCGGCGCGCCAGTGTTTATTAGCCTGCAGCCGACCTAATTTCTTTTATGAAGGTTCTTGGTTTCGTCGGGTTTTTCGGCGCGGGAAAGGGTACGGCAATCCAGCTAATTCAAGAGCTTACCGGCGCTGCCGCTTTCAGCACCAGTGACGAAATCACTGAAGAGTGCATCCGGCGCGGCCTTGGAACCGACAGGCCGACGAAGCAGGAAGTTGCCAACGACATCAGAAAGAAGTTCGGTCCCGGCGAGCCCGCGCGCAGGGTCGTCGAGAAAATGAAGGCCCTGCCTAAAGAAACCAAGCTTGCCTTAGTCGATTCCCTGCGCACCCAAGGAGAAATCGACGTGCTGCGAGAGGCATTCGGCAAGGATTTCGAGCTGATTTTCGTCGAGGCGGGCGTCAAAGTCCGCTACGAACGCATAAAAAAGCGCCACCGCGACAAGGGCGACGAGCTTTCATTCGAGGATTTCGTGCTTTCGGAAGAAAAAGAGAACAAGCCCGACGCCAAGCCGTTCGAGCAGAACATCGGCCACGTCGCCCACGGCGCTGATGCCGTGGTTCTCAACGAAGGCCAGCTTGACGAGATGCGGGAGAACCTCAAGGGCTTCCTGCGCAACCGCGGGCTCTACAAAAACTAGTTAGATGACTACTTCCGTACCCGGCATTCCGCTAAATGCCTTGTCGCGGGTCAGAAATACGAGTCCGTTCTTCTTGGCCAAGGTGTATCCGACGCAGTCGGCGATGCTGAAGTCTTTCTTTTTATGGGCGAATCGGAATTCCGCTGCCTTTTTCCAGTCGGCAAGGTTCGGGGAAAGAAAAACAGCGTTTCCGCCTGCGAACGCGGCCGCCACTTCCCCTTCGTGGTTTTCACGCAAACCGTAGTAGTGGACTTCGGCGAAGTTTATGGGTGCAGTAACCACTTGGCAAGCCCCGAATTTAGAGTAGCCGGGGTTTCCTTCGATGACCTCAATGATAGCTGAAGAATCGAAGAAGTAGTTCATTTCCAGTC
Organism: archaeon; assembly: GCA_020057405.1. Lineage (GTDB taxonomy): Archaea > Micrarchaeota > Micrarchaeia > Norongarragalinales > UBA97 > JAGVFW01. Next base: position 67,498 of record JAGVFW010000013.1, on the reverse strand, counting down.
GCTCCTGCGTAGGTCTTTCAATACCTTTATCGCGTCAGGCCGCACGCCCTTGCGCTTGATTATGCCAAAAATGTCTCTAACTCTAAGGGGTTTTACTGACTTCTCTATCCGCAAATCTAGTTCGTCCCCCACTTCGGCGTCAACCCCTTTGGGAATTACGACGCCCTTCGAGTTACCCCACTGCTTCACCGTCACCCTAATCACTTCCGCTCCAGCCATAGTTATACTTAGTTATACGGAAGTTAATTAGGTTTTCGGAACCGGTTTGCCGACCCGTTTCACCATCGTCTTCGCCTCTCGGATTTAATCCTCACGTTGAGCTTGTCTGCATCCATTCCCTTGCAGGAGCCCAAAAAGTCCTTCAAGTCTATTTTCTGCGGAACGTGCTGCATGACGACGTCGCTGAAACTCTCGCCCTGCTGCTTGACTGCCTTTAGCCGGGCGTAAGCTTCAGATGTAAGGGAAACCCGGGTCATGTGCTTCACATATACCTTAGTTTAGTTAGCTTTAGAAAAACTTTCGCCAGTGGCTTGCCGGCCTTAGTTTTCAAGCCGCTTTGAGAGATCGCCGGCAACGTCAGCCGGGTTAGGATTCGTGCTGACTACTTGGCGCACGACGACTTCGAGCTCGCCTGAGACGTCGTTTTTCTTCGCTTGGAGGACAAACGACGCGTCCTTGCCAATCAAGTAGTCTTTCTTCAGCTCTAGTGCAGTGCCCGCGTCGATGCCAAGCTGCTTTAGCCCAAGCAAGTCCATTGCCTCGCGGCCAAAAAGCACTGCCGGGAGGTTTGCGAAACCGTCGTCGAGGCGGCAGCGCACCATCAGGAAGCTCCGCGTCTTTTCAGAGCCGCAAGTCGCGCACTTCCCGCTTTCAGTGCGCGCCCCGCAGGCGGTGCACTTGGTAATCACTGCGGCGCTTCGCAGCTCGATGACTTTGGCGGTCACGAGCGCCGTTTCCCCGTCGTTTAATTCAGACAAAAGTTTTCTTGGATAGAGGCTCGAGAGCATTTCCTGCGTTGAGGCCAATGTGTGGCCTTTGGGCGAGAGGACGACGTGGCTGGTCCACCCAGCGTGCGCCTCGACTTCGGCACTCGCGTTGCTCTTGACATAGGCGCCTTCGACTTTGACTGCATCGCCTGCCTCTGCGCGCTCGAGGCACCGGGCGTTTTCGTCCCAGGCGACAAAGCGCATGCTTGCCTTGCCGTCTGATAGAGTGCAGTCGCACACTAGCCCTTTCTCCTGCGTGCCTTTTTTCGTCACGCGGACGAACTCGTTTGCCTTGCCAACGCGCATCACGCGGCCGTAAAAGTCCGTGTCCTGCATTCCCGGCGAAAGGGCGCTTAGCTGCACGGGTTTCTTGGTCGGCAGGGGCAGGTCGGGAAAATCGCCTTCGGCAATGTCTAACCGCGTGAGCATGCTAGTATGAAGCTCTAGTGGTGAGACGCTCTTGACGTAAGCGCCCTTGATTTCGACAACGTCGCCGCGCTCAAGCCCGTCCTTCTCTACGAGGTCGACGTCGTTGCCCCAAAGAACTAGAGTCGCCTCGCCTGTTGCGTCCTTGAGAATCACGTTGCAGACTTTTCCCTGCCGTTCGCCGCCCTTGCCGTCGGGTTTTGAAAACCGTTTTGGCGCAAAGGCGTGGAAAACGCGCGCGCGTACGTTGACTGAAGCGCCTGGCGTTGTCTTGGCGCGAGAGAGTTGGTCGTAGATGACTTCTTTTTCGGGTGCGGGCTTCACACCGCTTTCTTCGGCAATAATCTGCACTGCGGCCTCGCGGGTCAAGAGTCCCGCAAAGCGCTCTTGGCGGGTGAAAACTTCTTTTTCGAGCCGCTCGGCTTCCCAGCCGGTCTTTTCAATTACCTCGTCTTCCAGTGTCCCGACCATCAAATCCACTCACAAAAAACGGTTTTTTTGCCCCACCGCAAGTTGAAGGCAAAAGGAACTTTATATACTTGCGGGCGCTAACTCGTTTTGGCGTGGTCGCTATGGTTGGAAAAGTAGAGAAGTACTATAGGGAAAAACTGTCATCCCAGGGGGCAATGCTCTGCTCATTAATCGACCCCGACAAGAGCTTCATGGAAAAGGGCGTGGCAATAGCTAAAAGCAGCTACGAGGCCGGTGCCGACGTCATCTTAATCGGCGGCAGCATCGGCGCCCAGGGCAATGCGGTTGACGAGACAGTCAGACGCATCAAGGAAGAAGTCCCAATCCCAATCGTGCTCTTTCCCGGCAACATCTCCGGCCTCACCGCCTACGCCGACGCAGTCTATTTCATGCACATGCTCAACTCGCGCGACGTCTACTGGCTCTCGACCGCGCAAATCCAGGCCGCACCCGTTGTCGCGAAGCTGGGCATCGAGCCAATCGCAACGACTTACCTAGTTGTCGAACCCGGCCGCGCAGTTGGCTGGATTGGAAACGCCAACCTTTTGCCGCGCGACAGGCCCGACCTGGGCGCTGCCTGCGCGCTCTCCGCTCGCTTTTCCGGTAGCCACGTACTCATTGCAGATTCAGGAAGCGGCGCCCCATCGCCAGCGCCCCTGCCTTTGATTCAGGGGATGGCAAAGGCGTGCGCTGACGAAGTAATGCTCTTTAGCGCAGGCGGCGTCCGCACTCCCGCGCAAGCGGCTGCCCAAATCAAGGCAGGCGCCTGCGGCATCCAGGTCGGCACGGCTTTTGAAGTCGGCGACGTTTCCTCAAAAATCAAGCGCATGGTGCGCGCCGTTAGGGCAGAAGGCAGAAAGCGCGTCTAGTTTAAACGGCCTTCTCCAAAACTATTTTCGTGGATTTTATTTCAATCGACGGTTCCTACCTTGAGGGTGGCGGGCAAATCCTGCGTACGAGCCTGTCGCTTAGCGCGCTGCTTCAAAAGCCCGTCCGCATTTCGCGCATTCGCGCGGGGCGCTCCAACCCCGGCCTGCAGCTTCAGCACCTGACTGCAGTGAAGGCCGCCGCCGAAATTTGCGACGCGGCTGTCAAAGGCGCAAGTCTAGGCTCGCAGGAAGTCCATTTCTCACCATCGCAAGTCAAGGGCGGCGACTACGACTTCGACATCGGCAGTGCGGGGAGCACGACGCTAGTCCTGCAGACAATTCTACCCCCGCTTCTCTTCGCCTCCGCCGACTCGCGAGTAAAAATCACCGGCGGAACGTCAAACCCGTTTGCGCCAAGCGGCTTCTTCATGCAAAAGGCCTTCGCTCCAGCGCTCGCCAAATTTGGCGGCCGCGTTTCCGTTGACGTCAAGCGCTGGGGCTGGTTTCCGCAAGGCGCCGGCGTGCTTGAGTCTACAATCAAGCCTGTCGAGTCACTAAAGCCGATTGCGCCCGAGGCAACAAACCCGCACCCTAAAATCCGCGGTCACTCGATTGTCTCGAACCTGCCGCTTGAGATTGCCGAGCGCATGAAGGCGAAAGCCTTGAGGGAGCTTGCGGATATGGGCCAAAGCGACGCGAAGATAGAGTTGCTTAACGCGCCATCAATCGGCATCGGCGCGGAGCTGTTTTTGCTTGCCGAGTCAAACGGGTTGGCCAACGGCTTTTCTGCCCTCGGCGAGAAGAGCAAGCCGGCGCACAAGGTTGCCGGCGAGGCAGTCCATGCGCTCAAGGTTTTTCTTGAGGCCGGCACAACGCTTGAGGAGCACTTGGCTGACCAGCTATTGCTTTACGCCGCGCTAGCGAAAGGCGAAAGCAGCTTTACCGTCAGCCGCGTGGACCGCCACTTAATCACCAACGCATGGGTACTAAGGCAGTTCCTGCCGGAGTGCGAAATTGAACTTAGAGGTAACGAAGGCGAAAAAGGCGAAGTGAAAGTTAGCGGCACGGGCTTTACGCGATTGCCAGAATGATTGTAAACAAGTCGAGCCCAAGCACGCCAAGCAACACTGCGAGGAAAACGTAGGGCCCAAGGCGCGGAAGCACTTTTGCGACCGGGAATTTCGTTATCTTCTCTTTCTTGACGATGAGTTTTAGCTTCTCGACCTCCGACTTGGTGAGCACAGGCCCAAGCGAGTATTTCTTTACAATGGCTTGGGGCATCTTGTCGAGCACGAGAATGTCCTCGTCCTCCACTTGCGCTATAGTCACTTTCTGGACGATGACTTCGTCCATCAGCTGCTTTCTAAACGCCAATAGCAGCGCCGAAGGCAAGAGGAATATTGCGTAGAAGGCGGTTGCCTTGAGTGAGGCGCCCATTACGTTCATCACGTACGCAAACCCGATTACTGCAACCAAGCCAAGGCCGGCGGAGAGCAATTCGGGTTTTAGCTTGAGCTTGCGCAACCTCCAAGCGTATACAATCGAGCTGCCCAAGAGCGCAAGCATCGTGCTAAGGAGAAAGATGCTAAGAAAGAACGGCAGGCCGATGTCGGAAAGCAGTTGCCATTGGAATAGCTTGTCGGGAGTAAGAACGTAAGGCAGGATGATGCCGTCAAGTGCGTGCGGCTTTACGGGCAAAAGCAGTTGAAGGCCAGTGTAAAGCAGCACATCCCCCCCGCCAAGCTTGCCCGTCTTGTAGAGGAGCCAGCCGAGGCCGAAGATGACTGCCGCGCCGTTAAACGATAAGATGAGTAGCCCGTAGTCTACGTTCGGGCCAAATGCCTGAGTTTGTTTTAGGAGATGTGGAACTATGAGGAGAAAAATAACGAAGAACCCGCCGTGTTTGGATTGGGGTGTAATATTCGGATACTGTTTGAGGAAGAAATAGCCTGCCGCTAAGATGATGGCTGTAAAAGCGAGGGCAAGTTCGATTGGAGCGTTCAACGTGTTCATTAACGTCAATGAAAAGCCAGCGCCAATCATGGAGTAAGTGATTTTCTCGTCGATGAAGCTCGTCTTAAAGTCCTGCCACGCAGCCTTTGCAGTGCCGATGAGGGCAACTGCGATTGCAACGAGTTCTAGCATTTCAATTACCTTCCAAGCAGGCCGCCGAGGTTGCCGCCCATCTTGTTGAAGCGCTTCATGAGCCCGCGGTTGCCCTGCATTGCTTTCATCATCTTCTGCGATTTCTCAAAGTTGTTGACGAGTTCCTTGACTTCGTCGGGCTTGACGCCGGCCCCGCGCGCGACGCGTTCCTGGCGCTTGGCGTTCTTCATCGAGTCCGGCGTAGTCCGTTCGTCGGGTGTCATGCTGTGCACGATTGCCTCAAATTTCTTCATCTTCTCTTCGCTTTTCACGACGAGCTCTTCGGGCAGGTCGTAAGCGCCCATCATCTGCAAAATGCTTTTGAGGGGACCCATCTTGCGCATTGCCTTCATTTGCGCCATAAAACTATTGTAGTCAAGCTTGCCGCTCTCCATTGCCGTTGAGAGGTCCTGCTCTTCAGTCGCCTCTTTTGCCTTCTCCAAGAGCGCCGCGAGGTCAGGGAATCCGCACAATTGGGCGACGAACTTGGTCGCGTCAAACTCTTCAAGCGCGTCTGGCTTTTCGCCAGTGCCGATGAAGGCGACTTTAGCGCCGCTCTTGTGCACGCTTGAGAGCGCGCCGCCGCCCTTGCCCGAGCCATCCATTTTCGTGACAATGACGCCGGTGACGCCGATGTTTTTGTTGAACTCGTCAGCCTGCTTGCCGGCAACTTGGCCGACATCGGCGCTCACGACCAGAAACTTTTCGTCTGGCTCGAAAACGGCGTTGAGTTCCTTTAGCTCTTTTGCAAGCTCCTCGTCAAAGGCGCTCCTGCCGGCGGTGTCTAGGATGATGACGTCGTTTTTCGCAAGCGCCTGCATTCCTTCCCGCGCAATCTCTACTGCCGTGCCGCCCTTTCTCCCGTAAAACCCGCAGTTGACTATCTTCGAGAGCTGCTCGAGCTGCTCGTAGGCAGCCGGCCTGTGCACGTCGCCTGCAATCACGCCCACGCTAAGGCCGTGCTTTTGGAAGAACTTCGCGAGTTTTGAGATTGTCGTCGTCTTTCCACTTCCAAAGAGGCCAAGCATCATCACTTTTTGCTTGCCCACGCGAGCCTCGTGCTTCTCGCCGAGCATTTTCACGAGCTCGCCGTAGACTATCTGGATGACGTGCTCGCGCTGTGAGAGCATCGCGGGAGGCTTTTCCGAAATCGCGCGCTCTTCGATGCGTTTCGTGATGTCAAAAACGAGCTTGACGTTGACGTCGCTTGAGATTAACGCGCGTTGCAAGTCCTTGACGAGTTCCTTTACCGCCACCTCGTCGACTAGCGTCGCGCCGGTAATGCGCGCGAGTGCCTTTCGAATGCCTTCGCCAAGTCCCATGCAATTGCCTTTGGCGGAATTAGTGCCCGCCAATAGGTTTTAGAGGTAAGAGCCAATAAAACCCCCTCGGGCTGGCGCCAGCACCGCAGGTAAAAGGCAGCCCAGACCAGGCTTCAAACTTACGCAACTTATTTAAGTACCGGTCGGAAAAAATAACTCATGGTAACACCCTGGCGCCGTTCCAAGCCAGCGCCCAAGCTAGAAGCCAATCCAGTCAAGAAGTCCTCGGCCATAGTCAGCGAAATATTTCCAAACGAAGAGCGCCCTCCTGATTTTACTACGCATGTGGCGCTTAACGTAAGGTTCGATTCCGATCAAGCAAATGCCGTGCTAGAAGAGTTGGCAAAGCAGGTTAAAGGCATTGCGTCCAGCCATCAGGCAGTAGTCAAAGCTCACATGAGTCCGGATTGGGAAATACGCCACAGCGTAAGCACAGGCCGCGGCACGATTTTCGAGAAACTAGGTAAGCCTGATTTCCTTACCATATCAACTGACGTGTTAGATTTGGAAAAGCCCGAAAAAGGCATGAGCGCCCACAAGATAACCGGCACTGGCAAATACGAGACGCTGTCGGGCAAGGTGACGTCGATGCCAAATTTGGAGCCCTATTTGAAGAGTCTGCACGAGCAGATAGTCGCTTACGCTGTTCTTCTTGCCCACTCGCGTGGTATAAGCCAGCACAATCCCTTTGAAACGCATTGAATCAAAAAGCCGCAGAAACCGAAGTTCGACTTCCGGCGTTTAACCGACTTTCCTAAACTCAATTGAGCTTACCATGAGCGCCGCAAGCGCGAATAGCGAGATCCACGCGTAGTCGGGTGCGACTAGCGCAACAGCCGCAAAACACACTCCCGCCGCGGGGGCGGGCAGGCCGTGGAAGACGCCTTTTTCTTTCTGCACGTTGAACCGAGCGAGCCTATACGCACCCGCAATGGCGTAGACTATCGCCGCAATGAGCGACGGCAGGCCGTTATTGAGGACAAGTGCGATTACCGCGGGCGCTGCTGCAAAACTAATCGCGTCGGCTAGCGAGTCGAGCTGTTTTCCAAACTCGTTTGCGCTTGAAAGAGTGCGTGCGACAACGCCGTCGCCGTAGTCAAGAAAAGCGGCGGCGACAATGAGTGCCGAAGCGTTTGGAATGTTGCCTTTTAGCGCAAACGAAATCGCGGCAACGCCTGCGGCTGCGCTAGCTAGGGTCAGGACGTCCTTCAAACCGAGACCGGTCTTCGATAAAGCCATACGAATTAATTAGCCTGCCAAGGCATTATATTCCTTGCAACGGGCCTATAGCTCAGTCTGGCCAGAGCGCTGTGAAACGGGGTTGGTTTTCCCGCCCTTTTTTCGCGCAAGTCTTATATGACGCGCGTCCGCAACGGACGCGTTTCTAGGCCAACCAGAGCGCCGGGGTTCAAATCCCCGTAGGCCCACTAACGGTGAAAACTTGAAGTCCGCAGACCAGATTGCAAAGGAACGGTGCGTCGAGCTATTGCGCATGGCGGTTGGGAAATGGCGCGCGGGCGACAAGAGGCTCGCCAAGCGCTATGTTTCCCTTGCCCGCGCCATTGCCATGCGCCACCGCTTCCCGCTAGGGCCTGCCGTTGCCTGCAAGGGCTGTGGCGCGCCTCTGGTGCCGGGCCTCACCGCCAAAACCCGCTTGGGCGCACAAAAGCTCCTCCTCACCATCTGCATCGAGTGCGGAACGGCGGCGAAGAAGGGCTTTTCGGCAAAGCGGGCGCCGTCTGCAAGGAAGAAGAGCGGCAAGTAAGGGGCCGGCCAGGGGCTTGCGCCCACCCCCCAGAATAACGTATTTAAAGCCTTGGCAGGCTAAAGTGTTATGTAAGTCGCCTTTTGCAGCGGTTTAATTTGCTTAACGGAGAGTGTGTGTTTTGAACGCGTTCATTGATTTGATTGCCAAGAAGCTACAGGGTATGGAGGCCATCCAGATTCCCCCGTGGTCAGCTGTCGTCAAGACCGGCAGCCACGCAGAGCGCCCTCCCCAGGAGGCCGACTTCTGGTTCAAGCGCTGCGCTTCAGTCCTAGTCACTCTTTACACTCACAACGTCGGCGTCCGACGCTTGCAGCACAAGTACGGCGGCAGGCACGCGCACGTCGTTTCCCGAAGCCACCACCGACCAGCCGGCGGCAAGCTCATTCGCGTTGCCATGCAGCAGCTTGAGAAGGCTGGGCTTGTGAAGAAGGAAAAGATTGGCCGCAGCATTTCGCCCGCAGGCCGTTCGCTTGTCGACCATGTCGCTGCAGAGCTAAAGGTGTGAGTTGGGCAAGTGGAGCCTTCTTCCGAGCAAGATGATTTTCGCAAGAGGAAGGAACAGGACGCTCGCCTCAAAATGGTGTTGCAACAACTGCTTGAACCCCCGGCCCTCGAACGCCTGAACAACATCAGGATTTCAAGCCCGGACATGTTCGAGCAGCTCGTGCAGCTCCTCGTGACGCTCTACCAGCAGGGAAGGATTTCCGGGAAAGTGTCGGAAGAGCAGCTAAAGTCGCTTGTGGCGCGCGTGCTTGAGCAGAAACGCGAGCCGAAGATAACGTTTGAGAGGAAATGAAAAAAATGTCTGCACGCAAGTCTAACGCAAAGAAAAGAGCGCTCGGAAAGGCACTCCGCCAGAACCGGCGCCTGCCCATATTCGTGATTGCCAAGACCAAGCGCAAGGTCTCAAGAAACCCGAAAGCGCGCCACTGGCGCGGCAAGAAGCTAGATTTAAAGGTCAAGTGAGTGGTTGAAAATGTCCGACAAAGTTGAAGCAATCCAACAGGCAAAAGAAAACCAGGAAGTAGCCAAGCAGGGGCAAAAGCGCGAGGAAGCCAAGGAAAAGGCCGAGGCCGCAGACGCAAAGCCCGCCGTGAAGGCAGCCGCTCCGGCAAAGACTTCCGAGAAGAAGGAAGAGAAAAAGAAGCTAGTTCTCGACCGCGTTTACACCGTCCCACTCATGGACGCCTACCTAAAGTCACGTTCGCACCGCGGCCGCCGCGCAATGTCGCTACTAAAGGCGTTTCTTGCAAGGCACGCGAAAACGGCGCTTGAGAACGTACGCATCAGCACCGAAATCAACTCATTAATCCTGGCGCGCGGCTCGCGCAACCCGCCCAAGCACGTCAAAGTGCACGTGGCAAAGGACGACGCCGGCCTCGCACTCGTGACGCTCGTCGTAGACGATGCCGTAAGGAAGGCGAATGAAGCCAAGGCAGCCACCCGAAAGGCGAAGAAAGCCGCACAGCGCGCGGCTTCAAAGGCTAAACCCAAGCCCGCCGCAACGCCCAAGGCCCCTAAAGCCGAAAAGCCCGCGGCCCCGGCAAAGGCGCAAGTCAAGCCCGCGCCAAAGGCGTCTCCCGCTTAAGTCCGAAGTGATGATTTCTGTGAAGTTACATAAAGCCTCTTTTTACAACAATCCCTTCGTTGGCTTGTACTTGCGCGCTAGCGATAGGCTCGTGCTTTCACCGCCCACGATAAGCGCGAAACTACTCGAGCAGGTAGAGGACGCCCTCGCAGTGCCGGTCCTCAAGCTCTTTGTCAACAGCTCGCCGCTACTGGGCGTGTTTTGCGCAATGAACTCAAACGGCGTAGTGCTTCCTTCTTTTGCGGACGAGCGCGAGTGCAAAGAACTGCGAAAGGCAGGGCTCAACGTCTGCACAATCGAGCGGCTCTCGCCCGGCAACAACATCGCCGCCAACGACCACGCTGGCGTGGTTGGCGAGAAAATGCCGCGCGCTGAACTCGGCAAGCTTTCCGACTGCCTTGGCGTCGAAGTGCACCACCCGCGCTTTGGCGAATTCCCACTCGCTCCAACAACTGTTGTGACAAACAAGGGCTTGCTGGCCTACAACGAGCTCACCGAACTTGAGCTAAAGAAGCTCGAGCACATTTTCGGCGTCAAGGGCGTCAACACCACGAGCAACATGGGCGTTTACTTTAATTCCCTAAGCGTCGTAGCAAATTCGAACGGCGCCATCGTTGGGGGCCTGACGAGTGGTGTTGAGACGCAAAAGATTTACGAAGCGCTTGGAGGCGATTAAATCACATGGACGAACAGACTACTCGCAAGATAAGGGAAATGCGCGCAATCCAGGCCCAGATTGAGGAAGGCCAGCATCAGCTCTCGTCACTCCAGTCCTTCACAAACGACGTCATAATCGCCCTAAACACAGTCAAGAACATCAAGGACGCCTCAAAAGGCGAGAGCCTCTTTCCCATCGGCTCGGGCGTCTTCGTGCGCGCGAGCGTCCGCGACGGCGCAAAAGTGCTCGTCGAAATCGGCGCCGGCGTGGTTGCCGAAAAGACGCCTGAAGAAACGGCGGTAATCCTGCAGTCACGACTCGACGAAGTCGACAAGGCCGCCAACAGCATCCAGGTTGAGCTCAAAAAACTGATGGACCGCAACGACGCTCTTGTAGACGAACTTCAAAAAGCCGGCGTGAATTAAGTTGTTCGATAGCCTGCGCAACAAGCTCTCCTCTTTCGTAAGCTCTATTGTCGGAAAGGCCGAGGAAAAGCCAACCGAACCAACTATAGCGCCAAAGCCGGCGCCCGAGGAAAAGCCCGCGGTGAGGCCGCCCATTGCACAGGAAATTTCGCGACCCGAACCCATTCAAGTCGAGCCAGAACCTGTTTTTGAAAAGCCCACTGCCGTAGTCAAGGCAATTCCAGAAAAGCAAGTCCACCCTGAGCCCGCACCAATTTCCAAGCCCGTTTACGAACCAGCCCGCGTCGAACCCGCGCCTGCTGCCCAAAGCGTTGTCAAACAATCGGCGCCCGCCCGCGTCGAGCCCGAGCGCCTAAAGCCCGCGCAAGTCGCTCCCGCAAGGCCAGTCGAAAGGCAGGAAATCCAACTCGCGCCGAAAGTCGGCCTGCTAAAGCGCGTCACTTCACTCTTCTCTCCCGAAATCGAGCTTACTGGGGCGGAAGTTGCCCCGGCGATACACGAGCTTGAAATGGCGCTCCTTGAGAGCGACGTTTCCTACGACGCGGCGAGCTTTCTTGCAAGCGACCTGCGCTCGCGGCTTGCGGGAAAGCGCGTGAACAAAGCCCGCGCTGGCGAGGAAATCAAGGCAGTCGTGCGCGAGTCGCTTCTAAAGACCATGAAGGTCGAGCAGTTTGACTTGTTCAACTACCTTGCAGCAGTGAAGGCAAAAGGCGAGGTCGGCATAGTACTCTTCGTCGGCCCCAACGGCAGCGGCAAGACAACTACGATAGCAAAACTCGCCAAGCACTTGCAGGACAAAGGAATTTCGACAGTCATCGCCGCCGGCGACACTTTCCGCCGCGCGGCAATCGAGCAAGTGCAGCTTCACGGCGACAAGCTTGGCATCCGAGTTGTCAAGCACGCTTATGGCGCCGACCCAACCGCAGTCGCCTTTGACGCAATCGCGCACGCAAAAGCAAACGGCATCGCTTGTGTGCTAATCGACACTGCGGGGCGCCAGGAGACGAACTACAATCTCGTAAAAGAGATGGAGAAGATGGACAGGGTGCTGCATCCTCACCTCAAGATTTTCGTCGGCGAGGCAATAGCCGGAAACGCGCTAGTCGAGCAGGTCAAGAAGTTCAATTCGGCAATCAAGCTCGACGGTATCATCCTAACAAAGCTCGACTGCGACGCAAAAGGTGGCGGAGCCCTCTCAATAGCTTACGAGACGAAGCTGCCGGTGCTTTTCATCGGCGTGGGCCAGGAGTACGATGACCTAAGGCCGTTTGACGCCGAGTGGATTGTGGACAACGTCTTCGCGGCCGGATGAGAGGAATAAAAGGAGCTTTTGACACAATATTTCTGTTCCCCGGAGCTTTAGGGGGACGGAAAGAAAAGAAATACATAAGGAGTGTGGAATCATGAGAGGATATTCGGACAGGGGCGGACACAGCAGAGACCGTGACAGCGACCGCGGCGAATCGCGCGGTTATGGCGGCGGTGGTCGAGGCGGTGGCGGAGACTACGGTGGAGACCGTGGTGGAAGCGGCGGCGGCAGCTTCGAGAAGCCCGTCAAGGAAGGCCAGGAATACGACATCGTCATCGAGTCAGTCGGCTCGCGCGGTGATGGCGTAGGCAAGGTCAACAATTTCGTCGTGTTTGTTCCCGGCGCACGCCAGGGAGACAGGATGAAGATCCGCATCTCGCGCGTCTTCAACCGCTTTGCAGTTGGCGAACGCTCAGGTGAGGCTTCAACCGCACCGGCAGCCACTGAGTCAGAAGAAGCCCCCTCTGACAACTCCGGCGACGACACGGGCGAAGAGGGAGCGTAAGCTCCTTTCCCCCCGCTGCAGCAATGCGGCGGGAGTCCTTCTTTTTCTCTTTATTAGAGCCCTTCGCCAGTAAATGTGCGGTTCCTACCTTTTTCAAAGCGTCTGCGCACTTCGGCCCGAGAGCTTTGGACAAGCGTTGCGTTAGGAAAGGCCTGCAAGTGCACCGCGGTTCCTTCTCGTTTGACGAGAACACCCCAGGTCTGCTCGCCATTCTTTGCCTTTCTGGAAGCCTTCAGTCCCGTGGACGAAAGAAGACCTGCAACAAATTTCTTTGCAGCTATTACCGTCGCCGGTTTCGTCCCTTCCTTGAAACTGATTACGTGCCTGTTTGTGGATCCCGGTAGTTGTGTTACTTGGTCTAGCCGTGGCCCGAATTTAGGGTGTTCTTTCAGTTGTTCTCTAACGTGCGTTACGAAGTTGGGGTAGCTCATCAAATCACCTAAAACTCATCGGCAGCCGTTTAAATATATTGCGTGCGGCACCCCCCATTCATCTAAGTGGCTTGCAACCGTCAGTTTTTATCTACCTTTCCAGTCTAGAATACCTTATGTCCAAAGTCAAAGTAACCCTTCCCGACGGGGCAGTAAAGGAAGTGGCCCGTGGTTCCACCTGCATGCAGGTTGCCGAGGCAATCGGCCCGCGCTTGGCCCTAGCCGCCATGGCTGCCAAAGTTGACGGCAAGCTCGTTGACATGAGCCACCAACTCGAGAAAGACTGCAAGCTTCAAATCCTCACTTTCAAGGACGCGGAAGGCAAGAGCGTTTTCTGGCACAGCGTCAACCACGTTCTCGCGCAGGCGGTTGCCGAGCTTTACCCCGAAGTGGCCCTGGGCATCGGCCCCGCCATCGACGAGGGCTTTTACTATGACTTTTTCCGGCCGACTCCCTTCACTCCCGACGACTTTGCCAAAATCGAGGCGAAGATGGAGGAAATCGTCAAGCTCGACTACAAGGTGCATAGAATCGAGATGCACAAGGCCGAGGCAGCCAAATACTTGGCGAAAAAGAAGAGCTTCAACCGCTTCCGCCTCGAGATACTTGAGGGCATTCCATTCGAGTCAGTCTCATTTTACGAGCAGGGCCCGTTTGTCGACATGTGCGAGGGACCCCACGTGCCCAACACGGGCTGCCTCAAAGCCTTCAAGCTCACAAAAGTCGCCGCCGCCTTCTGGCGCGGTGACGCAAAGCGCGAGCAACTCCAGCGCATTTACGGCATCGCCTATCCCACAAAGAAGGAACTTGACGAGCACCTCGCGATGCTCGAGGAGGCGGCCAAGCGCGACCACCGCAAGATTGCAACGCAGCTTGACCTCTTTAGCGTGAGCGACACCGTCGGGGGCGGCCTCATTCTCTACCACCCCAATGGCGCCATCATTCGCTCGCAACTAGAGGAATTCATGCGACAGGAGAACCTCAAGCGCGGCTACCTGCCCGTCTACCAGCCGCACCTCATAAAATCCGACTTGTGGAAGACTAGCGGCCACTACGACAACTACAAGGAAAACATGTTCTTCACCGAAATCGACGGCAATGAGTACGGCATCAAGCCCATGAACTGCCCGGGCCACATCACGATTTACAACACCGGCAGCCATTCCTACAAGGAACTGCCGCTCCGCTACTTCGAATTCGGCACGGTCTACAGACAAGAGCTCTCGGGCGTCCTAAGCGGCCTCTTCCGCGTGCGCGGCTTTACCCAAGACGACGGCCATCTCTTCATGACGCCCGGTCAAATCCAGGGCGAAGTGCGCGACTTGCTGCAGTTTGCGCTAAAAGTTCTCAAGACCTTCGGCTTTAGCGAGTACGTCATCACCCTCTCGACAAAGCCGGAAAAGGCGATGGGCGAGAACGCCGCGTGGGAGAAGGCAACGAACGCGCTAAGGTCATCTCTTGAGGACCTCAAGCTCGCTTACGTTGTCGACGAGGGCGGCGGAGCCTTCTACGGCCCGAAAATCGACATAAAAATCAAGGATGCCATCGGCAGAATGTGGCAGTGCACCACAATACAGCTAGACTTCAATCTCCCCGAGCGCTTTGACGTCACTTACGTTGGGGAGGACGGCAAGAAACACCGGTGCGTGATGGTTCACCGCGCGATTTTCGGCAGCTTCGAGCGCTTCTTCGGCGTTCTCATCGAGCATTACGCCGGCGCCTTCCCACTATGGCTCTCCCCAGTGCAAGTCACGCTATTGCCCGTCAACGACGGCCACAACGGATTTTGCAACGAACTGGCGGAAAAAATGCGCGCAAAAGGCATCCGCACGCAAGTTGACGATTCGCAGGAAAAGACGGGCGCGAAAATCCGCAACGCGCAACTGCGCAAGATTCCGCTTATGCTCGTAGTAGGCGACAAGGAATCCGCAAGCGGCCGCCTCGCAGTCCGCACGCGCGACGGTAAAATCGAGGAAGGCATTGCCATCGACGAGTTCATCGCGCGCACGGCAAAGGACATCGAGGACCGGCGTTGAAAATGGCAGCGAAGCCCATCAGCTACGCTAAAAGTGAATTCGCTCTAACGCCCAAGGAGAAGCGGCTAGCCGAAGAGTTTTTTTGATTCCCAGAATTTCGAGCCTACTGAACGCAAAGAGTATTTGAATCTTGGCAAGAAAAGGCTTACGCTATTTCTTTTTCATTCCGGAAAGCTTGCCGGCCTGATTGCGTTTAACCGCCCGACGGAAACGTATCCCGCCTACATTGAAAATATCCAAACCGATCGGGAGGTTTCAAGAGCTTTTCTTGAGACTTACGGCCACACTGCTGCAACTGAACTAATGATTCATGCAAAAAACGCCCTTCTGCCCCACCCTCACTGGAACAAGATATTTTTTGGGGACGCTACGCCAAATGGCCGTGCCTTTCTTTCGCGATTCCAAGCGCAGGGGCACGCAAAAGCAGAGCCCGTGACTGAAGTAAATGCCGGCCATTATCGTATAGCGCTTTCAAAAGACTTCCTGGCCATGGCTTCAAAAGTTCCCCTGCGTAAGCCCTAGGCTCTGCACTTGGCAAGCATTTCTTTTGCCTTCTCCATTCCCTTTAGCGCGTTTTCCCTGTTTTTTCCTTCGGAGTTAATGCGCACTTTGGGTTCGGTCTTCGACTCGCGTATTAGCAGGGTAAAGTCCTCAAAGCGCGCGTAAACGCCGTCTAGAAAGCTAGTTTCAAGCAAGCTTTCGTCCTGCACCAAGATTTCCTTTAGCCTGATGAAGTTCACAGGTCCCTCAACCGCCTGCGTAATCAGCACGCTTTTGAACCGGGCCGCAAACTCTTGGATTTCCTTTGCCGTTGCTTGCGAGAAGAGCGCCGCGGCGTAAATGCCATCGCTGTCAGGCACATGCTTGGGGAAATAATAGTGGCCGTTTCGCTCTGCGCCAAGCGCGGCGCTTTCTTTTAGCACCGCGTGAACGACGTTTGTCGTGCCAACTGCGCAGACTGAAACGCGGAAGCCCGCGTCGGCGAGGTAGTACTTGACCTCGTCCGTAAAGTCGATGTTAATCACCATGCGGTCGCCTTTTTTGAAATGGTTTTCGCAAAGCCACGCGGCCATAATCCCCCCGTCAATCACGCGGCCGCCTGCGGCGACCATGCACCTGTCGCCGTCACCGTCAAAAGCCAGGCCAAGCGCTTTTTCCTTCACCGTCGCGCGCTTTAGCTCGCCTAGAGTTTCGTCCTTTGGTTCGGGCGAGTGCTTCTCGAAATTCGGGTCGGGCACATCAAAAAGCCTTTTGCCGAACAATTGCTTGACTGCGCACGCGGAGCCGCCGCCCAAGTCGAAAATCGCGTTACCCATTTCCGGAATAGATTCGATGTACGCCGCAAGCAATTCCGGGGAGTCAATTACTTTCGCGTTTGCACTTCCGGCTGCACCGCCGGCCTTCAACTGCTTTTCGTAACCATCTTCAAGCGACTTTAGTTCCGCTTCGCTTGCCATTCTTTGCAAGTGCACGAACTTGGCGCCCGCGTACTGGGCCGGGTTGTGGCTTGCAGTAAATACAATACCCCACCCCCGTGAGGAAAACGACGCTGCGGGAGTTGGGACGATGCCAAGCGACTTAACCGTGCCTGAAAATCCCTTGCAAAATGCGTTGAAGAGCTTGCCGCTTGCCGGCCGGTAGTCCATTCCGGCGATGATTTCCCGACCTGCAAAAGCGTTTAGCGTCCGGCCTAGGGCAGTGAACTTCTCGTCAGTGACTTCGCTGCCGTAAAGGCCCCTGATGTCGTATCCCCTAAACATAAAGTTCATCCCCTGAAAGTAGTGCCGCTTGGCAGGTTGCCTGCAAGAAAAGCGTTTGGCAGCACGCGGCTGCCCGAGCCAACAAGCACGCCGCAGTTTAGAGTGGCGTTCACCCCGATTTTCGCTCCCCTGCCGATGCACGCTCCGAGCTTTCGCCTGCCGGAGTCGACGCGCTTGCCTTTCACTTCACACGAAATGTTTCCCGCGTCGAAGCGGAAGTTCGCGGTCTTCGCACCAGCGCCAAAATTGACTTCCTCGCAAAGCACGCTGTCGCCGACATAGTTGAAGTGCGGCGCGTTTGCGCCGGCCAAAAGCACGCTGTTCTTGACTTCACTAGAGTTGCCCACGTGGTTGTCTCTTTCTAGAAACGCGTAGGGCCGCAAGTGCGACCCTGGCCCGACTACGCAGTTTTCGCCAATGTAAACCGGGCCCTCGATGTAGGTGCCGGCCTTAACGACGCTGCCCTTGCCAACAAACACCTTGCCCTTAACCGTCACGCCGGGCTCGACAACGCCTTCAATGCCTTCCTTCGCCATGTGCTCGAGGGCATAGGCGTTGGCGTCGAGATAGTTCCAATAGTATCCCACATCAGTCCAGAAACCGGAGTGCATTGCGATTTCCACTTTCTGTTTTACCGCATAGGCGGTCAGGCCATCGGTTGCCTCGAGTTCCCCGCGCGGAGACTTTTTGACCTTCGCAAGGACGGCCAGAAAATCGTTCTTGACGTAGTAGGCCCCGGTGTTGATGATGCCTTCCTTAGCGGCAGGGTCCTTTTCCGCAATGCCCGTGAGGCTGCCGTTCTTTTCCTTAAGCAATCCGAAGTTGTAAGCGTCGTTAACGCGTTTGCCGACGATAAACGGCGCGCGCTTCATCAAGCGGCCCGCCAGCTCTCGGTAAAACTCTGGGGAAAAGAAGCAGTCGCCGTTTAGCACGAGAAAGTCGCTTGCGCCGATTTGCTTTGACGCGGCGAGGATCGCGTGCGCCGTGCCGTTTGCGCTTTGCTGAATTGCGTAAACAATTTTCTTTGCATAGGCCTTGCCTGAAAAGTGCTTTTCAAAGGCTTCCTTGTCCTGTGCGCTTATGACGATAACTATTTTGCCAAAAAGGGGCGCGACGCCCTCGGCAGCGTACTCCGCAAGGGGCTTGCCGGCTATCCGTACGAGTGCCTTTGGCGTACTCTCGCTAATTGGCTCAAGCCGTGTGCCCCTGCCCGCGGCGAGTATGACTGCTACTGCCATCTAAACCGTCTCCACATTATTTGGTCGCCACTTGTTTTAAAGTCCCTTAAAGCTTGCCTTGCGCCGCTTGCGTTCCTCCGGCCCACTTTAAAAGCAAAAATGCACCGCTATTATTAATTTGTTAATAGTTCTATTAAATTCACTGAATGACGTGGCCGTCAGCTTGCCGTCGCGGCGTTTTTAAGCCGTTGTTGCGACGTATGTAAGCGTTTGTGGGGGGGTTTAGGCATGTCTGCAAGTTTTGACGACTTCAAGAAGCTGGAGCTGCGTGTGGGCAAGATAATCGAGTGCGAGCCTGTCGAGGGCAGCGACAAGCTCTACCGCCTCTCCGTTCGCATCGGCGCCGAGACACGCACTTTGGCTGCCGGATTGGCCGAGCACTACGCTCCCGACGAGCTTTTGGGCAGGCTAGTTGTCGTTGTCGCCAACCTCGAGCCGAGGACAATTAGGGGCATCGAGAGCCAGGGCATGCTTTTGGCCGCCGACGACGGCGCCGGCAAGGTTGCGCTTCTTACTGTCATAGATGAAATCAGTGACGGCGCGACAGTGCGCTAGGGGGGATGCCGCGTGACAAAGCTCGTTGCAATCGCCGTGCTAGTCCTCGCGGTCGCCGCAATTGCGTTCTTTCTCCCAAGGAACCCGACCGTGCAGCTCTCCACTCCTTCCGGTGCCACCCTGCAGTGCGAGGTCGCCTCGACTTCCCAAGCGCGGGAGGCGGGCTTATCTAACTACTCTTACTTGTGTCCCGACTGCTGCATGCTCTTTTCGTTTGAAACTCTTGACTTTCGGGGCTTTTGGATGAAGGACATGCAGTTCCCGCTTGACATAGTCTTTCTTGACGCGAGCTATTCGGTCGTCGACTCGTGGGAAAACGCGAGTCCCTGCACTCCGCAGGAGTGCCCCATTCACTATCCCAAGCGGGCCGCCAAGTACGTGGTTGAAGTCAATGCCGGCAAGGCGGCGGAGCTTGGACTTGCAAACGGCGCGCAAATAACCGGTGCCGGTTAAATTCCCACCTGCCGCTTTTAAGAGTTCTTGCACTAATTTGCTGGACATGACCGCATCCGAACGTGACTTGTATTTTGTGGCAGTCAAGGTTTTCCTCGAGCATGGCGACAAGTTTTTCATCTTCAAGGATAGTTATGGTGATTGGGACATTCCTGGCGGCAGGATTCAGCGTCACGAGTTTGACATTCCACTCGATAAGATTCTCGAGCGGAAAATGCGCGAGGAGCTGGGGCCCGCCGCAAGATACCGCTTGGGAAAGCCCGTTGTGTTCATGCGACACGAGCGGGTGGAAGCAAGCACGGGCAAAAAAGCGAGGATATTCGCCATTGGCTACCTGGCGGTTTTTTTGGGCGGGAAGATAGCGCTGTCGGGGCAACACGGGAGGTCCAAGTGGGTCTCGATCAAAAACTTCAACCCTGCCGGTTGTTTCCAAGGCGGCTGGCTAAAGGGAGTCAAGGACTACCAGGCACTTAGGAGAAAATAAGAAGAGAGGTGCGGCGGCCGGGAATCGGACCCGGGTCTTAGCCTTGGCAAGGCCATATCTTACCATTGGACCACCGCCGCATGGTAGTCGCTCTCAATAGTTTTAGGCTCGCGACAGGCTTAAATGAGTATTGGACGACAGCGTCTCAGACCATGCCGAGGAACTTGAGCACGCCGATAATGAAGTCGTTGATTAGCGTGAAGATGGTCTGGTCGGAGAATGTTTCGGTGAGCCCCGGCGTTGGCGTTGGCTGGGGCAGGTCAACGAGTATTGGCCGGCTGATTTTGTAGGTTCCAGTGTCAGCCGTAATCCTGCCGCTCACGGTCGTAAGCCCCTGCGGGTGCAGCGTGAACTCGAGTGAGCCGCGCGAGCCGACTTCGAGGTTGAGCGTTTGTTCTTCCTTGCCTGCGTTTGTGTCGAGAACGACGTTCGCGTTTCGTATTTCCTTCTGTCCGGTGTTGAGAAACTGGATCTTGACTGCGAGTGAGCCGTCGGCTTCAAGCCGTGGGTCAATGTCAAGCATGTGGAGCCCCTCGGGCGAGTCGCTCTGGCCTCCCGTTTGCGCCTTGATTGTGATTTCGCGCTCTTCTCCAAGGGCGCTTACCTTGGCTGGGAAACTGTAGGTGTAGCCGTCCTGCAACTGATTGGGGAGTATGACTTGCCACTGGCGCGTTATTTCTTTTCCGGGAAGCAAGTAGACGAGCGAGTCAGTCTCTCCGATGACATTAGTCTCGGCTGGTGCCGAGAGCGACAGTGGCACTGCGATTGGCTCACTTGCAGTTGACTTGATGCGCGCGGTGATGTTCGCGCTCGCCCCGCCGCCCAACGTGGTGTTTGGCCCGCTTACCTCGAGTTCAAAGAGCGCGGGGAATGGCCCCGCTTCGTCAAGCCCGATTGTCGCCGCGCGGTCGACGCGCACGTTTGAAAGCGAGTAGCCAAATGGCGTTGTCGAGAGCGATTCCTTGATGTCGTTTTGGTCGGCGCCTTGCGCGAATTTCACGTGCGTTGCGTCAAGCAGTATGGCTTCGTTAAAGGTGGGGTCGGCTGGAACCCACTTGCCGTCGGCGTACGCCTCGACCCACGCGTGGGGTCCCCAGTTGGCAGATTCAGTGCAGTTGACGCTGCAGACGTATCCCGCCACGAACTTGGCGGGGATGGATAGCGAACGGAGCATGCTGATTAGGAGGTGGCTGTACTCGTCGCACGTGCCCACCTGGTTTTCGAACACCCAGTTGGCGTTCTGGATGCTCGCTCCATATCCCGGGCCGTCGTAGCGCACGCGGTTGTGCACCCAGTCAGTCATCCTAACGACTGTGTCGGTTTCACCACTTGCTCCCGCCTTTATTCCAAGTGCCTTGGCGGCGATGCCCGCGCTGACTCTAGTGAGGTCGGTAGTCGCTAGGTACTCTTTTTCCCCTCCAGTCATTGGGGCTGCATTGGCGTAGTCAACATCGACTGAAGCGCGCGCCACCATGTTTTCAGTCGAACGCTTGGGGCTAAAAGAGAATTCCAGCAGGTTGTTGCCAAACGAGTCGGTCTTTTGGGCAAAGGGGTGGCTTCCCCCGGCCTCCACTCTAGCCACTTGCGCTTTTGTCGTCGGGAAGCTGAATGTTTTGAAGGTAAACGTGTTTGGCAGGCCGTTTTGGAATCCGACGGACCAATTGAGTTCCAAAAACACTTTGGCCGTGCCAATGTTCTTTGGCGTTGTTGAATCAAATGCAACGACTGCGCCCAAGAGAAGGAGGATGGCGAGGGTTGCGGGTATTAGTTTCACAAATACTCTTCTGCAGTTTTGTTTTTAATCACGCCGGGTGGTTACCTGCCGTAGAGCCAAAACCAGCGCCACAGCAGTGCGAGGGCCACGATGATTACGGCAACAGTTGCCTCGAATTCAGTCACTAAAAACAATCCCCTGTATTTTTGGGGTAATTGGGAAATAAAAAAGAAGGGGCCGGGAGCGGCTGTCTACGCTCCGAGGTCGCCTGCAGTGATGTCAAGCGAGTCGTCGGGAATTTCGGGCGGCTGTGCTTGGCTTGCCTCTAATCCTGAGTTAATCGCGTTTTGCGTTTCGTTCGAGTCAATTCCGGGCGGTGCGGGCGGCGTGGCCTCAACCGTAGGCGTGGCAGACGGTGTGGGCGTGGCATTTGACCCGCCTTGCGCAACGCATCCTACTACCAAAAGTCCGAGTAAAAGGGCAATCAACAGTTCCTTCAACCAAAGCACCTCCAAATCGATTACAGGAGTCTAGCGTTTTAATAAATAAAAAGGGTTTGCCCCCCGCCTAAAAAACTAGCGGGGGATTCAAGGGGGTGTTTATGCAGTCGTGGTGGCCACGACGGTTGCAGCTGCAGTGGGCTCTTCGGTCGCCTCAGCGCCTGCAGTGGCGGTTACACTCGCCTCGGGGGCGGGGGTAATCACCGAGCCGGTGACTGTTGCAACAGCGGTTTTCACCGCCTGGCGCAGTTCCCTAAGCGCGGGCTCGAGTTCTGCCTTTGCGGCCTTGGCTTGCTCAACCGTGGTGGCTGCCTTTAGCTTGGCTGCAATGCCTTCGAGCTGGGCTGCTGCGGTGATGATTGCGCTGGAGTCGCCTCCGCGCACGTCAACGCCGGCTGCAGTCACGCGGGCGGTTGCGGCCACGCTTAGAACGCGGGTCGCAAGCTCGTCAGCGCTTGCAAGCTCGAACTTTTCCTGCAGGCTAGCTCTAATGCCCGGCCATTCGCTGTTGATAGTCGTGATTACGGCCATCTTGGCTTCCTTGGTCGTCGCGGCGTTCCATGCGGTAAGCCACGCGTCAACCTTGGCCTTCACGTCAGTCACGTCAACACCCTTCGCTTCGAGCTTGGCAAGAACTGCACCGAAGCGCTTGATGTGGCCGGTCACGACGTTGCTGACTGCCTCGCGGTATTTGCCGCGGTCGGAGTCAGATAAGTCCGCGAGTTTCTTGGAGCGCCATTCTTTTAGCGCGTCAAGTCGCAGCTTGTACTCGCCGTCAACTTTTGTGTAAGCATCGTCGCGGGCAGTGACTTCGGCGTCAATCTTGGTTGGCGCGTCGTCGTCAGTCAGCTTCACGCCGATTGCCTTTGCAATCATTGCGTAGCGCAGGCCTGCCTTCACCATGCTTTCGTCGGTCGCCTGTGTCTTGGCATCCTCGAGGGTTGCCTTGACTTTTATCAAGCACGTTTCCTTTTCCGATGAAGGCGTAAGTCGCTTGCACCTTGCGTGTTCCTGCGAGGCGGAAGTTATTGCGTCTGCAACAGCAGTTACGCTAACGGCTGAAACGGCGGTGGGAACAAGGCGGGCGCACTTTACGGCGTCAGACGCGCTGGATGCGGGCCTGCCGCAGTTGCTGTACTCGCGGGAAGTCGCCCGGGGCTTTATTGAAGTCGGGGCCGGTATGGCGCTAACGCAGTTCTTTGCCGCAGTTTCGTCTGCAGTAAGGTCGGCGCAGGCCTTTACGATGCAAGTGCGTACATTAGCAGCTGTGGTCGTGATGCCAGTTGCGCTTGCGGTGGGCTTGTAGCATTCGCGCATGGCGCAGCGTGCTGCGGTCTTGGCGTCGGCAACGGGCTTTGCGCACTTTGACTCGTCAAGTGCTGTCGGTACTGGCGATACTCCGTCAGAGGCGGTCGCGCGGATTTTGACGCACTTTTCAAAGTCAAGGATGTTGGCGACCGGCCGGTTGCAGTACTTTACCGCACAGTTTGCCGCCACGGTCTTAATGCCATTAGTACTAACTATGCACTTGGTTGCTTCATTCCAATTTTCTTCAGTTCCACTGTCATCGGTTGCAGCTGCGCTAGGCGTTGCAAACGCGCTTCCGGAACCAGTCACGTCAGGTGCGCCATTCTCGTTGGCCCAAGCAAAGCTGGCAAACGTGGCCGCGAGCAGTATGCCCAAAACAGCTAATCCAAACAATTTCATAATCCAATCACCCGCCCCGGGATTACCAGAGCGTAAGTAGTCTGCCAAGCCTTCTTTATAAGCAATCTTTCAAAAAAACTTGCGCCAAAGCTTTAGGCAGGCCGCGTAGGCCTCGCAAAACTTTACCCCACCGCCTAAGGAAAAAACAAGGCTTATTAACGCTCTTTGGGCAAAACTAAGTTATGAGACAGCTATTCGTTGCACTCGTGTTGTTGACGGCGTTCTCAGCCGCCGCCTCGGCCGCGGTTGTTGAGGGCACGCTTTACGACTATGCCTTTAGCCCCGTGGCGGGGGTAGTCGAGGTCAACTCAACGCCCGTTCAAAAGGTCGTCGCGGCAAACGGCTCTTACCGTTTCGAGGTCGGCCCCGGCACTTACCTTCTCTCCGCCACCTCGCGCGAGAACGCCTCGGCCTCCCAAGCCCTCGTTGTTGAGCGCGCGGGCACTTACCGTCTCGACATGGTGCTTATCGACGAGCTTGGCTTGGGCCAGGCGGCAAACGCGTCTTTGGGCGAGCTCTCGGGCGGAGGCCTGCCCGACTTGGGCGAGGGAGTCGACGGCGGTTCCGCTTTCTCAGTTCCGCTTGCCCTTTTAGGCGTTGCCTTGGCGGCCATAGTGCTTGGCGCGTACTACCGCCTGCGCGGGCGAAAGAAACATCCGCCCCAACCAGCTGATGCAAAAGCCACTGAACCGGGCGGGGCGCTCGAGCTTGAGGAAGAGCGCGACGTGCTAAATGCGCTTGACGCTTCAAGCGGCCTCATTACCCAAAAGGACCTGCGCAAGGCATTGCCCCACTGGTCGGAAGCGCGCGTTAGCCTCGTGCTAACTTCTCTCGAGGCCGCAGGCAAGCTAAAGAAAATCAAGAAAGGCCGCGGCAACATTATTCGGAAAGCCTAAGTTTTCTCAAGCGCGTTGCGCCGAGCTTTATTTCGTTACTTACCACTTTTGCGCGCTTTCGTCGTCGGCCTCAATTTTCTCGCGCATTTTCTTTCGATAGCTAGCGAGCTTTTCGCCTAGTTCGGGTTCCTTGAGGGCAAGCATTGCAGCGGCGAGTAGGGCCGCGTTTTCCCCCCTGTCGATTCCGACGCTTGCGACCGGAATGCCAGGCGGCAACTGCGCCGCCGAGAGGAGCGCATCAAGGCCACCTAGCTTTGAGTCAACGGGCACCCCGATTACGGGTTTTGTAGTGTGCGCGGCAATGACTCCGGGGAGTGCCGCGCTAAGGCCGGCGATGCCGATGAAGACGTCAGCCTTGCTTGACTCGACTAGTTTTACCACTTTTTGTGGCGTTCGGTGCGCGCTTGCCACGTGCACTTCCCACTTTATGCCAAGCTCGTCGAAAACGGTTTTAGCCTTCTCGAAGACCGGCTTGTCGGACGCGCTGCCGAGAAGGACCAGTACCTGCGCTGTCATAAACAGTTTAGCCCACTCCGGCAATAAAAGCAGTTGCACCGGGTGAGATTTTAAGCTTTGTTCGTTCAAAACCGGTTGTGAAACCAAAGCAGATGCTGGTGACTTCCAACTCTTACGTCCTGATGCGCCAACGGGAGGGCGGCAAACAGTACGTAGTATCGGTTGGCGGCTTAACCACCCACGAGCCGTACTTGGAGGAAGTTAACGGCGTTTACCTCAAGCACGACAAAAAAATCGGCGGGTTTCACGCCGTGCAGTATACTCCTATAACCCGCTTGAGGGCCTCAGCTTTACTGCGCAGATTTAAAGAAACATGGACTCAGGATTCGCACGAGTAGCCGCTTCCCCCCCTGCGCTTTAAGCTCACGCGAAATAGTTTGTCACTGCAGCGAAGGTGACCCACGCTAGGTAAGGCAAGAGAAGCGCGCCAGCCCGCGCGTCAAGGCGCCAGAACTCGGCAATAGTTAACAGCGTGGTCGCCAGCAAGGAGATTATCACAACAAGCCCCCCTACCGGCGACTTTAGCCCGAAGAATACTGCGGACCAAATAACGCCCAACGCAAGCTGCAGGCCAAATAGCTCAAGTGCCCTACCCGACCCCGGTCGCCTAGCGCGCTTCCAGACTAGAAAGAGCGCGACGCCCATCAAGATGTAGAGTGCGGTAAGGAGCGGGCCGAAGGCGAGGTCGGGAGTCACGAAATCAAGCCCCACGCCTATGGCCAATCCTGTTACGCCGGGCCCCATAAACGCCGCCCCCGCAATCCCTGCAACCTCGCAGGCGGCTACGCTCGCGCCAAGCTTGAGCCAATCGTCTTGCGGCAGCAGGTCCATCGGGAAACGCAGTGCGGGCCAGAATTTAAACTTGCGGAAATAGGGGTCATGGTCCGGCTGTTGTTTTATTAATGGCTGCAAATCATTAGTGCTTCGGGTTGATTTTTAATGAAGGCAAATCCTTACGTCGCGTTTTGGAAAAAAGTAATGGAGCTAAAGCACGAGAAGCCCCACAACGCGTGGACGCTCTCTTTCGACATTGACGGAGTCGGGAAAGTCGTCGAGCACGAGATGAACGTTAAGGGTTCCGGAAATTCCGTGCAGCAAGAGCTGAAAAAAATTGTCGAAGACCATTGGCCCGGGACCGAAAAACCAGGCATTGCGGTGCACCATATTGAAGTGCGCGAATGGGATTCCAAGTCACGCCATTTTGTCGCAAAGACGCACGACGAGGATGGAACGTTGCCTCACCGCGTCAACATCGTCCTCAAGGGTGTGCCAAAGGAAGCAGTCACGGCGCTAAAGGAATTGGGCGGCAAGCGGCCGGCAAACCACGAAATCCTCCGCCACGCGCCCTAAGCCAAAGCGTAACCGGAATCGCCTCAGGGGTAAATCTTTCCGCGCAGTTCGCCTATCTGATTCAGGTGGGTTTGCGGAGCTTCTGAAATCAAAAGGTCGACTTCGAAGTTGCGCAAATTCAATTTTCTATATTGTTCGGCGCCCTCAAGCAGCTTCTTGTCATTTATTATGATGACTTTTTCAGCCCGTCCTAGAAACGGAGTATCGGCATCAAGTTCCCAAACCTTGCGGAATCCGTGTTTCATAAAAGAAATTTAGTCCCTGCAAGTTAATAGGGTGTCGGAGGGGGCGCACAAGCGAAAACCGAAGAAATAACGGGCGGCGATTTTCTAATGCGTTGCGGGTAGTTTACTTCTGCGTCCCGGAAATCTTTCTTTTTTGGTCTTCGACGAAGCTGAGGGCTTCCTGTTTTATCTCGTTGTAAATCCGCCAGAGCCTTGAGCCAACCATAACTGCAGCGGCTGCCGCAATTACGAGGACGACGCCTATTTCAGTTAGCTCAACCGACTCTAGGAAAAAAGAGCCAATAAGAAGGCCAACCGAGGCAACTGCGACAAAGACGAACACCTGAACCAGCATTATCGTTCGGGCGAGCTTTGCCTCTATTTCTTTGGCTTTCTTTTTCGCGTACTCGTCAAGGCCAAACATAGAAACTATCCCCGAGGTCAAGTGCCGGACGCGCCTATTAAACCCGCGTTCGCAGGCGCTTAAACGTCTAAGAAAATTAGGGTGCCGCAGGGGCGCGGTACACTACGCTATAACGATGCCCTCATTCCGGGAGAAACGAGCAGAATGCATTGGTTGGAGCAAGTGATGCACTTCCAAAGCACGGTGAGACTAGCATTCTGATTGACGTGTTTCATTTAGTTCTAGGCTAAACGGCCTAGCTGCACCGGTATGTGCAGCCGGTTTGTCCCTGGTCGTTCCAATAAGAAGTAGTGTCGCAAGTGTTTTCCCTGCCCGTGCCGCTAGAGGATTCCGCACTAATGTCGGCGTTAGGAAATTTGGCGCCACAAACACGATTTGACGCCAAGTACTCGTTGCTGGACAGCGTAAGGAAAATGCCGCTAATACCGAAGCCGGCTATTTTGTTTGAAATAATCCGGTCCGCGTCAGAGTTATCGATGTTGAGGCCGAACAAGCAGCCCGTAATGTCGTTATAGGCGATAGTGTTTAACTTGGAAGGCTGCTCGTCACCTGCTTCGCCAACCAAGATTCCCTCCGGACAGAGTTGGCTTCCCACTATCTTGTTTCTGAGCAATGTATTGCTTTGGGATCGATCTAGTCGGATTGCAGCCGCTCCAGGAGCAGGTACCAAATAGTTGTCTCGAATCGAGGTACCGTTTGCAACAAGCAGGTCAATCAAGTGCGCTCCGCTTCCCGAAGTGATCTTATTCAGTTCGAGCGTGTTAGAGCGGCTATTGATGACGAGTATGCCTGGATTTACGGGGCCATTAAGCGTGTTTTCCGATACGATGTTCGCATTCGAGTTTTCTATCAGGGTTATGGGCTGGGTGGGGCCGATGAACTTGTTTTTGTAAAACGTATTGAGTGACGACCGAGTCAGCAGTGCTCCGACAAAGCCGTTCAAAATGCTGTTTTCATTAAATGAATTGCGGTTAGAGCGCATTAATTCGGCCGCTTGATAAACTCCAGAAAGGAACGTGTTGTTGAATGCTGCCGAGTCCGTAACGCGGTCGAATTGCAATCCGCCATACATGTGGTTCGAGAATTTGTTGCAGGAAAAGGCGCTTTTGCCGATAGACTCTCCCTCCACGCCGTAGAACCAGTCAGTCATGCTGCACTTGACTACGCTTATATTAGTCCTAGATTTGGCAAAGATTGCCGCGTAACCGGAACCGTCGCCGTCAATCCGGCGGTTGCCGCAATCAAGAACAACGTTGTCGGCCGAGATGGTGAAACAGTATTCGTTGTTAGAGTTGATGATGTCTCGCGTGAGGAAATAGGCGCTGTTCGACTGATTCAAGTCGCCGCAGGATGAAACGAAGCGCTTCGTCTTTCCGCTTTCATTAACCCCACACGCGAAGTCCGGATTTGGAGTTGGCGTGGGAGAGGGACTGGGGCTTGGTGAAACGCTTGGAGACGGGCTCGGAGTTGTCGAGGGGCTGGGCGAAGGAGTAGGTCGGGGCGTGGGAGACGGGGAGGGTTGCGGCGACGCGGTGGGACTGGGGCCCGGCGTAGTTTGAATTATGGCGCCAGGGTTTAAATTCGGAAGATTCAAAACAACTCCGCCCGTGCTTTTTCCTGTAAACTCCGAGTTCGTCAGCATAAGCGAAATCAAAATCATTATTGCAGCAAGCAATAGAAAACGCGCAATCGATGGTGTTTCCAAGCTTTTCATCGTATCAAGCTATTTGAAAAGCCGTATTTATTGGTTTATCCGTACGAGCTGCCGCTGTAGAGCTCGTGGAGGCATTACGCTATCGTATTAGAATGCCGCAGGGGTGATTTGCCCAAAAGTCAAAAGACGGGGAGAACCGGAGGCATAGAACGCCGACGGTATTTGACTATTTTTGAAGAAAGAACAGTATACCGATGGTAATGCTGGTGGCAATTCCGGCAAGTAGGTTAGTGTAGAACGCAAGCCACTCCTGAGGACCAAGAGTCGCTCCCTGCTTTTGGGCTATCCAGGGCAGGAGGATGATTGAGAGAATCCCGAAGACTATGAAGACGACTAAACCAATCGCGGTTATCGTCACTATTTTTATCAGGGGATTTTTTGATTGAAGTAGCTCTTGCAACATGGTTACTTGCCTTTTTGTTTTTTAGTTAGTCCGTAAATTACGATTCCAGCTATCAGCATTGCCGCCCCCAGACTTTGAAACCACCCCTGTATCGGCTGAGGGAATGACTCTGAAAAAACCAGGATGAACAAGCTTAGGGCGATGAGAATTATTCCAAGCAAGTTAAAGCTTACTTCCTGCCTCTGATTTCCATTAAAGACGAAAGTAAGCGCTATGTTCGGTTTGTCAAAAAGCTTAATTCCAGTTATTTCCATTTCTGCTTCCCAGATTATTGTATCTTTAAGTATTTATTAACCTATCTTTAGGTTCTTAATTATTGCTTTATTTTAGGTTTTGCTAGTACGTAGGCCGTTGCCGGTCCCCGCCCTCTCTTCTTGACGAGTCCGAGCTTGATGAGCTTGTTGAGGTCGTCGACTGCGATTGGGTGGCTTATCTTGAACATTTTTCGGTACTGTGGTGCGGTGATGATGCTGTTATCCTTCAAGTAAATCAGGGAGCGCCTTTGCCTGACGTTGAGATTGCCTGCTTGGTTGGGGAAGGCGTTAAACAGCGTGGTTTTGAACAATGGACCCAATTGTCTGAACTCGGGATCTGGCAATCCTGCGTCCCGCATTGCCGAAATCATTCGTGGAATGCCGGTTCCTATGCCTTCAACCACCTTGATGTCTATCAACATCTGGTAGATGATTGGGTTACGTGGCACTCCTAGTCCAAGTGATGACAAATCCTCGGGGCTTATTCCTGTTGGGAGCATTCCGGGGTTTGCAATGTCTATCCTGTCGTCAAAGACATTGACCTGTACCACGGCAGAGCTGAAGTAGTCGCGATGGACGAGGGCGTTGACTATTGCTTCCCTGATTGCGATTTCAGGGTACTCAGTTTTTTCTTCTCGTTCAAGGTTCTTTATTTCGTAGCTCTTGCGGGTGCTTCGGCGGATAAAGGCCAGGCTTTCCTCGATATTTTCCACAAGCGTATTTTGTAGGACGAGTATGTCCAACACGTCCACTGGTATTTTGCCCTTGAATCGGACTAACTTCACCTTGTTTTGCGGGATAAAAGTTTCAGGGTGCTTGGCGAAGAACAGGACGCCGCCATTCCTTACGTAAAAGTCGCCGTTTTCTCCCGCCAAATGAAGCGAAATAAGGAGGTTTTTTAAAGCCTTTTCGCTGGCAGGGTCGAACAAATAATTTGGCGACCTACGGTTCATGTACTTTTTCATTTTTTCTGTATCTACGTCTTGAAGTTTGGCCGAACTTCGCGTCCAGTCAAAGTTGATTACGCGATTTTTTCGTAGAAACTCTTCGATGGCTGGCCCGGTGAGTTTATGGTTGGTGCTTCCAACCCTAAGCAAAATTTCATCTGCGTAATAGCATACGCCATCCCCCAGCTTTGCGGTTGAAATAACTAGGACATACTTACCGTCGATTTCTACGGTGCCTACTTGTGTTAACGGAACGGGGCTACAAATTTTGTAGGAGTTTGAAACAGCTTGTTGGAGGTCATCTAACTTTGCCCGTTCAAGTCCCACGATTCCGCCATTCTTTTCCACTCCAATAATCAGGTGGCCGCCATCGGTATTGGCGAAAGCACATATAGTTCGGCCCGTGTCCTTTGCTACAGCTTGCTGAAATTCTACGGTGTTGCCCTCGCCGGACTCAATCAATTTTTTCAGGGTTGCAATGTCCACGGTTATCATTAACTATTTAATGATAGGTTAATTTAAAGTTAATGGTTGGTAGTAGTGGACGCTATTTTGTGTTTAACTCAGGCTTTGTTTTGTAGATATTGTCGTAATGCTTGGAAATCTTCAAGAAGCTGGTTGTGATTTAATGGCTTTTCAGTAAATTCGACGATTGTGTCCTTTGTTACAATGGTAGGGCCGATGGGCTCGATTTTTTCAACAACTAATGGAATGCTGGAATTCTTTACGGCAACGTCGAAAGAATCTCCGGGCAACAATAATCGGTCTAACATCGAGTCTAATTTAAGGAGATTAATTTCGTAATCTGATGGTAAAAATGCGTGTCCGAACGATTGACGAACTAGCGCTATTTTCTTAGCCGGTTTAAGCGTTGATTTTCGGATTTCAATATTTTTTGATGAACTTGAAAGAATTAATTCGTCCTTAATACTCTCCGGCATTCTTGCAAAATTGAATTTTCCGACGGTAATTGGTTCGACTCTAGCTAAAACCGTTTTTTGTTCTAATGAATCCGAGTCAAACTGGTTAGTGATTTCAACTATGTCTCCAGTTGTTACGTTCAATTGTTTAAATCCATCTTCATTGAGTTGGATTATATTTCCGGTAATGTTTATTCCGGTCAAACCCCACTCCGTTGTCAATACGGCCTTGGACTTATTCGTTCGGTTTTTCAAAAACTTTAATTTTCTTTCTAAAAACTTTCTATCTCTGAATATTTTTGAGTCAATCATCCCAGACGGTTCGGTACTTAGTTTTACTTCGGTTTCATAACTAACTACGACAACACTGTCGGGAACAGTTGTTATGACGGTAAATGGATAGCTAGTTTCATACACTTTTATCTCAACTATTTCTCCAGTCTCGATAGGCTTGCCGATGAGATTCTTTTTGACGTACTGGTCAAATCCGGGCGCGTAGGCAGTTGGTTGTTTTGGTGCTAATACGACTAGACTAGCTATTTCGCCATCGATTTTTGATATTTTAACTAATTGGTTAAGTTCAACTGCCGCGGATGCTCTCAAAATGTCGCTAATTCTAATGATATCGAGTTTTTCGTCTTCTGTGTGTGCTGGTAAGACGAGCCCGAGGGTTGTTTTCTTGCCGACAATTTTGATTCGGTCCCCGGTTTCAAGAGACAATTTTTGCATTGTCTCTCTACTAACTCTAGCTACGCGTTTGCCTTTGTCGCGATCCATTTCTTCGACGACCCGAAGCGTTTCTTCAACAGCCATTATTTCACCAAAAACTTCAAAATGAGGCTAGCTTTTTTCCTTTAACCACCGATGCATGAGTTCCTCGAGAACTGTGCTGGCATCTTTACCTACGTCGATGCACTTCTTGCGAAACTCCTTCCAGGTTTCCTCATCGATTGAAATACTAGTTTTCACACGTGCCATATCATACCTATATACCGAAAGCCTTAAATACACCTATCGTTATACTACTATAGGTATGTAGGTAAAGAGGTAAGTCGAATGAAGTGCTCGCTTTGCAGACAAGAACTCTCTGAGCCTGAGGCATTTCATTTGCTCTTCTATTGCAAAAAGCGTTTTGCGGAGGTGGTTTTGGATGGCAGTTTCAAAAACGGTGGTGCAGGCGGTAATTGAATTGGTAGTGGCGTTTGGTGGAGAAGATGAACTCGGAACAATTGGAGCAAGGGGAACGGATGATTGCGAGGCAGTTTACCGCCTTCAAAGCGATGCAGCCTGAGGAAGCAGAACTGGCGAAACGCTACCTAGCTTATCTGGAAGCGCAGGGAAAAAGCCTGCGACTCCGGTTTAAGCGCTCTTGGCAACTGCGCAAGATTTCTGACCTTCTAGGCAAGCATTTCAAGGACGCTACCAAAGACGACCTGGAGGAGCTTGCCCGCAAGATAAGGCAGGCAACTGCCAAGAGAGGCAAGCCGATTTCTGAACCCTACAAGTTTGACCTCTTCCTAACCACTCGCACTTTCTATAAATGGCTGTTAGGCGAAGGGAAACGCTACCCTGGCATACTTGACAACTTCTACATGGCAAAGCCTCATCCGGCGTTACTTCACCCGTCAAAACTGATTTCAGAAGAGGAAGTAAAGCGCATAATCGACCAAACCGCTAGCCTGCAGGAAAAGGCGTTCATCTCTCTTCTTTACGCTACGGGCGCCCGCATCGGCGAAATGCTCAACCTGAAAGTAAGTGATGTCTTCAAGGAAGGAAACGAGACGCTCGTTAGGCTAGACGGCAAGACTGGTGAAAGGATTGTGCCAGTTGGCTGGCCGTTGGCCTTGGAATTCATGCAGGTATATCTTGACGTTCACCCGAGGAAGTTCGAGAAAAATTCCAACGTTCCCCTGTGGCTTAACGGATGGGGCAAGCAATTGTCTTACGCCGCCGCTTGTAACACTATTGCTCGCCTACAGAAACTTGCGGGAATTAACAAGAAACTCAATCCGCATTCATGGCGGCACGCCAGGGCAAGCGAAATGGCCAAGCACCTGACTGACCAGCAGCTAAAGTATTACTTCGGTTGGAGGCCGGACTCGGACATGACGGCCAGGTACGTTCACGCCGACCGTTACCTAGTGCAGGAAAAGTTCGAAGAGCTTTATGGAAAGAATGACCCGACGAGAATTGACGCCGACCTTGCAACAATAATTCACGCAATGGCCGTCTACCTTCAAGACGGCAGCAACAAGAAACACTTCCAACAAGAGCTAATGAGGAGAGGAGCGTGGAGTGGTTTTCAGCAGTCCATGAGGAGCTTAAAATTGCTCCTGCCATCAGAAAAATAGGTGGTGAATGCCTTGGCCATAGCTATCAAGAAACCGTTCTACAGCGAAGGTGACGAAAAACTAGTGGTTAACTCCGGCAGTCTTATTGACTCCATGCCATTCTACCTAAGGGCCGAATCTTACGCCGACTCTGCTTCTATTGTTGCATTTGGATATTTACGCCAAAACGGTACGCAGCTTGTTGCGGAAATAGCGCCAGACTGCGGTTCTAATTTGTTCATTCAAGTTCGTCAAGACACAAAAGACGGAAACACTGTTGACGTCTATTTCGTTACGAAGCAATACGGGGAATTAAAGATTCTAAAGGACTATCCTTGGCATCAACAGCCGGCTAATACCTCCCAGTTTTATAATACGAATTTCGAGGCATACGGTAACGATGTCCTTGTCTGCATAGGCTCGCAACTTAAGTGGGAGGATTTTATGGAAAAAATAGACTCGCCCTCTAGGGAACAGGTAGGTAGAGTTTATTTTCGAAGAAGGGAGGCATTAGGGCGAGTTTGAACTGTTGATGGGGAGAAAAGTTGTTCTCCCCAACTTTCAAGAAAAAGGGAATGCCGCAGGGGTGATTTGAACACCCGACAAATCGCTCTTCAGGCGATCACTCTCCCAGGCTGAGTTACTGCGGCGTCTAGAAGCAGCTTAGTTATTTGGGCGGGAAATGTGATTTAAACGCTTGTGGAAGCGCTTTCCGCCCTAGTTGTGGAACTCTTTTTTCTTGACTTGCTCTTTTTTCCTCACCCACACGCGCAACTCGTGGGCGGGGTAGCTGAAGAGGAAAAAGTGGTTGTAGATGCCGGGAATCTTGTTGAAGAGCCATTGCAGTCCAAGCCACTGGTACGGCCTGGCAAACGCGATTTGCCTCTTGTAGACTTCCATGCCGTTGATTTCGCACAACCTGTCGAAGCTGTCGTGGATGAAGCCGATGTGCGTGTGGTTGTGCCACTTCGTGTAGTTCATCAAGGAAATGGAGTACGCGTTAGTCACGTAAGGGACGCTGAAGTACGCCTCGCCTCCGACTTTAAGTATGCGCGAGAGCTCGGCAAACACGGGGTCGAGGTAGCCCAGGTGCTCTAGGACGCCGTCGCCGTTGATGTAGTCGACGCTGCCTGCCTTAAACGGCCAGGGCATCTTGTTTAGGTCCCAGACGACTTCGGGCTTGACTTCCTTGTCAAAGTCGACATTCACAAAACCGTCCAGTTTCTTGAAGTGGCAGCCTAAGTTGAGTTTGAGTGGCGAGGGATAGTTCTTCAACAAATTCACCTTTTTCCGCCTAAAGCGGTTTAAACAACTATTAGCCCGGCAAGCGTTTTAAGGGTTAGTCTTGGGTTTCGCCTCAGGGCGTGAAGTAGATTGCGGCCTTTGAGGCGTGGTCCCACACTTCGTAATGCTTCGCGTCGTTTATCCGATGCCTTGTCCGCATGCCGTTTAACTGGGTCTTGAGCTCGCTGAATTTCGCATATACCCTCATCATCGTTTCCTCAGCCAAGTCGCTCTCGTCGATGTCGCTAGATTCGGAAACTATCCTTTGGGCAATCACGTCCCTGACCTTTTCGCGTTCCTGCCCGGTTATGCCTAGGTGGCGCATCACGGCCTCGCCAAGCAGCGCCCCCAGTACTTTTTTCCTCAGCTCGTAGTTTTTGCCCATTTTGTTATTTTTTCTGATTTCCGGTCCCGGCAGCGCGCGCGTTAGCTTGTCGACGTGTGCCACTAACCAGTTGCCGCTAAGGTTGAATCTCTTATTTCCCGGGGCATTTAGACTAAGCTCGGGCAGCGCTCGCCGCACTTTCTCAAAATCCCTACTCTTTACTGCGGTGATAAACGCTTTCATGCTGCGTTACTTCTCGTAGATTAAGTATAATAAATTAGGTGGGCCCGCGGAGAATCGGACTCCGGGTCTTCTGCGTGTAAAGCAGACGTCTTACCATTCGACTACGGGCCCCCGTAGTATATTTAGCTGGAAAGGAATAAAATGCGGTCCAAAGAAGCCGTTTCGCAAGCTTTAAATGGCCGCCAAGAGTACTAACTCATTTAAGGGTGATTTGAGTGCATCGCATAATTTGGCTCTCTGTCGGCGGCAAACGCTTCCATCTACTCAAGCTTGCGGGCGCTTTCTTCCTCTTCGCTTTTGTGCTAAAGGCACTCGAGGCAGCCTACCAGGTCTTCGTCACCGTCAACAAGGCCATCTACGCCCAAGCGCGCCCAGAGCTCATCGTGCAGCTCTTCGGCTGGAGCATCGCAGCGCCCTACAACTTCACGGGCGAGGACGTAGTCGGCGTTGTCATGGGCCCGATTGCGGCGTTCCTCTTCTGGCTCGCCCTTGCGACTGTTGCCCTCATAGTCTACCAGACTGGGAAAATCGTCGTGCCTCTCGAGGAATACGAGAAAGACATTCCCGAGCACCACAAGAAGCTCATCCGCATAGCAAAGCAGGCGCATGCGCGCGGCTTTAGGAAGCGCTAGCGCCTGACTTCGAAAGTTTTTCCCAAGGTGGCAATTGCCGCCTCGAGTTTCTCTTGCTTTACTAGCACGTAGTCGGTGTCAAAAGTGGAAATTGCGAAAATGCCGATTTTCGCGTCAGCCAGTGGCGAGGCAATTGACGAGAGTATTCCCGTCAGGCCGAAGCCGAGCTTTCCCTCCACCCTAAAAGCAGTCCAACCGCTTTCGGCAATCGCGTCTGGAGGAACGAACTTGGAGTCGCAGACCAACGTGTATTCCCCGTCTGCCTTTGTCATGCAGAAGAAGCCTTTGACGCGGGGAAGGCGCGCGTTTAGAGGCAGCTTGCACACCGCCAGTTTCCAGGGCATTACTTTGAGAACGAGGTGCGTCATTGCGCATCAGCTTACTTCCTGTCCTTCGCGCTCGCTGTCTTTTCCGACGTCGCCCATCTGGGCTTTGTACATCGAGCCGTAGCGGTCCTTTAGCTGCTCTTCAATCCTTCGGCCGCGCTTGGTGCGGGCCAGTTCGACAAAAGCCTTTTCAATGAGGGGTGCGCCTTGGGCGCTTGCGATGTCGCCTGAGAGGCGGATGATGCCGGAGAGCTCGCGCAGGCGGAGTGTGAGGGCACCGTCGATTCCGTCAACTGTTTTCGCTCGCCTTTTCGCCTCATCGATGATGGCCTCGATTGCCTCGCGGGAAGCGTGCGGGATTTTGCCGTCTTTTTTGATTTCCTGTGCGACGAACTGCGCGAACTTCGCGCGGTTTTCAAGAGTGTCCGGCGCGTGCGTTTCAAGCAGTACCTCGTAGCCGTTTCCGATGATGCGGGAACGCAGGGGCGGGAGGATGCTTGGCAAGTCGTTGATGTTGCTTGCGGCGATGAGGATGAAGTCGCACGGCACGCTCTCGACTTTCACAGACGCGCCCGCGCTGTGCGGGTTCCTTCCGACAATCGAGTACTTCTTTTCTTGCATTGCAGTAAGCAAAAAGCGTTGGATGTAGGCGAGTGCCGAAATCTCGTCGATGAAGAGGACGCCCTCATGCGCCTCGTGCACTGCCCCCGGCACGACGCGCAGGTACGGTAGCGTGCCGATGCCAGGGTGCCCGCCGTAGGGGTCGTGGCGAACGTCGCCAAGCAATTCAGTCTCGCTTGCGCCAGTTGCGACGACGAAAGTCTTGCGGTTAAACGGCACCAGTATCCTGCGGGGATTCTGTTTTTTCAAGGTGTTGAGGCGCTCGAGGTACTTTTGGTCGAGCACGAGCACCTGCTCTCCCGACCGTTCGTAAACAACTACTTCCTCCCTGCCTCCGGGGTCAAGCTTGGTCGTGTGCACCCTATCTTGCCTTTCGTTTTCCTCAAAGTAGGGTGCGAGAAGGTCGCCGAAGGGCGACTGCATTTGCTCGCGGGCGTACTTGTCTGAATTGCAGCTGGGACAGTACTGAGTGCGGGCCGGCGAGTAAGTTGCGCAGCGGCGGCAGCGGAAGCCCAGGCGCTCGGCGACGAACCCCGGCACTTCCTGCGGGTTTACGGTCTTGCCCTGCACTTCCCTAAGGCTGCGCTTGTCTTTCTCAATCTCTTCATGCGTCCGTGATTCCGCGATGGGCCGCTCCGGGTTTTCGGGATTGTGGATTATTTCTATCTGCTGCATTGGTTTTGGCAGCTGCAGGCTGATTGCCTGTGCAATCAATGACTTGCCGGTCCCTGGCGGAGCGACTAAAAGCAGGTGACGGCGCTGTTTTGCCGCAATCGCAGCCGTTCGAACCGCCTCGTCTTGGCCGATAATTTGGTCAAGCGGGTTTCTTGGAATCGGGATGTCTGCCGTAGTCTGGGCCGACTCGTATGCCGCCATGAGCTCATGCAGGCTCACGCGTTTTTTGATTTGCTTGTCGCTCGCTTTGTGCGAAAAGACAAACTCCTGGGCGGGCGCCGCTTCCTCCTCCACGATTAGGGCTTAGCGCAGTTAAGGGTAATAAATGATGTGGGAAAAAGCCAGCTGCACGAGTCATGCCTCCGGCTAAGGGATTGTAAAAAAATGCCCGCGCCGTTTACGGCGCGTTGCTCAAAATTAAGCAGCGAGAACTATTCCGATGCCTTCGGGCCTTCGCGTGACGTTGCCAAGGCGGATGCCGGCGACGTACTTGATGGCTTTTGTCTCGGCCAGGTCAAGCAGGCGCTGCGTGACGATGCCGTCGAGGGCAACAGCGTGCACGTTATCCATCTTGCCCACTTCAAGCACCACTTCGCGCACAGGCACTTCCTGCGTCACAGTCATTGCGACATCAAAGACGCGCGCCTTTAGCGAGCCGCTCAGTTCCTTAAGCGAAGCACGCAGGGGCTCTGCGACTTCAGCGGGAACCGGCGGGAGGGGCTCCTGCACTGGAGCGGGGGCCGACTGCATTGGCTCTGGCGCTTGCATCATCGGAGCCGAGGGCGCTTGCGCCGGGCTTGAGTCGCGTGGCCCGTCGTAGCTTGGCCTGCCCCTATCGAATCCGGGCCGGCCGCCACGGTCGTCGCGTCCGCCGCGCTCAAAGCCGCCAGACCTTCCGCTGCCACGGTCGTCACGACCGCGGTTAAGCTCAGGCCTAGTAGGGCTGCTGCGTTCGGGCTCGCGTCCGCGGTCTCCGCCACGCTGGCCCGTGCCGCTAGCTGCCTCGGAGAGCGCCTGTTCGGTGGGGATGCGCCTACGCAGGCACTGGATGATTTCCTTGCGAGCAAGTTCCTCGACCTCGTGGCCGATTGGAGCACGGGCAACGAACTCGACTTCGGTGGCGTTCACCATCTCCTTTAGGATGATGTCACCGCCGCGGTCGCCGTCAAGGAAGAGCGTGACTTCCTTCTTGCGGCAGAGGTCAGCAATTCCCTTGCCGACATTGGCACCGCCGATGGCGATTGCGTTCTTCATGCCGTTTTTGAGCAAGTTTAGCACGTCGGCACGGCCCTCGACGACGATGATGTCGGGGCTCGAGTCGATTGCAGGTCCTGCAGGCAGGTTGTCGGGGCCGTAGTTGACGATTTCGGCGACTTTGACGTCATCGCGCACCATCTCGGAGAGCTCCTTGCTTTCGGGAATTTCGCTCATCAGCATGGTCTTTAGCAGTTCGCGCGCCCTGCCCAAGACTTGCTTGCGCTTGAGGTTTCGCGTGTCTTCAATGCGTTCGGTCTTGATGCGAGCGTCGCAAGGGCCGACCCTGTCGACGATTTCAAGGGCAGCCGCGAGAATGCTCGTCTCGACCATGTCAAGGCTGGAGGGGATGATTACCGTGCCTACGCACTTTCCGCCGCGCACTTGCGTCTCGACTTCGATGCGCCCGATGCGTCCGCTCTTCTGCAGTTCCCTCAAGTCGAGGTCGTCGCCTAGAAGGCCTTCGGTCTGGCCGAAGATTGCACCAACAATGTCTGGCTTCTCTACGATGCCATTGACTTCAAGCGAGGCGCGAATTTGATATTTTACTATGTCCACATAAGTCTTACCCATGTCAATCAACCCTCTTTTCTGAGCTCCGCCATGGCGTGCGGGAGGTCTTCGACCGTGCGTACGCGGAAAAGCGCGCGGAAGGCCTTTCGTCCCGGTCGATCAACCGGGATGCCATACGATGCGAGAATCGCCTCGTACGCGGCCTCTTTCCGTTTTCCTTCGTCGTCAAAGTCAAAGAGCAGTAGCACGCCAGTGCCGTCAAGCTCCAATTTGCCAACAATCCGTTCGGGCTTTGTTCCCTGCACCGCGATTATGCGGGGCACGGTAAAGCCGGCGGTTGCCAGCGCAGAAACGTCTTTTTTTCCCTCCACTAACACTGCTTCTTTTTCCAGCATGAGGCGGATTTTGGAGAGCAGTTTTCGCTTTTCCTGCGTTTCCATGAACCTTTCTCTCGCTAGGGGGCGGAAACAACGTTTCCGGCCGGTTTGCTCAGTATGCGCCACTGCCTAGTGGCTGCCCCTTACCTTGCCTGCGACCAGTTCATACGAAGAAGGAGAGAGGCTGATGATGTCGGTCATCGACACCATGCCCGCGGGCCTGCCGTCCTTTGTAACTACGATGCGCTTGACGCCCTTTTTCCCCATCAGCGTAGCCGCCTCGCTTAAGTCCGCCTCGAAGTCAATTGCCACGAGGGGGCTGTTTGCGATTGAGCCTACCGTCACGTCCATGTTGCGCGTAGCAACACACTTGTCTACGATGTCCGTGTCGGTAACAATGGAGCTAAGGTCGCCGTTGCCGTCCTCGACAAGAAGGCTTCCTACCCTCTCGCGTTTCATCAGCTCGGCAGCCTCGTAAATCGAGGCGCCAGCACCTATTGCTACAAGCGTTGTTTT
Organism: archaeon; assembly: GCA_020057405.1. Classification (GTDB taxonomy): domain Archaea; phylum Micrarchaeota; class Micrarchaeia; order Norongarragalinales; family UBA97; genus JAGVFW01. The sequence goes on along the minus strand of JAGVFW010000013.1, from coordinate 27,404 downwards.
CATGCAGTCTCCTACCTTGATTCCTGTTCGCATGAACAATTATGCCGCCGCAAATATAAAAGGCTTTTGAGCATCGTCGAACTCCATTACGGCAATGGCCGAAGCGAAGGCGTTAATTGGCGCCTCAACCTGAATTGTTTGATATGCCCGCATGGCACGGTTTGGAGCTTCCCAAAGCCGCGATAGATGTTTTGCGCAAGCGCGCTGCAAGCGTTCCAGCCACCGGCAAGGCGCGAAAGCAGGCGGCACTTGAATTTGCTTACGGCGTTTGCAACGTTGCCAGCGTACACGACCAACTCGTTTTGAACAACGCCGCTTCGCCCGGAAACGCGAAATTTTACGATTTCGCATTCAGGCAGGGTACTGAATCGATTCGCACTTCGGCCGGGCTATTGCACGGCACCGTGCCCGCAGCTAACCGCGAACTGTTGCTAAATGACTTGCAGGAACTGCTCTTCGCCCACCGAAATCAGCTGGGTCATGACACGTATCTTCGCGCTTACGCAGCCATTGCGGCATTGGAGCGCGCACGCAAGCTCTAAGCGTTTATTACTTAGCCTTTTCCTACACACTTGCATGCCCGCCTGGCGTTACGTGAAGGGAAGCCATTTCGAGCGCGAGCTGCAAAAGCGCCTTGAAGTGCTTGGATTCAAGGTCATCCGCGCCGCCGGCAGCGGGGTTGCCGGCGACACGCCGGACTTAATCGCGCTTGGCAAGACAAAGCGCTTCGCACTAGAATGCAAGGCCTGGAAGGACTCGGTCTACATTCCAAAAGACCGCTTCAAGCAAATGCTCGAGTGGGAGCAGGCGACCAACTTGCAGACTTACGTTGCGTGGAAGGCGCACCGACAGCAGTGGCGCTTCTACCCCCTGCAGGCCCTGCGGGAAACTGAAAAAAGCTACGCGCTTCTAACCGGCGACCTTGAGGCCGGAATGACGCTAGACCAAATTACTTAGAGTGCGAGAGTCGCAAAGCCAATTACTCCAAGAACGAGTGCGTAAATCGTCCACTTCCTGACTTTCGCCAAATTTTCGTACGAATAGTCGTTCCACGCCGAGTAGGCGCTCTTTAGCAAAAGCAAATCGCACGCCCCCACTAGGGCCAAGTAAGGCAGTTGAATGCCGCTTGCCATTGGAATCAGGCTAAGGAAAATCGCCGCTGCGAAAAGTACTGCCGCAATTGCGATTACCGGCCGCGCGCCTACAAACATCGGCAACGACAGGGCACCCAACTTCTTGTCGCCCGCCATGTCCTTGATGCTATTGAGAAACTCCCTTCCAAGGCCGGCAAGAAACGCGACTGCGGCGAAAAGCAGGACGAATTGGTTGAGTTCGCCAAGGTTGCCCGCGGCGATGATATTGCCGTAGATGAAGGGAATGGCGTAGGTGGTCGACACTGCCACGTTTCCGACCACCAGCGTTTTTTTCAGCCAAGCGTTGTAGGCAAGCGCGAGCACGCCGAAAACAAAGGCGATTGCGAAGGCGAGGGCGCCACTAAAGTAATACGAAAGGCCCAGGCCGGCCAGCATCATCGCCGCACCGGCAATAAGCACTTGTGCCGGATGCATTGCACCGCTAACTAGCGGCCTGTCTTTTCGGCCGAGCTTCCGGTCGCTCGCAACGTCAAAGTAGTCGTTTAGCGCAAAACTTCCCGCCGTAATCAGGGCGGGCCCGATTGCGGCTAGGGCGAAGGCAGGCGCGAAGCTTTTCGTCGCAACAGCCGCGCCAAATAGCACGCCCGCAAACGTCATTGCCGGGAATTCCGGCCGGATGAGGGAAAGAACTGCTTTCATGCAATGAGTGGCGCTGGCCGCCAATAAATAAGTTGGCGCAAGACGAGGGTCTCTTAAAAACGGGCGTCGGGCTATTGCCCTGACGATTGGAACAAGGCGCGCAAGGTAGCCTGGTGCACTTGGGACTCTTGCAAAAGTATTGAAACCAGCCCAAACGTCTTTTTGCTCTCCCCAGTTTTTGAGGAACCTGCTCCAATTAGTTTTTCAAATTCTTGCAGGCCTTCGGGCTTGTTTGTTGAGCGCGTGCTGATGGCGTAGCCCAGCCAGTCGTGAATGGTTTCCAGCCGTCCGATGGCGTGTTGAATGGAGCGATTGCTTTCGACAAGGTTCTTGTGCGCGGGGTCGCTTCGAACCATTTCAAGCAAGGACAATATTGACTCGCGATTAGCGTTGACGTAGCTATTGAAGTGTTTGCGCGAAGACTTGAGTGCCATGCGTTCCATGCAACAATTCGAACTTCCTCATATAAAACTGCGGCTTAAGGTGGCGCTCTCTCTCGCCCGCGCTTAGCAAAGGCCGGCAAGCCACTTGCATCAATAAATAGCCCCGCCCGCCTACTAGTGCCGCAAATGGCTTCAAACGTTTTCCGCGAAGTTTCCTCAGGCAAAGGCATTTTCAAGGACGAGGACCTCCTTTCCCCAGAGTTTTTGCCAGACCGGCTGCCGGGAAGGGAGAATGAGGAACGCGAGCTTGCCTCGGCACTCGAACCAGCAGCCCGAGGCGGCAGAGCTTCCAACCTCTTCATCCACGGCCCGCCGGGAACCGGCAAGACAAGCGTGTGCCGCCACGTGCTAAAGCAGCTACAGGAATTTAGCGGCAAGCCCCTTTGCGTTTACGTAAACTGCTGGCAGCACGCGACTCGCCAGGGTGTGCTTGCCCAGCTTGCCCAAGAGGTAGGCGAGCCGCTGCCACGACGCGGCTTGGCCGCTGACGAAGTTTTCTCGAGAGTTTGCCAGAGGCTAAAGTACGAAAAACGCGTGCCCGTCGTCGTTTTAGACGAGGCGGACCGGCTCTTCATCGGCAGCGAGCACGCAGTGCTCTACGACTTTAGCCGCGCTGCTGAAATGTTCGGCGTGCACTTTTCAATCGTGATGGTTACCAACGACTCGGGAATGCTTTCCCGCACCGACGGCCGCGTGCGCTCGTCACTTTCACCAAAAGAAACCGAATTCAAGGCCTATTCGCCCTCAGACTTGAAGAAAATACTCGCCGAGCGCGCCGCATTGGCCTTCGTTCCGGGTGCCTGCGGCGAGGAAGTGATTGCGCTTTGCGCCGCCCACGGTGCAAAAGCCGGCGGTGACGCCCGCGTTGCCCTCCACGCGCTTTGGCTGGCCGGCAAAAACGCGTCGAGTCGGGTTGCAAAGGCCGTATCACTGGATGACGCGCGCGCCGCGTTCTCCAAAACCGGTTCCAGCGCGGAACAAAAGCGCTCGCGAGACGAGGAACTGCTTTCCGCAGGCGAGGGAGCAGTTGTTGAAATGCTAAAAGCCGCGGGTGGTTCCCTAACCTCGGCGGAAATTTACGCGCTTTTTGAGAAAAAGGCCCTCGGCAGCGAGCGAAGCGTGCGCAACTACCTTAGCAACTTGGAAGAAAAGAAGCTAGTCGAATCGAAGACCCAGGTGGACGGCAGCCGGCTCGTCAAACTAGTTGCTTGACACTATCTTGATGATGTCGCCGTTTTTGAGAGGCTCGTCCTTGCCTATGCGCATTTTGACCCGGCAGTTGACTGCGTGCAGAAAGCCCTCTGCCAAGTCAGTGTGAATCTTGCCGGCCAAGTCAAGCGGCGTGCTTCCCTGCGGGAGAAGAATCGCGTCAGGCAGCACGTTCCCGTAGTGGTCGGAATAGCGTTTCTCGTCCTCGACGGGATAAACGACGATGCAATTTAGCAAGTCAAATGCCACGCTGTCAATCAGCGCCTGTACGCCCGTGCCATTGTTGCCCTCGACAAAGGCAGACAGCCGGCCAACGGCGCTCGCGATTGCAGGATTGGCCTTGGCCGTTTCAAGTGCCTCGACGTGCCTGCCGTCGTACTTCACAAAACCTTTTTCAGTCGCGCGCAAGAGGGCAAGTTCGACATCCGCGCTGCAGGCAAAAGCGCGCGTGGTGGGGAAGGCCGCCTTGATTTTCTCAAAGTTCGCCCTTGCGCCTTCTACATCCATCTTGTTTGCGGCAATTGCGATGGGTTTTCGCAGCCGCTGCGCAAGCACTGCTCCCGATTCGGGGAGCTTCCAAGACATGATGTTGTCCGGCAGTCCCGCCTTTTTCACTTCATCGAGGATGCGGCCAGGAGGCAGGCCCAGGCCGCTTAAGTATTGCGCGAAGTCAGCGGGCTTTTTGCCCTTTGCCTTCATCGCGTTTTTCTCAACGACTTTCGACATCCACTTGTCAAGCTCGCCTTGGATGAATGAAAAATCGCGGGTAACGTCATAGCCTGCAGGGGCAGGCATTCCCTGGTCGTCAGTCCTGCCGGCAGCGTCGATGACGCACACTAAAGCGTCAGCCGCCGCCAAGTCGTTTAGGAATTCGTTGCCCCTTCCCTTGCCTTCGGCAGCGCCTGGCACCAGGCCCGCGACGTCAACGACGTTTACTGGAATGCGGCGCACGCCGTTAACGCAACTGCCGTGGCGGGGCTTGCACTGGATGCCAAGCTCGGCGTGAGGACAAGGCGCGTTTACGAATGCAACTCCCTTGTTGGGGTCGATTGTGGTGAACGGGTAGTCCGCGACTACCGCCGCACCGTGGGTGAGGGCGTTAAACAGCGTCGACTTGCCCTTGTTGGGCGCCCCGATAAGCGCGATGAACATAATAAGGTTGGGGAAGGAAATGGTTTAAGACACGAGTGGGTGTGAAAGATTTGACGACTGACGCTCTTTTCCTAACAAAGTACGCTCCAAAATCGCTTGCCGAGTGCGCTGGCAACGACGCGCCGCGCGAGGAAATGCGCACGTGGGCAGCGATGTGGGAAACCGGCAAGGCCCAAAAGCCCCTCCTTATCTCCGGCCCGTCGGGCACGGGGAAAACCGCGTGCGTCCGTGCCCTCGCAACGGAGAAGGGCTGGCTTTTAGTAGAGACTGGCGCCGACGCGCTTCGCGACAAGGATGCCGTCGCCAGGCTTTACGGCCTCGGCAGCACGGGGCTCTTTGGGGGCAAGCGCCTGCTTTTGTTTGACGAAGTTGACGCGGCTTTTGACCGGGGTGAAGTGCCTGAACTCTCGCGCATCCTAAAGGAAGCCAACACTCCAATCATTTTAGTCGCAGATGACTCCTGGAATCCAAAGCTCGCGCCCGTGCGGCCTTACTGCAAACTCATTGACTTCAAGTCAGTTAACGCGGGCGACATCAAGCGCGCCCTCGCTCCAATAGCCGCAAAGGAGGGTCTTCCGCAAGCGCTTGTCGAGGAAGTGGCGGCCGCCGCTTCGGGCGACTTGCGCAGCGCAATCAACGACCTTCAGGCCGGTTTTTCAAGCGTGCGCGACAGAAAGCGCGTCGTCTTTAACGTCGTCAGCCGCATTTTCAAGGCCGAGACTGTGCGCGAGGCGATGACTGCAGGCAATGAAAGCGAAGTTGACTTCGACCTGCTTTCCCGCTGGATTGAGGAGAACATTCCCGCCGAGTACGACGATGCCGACGACGTGGCAAGGGCTTTTGACATGCTCTCCCGTGCCAGCCTCTTTCGCGCCCGCAAGATAAAGCGCCAGCACTATTCGCTCATGAAATACGAGATTGCCCTCACGATTGCAGGCGTTGCAATGGCGAAAAAACGCAAGTACGCGAAATTCACCAAATACGCTTTCCCCGCCTACGTCAAGGCACTCTCGGCTGCGCGCATCAACCGCGCAGCGCTAAAGGCAACTGGCCGGAAGGCAGGCAAGGCTTTCCACTGCTCTTCGCGCCAGGCACTCGAGTCGCTCGCCCTAATGGGCTTGCCCACTGAAGAAGCCGCGTTCCTCAAGCTGACTGAAACTGAGGAAAAAGTTCTCGCAGGCCTTTACCCGGGAGCCAAACGCTGAGTTAGCTCCGCAACCCTTATTGCTTGCGCGCGGTTTTGGAGTAAACGAATGCCGCAAGCAGTAGCACGAGCGCGATTGGCAGAAACGTCGGGATGAGTTGGAAGGCTTGGGCATAAGCGTTTGAGAAATACTCGCTCACTTCGACCCCAAGTTGCTTTTCAAGCTTGTATGAGAGCGTCCAGGAGCCAGCAAGCGGCCCGACCCACATGACGTTGTTGCCGTTGATTGATGAGACGGGCGGGGCGAGCGTCGCCTTCTCAACGCGCGCGTTTTCAGGCAGCTCGAACTCAAGGGTTACGGTTGGCGGTAGGTTGGTTACCCTATTTTCAGTCCGGTCAAACGCAATTGCATCAGGAAGCAGCGTATAGGTGGTAGTGCGCCCGAGCGTCTGAGTGGCGTTGAAAATCGGGTTTTGGACATAGTAGTCAAGCTCGATTGCAGCAGAACGCGCGCCGATGTCAAATAGACGCCTGGCGCTAACTCGCGTGTCAAGGGGCGTGACGCCCCCCGTCAAGTGATATTTCATGCTTGGCAAAAAGCGCCTCCAGCTCACAACCGTGTTGGAGCCGAACTTGCGCAAGTTCTCGAACTCCTCGACTTCAGCCTCGCTTTGGAGGAAAAGCGAATAGCGCTCGCTGACGCGGGCAGTGCCGTCGGGCTGCACCTGCACGTCAACTATGGTCGACACTTCAGTGTAGGCGCGAACGGCCGAAAATACTAGAAGCGCGAAAACTAGCGCGGAAAGCAGTTTCATGGTTTTACTTGCCAGATTATACTTATCGCCGGGCTTGAATAAATACCGCCCCTGCGGCTTTCTTCGCGTCGGCTCAGCCGAGTGCGGACGGTGCCAGGAACATCACTCCCCCAAGCACTGCGACTGCCGTCATCCACGCGCCGCGGCTCCAGGCAAGCACTTTACTCCCGTCAAGGGGGAAGATTGGAATGAGGTTGAAGAGGCCGAGGAAGGCGTTTACGCTTGCGCCCGTCTTTGCCAAGCCAGCGAGTGAAGGCTCGAAGAAGGCGAGTGCGATAAAGCCAATGGCGAGAACGGCGTTAGTCGCAGGACCGGCAATCGCAATGCGGCCGTTCTGCTCTTTAGTTAAGTTCCTGCCGTAAATGTAGACCGCCCCGGGTGCCGCAAAGACGAAGCCGAAAAGAATGGCCATGCCGATTGCGAGTACGAGGCCGAGGGTCCACGAGCGGTATTCGGCGTAGGCGCCGTAGCGTATTGCGACATACTTGTGCGCAAGCTCGTGGAAAATAAATCCGCTGCCGACGGTGACGAGGATGAGGACAAAAACGCTTGCAAACTCGGGGGTGAATTCAGTCAGCCCCGTCCAGGCGATGGCGAACGCTATCGATACGGTGACGACGCTGATGATGATGTGGGAGAATTCCTCAAACTTCATTTAACTTAGCTCTCCGTTTCAGTGATTTGGATTGCCGCGGGCGTGAAAGTGCCTGCGTATGACGTGATTATTCCCTCGCCGGTCTTGCCGTTGCCGATGCGCACCTTGATCTTGCCGCCCGAATGCCCGTTCTCTAGTGCCGTGACGACGACGTTGTCTACAAAGGCGAAGACACCGCCTGGCGTGTTCTGCGTTCGCGGCACTTGCGCAACCAGCCTGTCGCCCTTCCTCACTCCGCGCGCGTATGGCCAGAAGAGGGAAATCAGGATGCTTAGCCCGATGCCAAGGGCGAGCGACTGCCAGGCGCTGTCAAGAATGCTCTCCTTGAGGCCAAGGGCCGCGTTGATTGTAGAGTGCAGCGCAAAGCCGATTAGCGCTAGGGCAAGCGAAAGCGCCAGTGCAGTCGATAGTACGCGCAAATCCATTTAACCACTAAAATAATTGTGGGCCATCGTGCTTTTATGCCCTTTCGCGGAAAGCAGCAGGACTTAAGAAATGCCCGGCTGTTCTTCTCGTGATTTAGTTGCCGGCAGCATGCTTGGCCGGACCGCCTTTAGCGCTTTATCAAAGTCCCTCTTGGTGACTTCTTTCGCGTTGATGTCATCGCGAAGGGCGTTCATTCCCGCCTCGCGGATGAGCCCCTCGATGTCGGCGCCGCTGTAGCCTGGCGTCTTCTTTACAATTTCGGCCAGTGCCACGTCCTTAGCCAAAGGCATCGCCTTTGTGTGGACCTTCAGTATTTCAAGCCGGCTCTTTTCGTCGGGCATCGGGATTAGCACTGCCTTGTCGAAGCGGCCGGGCCGAACTAACGCGGCGTCAAGCATGTCGGGCCGGTTGGTCGCGCCAATGACGACAACTCCCTTCAGATTCTGGATGCCGTCCATTTCCGCCAAAAGCGTGTTTACCACGCGCTCCATTACGTGGCCGTTGTCCTCCCCGCCGCGCGCGGGTGCAATTGCGTCGATTTCGTCAAAGAAGATTATTGCGGGTGCAGCAGAGCGGGCTTTTCGGAAAACTTCCCGAATGCCTTTCTCGCTCTCGCCGTACCACTTGCTTAGAAGCTCTGGCCCGCGGATTGAAATGAAGTTCGCCTCGCTCTCGGTCGCAACGGCTTTCGCAAGCAACGTCTTTCCAGTACCCGGCGGACCGTAAAGCAGTATGCCCTTAGCGGGCCTGATGCCAACGCGGGTAAACGCTTCGAGGTTCTTGAGCGGCAGTTCAACTGCCTCTTTGAGCTCGCGTTTGACTTCTTCCAGGCCGCCAATCTGTTCCCACTTGACATTGGGCACCTCGATGTAGACTTCCCTCAAAGCGCTTGGCCGCACTTCGCGCAGCGCGTCGGTGAAATCGTCCTTGGTAACCTTAAGTTCATCAAGCAGGGCGGCCGGGATTTCTTTCTGGGGGTCAATTTTTGGCAACAGCCTGCGCAACACTTTCATTGCAGCTTCCTTGCCAAGCATTTGCAGGTCGGCGCCGACAAAGCCGTGCGTTACTGCAGCGAGGTCGTCAAGGAACATTGAACGAGCCTTGTCAGTGACTTTTTCCTCGTCAAAATTCTTTGGCTCGCGCGCAACTGCTTTTATCGCAGCCTCGCGGTAGGGCGTCAAGTCAAGCGGCATGCCTCTAGTGTGGATTTGCAGTATTTCGCGCCTGCCCGCCTTGTCGGGAACGCCGATTTCGATTTCCCTGTCGAAGCGGCCGGGTCGCCGCAGTGCCGGGTCAAGCGAGTTGGGGCGATTGGTGGCACCCAACACGATGACTTGCCCGCGGCTTTTCAGTCCATCCATGAGCGTGAGCAGTTGGCTTACAACGCGCTTTTCGACTTCGCCGACGACTTCCTCGCGCTTGGGCGCAATCGCGTCAAGCTCGTCGATGAAAATGATCGTGGGCGCGTTCTCCTCGGCGTCGGCAAAAATCTGGCGCAGGCGCTCTTCGGCCTCGCCGACGAACTTTGAGATGATTTCGGGACCGGCGATGGTGACGAAGTTTGCCTCGCTTTCGTTCGCAACCGCCTTGGCAAGCAGCGTCTTGCCGGTTCCTGGCGTGCCGTAGAGGAGAACTCCTTTTGGCGGCTCGATGCCAAGCCGCTCAAACAGCTCGGGGTGCCTTATCGGCAGTTCAATCATTTCTCGGACTTTCTTGATTTCTTCGCGCAGGCCGCCGATGTCCTCGTAAGTGATTGTGGAAATGCGCCCCAATTCCTTGATGGGTTCCTCGCGCAGTTCAACCAGAGTCTCTTCGGTGACGATTGTGAGCCCGCCTGGGACAGTCTGGGAAACGGCAAATGGAAACGCCGTGCCAAAGACATTCACGCTAAGGACGTCGCCCCTCTGCAGTGGCTTGCCAATGAGGTTTTTCTTGACGTACTGGTCGAATCCGGGAGCGTAGCGCGTGGGCTGGTTCGGGGCAAGAGAAATTTTCTTGGCTTGCTTGATTTCGGCCTTTCGGATTTTCACGCGGTCGCCAAGACCAACAGAGGAGTTTTGCCGCAGGATGCCATCCATGCGGATGAGGTTTAAGCCCTCGTCTGCAGGGTGTGCGGGTAAGACGATTGCGGCGGTTGTCTTCTTGCCAATAATCTCGACGATGTCGCCCGTGGTAAGGGCCAAGAGCTTCCTTGCAGTGCTGTCGATGCGCACTACGCGCTTGCCGTAGTCAATCTGCATTGCTTCTGCGACTTTAAGCTGGATTTCCGGAGCCATTTTTTCTTTCCCTCGATTGTGTTGTTACTCAAGTTCTTTAAGCATTTGCGCCATGCGCCTTCGATTGTGGGCCTCAAGCATCGCCACAAGCGACATGAGTTCGGCCACTTCCGTTTCCTGCATTTCCCTCATTTTCTCGATGTAGCTTGCGACCGTGTTTCGCGAAATGCCAGTCTCTTCCGCTATCTCCAGGTTATTGAAGCCCCGGCCGCGAAGGAAAACAATCTCCTTCAAAATCGGCGGCTTGAACCCGTGGCTCTTGGAAATGCGGATGTAAACGCGCTGCACATCCATGGTGAAACTATGCAAAATGCACGCTTTTAAGCATTTGGTTTAGTTTTGGCCCGCGACTTTGTGCGTAAATCCGGCAAAGCGTTTAAATGCCGGGCAACTAATTGCTATCTCTCGAATGAGGGGGTTGTGAGTTAACATGGGTTTGGCTGACTTGAAGATTCCGACAGTTGGGCTTGTCATGGTGCTTCTAATCATCGGCCTGCCGGTAATCGCGCAGTTCTTGCACCCGTTCCTCACCCAAATACAGCTTTTCTACCTGATGTGCCTCTTCACGGTTGGAAGCCTGGGTTACGTGTGCCTGCACATCTTCTACCACCACTAGGGAAGGAGCCGCATGACTTCGTCGCGACGGGTTGCCGGCAGCGACAATGTCTTTAGCGCTTTGGCGGCATTCTCGGTCTTCTCTGCCGGAGTGAGTTCAACGCGTTTTTGCAGCGTTTGGGCAAGCAAGTTAGGCACTACAATTAGTTTTTCTCCCGAAAATCCGATCGCCACCTTGAGTGGAGTGTTCTTGAACCACTCGCGCTTGCCGCGGATGATGAAGCCGCCTTTTGAGACGTACTCGCCGCTTTGCGCCGTCTTGCTTACTTGGTCGTGGCCGACTGCATAGACGTCGACGGTCGCAAACCCGCCTTTCCACGCCTTTGAGTAGCTTGCCGCAAACTGCGCCGCCCCAGCTTTCTCGTCCGGGCTTGCCTTGACGCCGTCTTTCAGTATCGTCGCGGCGGCTCCCTGCACATCGGCGTGGAAGAACAGGTCGCCGTCATCGAAATAGTTCTTGACGAGCACTTCGTTTTGCGACGCGTCGTGGCCTGCTAGGCAGAGCCTGCCGTTGGGAGTGGTGAAGTGGTGGAAGCGCTCGAACCACTCTTTTTTCTCGGCCGACTTTTCAATCATTTTCGGCGCGTTTTCTGCCTTCTCCGCGGCCGCGCCCTTTTCAGCCTCGGCAATCTTGGCTTCCATGTCCTTCATGGCCACGATTAAAGACTCGCGCTTCTGCCTCGCCTTCTTCGCCTTCTCAAAGTAGACGGCAGCGTTCTCATGCAGCGACTTTTTCGGGTCGAGCTTGATTTTCATCGAAAAGAAGTTGGACGGTTCAGTGCTTTAACTGCTACTACTGCTCGGACGCGCTTTCGTCAGGCTGCGCTTCTGGGGGCTTGGTCGAGCCGGTGCCTTCCTTTGGCTTGCCCCAGTCTTTCTTGGTTTCGCACACTGGTGAGAGGCACATGCTCCACGGCCGCTTGCCCTTGCGGCGGACCCACACTATTGGAGTCTTGCACTTGTCGCAAATCTTGTTTGCAGCCTTGACAACGGCGTCGCCGGGAAGCGGGAAAGTGTTTCTGCAGTTGGGGTAAGCCGAGCAGCCGACGAACTGGCCGAACTTTCCCTTGCGCATCACGAGGTTTCCTTCAGCGCAGGAGTTGCACTTGCCTAGAGTGTTGTACACTCTTTGCGTGGTGTTAAACGACGAGAGCAATTCTTTTCCAACCGCGAGTTCCTTGTCCTTAAACTCATCCAAGATTTGGGTAATCGTGCCGCGTCCCTTCTCAAGCACTTCCTCCGACTTCTTCTCGCCGGCCTGGATTTGTTCCATGTCTTTCTCGAAATCGCGCGTTAGCTGCTCGCTTAGCACTTGCGGCGAGTACTTGAAGAGCGAATTGTTCACAGACATTCCAAACGCGGTGACTTCGATGCTCTTGCCCTTGATGTAGCCCCGGTCAAAGAGCGTCTGGATGACTGCAGAGCGCGTCGCCTTGGTGCCCAAGTCCTCTTCCTCCAGCTTTCGCACGAGCGACGCTTCCGAAAACCTGTCGGGCGGCTTGGTCTTTCGCTCGTCCATCTTCGTTTCAGTTGCAGTCACCGCTTGCCCGACGCTAAATGCCGGCAGCACCGTCTCCTGCTGTTTTGAGTAAGGCTCGTAGAACTCGAGCCAGTTTTTCACAATCGTGCGCACCCCTTCGGCCTTGAATACTTCGGTGCCCAGTTTTGCGTCAACCGCGAGCTTCTCGCGCACCGACGCTTCGGCAAAAGTCGCGAGGAAGCGCTTGGCAATCAAGTCGTAGAGCTGGGCTTCGGGCCCCAAGAGCCGCATTGGCATCTCGCCTGTGGGGTAGACTGCCGGGTGGGCCGGGTCGCTGTTCTTTCCCTCGTTGGGTTCAAAGCGTTTTTTCTCCAAGAGCTCGCCCGCAAGCTTTGAGTACGCGGGTTGGTTGCCAAGCTTTGAAATGATTTTCGGCAAGTCGAGTTGGGCCGGCAGCTTTTGCGACGAAGTGCGCGGGTAGCTGATGATTGCAGACTCGTAGAGCTTCTGCGCAATCTCAAGGGTCCGCGCGGGGGAGAAGTCAAAGCACTTGTGGGCTTCGGTCTGCAAGGTAGTCAAGTCAAACGGCGTTGGCGGCGCCTGCTTGTACTCGCTTTTCTTAACCCCGACAATGGTGCCGCTCTTTCCTGCTTTGGCAAGCGCGTCCTTTGCAAGCGGCTCTTCCTTAAATGGGTTTTTCTCGTGCTCGAACTGCACGCCATCGATTTTCGCCAGGACGACCCAGTAGGGCGTCGGCACGAACGCAAGGATTTCCTTCTCGCGCTTGGAAAGGAGCGAAAGCGCTGGCCCCTGCACCCGGCCAATGCTCATGACCTTGAACATGCCTGCAGTCTTTATCGCGTGCATGAGGGCGCGTGAGAGCGAGACGCCCCAGTAGAAGTCGAGGGCGTGGCGCGTGCGCCCGGCACTCACCATTCCCTTGTCTAAAGACGGCAGTTGTTGTTCGTACGCCTTGACCAAATCTTCTTTCGTGAGGGTCGAGAATTTCATGCGGTGGGATTCCTTTGCATGGCAGGCAAAGTCAAGGAGGTTAGCGGCGATGACTTCGCCCTCGATGTCAAAGTCGGTCGCGGCGATGATGAAGTGCTTGGCTTTTTTCGCAAGCGATTGGATGAGCTGGAGGTAGGGCTTGGTGAAGCCAGCCGTTTTCGACACTTCGTACGACGGCTTCCAGGCAACGTCAAAGACGGGATAGCCTGGCTTCTCGGCGCTTAGGCCGTAAAGATGGCCTACCGCAGGAACGACGACGATGTTTTCCCCGCCGCGGCTGATTTCGTAGTAAGCTACTTTTCCGCTTGCTTTTCTGTCGACTTTACCGTCGGCTAGCGCTGTCGCAATTTTCTGCGCGCTTGAGGGCTTCTCGGCGATGACTAGGGTGTAGCCGTCCATTTGCGAAACGTCCTTGCCCGCGTCGATTGGCTTTAGAGTAGATTGTACTTGCTTAGGTAAATCTGTACTTTGACCACTTCGAGGAAGGGCACGAACAAAAGCGAGTTTACCGCAATCGCCAAAAGCGGCGCAAACGAGAGCGGCAAGAGCGAGAAGATTACTGTGCTTGCGATTATGAGGCCGGCGGAAAGGAGCACGAAGAGCGCAACGAGGGCCGGCCGCTTTGCAGTCAATCCCAGGCTGAGGGTGAATGCGTGCTCGACGCTTGCGTTGTCAAGCACTATCGCCTGTGGCGCAAAGAGCACCACGAGGGACACGGCCGCCGCAAACAACGCGTTCAGCAGCACGCGTTTGGCTTCGCTGAATATTCCTGACTGGTAAAGCAAGAGGTTGAACGCGAATGTGGCAAGAAATGCGATTAGCAGGACCGCAAACAGCTTGAAGGTCGCCTCTTCCATGCGCTCGAAGTCAGCGTGCTTTAGCTTGTTTAACGACCGCTGGGCCTTGATGACCGAATTTACTGCTACGAGTGCAAACGAGAAGAGGATTAGCGAGACTAAAAGCACGGCAATCATCACGAGCGTCTCTACTAGTGAGACATCCGAGCCCAGGCTGCCCAATCGCAGGAAAATGCCGCTAAGCGCAATGTAGTTTGGCAAAAGCAGGGCGAGTGGAATGGAGATGATGAATGGCATGCTAAAGAGCGAGATGAGCCTGCTGTTGGCCAAGTAAGCGTCAATGGCATTTTTGAGAATGCGAGTCATTTCCGATTCAACACCTTAACTACAAGTTGCGTTCGTTCCTTATAAACCATGCCGGCGGGCAATCAAAATGGCGCCAATTCCGACGGCAATCGCGAGGAAGGGATTGAATTCCGGCACTTTTCGCCTCTGCACAGACACTCCTGCAGCAAAGCAGCCAGCGGTCGCCCGCGGCGCAACAGCACTAATAGAATAGTTGCCCGCCTGCCGTGCAGCATAGCGCGGAAAAACGTGCCTACCGCCGCTGCACGACAAAGGAGACGACGACTGCACCGTGCCGTCGGGCGCCGTCACCTCGATAGTCATCGAAGCGCACTTTGCCGCGCCATCCTCGTAGTAGTAGGCCGTCACTTCGCTTCCCGCAAGCAGGGGGCAGTCAAGCGACACGAAGCTGTCAGCGGCAAAAGCATAGGGCGCAGTGGCCGCTAGCACCACTAGCATCGCCGCAGCACTCCACCCAATCGTTTTAATAAACATTTTATCGCTAATCCCTATTGCGCCGATTCTTTTAATCGGTTGTTAAGGAGTGGATTTACTATGTCAGGCAAGTGTGGACGCTGCGGAAAAGACGCTTACTATATGGAAGCGTGCTCGGGCTGCACCAGAATGGTGTGCCGCGACTGCCAAAAGAGCTCGCTCACTGCAAGCAAGACCAAGCGCTTGGTGCTCTGCAAGGACTGCTGGGGCGACATCAAGAAGCGCAAGAAGTTCCTAAGCGCCTAAATTTTTTGGCGCCCTAAAACTAAATTCAATTAGCCAACGGCACGCCGATTTTTCGAATACTGGAATTGCACCGTTTAAAAGCCGGACTCCGTAATCACTATCGCTTCGACCCACGAAGCAATTCTGCAACAGAACCGTCGCGAGCGTACCCTTCAGCGTGGCTTGCGGGATAACCTTGTGCAACCCTTCATAGCACCAGCCGTAAGGCTATTGCGCCAAAAGCGCTTCGTTTGTGATGGGATGCGTGGGGGGTTCCCGTATCCGGCCGGATAGGCGCGTGGATGCGCAGGCTTCAAACGGCCTTGTTTGGGCGCCTGACCATGCTGGAAGCGCAAATCGCCGGCGGTTCGTTCTTTTTCACCCCCAGCTTGCACACTCCCCGCGTCGGGCTTAAAAGTCTTCCCGCGCTAATTTCTCCTTATGAGCAAGGAAGGCGCCGGAGAATTCCAGCCGTGGCTAGAGAAGTACCGTCCCAGAAAGCTTAGCGAGGTCATAGGCCACAAGGACGCTGTCGCGCGCCTCCAAGCGTACGTGAAGAACCGTAATCTTCCGCACCTGCTTTTGGCCGGCCCAGCGGGCATCGGCAAGACTTCCTGCATCCTAGCAATGGCTCACGAGCTTTACGGCGAGAACGTGGGACAGTGCTTTGCTGAACTAAATGCTTCTGACGAGCGCGGCATTGACGTTGTCCGCGGCCACATCAAGGACTTCGCCCGCACGCTCCCGATGAGCGACGTGCAGTTCAAAATCATCCTGCTTGACGAGGCCGACAATCTCACTGACGACGCGCAGCAGGCCCTTCGCCGCACGATGGAGAAGTACTCGTCAAACACCCGCTTCTGCCTTTCCTGCAATTACTCGAGCAAAATCATCGAGCCGCTCCAGAGCCGCTGCGCGGTCTTCCGTTTCAAGCCGCTTGGGGATGAAGACATTGGCAAAATCGTAGACAACATCGCCAAGCACGAGGACCTCAAGCTTGACGCTGAAGCCAGAACCGCGATAATCTACGTCGCCGCAGGCGACGCAAGAAAGGCAGTCAACGTCATGCAGGGCGCAGCGGCAATGGGCAAGCACCTCAAAGAAGACGACATTCTTGCGGTGAGCTCGCGCGCGAGGCCATCTGAAGTTGCCGAGATGGTCAAGCTCGCTCTTTCGGGCCGTTTCACCGACGCGCGAAAACAACTCGACGAGCTCATGGTAAAATACGGCATGAGCGGCGAGGACGTCATCTCCCAAATCCACCGCGAGGTGAACAGCTTGGAAGTTGACGACAGGAAGAAAGTCGAGCTCATCGACCGCATTGGCGAGTACGACTTCCGCATGAGCCAGGGCGCCGACCCGCGAATCCAACTCGAAGCGCTCCTCGCGCACATGGTTTTGGCGGGCAAGCCCGACCACAAGGGCTAAAAAGCTTCTCCGGACTAATAACTTAGTCTAACTTCTTTAAAGTGAACTAAAATGGCTAAAGCAGAAAAGCAAATTACGCATTACGAACGCGCCCGCGTAATCGGTGCCCGTGCTCTCCAGCTCTCAATGGGCGCACCGCCCCTAGTCAAGGTGCCCGAGGGCATCATCGGCGCAGTGCCACTGGCATTCCTCGAGTTCGAGAAGGGCGTCATCCCGCTTCGCGTCATCAGCGGCCGGCAGTACGCCAAGCCCGCAGAGTAAATCGCAACGGCCAAATCGTTGAATTAAAGAGCTAGCGAATAGCATATTCTATTTATGCAGCAGATGAAGACTGTTGACTATTTCCTTGCAGTTGCCGAGCTAGCGGCAGCCGAAGGCAGCCGGTTTGACAACGCTTACGACTCTGGCAACTGCGTCCGCCTGCGCCTGCGCAAGCAGGGAAACGAGTTCAATCTCCTAATCGAGCCCGGCGTGCGGCTGCACTTGAGCCACTTCTTTGCAGCACCGCAGGAAAAGCCCTCCAGCTTCGTAGAGGCGGTGCGGCGCGAGCTTGACAACGCCGTGCTTGACAAATCCGAGCAGCTGCAGTCCGATAGGCTAGTTGCACTGCATTTTCTAGCCAAGGGCGGCAAGCGGACCCTGGTCTTCGAGCAGTTCGGCAAGGGCAATGCCATGCTCCTTGACGAGCGTGGGAAAGTCATCCGCCAAATGCGTTCAATCGAGCTTGGCGGAAGAAAACTTCACGCCGGTTCAATCTACGAGCCGCCCGCCCAAGGCGAGTCGTCAGGCAAGATTGCCGACGCAGTTGCGGCATGGGAAGGCAAGGTTCCAAGGGCAGTCGTCTACTACGACGGCAGCGGGGCCCTTTCTTTTGCCGCCGAACCTGTCGAAGACGCAAAAGGCGAGCCGCGGGAGTTCACTTCATTCAATGAGGCCCTTGACTCTTACTACAAGGACTTTGTCGAAACCAAGAAGTCCCCGTCAGGCGATGTTGCAAAGCAGTTTGCCAAACTCAAGCACTCGCTCGAGGAGCAGAAGAAGCGAATGGTCGAGCTTGAGGCGGAAGAGGCGCAGGCCAAGCGCGCCGGGGAACTGATTTTCGAGAACTTCGAGAAAGTGGAAGAGGCTCTCGCCAAGGCTAAGGATTTAAAAGAAAAGGAAGTGGGCTTGGAGCTTTAGCCCGTGAGCTCGCGTCGGTCGACTACCATGACATCCTTGACGTCAAGGACGCTCGAATAGGGGATGGTAATCATTCCGCCGGTTTCCTGGTCTGCGCGCTGCGCAAGCGACGAGTCCGGGTTGGGCTCGACAATCACGCGCTCAATTTTGCCATTGAGTTCGTTCATGTACAGGTCAATCACGCGGCCGAGCTCTTCGCCGTCGGTCGTGATGATGCGCTTTCCAGCAAGTTGTTTTGCAATTGCGTACTTAACCATATCTAAATCACCTTGTTTTGATGCACAGGCAAGACAAATGACCTGAAGCGAATATAAATAGGTTTGCTTGCTGGACAATCGGGTTTTTAAATCGCGTCCGGTTAATGAGTTTGAAAGGTGGATTTTGTGGGAAGCATCAAGGACGAAGTACTCAAAGTCATCGAAGCGCTCAAAAACGCGGGCTTCACGCCCGTTGACGCGGTCTTCGAGGGCGCCATCGGCGTGAAGGAAGACACTACCCTCGCTTTTGTCGACAAGCTTACTGACGCGCAGCTGGTATCGGGCGTCGTCCGCGTGATTTACACTGTCGGCGAGGACCAGGTGCGCTTTGTCGAGATTCCGGTTGGCGAACCGCCTAACCCGGAAGAAGAGAAGCATTAATTCGGACACCAGGGGGGAAATCATTATGGCTAAGGCTAATCACACGTGGCCGCTCATCGGCGCTTGGGCGTTCTTCATCGGCCTGGTGCTTGCAATCGGCGCAGGCGTCTTCGCTCCGCAAAACCCGATGATTACCCTAGTCCTCGGCTTGATGGGCCTCGTCATCGGCGTTGTCAACGTGAACGGCAAGGAGACTGTTGAGTTCCTCGTTGCCACAATTGCCTTTACTGTCGCCGCAGGCAGCTTTTCCGGCGTCATTGCGGGCCTTGAGTCGGCCGTGGGTTTCGCATGGTTCGGATTCACCCTGCCGTCCATACTCGCCTACTTCGTGGCGGTCATCGCACCTGCCGCTGCTGTAGTGTCTCTAAAGGCGATTTACGAAGTTGCAAACAGCGCGTGAAAACAAGATGGAACTTTGGACAATCCTAGCTTTCGGTCTAGTCTCGGTGTTTGCATGGCGCCTCGCAGTCACCTGCTATCGCGACGTCAAGAGCCTCAGGTAACCATCATAGCGCAAGTCACTTGCGGTAGCCCTTGATGCGCGACTTTTCCTGGTCCTTAGCCGGGCGCCTGCCAATCAAGTCGTACGCCTGTTTTTCGCCAAAGGCAAAAGCGCGCACCATGTCCGTTTCCGACGGCTTTCCTTTCCCTATCATCGCCGCAAGGCCGGGCAGTTGAATCGATAGAGTGCCGCACAGCCTGGCGCCCCTGCCCTCAAGCTCGGCCGCAACCGCCTCGACGTGAGCTTTCCCCCGGCCGCCGTGAGTCGCGAACACGCACGCGCGTTTGCCCTGCCAGTTGGCCTGCCTTGCAAGCGCAAGAACTTTTGAGTCAAAGCGGCCAAAGCCGTAAATCCCGCTTCCAAGAAAGACGAGGTCGTAGTCTGCCACGGTTGGAGCCAAAGCCGCGCTGGCTAAATTAGTTTCAAGCCCGGTTTCGCTCGCGCCTCCGTAAATCGCCCGCGCGATTTCTTCGGAAGCCCCCTGTCCGGAAGCATACAGCACGAGGGCTTTGGGCATAGATTGGTGGGCACCGGAACAACTTTCTGCGCGCAAGGATTAAAAGCCCCACGCCGCTAAGGCTTGTGGTGCTTCGCGTATGAAAAAATTGTTTCTTGCTTTAATCGCCGCTTCGATTCTTTTCGGCTGCCTCTCGTCTAATGCGCCAGACCCGAAGATTGCCGAGCTGACTTCACAACTCCAGACGCTCCAGACCAAGTGCGACGCCTCCGACGCTGCAAACGGAAAACTCCAGTCCTCCCTTGACTCAGCCAAGGCCGACCAGGCAACATGCGACACGGCCCTCGCAGACTCGCAGGCAAAGGAATTCTCGCAGGAGAAGCTCGACGCAATTGCTTCAGCCCAGACGCGCCTGGAGTCGCTTTCCACCAACGCTTCAGTGATAAAGGCGCAGAAAAACTTCAAGGACATGGACAACTTCGGGTGCCTCTACTACATCGGCTTTAACGGCTACATCAACAGCGGAAACGTCACGATACCGCTCGGCTGCGCCATTACGATTGGCGACTACATCCGGAACTCGAGAACCGTTCTCAACGAGTCCCTGGCGAACCAGGCAAAAGCGATCTCAGCCCTTGACGCAATCAAGGTCGCCCGCGCAGGCTAAACTCCCGCGGCGACCCGAAGCACGTCCCTTAATCCCGGGGCAAAGCCCATCACTGCAATTAGTAGCATCACGAAGTTCTTTTCGTCCCCGTCTTTTTCTCTGCTAGCGGCATAAGCGACCGCCAAGGCGAACGCGATTTTTAGTGCAAAGAACGCGAACGGCGAGCCGGCAGAGAAAATCGCGTTTGCAAGCACGTGTTGTTCCCCGTAGCCAAACACGCTAACCCCCGCAAACGTCGCTGCGCCGTCAAGGCCCTGGCCGAGCGCAACGAGCCACCCGAACTTCGTTAGGGGATAGGCCTTCATCTTGCCAACGACCCAGTAGGCCGCAAGCGCCACGCCGACAAGCCCTCCAACAATTGCGAGGGCCGTGAATTCCTTAAAGAGCGGCAGCAAAGGCAAGAGCGCCACTATTGAAAGCGCGATTCCGGCCTGGCCTAGCGTAGTCTGCCAGTCGCGTGAAAACTTTAGCGCAAGAACCAACGCGGCAGCAAAGAGTAGGAACGTGACGATGTAAATCCCGGGCGTGATGAACGGATAAGCCGCAATCCCCGCGACCTCGACCTTTCGCGGCAGGACCGCGGCGTCTGAAAGCACGCGCGCGATTGCGCCAAGGGCCGCAAAAGGCATTACCGCAAAGGCAAACTTTTCATCCACCCGCACGCCAAAGCGTTTTAGTGCCCTAAAAATCAGGTAGGCTGCCAAGAGCGCGGCAATGGCGAAGACGATTGTGTTGACGATGTTGTAGGGCGCGTACTCGCCCGGCTTTTCAATCGGGTTGACGAAATACTCGGTGACGAATTGTGCGAAGTCCATGCGCAGTTTTTAACCCGCGACTAGCTTATTACTTTTAGGTTTTACCATGCGGGGTTTGCGCGTTGCGCTAAAGGACGCCGAAAAGGCGAAGCGTTTCCTAAAGGAACGGGGCCTAATTGTCCAAAGTGCTTTTGCCGTTCGCGAGGGAAACTGGTTCTACCTGCCAGTCACCGGCCCGCTTCCAAAACTCCCCTTTGCCGCACTAAAGTGCGAGCGCGACTTTGAAGTCAGCGAGCGAAAGCCATTCAAGCAGTTGCTGCTTGAAAGAAAAATCCTTTCCCAAGCCCAGGTGCAGGAGCTAGTCACGTCGTTTGACCTCGTTGGCGACATTGCCGTCATCGACGTGCCACCGTCCCTAAGAATAAAGGAAAAGCTGATTGCCGCGTGCCTTCTCGAGTCCCTAGGCCCGCGCGTCAAGGTGGTTGCAAAGCGAGCGGGCATCACCGAAGGCCGCTTCCGCGTTCGCAAAGTCAAGGTCCTTACAGGCGAAAGGCGTACGCGTTCAATCCACAAGGAGAACGGCGTGCTCCTCGAAGTCGACCTCAACGAGTCTTACTTTTCACCCCGCCTTGGTTTTGAGCGCCAGCGCGTTGCGTCACTAGTGAAGCCAAACGAGCGCGTGCTTGTGCTCTTTGCCGGCGTCGGGCCTTTTGCAATCGAAATTGCGAAGCGAGTGCCAACTGCGCAAGTGGTTGCCGTTGAACTCAATCCCGCCGCAGTAAAGTCGATGCGCAAAAACGTGCGGCTAAACCGCGCCTCAAACGTGAAAGTGGTGCTTGCAGACGCGGCAGTTTTCCTAAAGCGAAAGGCCGTTGCATCGTGGGCCGACCGCGTCCTCTTGCCATTGCCGAAAACCGCAAAGCGCTTCCTGCCCGCGGCAATTGCCGCCTGCAGGCCAGGGGGCACAGTCCACTACTATTCCATCGGCCCCGAGGACGGCGACTTTCTTGAAACCGCGAGGAAGGACGCGCAAAAGGCGTGCGCTAAAGCGAGAAGAAACTGCGAGATTGTCGGCGGTCGGAGAGTCAAGCCCTACGCGCCTTACGTAACGCAGGCGGTGCTTGACTTCGTCGTTCGCTGATTACTTTCCGCTGACCAGCTGAACGAGTCCCGAAATCCGCTTTTCGACATAATCGTCGTCGACCTTGTCCTTTAAGTCGTCGGACACTTTTTCGAGGTCGTTTCGGATTTCTACTGCCGCGTCCTCAAGTTCGTCGATGCGGTCGTGCAAGTGTGATGAGTGGTCGCGGATGCTTTTTCGTACCTGGAAGCCCAGGCGCACCATCCACGCGAATGCAAAAGCGCTTACGGCGATGAAAGCCAGTGATGTGATGCCGACGTCTTCAACCATTTTCCCTTCACCTTCTTGCAGTCCTGCCTGAGGCCTTTTCCGTTTCCGCGGCTGCCGACAGCAGGTCGTCGATTGCGCGGGAGATGCGCTTCTCCACCTGCGCTATTGTTGTCTTGCTCCTTGATTTTGCCCGAAGCGAGTGGACTTTCGTCTTCGCTTCCAAAAGCGCCTTTCGGGCCTTTTCAATCCGCTCCTCGGCCTTGGTAAAGTGGCCGCGCGCCTTCTGCGAGTAGTACTGGAGGAGTATCGCCAAAACTGCGCTTCCCACTAGGACGGAACCAAAAAGGTAGACGCTCAGCGTCTCAGGTGGGGACATGAAGACGATTAAGCGCCCCCGATTTAAAAACGATTGCCCCGACTAGGCTTGCGCTAAAAGTTGAAATCAAAGGTGGTGCAGTAACCGATTTTCCCGTGCGTAGCACAGTACTTGTCAAGTCGCAAGGGGGCTTTACTTCCGTGTTCGGGACGGGAACGGGTATGACACCCCTCCTATGACCGCACCGTAAGTATTAGGGTAGACGCGGGTTTAAAACCGTTGCGAAACGGCTCTTCGACCGCTTAGCCGTACCTATCCAGCTCAACCGTCCGCATGCGCTTGGCCCCGTCGTTCTCAGCCAGCCACTTGCCGACTGCGGGGGGCACGAGCTTGTCAACGGACTTGCCCGTCTCAAGTGCCTTTCGCACGTCGGTTGCGTTGAATTTCACGCGCTCAAAGTCGGGAAAGCTCTCGACCGCAAAGCCCATTTGCGAAAACACGTCCGCAATGACCGGGCGGTTGGTGAAAACGCAATCAAATTTGGGAGAGAGGAGCACGGCGTTGTGTGCAGTTGCCGCGTAGCTGCCGGCAACGTCGGGAACTTGCACGATGATGACTTTCCCGTCAATGCCGGCTTCCTTTAGCATGGCCCGCAGCATGAGGAGCCGCTCGCCTCCAGTAAACGGGTTTCGCGGCTCGTGGCTGGCAAGCGCGCTTCCGATTGCGATGACGAGCTCGCCGCACTTGTTTGAAACTAAGTGCTTGATGACTTCCAAGTGGCCATAATGGGGCGGGTTGAACCTGCCCCAGTAAAGCCCGCGCTTGATTTTCTTCATTTTCTCTACGCCCTCTTGGCCGCGGCAGACACGAAGCCTAGGAACATTGGCTCTGGCGTCTCTAGCCGGGAGTCGAATTCGGGGTGGTATTGTGAGCCCATGAAGTAGGCGTGGCCCGTAAGTTCCCCGACTTTCATTATCTCGCGCTTGGGGTCTTTCCCGCTAAACACCCAGCCCGCCTTCTCCAGGTCGGGAATGAATTCGGGGTTGATTTCGTATCTGTGGCGGAACCTTTTCGAGATTTTCTCGCTGCCGTAGAGCTTGTGGGCGCCGGTGCCTTTCACAATCGCCACGTCGTAGGCGCCAAGGCGCATCGTCCCGCCCTTCTCGGTAACGCTTCTTTGTTCGGGAAGCAAGTCGATGACGGCGTGCTTTGTCGTCTCGTCGTTCTCAGACGAATTGGCGTCCTTCCAGCCAAGCACGTTTCGCGCGCTCTCCACAATCGCCAGCTGCAGGCCATAGCAAATGCCGAGGTAAGGCACGTCTTTTTCGCGCGCGTACTGGATTGCGGCGATTTTCCCCTCGATTCCCCTGCCGCCAAAGCCGCCGGGGACGAGGATGCCGTGATAGTCCTTGAGTGCGCCAATGCCGTGCTTCTCGATTTCCTCACTGTCAACCAAGTCAGCCTCGACGCAGACGCCTGCGTGCGCGCTTGCGTGGTTGAGTGCCTCAAAAACGCTCATGTAAGTGTCTTTCGAAGTCGCATACTTGCCGATGACGCCGATGCGAACTTTCTTTTCCGTAATTGCGCACTTTTTCAGCCTGTCGACAAGCCCGCTCCATTCCTTCAAGTCGAGCTTTCGCAGCTTGAGGTCCATCCTCTCGCTTAGCCGCTCGTGCATTCCCTGCTTCTCGAGCAGCATCGGCACTTCGTAGATTGTAACCGCGTCGGGAGAGCAGAACACGTTTTCCGGCCGCACGTTGCAGAAGAGCGACAACTTTTCCTTGACCGGCTCGGCAATCATTTTGGGCGAGCGGGCGACGATAAAGTTCGGCGTGATGCCGCGAGCTAAAAGCGATTTGACGCTGTGCTGCATCGGCTTGGTTTTCACTTCGCCCGTGGTAATCGTGGGAACGAGTGCGAGGTGCACGAACGTGACCGCCTCTGGCGGTTCCTCGAAATTCATCTGCCGCGCGGCCTCAAGGACGACCTCGCTTTCAATATCGCCCACAGTCCCGCCAATCTCGACGACAAGAACTTCGGCTTCAGTTGCCTTTGCGCAGTTTCTGATGCGCGCCTTGACCTCGTTTGTCGCATGCGGGATGAGCTGGATTGTCTTGCCCAAGTACTCGCCGCGCCGTTCGCGCTCAATTACAGTCTTGTAGACCGAGCCCATCATCAGGTTTTGTTCCTTGACCGCGAACTCGTTTGAAAAGCGCTCGTAATTGCCAACGTCAAGGTCGCACTCAAAGCCGTCGCGGGTGACGAAGACCTCGCCATGCTCGAACGGGTTAAGCGTTCCCGCGTCGCAGTTAAGATACGGGTCAACCTTCATCGACACTGCCTTGACCCCGCCTTGCCGTAGGAGTTTGGTGATGCTGGCGGCAAGAATTCCTTTTCCGAGTGACGAGAGAACGCCGCCCGTGACAAAAACATACTTCGCCATAAATACCGCCCCCTAGCCAACAGTTTTCCAAAAGAATACGGAACTCTAGTTGCGCGAGCAGAGTTAAAAAGGATTGCGGCAAAAAAACTGCGTGGCCCGCTACAACGACCGCCTGTCCGGCATGGAGTTTCTCAACCGCGCACTAGCCAAGCTTGAGGGGGCCTCTGTAGCCGAGCACCGGGTTTACCGAAAGCCAAGTGAGTTCGACTACCGCCACTTTGGTTCCGACCGGCGGCTCGAAGTCCAGCCAAACCTGGAGGGGGACATTGGCAACAACCTGTTGCGCTTCCTCTCAAGCGAGGAGCGCCCAATAGCTCTTTCTGCAGAAGACCTTTCGCTTCTTGAAGGGCGGTTGGCCGCGAGGGCGCCAGCGGATGCGAAAAAAGCGATTGAAGCCAGCCACGCGGCGGGCATGATGCGGGAGATGGAGGCAGACTGGGCCAGGCTGGTGGCTGACGCTTTGGCCTTCAAGCCCAACAATCCATTTAAGGCCAAGTCCGGCCTTGGGACAGACAATCTCTTCAGCGTCAAAACCGAGCTCAAGGCCGTAAATCCCAATTCGCTGCACTTCGTAGTCATGCCCTTGCCAACGAAGGAAGAGGTCATGGCAACCGGATTCCTCGGCTACCAAAGGCGTGACGGGCCGGTGTTTAATGTGGCCAAGGGCGACGATTTTCCTCTCGCCGTTACTGTATTAAGGTCCGAAAGCGCCGCTGCGAAGGAGCTACTAACGGCCGGTCTTAGCGAAGAGCAAGCCAAGCGCGCCGCCGCGACCATCGTGGCGGCCCAAAAACGCCTAGAGGATAAGTTGAAAGCTGAAGGCGCATTCAAGTCCACTGACTCGTGGCGCGCAGAATTCAGGGTGCTCAAGCCACAAAAGCCAAGTGGCCGGGCGAGGGTCGAGTTCGGCGGGTTTATTCGCAGTCGCTTAGTTTAGTTGCCCGCGTTGATGCTGGGGCCTTTCTTGACCCCGCGCTTGAAAAGCGGCTTGTTGCCACGGTAGAGGATAGTGTGGAAGATGCGCGTGCCTGGCAAAAAGCGTGCCCGCGGGTCGGTGACGCTCCAGTATTCCTCGCGGCCCCACAAAAGCAGGCTAAGTGCCCATAATGCAATCGCGACTGTAAAGAGCGCTTCGGGCAATTCCATGTTCGCTCATTCCCTGTTCTTCTGGTCAAGGTACATTGGGAAGACTGCCTCGGCAACGTGGAAGAAGGCGATGCCGACGCCAAAGCCAAAGAAGAAATCAAGCAACATAGAAAATCCCTATTAATTACTACTCCTTAGTGCTTAAATTACTTTGCGATAGGCGTACATATTTGTCCAAATTCTAACACTATTTATCCTAAAGTCGGTTAAAGGTTAAATTTATTAACATCTTGGCTGTAATTATGTTGCCAGGGAGGTGGCGGAAATGGGTAAGTATGAACTGCTCGGGTATCATCGTGATGTTGCCGAGCGCTCACCTGCCCTTGATTTCGTTCGCGTAGCCATGCTTTTGGGTTCGGCCGGCAGTTTTGTAACAGGAGAGTGGGTGCTTGGCGTCACCGCGTTGTTTCTAGCGGTCTTGTCTGGCCATGGCATTCCCAACGAGGTTTCCCACTTCAAGCCGGGCGCTGGCGGGATTCGCTGGTAAACGCGGTTCGCGTGCCTACTTGTCGATGGCGTTGCCTAGTGGCCGATGATTACTTTCCTCGAGCTTGCGACACGAGTGGTGACCATCTTCTGCAACAGGAAGAAGTAACCCGCAGCGCCTGCTAGGGGCACGACGAAGAAGCTGTAGTCCGAAAGCACCGCGATTGCTGCAAGCACGATGCACGCCCACATGTAGGCCCGGTAGCGGATGAGGGACTTCCAAAGGGGAATGTAGCGCGCCAGGTACTCCCAGCGGGTGGTCCGCGCAATGAGGGGCTTGTTAAAGTCGGTGACTACCGTAGTCTGACGAATGTGGTCGTCAAAGTGTTGGTGTCCGTGTTGTTCGCTCATTTTTACCCCTCCCCCTATACTGTGTATACCAGGTTCTTGCCCTTGTACCACTCAATGCCCCAGGCGCTGTTGAACATTCTCTCGCTCCAGAAGTGCCCCGCGAGGTAGGCGCAAACGCCTGCCACGTAGGGGTTGAAGAAAGCCGTGACTATCGTTAGCACGAAGAAGAGCGAGGCGAGCAGGTATGCCTTGTAGACTGCGCCGAAAGTGCCGTTTCTCATCGTCGAGTCCATGTTTTCCCACAGGTAGTCTCCCCTGCGGATGACGTCAGTGGTGTGCACCGGAACGTCTTTCCCGCCGCACTTTATCGTGTCCGCGTCGGGGGCACGGCCCATGGGAACGAAGTAGGGGACGAACGCCTTCTCCTCGGTGTGGTCGGGGCTGGCGCTCTTGTGGCCGTCGTGGCCTCCCTTCAGTTCGTGCCTTACCTGGCTCAAAGTTTTCATTTTCAAATGTCAGCTCCCATTATCGTCCTGTGGCCGGCGTAAGCGCCCTGCGAGTACCACTGTTTTTGCTGCCCCCGCACGTGAAAATACCCTGCGGCAGCGAAAGCCGGAACCGCGATTATCGGAATGCGGAAGAGCATCACGACCCCGACGATTGCAAGCATGATCGAGTAAGCGCGGAATTGCCTCGCCTCGCGCCAGTAGGGAATGTAGCGCTCTAGAAACTCGAGGCGGGAAGTGTCCTTTACCATGGGCCGGCTGGCATCAGCCATCGTGCTTGCCACGCCGAAATCCCGTGTAGTATCCCAAGCCATCTTAGATCAGCCCCACCTTGATTGCGGAATAAACCATGCTAAAG
>JAGVFW010000007.1 GCA_020057405.1 archaeon | reverse complement strand
TTCAAATGATTTACGAAGAAACGCTTCTTCTCCAAAACACCCACTTTCCACCACCCAGAACATTAGGTGGAAAGTGTGCCATAGTTATCGTGAAAGACATTCATCGTCTAAGTGGGGCATAGGTTATATTCTGGGAAATTGTGTCTCTGGATATGAAAACAAGTCGTAGGAGACAAGGTCTGCTTCTAGACCAGGTCTAAGTGCAGGGGGAGGGATTTGAACCCCCGAACTCCTGAGAGACGAGCTTGCTCATCTCCTCAAGTCAATGGCGCGATGATTTTAGAGACCTTGAGGCTCGCGCCTTTGGCCAGACTCGGCAACCCCTGCAAAATCGCTGAGTCGATTATTAGAGTGGTGCGGGAAGCATTTTAATCCGTGCTTACCTTGAGTTTTACGTGAAGAAAGTACTGCTTACGGGTTGCCCCGGACGCTTGGGCAACGCCGTGCTTGACGCGCTCCTCAAGAAAGGCTATGATGTGCGCCTGGTGATGCAGCCCAGACTTGACGCGAGCAAGCTGCCGAGGAAAGCCAGCAAGCGGCTCTTCCTCGATTTGGCGGAAGAAGGAGAGACGCCGGCGGAGCTGCTCAAGCAGTTTGTCAAGGGCACTGACATCGTCATCCACGTTTACGGCACTGTCGACTACCTCGCGCCGCGCAAGAAACTCTTCCGCGAGAACTTCGAGGCGACCGTCAACCTCATCCAGGCTTGCCTAAAGGCGGGCGGAGTCAAGAAGTTTATCTACACCTCAAGCACCAGCGTCTTTCGCCGGCCGCACAAGCTGCCAATAACTGAGGGCCACCCGCCCACGCCAACCAACTACTACGGCGAGAGCAAGCTGGCGGCTGAAGAGACCGTGGCCGCAAGCGGCATTCCGTTTGTCATCCTCCGCCCCACCGTCATGGTGGGCAAGGAGTATGTCAGCAACTTCAGGAAATTCATTTCACTAGCCGCAAAAGGCAGGGCGACTATTGTCGGGGACGGCAAGAACCGCATTTCCTGGGTTGCAGTTGACGATGTCGTTGCCGCCTACCTCCTCGCAATCGAAAAGCCGATTGCAAACGAGGACTTCATCATCGCAAGCGACAAGCCGGTCCGGCAGGAAGAAGCAATAAAGCTTCTTTGCAAGGAACTGGGCGTGCCTTTCGCACCAAAGCACGTCAACCTGCACTTCGCCTACTCGGTTGCCAAGGCAGGCGGCCTGTTCCACAAGCTCACTGGCAGAAAACCGCCCCTAGTTGTCGAGGAAGTTGAGACAATCGCACACGATAGGTACTACGATGTCAGCAAGGCAAGGCGCCTCTTAGGCTGGGTGCCCAAGACTACCTTCCAAAAGGCAGCGCACGAAATGGTCTCCGAATGGAAAAAACAGAGAAAAGTCTAGTTTTTGATATGTTTTTGATAGTAATTTAGTGTAGGTCAAGACTAGTTAGTCGTGCCGTTAGACTTAAATACTACTTTTTCATATCAATTTAATACTAAAAAGGTGATTTTATGGAGACTGTTGTTCGCCTTGAGGGTGCTGTTGAGTCTGCGCTTGAAAGTTTGATTGCTCAGGGCTTTTTCAAGACACGGGCAGAGGCCATCCGCGCAGGCATTCTGTCGCTTGCAAAAGAGTATGGCGCAATGCCTCAAGGCAAGGGCAACAGGGGGGCCACAGGGGGCAGCCACTCAAGCATCGCTTTGCACGAGTTTGCAAAGAGCCAGGTAAAGCAGGCGAAGAAAAGGTAGGGGGGAGGGCGCTTGGTCCGGTTTTAAAAGTGTTTACTGCGTTTCCTTACTCCTGAGGTGAAGTGTACGTGAAAGAGTTTATTGGATTACTAGCTGTTTCGATGCTGCTTCTTGGTTGTGTCGGCAATGGCGCAACGTCGGCTACCCCGACGCCAGCCGTGATTGAAGCCACGCCCACTCCCGTCGCGGTTGCAACTGCGACGCCCTTAGTCCTTGACGCAACGCCGACTCCGGCGGTCAATGACGCCACTCCAACCCCCAAAGTCGAGACATCAGCCCTCACGACTTGCCTTTCAGCCAGCCGCTCATGGAAGGTCGACTACGCCGTCAAAGCTGTCACCAATGGCGAATCTTCGCAAGTGCAGATGACGCAGTACTTCAAGGACGGCAAGATACGCACAGACGTCACATCAAGCGGCGTCGAAGTCCGCACTTTTGTCGATGGAACGACCGTGAACTCGTGCTTCCAGGCCGGCGGAAGCTGGAACTGCCAGGCATCGCAGGTTCCCGCAACCAACGTCGAGACTGACGTTAAGGCAAACGCAGACACCTATGTTGCCGACGGCACGATGAGCGTCGCAGGCACGACTGCCAACTGCTTCAAGGGAAGCAACGCGCAAGGCGACATCCGCTACTGCATCTCGTCTGATTGCGTGCCGCTCTTCGTCTCTTACAGCGCAACGCAGTCGGGCGTGACGGTGCAGACCGAGACCAAGGCAACCGCCTACGCGGCAACTGTTGCCGACGCCGACTTCGCCCTCCCTGCCTAAGCAGCTGCTTTTCAAGAACCCCCGGCTGGCCGGGACAATTTTTTTTATTTTCCTCAGCTTAAGCTATGCGTAGATGCCGCCAAAGAGAACTGCTATTGCAAATAGCATGATGACTGCAATCATGCCAATTTCGAGCACGCGCTCGCGGAAGAAGACCAGGCCGAGTGCGAAAAGCGCGAAGAAAGCGAGCACGCCAAGGCCGTTTGCAAGCGCGACTACCGCGGCCGCGCCGGTTAAGGCTAAGGCAATGACGTCGAGGAAAGCGAAGAACGTGTTGGTAATCGTGCCCAGTACTGATCGTTCGCTAAAGCCATCCGAAGCCACCCCGAGCGCTAAAAGCACGGTTAGCAAAAGGAACGCCCACTCGGCGTAGGTAAACCAGTGGAAGCCCCGCTTCATAATGCAAAATAGGCTGGCCGGAGGTTTTTACGGCTTTGCCCGGCGGGACTTCAACTCAAGTTTTTTTAATCGCCTCTGCGTTTAACCAACTTGCATTTAGTGAGGGGTGAAAGCGCATGGTAAAGAAGACGACGAAAATTGCAAAGACGGCCAAGAAGACTGCGAAGATGGCGAAGGGCAAGGCGTGCTCGTGCGGCCACTATTGCTGCTAAGCTGCAGTAGCCAATTGCATCATAGTAGGGCTAAGCGAAGCAATTTAACCTCGGGGCTGCGAAAGGATTAGCGTGGTGAGAGTTATGAAGAAAACAATCCATCCTACAAAGTCAGTCAAAACAATCAAGCCTGCAAAGCCAACTGTCAAGTCAATCGGAAGACCCAAGGCAGCCAATTCCGTGTGCCCGTGCAATTGCTGCGACATCACGACGGCAAAGTGCAAGTGCGGTTGCATCTGCTGCTAAGCGGCTTTCCGGAGCTTAAGCTGCCTTTAGCCGGCAAAACGCCGGTTAAACCCATACTTTAAATATTAAAGTTTTTATTTAACTATTGGGTGTGTTTGTGGAAACTGTTTGTGTAGCCATTATTGGGACGGACGACGATGCCGGCGAAGTGCTTTCGCTTGGCTTCAACCTCTTTCCTGCCGACAAGGTCGTCATGCTTACTTATGGCGAGGGGAAGGACGCCAACGTCAAGCGCGTGAGCCGTGAACTGCCAAAGTCGATGAAGGTCGAGGCGCGCACTCTCACTGAAATGAGTTTTGAGGGCGTCTTTCGGGCCGTTTCCGAAATCAAGTCCGACAACCCCGGAAAGAAGATTGTCCTCAACACCGATGCCGACTACCGCACCTCCTGCATTGCCCTTTCAGCCGCCTTTGTCAACGGCATCCAGGCAATCGGCGTGCTTGACGAGCGCATCATCGCCTACCCCATCATGAAGTTCAGCTACTACTCGGCAATTTCAGACAAGAAGCTAAATCTCCTCAAGCTGATTGCAGAGAAGGAAGTCAAGTCGCTTGAGGCGCTTTCGGCATCGGCGGGCATGAGCCTGCCCCTAGTCATCTACCACCTGCGCGGCAGCAAGAAAAAAATCGGCCTCGACGAGCTTGGCCTCATTACCTGCACCCGCAGGGGCGGGTCTGTTGGCGTGACGCTAACGCCGCTTGGCCGCCTCATCGTCAACGGCTATGTCGACACCGAGTCAGAAGGCAAGCGCAAGCACGGGGCTGCGCACGCAATCGCATTAAACAAGAAATGAACTACTAGGAGGACTGGAGAACCATGGCTGACCACAAAGTAACAATCTACTCGACCCCCACTTGCGTCTACTGCAAGCTGGCAAAGCAGTACTTCAAGGAAAACAATGTGAAGTACTCTGAGTTTGACGTTGCCAGCGACCGCGAGCGCGCCGAGGAAATGATAGAGCGCAGCGGCCAGATGGGCGTGCCAGTCATCGAAATCGACGGCAAGATAATCGTCGGCTTCGACAAGCCCTCGATAAAGCAGGCCCTCGGACTTTAAGCTGGAATGAAGGCCAAAATAACTTGCCCTGAGTGCGGCATGGAAGCCGGAGTGCAAACGCCCAAGAACGGCTGCCTGCCCTTCGCGAAATGCACCTCCTGCGGCAAGCTCATCGCCGCCAAACCGCCCTCGTGCTGCGTGGTGTGCAGTTACTCGAAAAGCAAGTGCGAAAGCAGTTCAGTCAAGTAAAAAAAGAGGCGAAGAAGATGGCTGGACCCGGCGAACCCTGCGATTGCTGCTGCTAGCGGCAAAATTTCTCTTCTTTTAAATCTGCAAGGAAATAAGTATCCGGGCCTAAGGGCTTTAGGGGGAGTAACTCTAGCTTCTTACTAGAGTCTGTCTTTCTTAGGCGAGCGACGAGAAGCCTCTAGGGGATTGACGAGGAGAAAAAGTCAAGACTCTAGAAAGATACAAGATGCAGGGGGAGTGCGCTTAGGCTGGGTCTAGAAGTGGACTTTGCGGGACACGATTGAGTCGCAATCTATAACTAGCCTCAATTTTACTTTGGAAGTTTTTCCAATTCCCTTCTAACTTGTGCTCGGGTAGGTGCAGTCATTGATGGAAACAGGTGTTTTAGGACGTCAGAATTCCAAAGCACTTTAAGCCACCGCCTCGGGTCGTCTCCTTTCAGTAATGCTTCAAGTTCTCGCCTAATCCGATAGTTCGGTACTCGAGTGACACTAGCTGCACTCTCTTTCATCAGTCTTGCAGTATCGTCAGAAAACTCGCCCTTCATTGTCTGGGCCATCCTAGCTGCGCGGAGTAATGCTTGTTCAGAACCCGGTGAAGAGAAAACCGACGGACTTACGACACGGATAATTTTTCGCTTGATATCGACCCTTCCGTTAAATGGATCGAATACTCTCGAAGGGGCATTAAGGTCGTTAACATCCAAGTACATTGCATTAGCCGTGAAGTCCGCACCAGTAACGGCATGGCTTTTCAGCAGGGCTTTGACCTCAATCTCAGCTTTCCCGTAAAGGTTGGCGTTTCCACGGATTGTGGCAAAATGAAAGACGAGGTTATTCGGAAGCACCACTTCGACCGTAGGCATCCCGTCCGTGAGATTGTGACGAGTTATTCTTGCATCCTTAAACTCGGTTTTCAATTGTTTCAGTATCCCGTGCAAATTACTTGCAACATAGACGTCATAGTCGCGTTCCGGCGCAGTAATGCCGTGATATGCTCTCAGATGATAGCCTCGCAAACTTCCTCCACCAAGAAAAATTGGAACCTGAAGGCGCTTGGAAGCGGCTTTCAATGATTCAAACACAGGCAATGCGTGAGAGTTTGTGATTACTGCCGAACGCTTCATATTACGAAATAGAAAAAGTAAGTATTTGAAGGCGATGCTGGTGCAGTCTTTAAATAGTTCTTGAGCTTGAGCCCAGCGTGAAAACAAGATGGGATGTTCAAATCCCTAGAAGTGCACTTAGGCGTAGTCTAGAAGTGGACCTATGCAGGGGGAGTAAGCGGAGACCTGGACTCTAAGTGCTACTTTTTGATTTTTGGCCACAATCTTTCCCCATCGCGGCTGTAGACGGGGATACCTTGTTCTTTAGCGGCATTCAAAAAGGACCTGAGCTCTTCTTTTTCTTGAGGTGCGAGTTCTCCTTTTTCTTTGCTTTTTGGAGCGGTGTAAAAAAACGATAGTTCGTTTGAATCGGGGTTGAGCTTCTCTTTGTCTGGAACAATAAATGCGCAAACGGAATCTGCAGGAATTCTTGTTTTGCTTACTAATGAGCCAGATTCATCACGCGTAGTGGGCGTGTCTCCCCACATTAGAACACGAATCTTTCCAAACTTATCTTGGCTTTCCAACCGTTCCAACGGATGGCGGAGTTCATAGAGGAGTATATTATCATTATCCGGATGTGCAGTCCACCAATTAGTCATACCAATTGACATTCCAAGTCGTTTAGCTTCCTTTTGAGAAAGCAGTCCTTCTCGCGGTATTCTTGATGCTTCCGAAAAAGAATGCAGGTGGTGCGAAAACCAGGCGGAATTTTGAGGAAACAAATTCAAATGCGCAGGCGCATTTTCTGGCTTTCCCCAAAAACGTGCAGGCATTTTTTCACCAAGTTGATTGACGCAAGAACTCTCGACAAGAACCTATTGCTGGAGAGCTTTAAAATGCCAAATGCAGCACATCTGCGCAGAGCAACCGGTCGGGCTTGCGCTCTGAGACCAGGAGACAGTGCAGGGGGAGTGAACTTAGACCAGGACTAAGTGCAGGGGGAGAGCACTTTCCCAACGGAAAGCCACACTTAATAAGCAGTTATTACTCTGTTATACTTTCGTCGTGAGTTTATGGCCTTAGCTGAATTCATAGTAACTTTCCGAGAGTTCTTCGAAATCTTCTTGGTTATAGGCATCATGGCTGCCTACCTGCAGAAGAGCGGGAACTCGCGTTATCTCAAGTTCGTTGTCGCCGGCTCGGCCCTCGCGGCTCTTGCGAGCGTGGCAGTCGCGTGGGCGTTCGGCTTTGCTGCCGAAACGTTTGAGGAACACGAAGCGCTTTTTGAGGGAGTCACGCTGGTTTTGGCCGCAATCCTGGTCACTTGGCTCATCCTCTGGATGTTTCGGCAGCGCAACATGGCCAAGCAGGTCGAGGCTGGCTTGAAGCAAAAAATCGACGTCGGGGAAGAGCTGGGCGTTGCAGCACTCGCCTTCGTGGCCGTCTTCCGCGAGGGAATCGAGGTAGTGCTCTTCCTCAACGGCATTTCATTGTCAACCGGCGCCATCAGCGCAGCGTGGGCGCTTGGGGGAGCGCTAGCCGCATCCGCTCTTGCCTATCTTGTGTTCAAGAGCTTCATCCGCCTTGACTTCAAGACTTTCTTTCTCGCAACGAGCGCGGTCCTCGTGGTGCTCGCGGCCGGGCTGCTCTCGCAGGGGGTTCACGAGCTCGAGGAAGTTGGCGTGCTCCCGCCCCTAATCGAGCACATTTACGACGTGACGCCGGCTCTGAACGCCGACGGCACTTTCCCGCTGTTGCACGAGAAGGGAGCGGTTGGCGGCGTGCTAAAGGGCATCGTGGGTTACGACACCAGCCCGTCGCTTTTGCAGTTGCTCGCGTATTTTGGCTACCTGGCGCTAGTTTACTTGATTTACCGGCAGATTTCACGGGGGCACGCGAAATGAACCGAGGACACTCGAGCATGATGTACCTTGACTGGGTGCTAATCGGCCTTGGCGGCCTGTGGTTTCTAGCCAGCGGAGACTGGCTTGGATTGCTGGTGGTCGGAGCCGGCGTGGCCTTCCACTTCGTCCACCCCGAAGATTGAGCGGCCGATTAGGAAAACAGTTCGCCGGCAAACCCGGGGCTCTTAAACATCTTGTCTTCGCTTGAGACCATGAGCACTTCGACAGGCAGCTTTCTAAAGAGTGCAATGCCTTCGTCAAAACCTGCGGTGAAGATTGCGGTTGCATAAGCGTCGGCTTCAAGCCCGGCCTTGGCTGTGACGAAAATCGCCTTTACTCCCTGCGCTGGCAGGCGCGTCCTTGCGTTGAGAAGGTGGTGCTTGTCACCAGCCCACTTGCGCCGGTTGGGCGCCGAGGCCGCAATCGAGAGGCCATCGAGCTTGAGTGTTCCAATGGCGCGTTCCCGGTCATCAGGGTGTTCAAGGAGCACAACCCAGTCGTCCCCGCCGGCTCCTTTTTTCGCGTAAATGTCGCCGCCCGCGTTGATGTAGTAGTGCTCGACGCCGTTTTTCAAAAGAAGATTGCTTACGCAGTCAAGCGCGTAGCCTTTGCCAAAGCCGCCGAACTCCACTTGCTTTAGAAGCTTGACGCGGTTGCCCTCCAAGTCGACCTGCACGTCTTGCGGCGACTGCGGGCTATCGTCGGCGCCCGAAGATGCTTTTGGGACGAAAGAGTATTCCCGGTCGTAGCCCAGGTTTTCAAGCGCATTTTTTAGCGTGATGTCAAAGTTCCCGTCAGTAGCGCGGTTGATTTCAACCGCTTTTGAGAGAAGAAAGGCCATTTCGGCGCTACAGGCCTGCCACTCGCCCAGCCGCGAGTTCATTTTGGAGAGTTCCGAGTCGTCAAGAAATCGGGAAAAGGCCGCTTCGATGCGCTTGAGCTCGGTAAAGCAGTCGGGAAGAAACCAGCCGGCTTCAGCTGGAACTTTTACCTCGATAGTTGTTCCGAGGACTTGTTCCGACCTTGCCGTCAGTTCCATCACTGGGCTTTTAGCCCCTTGAAGGTTTTTAAGCTACACTGCCATGATTGGCCACAAGCGCGTCCACATAAGACTGGAACGCCGCGTTGGTCAGCGAGCTGCCGGCGACGTTTCGAGGCAGGTTAAGCTCGTTGATTTTCTTGCCCACGACGAGGCTTGGGAGGGCCGCGCCAAAGTCGGCGACTTTCTTGGTGGAAATCGGGTCGAGCTCGCCAACTGCAGTAACTGACACGTTAGTAACGGTGTCACCATCGACGGTAACGCTGAAGTGGACGGTGTTGGTGCCCTTGGGGTACGAGTAGTTAGCGTCTTGCTGGTATGTCCCGTCCGGCACTATTGAGGCAATCGTGTCATTGATTTTGTCGATGCCTGTCTTGGTTTCAGTGACTGTCGGGATGGGCGTGCCGATTACTTGGGGAATCGGAGTTGGAGCCGTCCCGTTGCCGCTATCGTCCTTGACAAAAGGCGTCGGGGTCGCGCTGCCGCTTTGGTTCAGGCAGCCAGCGAGCAAAAAGCCCATGAGTGCGAAAACAGCAAAACTTGCGAAGAAATTCCTTGCGCTCGTCAAATTAGTTTCCATCAAAAAGCACCTCAAATTGTTGTCGAGTTGGACGCCCAACACAAATACGATAGTCAAGCTTTTAATCCTTGTGGAAAGGAAAGGCCGCAAGCAATAGGCGTAAAAAGCTTGTCTGCCAAACTAGCAGAAGGGAGCAATGCTTCCCACTACCGCTTTTTGGAGGAATGGTTTAGGATGGCCCAAGACAATTACTCGTTTGCCTGCGACACGGCAGCGAAATTTTTAGGCAAGATGGAAGGCAAGATTGCCCTCTCGAAAGCCGAGTTCGAGCTGCTCTCGACACCCCAGCGCGTCCTAGCAGTCAGCCTGCCTGTCAAGATGGATGACGGAACAGTGCGGATTTTCCTCGGCTACCGCGTGCAAGCAAACGACGCCCGCGGGCCATTCAAGGGCGGCATCCGCTACCACCAGTCTGTGAACCTCGAGGAAGTAAAGACGCTCGCGTTTTTGATGGGATTCAAGTGCGCGGTCCTTGACCTCCCGCTTGGCGGGGGCAAGGGCGGCATCATCGTCGACCCGAAAGCCTTAAGCAAGGCGGAACTCGAGCGACTCTCTCGCGCCTACTTCCGCTCAATCGCCCCAGTCGTCGGCGAGCGCATTGACATTCCTGCTCCTGATGTGAACACCAACGGCGAAGTCATGAGCTGGATGCGCGACGAGTACGAAAAGTGGCTTGGCAAACCCGCGCCAGGCGTGATTACAGGTAAGCCCGTCAGCAACGGCGGCAGCCTAGGGCGCGAGTACTCCACTTCGATGGGCGGGGCTTTTGTTCTCCGCGAGGCCCTAAAGACCGCTGACATGAAGCTAGAGGGCGCCTCAGTAGCCATACAGGGATTCGGCAACGCCGGCATGCACGCCGCCCGCATCCTGCACTCATGGGGAGCCAAAGTCGTTGCCGTTAGCAACTCTCAGGGCGGCCTCTATGACGAGAACGGCCTTGACATCCCCGGCATCATCGCACAATACGAACAAAAACGCCTTGACGGCATTGAAGGCAAGCGCGTGTCAAACGAGGAGCTCCTTGAGTTGCCTGTTGACATTCTTGTCCCAGCGGCGCTTGAAAACCAGATTACCGCAGGCAACGCGTCCCGCGTGAAGGCAAAAATTGTGCTTGAGCTCGCAAACGGCCCCGTTGATGCCGAGGGAGATGACATCTTGCACGCAAAAGGCGTGTTCGTCATTCCCGACATTCTTGCCAACAGCGGCGGAGTTTGCGTGAGCTACTTCGAGTGGCTGCAAAACCTTGACGGCGAGTACTGGACCGAGGCCGAAGTGAACAAGCGCCTCGAGGAGACCATCGTGAAGGCCTACACTGGAGTGCTTGACGCGACAAACGGCCGCAAGCACTCAATGCGCCAGGGCGCCTACATCCTGTCGATAAAGCGCATCCTCGAAGCCGAGAGGCGGCGCGGGCGGCTTTAGAGAAAAGGGTTAAATACGCTCAAAAACAAAGGTTCATACTTCTTCATACTTCCCAACGGGGTGGACGTAATGGTAGTAAACATTGCAATCAACGGGTTTGGCCGCATCGGTCGGCTGTTCTTGCGCGCCGCATTGGCTGACGAAGAATTTTGGAAGACCTGTAACATCGTTGCGATTAACGACCTGACTGATGCCGCGACACTGGCGCACCTGCTCAAGTACGACAGCGTTCACGGAGTGATGAAGGAAAGCGTGACCGCGACCGACACCACCATTTCCGTGCGCAGCAAGATGTTCAAGGTGCTTGCCGAAAAAGACCCGAGCAAGCTACCGTGGAAAGACCTGGGCGTGCAGCTGGTTGTCGAGTGCACGGGCGAGTTTGCGACAAAGGAAAAAGCGCTTGGCCACCAGCAGGCAGGCGCCAAGAAAATTCTCATCAGCCAGCCAGGCAAGGGTGTCGACGCCACCATAGTTCTCGGAGTAAACGAGGAGACTTATGACGAGTCAAAGCACCACATCGTCTCAATGGCGTCCTGCACGACCGGCTGCCTCGCGCCCGTCGCCAAAGTCCTAAACGACTCTTTTGGCATCGAGAAGGGCTACATGGTGACCATCCACGCTTATACCAACGACCAGCGCGTGCTTGACTTGCCGCACAAGGACCTCCGCCGCGCGCGCGCTGCAGCGCTTTCGACAATCCCGACAACCACGGGGGCTGCAAAAGCAATTGGTGACGTCATTCCCGCACTTAAGGGCAAGCTTGACGGAATTGCACTCCGCGTACCCGTTCCCGACGGCAGCATCAACGACCTCACAGTCATTCTCTCAAAGGAAGTCACCAGGGATGACATTAACAACGCAATGAAGCAGGCGGCGCAGTCGCCAAAGATGAAGGGCATCTTCGAGTACACTGAAGACCCAATCGTCAGCTCCGACATCGTCGGCAACCCGCACTCAAGCGTCTTTGACGGCCTTAGCACAATGGTGGTCGGCGGCAAGGGAACGATGGTAAAGACGTTCGCTTGGTACGACAACGAGTGGGCCTACAGCGTGAGGCTAGTGGAAATGTCTAAGTTCATGGCCCAAAAGGGCATCTAAGGAGAGGAAGTGGTTCCAATGGCTGTATCCCAAATAATTCCCGTAGCCGACTTCGGCACTCTTCGCGGCAAGACCGTCCTTTTGCGCGTCGACCTCAACAGCCCCATCGAAGGCGGGAAAGTGCAGAGCGGCCCGCGCTTCACCGCGCACGCTGAGACAGTCAAGATGCTTTCGGCAAAAGGCTGCAAGCTCGTAGTACTCGCGCACCAGGGGCGAAAGGGCGACAAGGACTTCACCTCGCTAAAGTCCCACGCGGCGATTCTCTCAAAGCTAGTTGAAAAGAAAGTCCTCTTTGCCGAGGACAAGGCGGTCGTCGGCGAAAAGACGCTGAAGGCTGTTGCGGCCCTAAAAGCAGGCGAAATCATGCTCCTTGACAACGTCCGCTACCTCGCAGACGAGGCAGTCGAGAAGACGCCCGAACAGCACGCGAAAGAAAGCGCGCTAGTCAAGGCACTCGCGCCTCTTGCAGACCTCTTCGTCGACGACGCGTTCTCAAACGCGCACCGCGGCCACGCCAGCATGGTTGGCTTCTGCGCCGTCCTCCCCTCAGCAGCCGGTCCGGTGATGGAACACGAGTTTGAGGGCGCCCTAAAGGCGCGCGAGAACGCCAAGCACCCCAACGTCTACCTCCTAGGCGGGGCCAAGCCCGACGAAGTCATCAAGCTAATGGACTACGCGCTCAAGAAAGGCATCGTCGACAAGATTCTCACAAGCGGAATCATCGGCGAGCTGTGCCTGATGGCGCGCGGCAACAAACTACCCCAAGCTAAGATAGCGGAATTGGAGAAGTCGGGCTTTACCGGCAAGCTGACATTCACTGCAGCGCTACAGCAAGTCCGAGAGCTCATCCACGCCTACAACGAGTTCATCGAAACGCCGTTTGACTTTGCAGTTGCCGACGAGAACGGTAACCGCAAGGAAATGCTGCTAACCCAGCTTGTCGTCGCCAACCTTCCGTCCGGCGACATCGGCATCAAAACTTCAAACAAGTACTCAAAAATCGTGCTCAAGTCCGCGACCGTCTACGTCAAGGGCCCTTGCGGCAAGTACGAGGAAAAGCCGTTTGAGAACGGCACCCGGCAAGTCTTCGACGCAGTCGCCCGAAGCGGCGCCTACACTTTAGTCGGCGGCGGCCACACGCTCTTGGCTTTTGAGAAGTTCGGCATTCCCACCGACAAGATTTCTCACATCTCACTAGCAGGCGGGGCGCTCCTCGAACTCATGCAAGGCAAGGAACTGCCCGCAATCACCGCGCTCGAGTCTGCTGCAAAGAAGTTCAAGAACACGATGGCGAAGAAGTAAAAGCCATCCGATTCCTTATTTTCCCTTATGCGCTTCATCGCGAATGTCCCCGCCGCAGTCATTGGCAACGCCCTAGTTGTCAGCGACGTGCACCTTGGCATCGAATACGAACTCCAGCGCAAGGGCCTGCGGCTCTACCCGCGCCCCAAAAAAGTCGCGGACGGGCTAAACCGGCTCTTGCGCCAATTCAAGTGCAGGCAGCTAATCGTCCTAGGCGACCTCAAACACGATTGTCTGGGGTTTGACGAACGCGAGCGAAAGATGATGCACGAATTTCTCGCCGCACTTGCAGTAGACGCGGTCACGGTCTGCAAGGGCAATCACGATTCTGGCCTCGACGGCATGCCGGGCATCACCCTAGTGCCCGCCGAGGGCTTCGTTTTCACTGCCGCAGGCAAAACTTACGGCATGCACCACGGCCACGCATGGCCAGCAAAAGCGCTTTTGGCAGCAGACGTTCTTCTCATGGGCAACAACCACCCGACCATCCTCTTTGAGGACGCCCTTGGGCACAAAGAATTCAAGAAAGCCTGGATTGAGGGCCGCATCAAGGCAAGCAAGAAGTTCGGCACGCGCAAGCAGAAGGCAATAGTCTTCCCGTGTTACTCGCAGCTCTCCGGCGGCATCGCATTCAATGCGGAAAAGCCCGAAAACTTGCTCGGCCCGCTCTTCAAAAACCGGCTTTTTGACGTCGAGAACGCCACTGCGGTACTCCTTGACGGGGTGAGGCTGGGGCAAATTCTTGGGCTGCGCAAGAAAGCCAAGAGCACTCGCCGATAGACGCGCGGCTGACGCATTTAAATCGCTTTCCTCACATAACTAATTTTATGGGAAAGAAAGGCGGACGCGGCAAGGAAGGCCTTGTGCGTTGCGAAAAGTGCGGCCGGCAAGTCAGGCGCGACAAGGCAGTCTACATCGACAAGCCAATGCTCACCAACCCGCTTGAAATCCACCAGGTCGCCGAGCGCGAGACTTACCGCCGCGCGATTTTCCGCGAAGTTTGCTATTGCATTTCCTGCGGCAAGCACAACCGCATTTTCGAGAAGAAGAAGCAGCAGAACGAGCGCCGCCGAGAACGCGAGCGCGAGAACCCCACCAACTTTGCCGCCAACCGCGGAAGCGGCCACGGCCCGCGGCCACGCGACGCTTATCGGCCTTCTCTCCCCGCGGCAAGCAAGCCGGTTCCCGTAGCCCAGGCACCGCCAGTCCAGGAGCAAGTTGAGGAAGAAGTTCCAGCCGAGCGCCAAGAGCAAAGCCAATAAATTCTGGCGCGCCCACTAATTCTTTCGCTGTTCCCCCCATTTTAGCTACGGGCCCGTAGTCGAATGGTTAAGACGTCAGTCTCACACACTGAAGACTCGGAGTCCGATTCTCCGCGGGCCCACTCGACTTTTTTTGATTCTTAAGGCGGGGGCTAATGATTTGGCTTTGTTTATTAGCGAAATCAACGCAAGCTATTGTAGTGGAAGGGGATAGCAAATGAAGGAAAAACTTTTTGTTTTGGGCATTATTTTGGCAGCAGCATTGGCTGGAGCCCTGACGGACTCAAACATACTAGCGCCATTCCTATTCAGCACCGACGAACAGTCCTACGCTCCCGGCGAGGTCATCACATTTACCCTAACCAACCGCGGTTCAACCGCAATTGACTACAACGAGTGCACCAACGGCGAGATATTCGCCGACATCTACGGTCCCAACGGCCAGGCACTCCTTTTGTCTGACCCTCGCATCCGGTGGTTTGCCAACCCCTGCACTACCAAGTCACTGCAGGCAGGCCAAAGCGCAAGCGCCACCTGGGACCAGAATTACTATGACGAAGTCGGAACGCGGCTGCTTGCCTCACCCGGCGCGTACAACGCCGTCTTCAATGGGATGCGCGTTGACTTCATAATCAGGCCAGCCTCGTCGGGCGACGGCATCCGCATCTGGGCTGACGAGGAGTTTTACACACTCGGCGAGCAAGTAGCGGTCACTGCCTACAATGGCGGCAGCACGGTTGTCTCGTACATGGATTGCGACGGCGTATTCTATTCCATGCGCTCAAACTCGATGCAGCTATACATCACTAACCCCATCCTCGGCAGGCCGTGCCAGGTCAAGAACCTG
The DNA here is from genome assembly GCA_020057405.1 of archaeon. Taxonomy (GTDB): domain Archaea; phylum Micrarchaeota; class Micrarchaeia; order Norongarragalinales; family UBA97; genus JAGVFW01. Next base: position 44,268 of record JAGVFW010000007.1, on the reverse strand, counting down.
TCGCCCGGCCAGACCATAAGCCACACTTGGAACCAGCAGCTCTACACAAGGCTTGGCGAGCAATACCCTGCAAGGTCGGGCCAGTACTCGGTCCACCTCGAGAGTGCGTCTGACTCGTTTGCCATCCTTGGCGCGGGCGAGCCAACTCCCCCGCCTGGCAACAATCCATACGCAATCTATTTCGCAAGCGGCTGGAACCTCTTCAGCGTACCCCTCCTTCCTGCAGTCAAGCTCAAGGACAGCACTTGCGCAGCCGCTTCTTTCTGGGAGTACACCAACGGCGCCTACAGGCGTGTTGACGCAAGCGGCCTTGCGGGTGGTAAGGGCTATTGGTTCAGGGCGAGCGCCGGCTGCTCAATGACATTTGAAGGCAGTGGCGTGCTCACGCCGGCGCTGTACCACGTCGGCCTGGTGCAAGGATGGAACCTCATTGGCGCCCCCTCACAATCAATTGACTTTTACCGCATCTCGCGCAATTGCGGGATAACCAGCGGCCCTTGGCGCTACGACTCGCGCTTAAGCAGGTATGTTGCTTCGCAAGCACTCGAGCCCGGCGTAGGGTATTGGGTGAAGGCTACCGGAGCGTGCACTCTTTCGCTGCCGTTAGTCGAGCCTTCGCCTGTCCCAACCATCTTCCCGACCCCAATTCCAACAGCAATAGTGCTTTGCAACACAAGCACAGACTGCGTTGTTGACGGATGCAGCGGGCAAGTGTGCCGCAGCCGCAATTCGGATTCGATCATAACCACTTGCGAGTGGAAGGCAGAGTACGCGTGCTACACCGCGTCAGGCTGCGGATGCATTGGCGGCCAGTGCCAGTGGAGCCAAGCCACCCGCCAGTGCGTTGCAGGATACGCTGGCTAAAAAATGAGGCTAGTGCTTACTAGCCCCAGCAGGCTTGCAGCAATCGCCAACCCACTTCAGGTACGGCTTGCTTCCTTTCGTTACCGGCAGGGCGACTATCGCCGGGTTTTCGTAAGAGTGCAGTTGCCTGATGCGTTTTTCTAAAGCCGGATAGCGCTTAGCCGTTGTCTTTAGAACTGCAGGTGTTTCCCGACCGGTCTGGAAGTTGCCCTTCCAGTTAAAGAAGCTCGTGCATTCCGCCATGACATTCGCGCAGGCTGCCAAGTTTTCCTTGACCAACAGCGCGCTAACGCGTTCTGCCTCGGCCCTGGTGGAGAAAGTGCAGTAAACAAAGAGAATTCCGCTAGACAACTCCATCACCCGCGTACTCTACCAACTGCTTTTGCATCGACTCCTCGCTTACTGCAAACGCGTCAACGCCCTCGCGGCGCAGCTCGGCGGCGAACTCTTCTGCAAAACCGTAAGTGCACCAAACTTTCCTCGCGCCAGTCGCCTCGACGAATTTCTTTAGAGCATTGTAGTCCGAGTGGTCGCTTAGCGGGAATGCCGCGTCAACGCCGGCAAACGAATTGCGCAGCGCCCAGCCGGTAGCAATTGCGGTCCGCACCGGTCGGCGGTAACGCTCGCTAATTGCCAAGGTTGTCTCAAACGAGAGCGAGCCGGAGGGGACGATTGCGGTAAAAGCGCCATTGTACGCGCGCTCGGCTTCGGCACTCGTGCCGCTCACAAAATCAAGCTTGACGCCGTGGCGTTTGTAGACGTTGCAAACGCTTTCAACCGTGCCGGAGACGACCGGCGCCTCGCCAAGGTACTCGTTTAGCACGGCGACTATCTCTTGGGCCTTTCCAAGCGAGTAGCATCCGAAGAGGACGGCATTGCCCTGCTCTTTCTGCCGTTTGACCCAGTCTGCAATCTCCGCGTACTGCTTGAATCGGTCGTCAAAAACCCATTCGGGCGAGCCAAAAGTGCACTCGACAAGCAGTTCATCGCAGGCAACCGCTTCGGCCGCGGGGCAGGTGAGTGAGGCGCTTGCGTTAAAGTCGCCCGTGTAAACGAATTTCCTGCCGTCAAACTCGGCCGCCACCTGCCTGGCGCCGAGGACATGGCCGGCCTCGTGCAGTGAAATTTTCGCCCCATCAAATTTTACTTCTGCCGGCTCGTGCCGGCGGCCGCCGCGGGCGACAATTAAGTCTAGAGTCGCCTCGCTTGCAAGGACGGTGTGGCGCTTGCGCAAGAAAGAAGTGTGGTCGGAGTGCGCATGAGAAACGAATGCCACGTCGCCGTCGCTGTCGAGGCCAAGCGTCCGGCCGCCGATGGCTAGTGACGATTCAGGTGGGTTGAATCGCATATTGTAGGACACTGAGGCTCGCCTTAAAATGCTTGCCCCACCTAATTACCAACCATGGAATTCGGAAAAAACGCCATGCTCTCAAAGGGCAAGGAAATCACGCTCTACGGGTCGCCAGTTGACCCCAACTACCGGCGCGTGCGCCAAGTGCTCTTGACCACCGGTGCGGTGTTCTCTGAAGTCGACGTCACAGTCAGCGCTTTTGCAGCAGAAAAGCTTTTGCGCGAGACCGGCTCTGCCTCAGTGCCCATTGTCGACGTTTCCGGCACTCTAGTCAAGGGCACTGACGAGATGGCCCTGCGAAGCGCGCTCTCCCGTCTTAAGCCAACAATATAGCGCCGATAAGAAGCGGCTGGTGGATAAAGTAAATCGCCAGCGAATGCCGGCCAACGAACGCAAGTGCGCGCGTCAACCCGTTTTCGCCAATTGGCAGCTGAAAGCCGCGCACGCCGCTCCCGTACCATCTCTTCCCAATGGCCGCGCCGAACAACAGCACGCCCAGCCACGGGAGGAGGGGAAAGTAGTCGAAAGTGTAGAAGCCGGCGGGCCGCAAGCCAAGCCACAATAGCAGGGGCGTCTGGACCGTGACTGACTCGAGCAGAAAACCGGCGGCAACCATGACGATGCCAGTCCAAATCAGCTGGGGCCACCCAAGGCCCATGAATAACAGCGTGATGAGGCTGCCGACTGCCATGAAGTGCAGCACGCCGAACCAAATCGTGCCGTTTCCCGAGAGGAACAGAAAAGTCGCGGCAGTCACGACGAGGGCGAGGGCGAAAATCCTTAGCGAGCGCGGGAAAATCTTGTCAAACGCCGTCCGGATGCCGCCGTTAGCCACCTTTCCATAGCTGATGGCGAGCACACAACCGGACACTAGCACGAAAGTCGTTGCGACAGCCCGCGCGAGAAGCCACCAGAACCCGTTCGTTACGTCGAAGGGAAATCCCCTAAAGTAGCTCAAGTCGAACGCGGCATGGAATACCACCATGCCCACTACGGCAAGCCCGCGCAGTGCGTCAAGTTCCCAAAACCGCTCTTCCATCAGTAAGCTTGTGCGGGAGTAGGCAAATAATTGTTTTTAGTCGAGTTAATCGCGTCCGGATTGGCGCGCCGTTTTGGCACCGTTTGGTTTAAATATTACTTGAGCTAAGTTTATGTTAGGTGAGGCAATTTGGCTTTCGTGACTGTCAACCTTAAGGTAAAAGACCGGACTAACCGGGTTCTAGGGGTAGTCAAGGAAAAGTACGGGCTTAAGGACAAGGGCGAGGCGCTTGACAAGTTTGCAGAGCTTTACGGCGAACAGTTTGTCGAATCTGAAGTGAAGGACGAGCTGGTGCGCAAGATAATCCGTTCGACCGACGCGCACGTGGAAAAGCACGGCTTTCGGACTACCAGCGTTGCGCAATTGCGTAGGCTCGCCGGGGACTGATTCACTTGGCCTTCAAGTTTGACCTGACAGACGAACTTAAGGAAGTGCTTCGCAAGGCGGCCAAGAGGAATCCCGCGCTTGCAAAGGCCGTTTTTGCAAAAATCGAGCAGGTAACGCAGCTTAACGACGAAAGCACGATAGACCACTACAAGAACCTGCGGCATGACTTAAGCGACTACAAACGCGTGCATATAGGCAGTTTCGTGCTGTTTTTCCGAGTGTTCAAGAAAGAGCGGTTCATACTGTTCGACCGCCTCGAGCACCACGACGACGCTTACAAGAGGTAGAGCCGCCTCCCCCCGGCCGATACGCGGGTCGCGAAACCCTTTTTTAACTCAAGAAACCTAATGCAGGTCACATGCTTGGAAAAACCCACCTGCTGCTCGCGGCCCTGCTTTTCCTGCCGCTCGCCTACGCGTTTGCAGACCAGGGGTACATCACCGCCGCCGGAGCGGCACTCTTCTTATTCGGCACGCTTTTAGGAGTTCTCATCCCCGACTCCGACGCAGTTGACTCGCGGATGTTACACCGCCAAAGCAGCGGGTTGCTCGGCGCTTACGCGAAAATAGACTCGCGGGCAGCAAGCACGCCGTTTCAAATCGTGGGCTACGTCACCCGCTATCTCTTCTACGAGCCGATAGCGTTTTTCGTAAGGCTCGCAGGGCACTCGCAGGCGGCAAAGCACCGCGGGTTCATGCACTCGCTTGCTGGAGTCGCCTTGACGAGCGCCTTTTGGGCAATTATCTTCAATGCGTTCAGTTACTTCAACATCCTGCCGCTTGCAATCACTTCCCTCGTCCTCGAGGGCATGGTCGGAGGTGCGCTCCTCCATCTTTACCACGACTCGCTAACGCCATCCGGCGTGAACTGGCTGTTTCCGTTTAGCGGCAGCGTGCGGGGCCGGATTAAGACAGTCGGCCGCGGCCTGCGCGGTTCGACAAAACTGCACGACAGCCAAGCCCTCGTAATCGGCCTGTTCGTCATAGTCGCAATGGCGATAACGTGGCTTGCGGTAATTGGGAAGGTAAACGCCATCTTCCTTTCCTTCCTTTCGGGCTTCACGCTGTTGCTCGTGGCATTCGTTTGCGGTCTCGAGTCACCCGAAGCACGCGGGCTCCTTGAATGGAGCGAGTAAAATCTAGAATAGCCCGCGTCCGCCACCGGACGGAGGGAGTTCAGGCGCCTGTTCTTCAGACTCTTGGTTTTGAGCGAACATTCCCATCGAGCCTTCCTCTGGAACGGGTGCTTGCTCAACCGGCTCCGACGACTCGGAATGCACTGAACGGAAGAGCGCCTCAAGCGATTGGGCGAGCCGCTCCTGGGCCACTTCGGCAAGCTGTTGGGGCGAACGCCACTCGTCCTCAAAGACGAGTGTGAAGAACACGAACTTGCGTGACTCGAGCTCGACGTCAATAATTTTCTCGTGCACTAAGTCGAGGGCGTGGCTGTCTTCAGCAGTCGCGTTGTAGAAGACGATTGCCGCCTCGGCGCCTTCCTCGAGCGCGCGTTTGGCGCACACTGGCACCTTTAGCAGGTCTGGTGCGGTTATGCGGCTTAAAGTTACGTCGGCCACGTGAGACTCGCACAATTGCGTGCAGGCTTCATATGCGTCTAGCTTGTTGCCGGTTACGTCGATGAACGCGAGCTTCATTTGTTTACACTCACGCAACGGCATTATTTAAAAGAAGGTGGTTTTGGGGGCTAGCCCGCTTGCCGAGGGAATTTCGTGCGGCCGAAGTGGAACGCCAGGATTCCAAACGCGCCGTAGGCAAGGCCGGCTAAGGCCGTGGGAAGCTTAAACTCGGAGGAAAGAAGCAGCCAAGAGGATGCTAGCTGGTAGAGCGCGTAGACGCCAAAGCCGATGAATGCCAAGAGCGAGGTTTTCTTGAGCAAGCTAGAGTCTTGGCGCCGCACGGCCTCGGAGGCGGCAAGGGCGCCAAGGCCGGCGGCCGCGTCCAAGGCAATGAGGATTGCAAGCCGGAGGATTTCCATCTGCACAGTCAGGCCTGCAGTCCGCGCAGTCGGACCAAGGTTAAACGCGAGGGTAAACAAGTTGCTTAAAACTAGCTCGAAAAAGGCGATTGCGGCGAGCAAGAGGTAAAACATCCTGAGCAAAACTTTGTTCATCGGGGGGAGTCAGCAAATTGACTGCGTTTGGTGATTTAAAACTGATGCACAACCGGTTACTCCGGCAAGCAGTTTGCGTCGCTTGAGACTCGCTTTTGGACCGAAAAGCCGCCCTTTTGGTACAAGTAGGCGTAGTGGCCGTTTAGCTTGTCAACGAGGGCAAGCGTGTAGTTTGAGTAACTGGGCAAGTGGCCGACTACGATGATGTCGTAGTTGCAGATGTTGCCATAGTCAAAGCCCGGAGAGCAGTTTGGGACGAGCTCGTAGTTTAGGAAACCCACTTTTTTCATCGCCGGCCAGCAAGGCGGGTCAATCGGGAAACGCCTTGAGAACTTGTTCGCCGCGGCCATCTCGGCAAGGCCTGCCTGGGAACCCTGGAAGCACGAGTGGCCCGAAATGCAGCCCATGTGCTGCCAATAGTAGGTGAGGAACAAAACTTTCGCGTTGTCCGGCACGTGGTCACGCAAGGCAAGCAGTATCTCGCCAGCGCTGCCCTTCAGCCAGCCTTCGTCGGGAGTGTAAAAGCCGTAAGCCCAGGGCGCGGCAAGAATCACCAGGGCGACGCAAGCGCAAGCCATTGCCGCGGCGGAATTTCGGACGCCAGCCTGCCGAAGCGCTTCTTTGGCAATGAAGAAGGCACCCAACCCGATCAGCGGCAGGATGAAGTCGGAATACAGGACGTAGCGCAGCTTTGGAATGTACTGGCCAAGCACTGGGAGCGCCCCAAAAGCTGCGCCAAAGCAAATCGCGAGATTTGCGAACAAGTGCACGCGCCAGTCTGCGGCAAGCGCTTCACCGCGACCCCGCCTTACCGCAGCAACAAACAGCGCGAGGGAAACCAAGAATCCCGCGAGGAGAACCGGCCAGTGCGCGGCGAGCTTGATTAGCGTGGGACCAAGGACCGACCCGTAAACTTTATCGGCATCAAAGCCAAGCGAAAAGAATCCCGACGATGCAGCAGCGGGCGCGAAGAGACCAGCCCAGTACTGGACGAAAAGCGGGAAAGCAATGAGGATGAAAACCGGCGCCGCGACTGCTGCGGGTGCAAAGAACTCGCGGTACCGGCCGCTTGAGATGGCAAAGGCCGCCACGAAAGCAAGGGAAGCTGCCGCCGCGACAATGTCGGTCGGGTGCGTCAGGAGTAGTACGAACAATAGAATTGCGAGCGCCGCCGGCGCGTCTTTTCCGCGGCCGTCAAAAAACGCGAGGCTAAAGTAAATCAAGAAGGGAATGATGAACATCGAGAAGACGAGTCGCCAGAGGCCGAAGTAGAATGGCGAGACGTAAAGCAGGTTTAGCGGCACGATGAGTGAAACGGCGCAGGCGATTCCCGCCATCTCTCCCGCGCAGCGGCGGAATAGCAGAAAAACGCCAAGCACCATCGTCACGTAGATTAGCAGGAGGAACGCGTCGTTGGCGTTCCACGCCTCGGCACCAGAAAATTGCACCATGAGCACCTGCGTGAGTATCGAAGGCGGGGTCAGGGCGGTGTTAAACACTTTTTCCCCGAACGTGTATGTCGTCGAGAGCGTGCTGTCGTGGCTTTTCGCGTTCCACTGGATTTGGGTAATCTGGTCCGCGCTGTCAAGGGAGTGCACCGCAAGGGGCAGGTCGTTGCCAAGCGTCGAGCCGAGAAGATGGATGGAGAAAATCGAGGCTGCGAGAAGAAGCACCACGACTATCGCGACGGTCGTCGTCGACTCGCGCGCCGTATGCTTGGCCCCGCGGACAAAAAGCAAGGCAAGCAGCACAAGCGTTTCGATTATGACGAGATTCGCGTCAACTGACTTTACGTCGAGCAAGATGTTCGGCACTAAGGTGACTGCGCTGACAAAGGCAATGCTTGCCGGCACGGCCATGAGCACGCGCTCAAGGTCAGTTTGCTCGATAATGAGCAAGAGCAGCAGGTAGCCGGGCAGGATTGCAAAGAGGACGAGTGAAAGCGCAAGGAGTGGGGTTGCCCCGGCGTAGAGCGCGAATGCAACTAGGGTGGCGCTGAGGCAGGCCAGAAGCCTGTGCTCAAAAAACAGTCCGGCCGCCCGTTCGGCAAATCGCATGAAAGTTTTTTCTCGGCCAACGCTTAATAATGTCAATTTACCGGCGTTCCCGCAACTCCCGCTTCGGGAAATTTCCTGCCTTTACTTGAAGGCCTTTTCCAAAGCCGCGGCCACGTCGTCCTCGACATCAGCGGGCCTTGAACCGTAGGGAACCGCGATTATCCTGACTTTCTTTTTTAGCCCTGTCTTCGCCAAGAGCTTGAGGAAAAAACCCAGGTCAAAATCGTGGAGTGAGACAAGCTTGCCCGCCGCGATGCTTTCTGCGTCGGAAAAGAGCGTCGTCTTCCGTATTCCTTTCGCCGCGTCTAGGATTGCAAAGTCGCGGTCGAGATAGAAAAGGAGCTCGTCGGCAGCAGAGCACTTGATTACGGTAAAGCCTTTTTTCTCAAGAAAATGTGAAAGCCCGGGGCCGGTGGCATCGCCTTTGATAAAAGGATTGCCGAAAACCAGCACGAACCGGTTTTTGAGCTTGGCCACTAGCCTCCTACGCTCGAAAGCAACTTAAATCTTGCTTCAGTAAGCATTTCGTGGACAAGAACGGACTTGCGCTTGTTTTGGCAACCGCAGGCATCAGCGGCGCCTCGATTTTCCTCAACAAGTTCGGCGTTGCGGGAATAAACTCGGACCTCTACGTCCTCGCCAGGGGCATTCTCGTCGCGGCCAGCCTAGCCGCAATCATCCTGCTGCAACGCAATTTCGCCAGCATCGTCGGGCTCTCAAAGCGCCAGTGGGCTTCCTTGACGGCCGTCGGCCTCGTAGGGGGTTCAATACCGTTCCTGCTTTTCTTCCGCGGCCTCCAGCTGACGACGAGTGCCGAATCAGCATTCATCCAAAAGACCATGTTCGTCTTCGTGGCGGCCCTTGCAGTCGTTTTCCTCAAGGAAAAGCTTGACAAGAAAATGCTTGCGGCCGCAGCCGCCCTGCTTGCCGGCAACTTCCTGTTCCTAGGCGGCGCTCCGGCCGCGTTGACTGCCGGCAACTTGCTTATTCTTGCGGCGACAGTCTTGTGGGCAGTTGAAAACACTTTTTCAAAGCACTTGCTTGCCGAAATCCAACCCGGCGCCCTGGCCTTTGGCCGCATGTTCTTTGGCGCGGTTTTCGTCGCCATCTACATGGCCGCCACGGGAGAGCTCTCGCTTGCGGCGAAGCTTTCGGCCAGCCAGCTCTCGTGGATCGCCGCCTCGGCAGTAATCCTCTTGGCCTATAACTGGACCTGGTACCACGGCCTCTCGCGCGTGAGCGCAACTGCCGCGACTTGCATCCTTCTGCTCGGCTCTCCGATTACGACGGCGCTAAACTACGCTTTTGCAGGAACGCAGGTAACCGCCGGCCAGACGATTGGGGCAATCCTGCTCGCGGCGGGCGCGGTGCTCGCAATAAAGTCTGTTGAATCAACCGCTCCGGCGGCAAGCGCAATCCGGGCTTAGGCTTTCTCTATTGCAAACCCGTAGTGGAGTATTACTTCGTCACCGACTTTAGCTTCGGGAACGAAGACTGAACCAACGACGCGCGTCTTGCCCGCGCCGTACTTCACGATGAGAAAGCCGTCGCGTTTTTCGACAATCTTGGCGGTTACCGTCTTGCAAAGCTCGCGGATTGACTCGGGCGCGGACTCATACTCCGGGTCGCGGGCAATCATCGGGTTGTGGCGGTTGACAAAATACTCGCGAATGACTTCGTTGTCCCAATAACTTGCCTTGCCCAGGTCTTTTGCGACCTGCTTCATGCGCGCAAATGCCTTTTTGTAAACGCGCTCTAGGACTGTTCTGGCAACGGGCTTGCCGTCAATCGCGTTTTTCTCAAGCAGCTGAAAAGTTGCGTCGTCAACCTGGCCTCGCATCTTGATGACGAACGTGCAGGGAAAGGCGTAGCGCAGGAAGTAAACTTCAGGGAGAAGCTCCCCGCCGCTGCCGCGTCTAGCAGGTGCCGTTTTTGATTGTTTCAAGCCACTTCACCGCGTCCCTCGTCGGAATCTTCTCGATAACGACTTTTCCCTGCACGACGACATAGTCGCCTACTTTGTACTTGCGCTCAATTAACTTTGCCACGCGTTTTTCCGACCCGTAGTCAACGGTTGCGGAATCGCCTTTTATTCCAATAATCTTTCCGGGATAAGCCAGGCACATCAGCAAACCACTTCCTTAACTGCAATCTCGCCGCCCTCGACTAGCTTCGGCACTTTGCCGCACTTGGGGCACTCGTAGAGGCAAAAGTCGTGGCCGCGCTCAAGGAGCTTCGGCCGGCCCGTAAAGCCGCACGAGCACTTGGCCGACGCCTTCTCGATTTCAACCCTGACTTTCCAGCCTGAAACGGCCTCGAGTGCGCCCTTGATGTCGTGGTTCTCAAAGCCAGAGTACTCGCCAAGCAATAACGTGACGGACTTGACTGGCTTTCCTTTGGCGCTTTTCTTGACTGCCGCCGTAATCTGGACCGCCATCACCGCATCGTGCATGCTTGAGTAAAAGGCATTTTGCCATTTATACCCGTTGCAAACCGTTAAATTCGCTGGCTCGGTAATTGCCCTCGTGAGTGAGAAGATGACGGCAGCCTACTCAATGAACAGGGCAAACCTCAATCCATTCCTATCGGCAATCGCCGGAGACTTCGAGCTGATTGCGCCCGTCCGGACGGATATCGTGCGCTTCGAGGCCGTTAGTGACCCTGCAAAAATTTGCCTTGACGAACAGCCTTTCTTTCCCCTAAAGGAATTTTTCTTCCGCAAGCACGAAGTAATACTCAAGTTTGACGGCAAGCGCTTCACCGCGCCCCTAAAGAAGGCGCCAAAGCGCGTGTTCTTCGGCGTTCGGAGGTGCGACTTAAACGGCGTGCTGCACCAGGACATGGTCTTCTCGTCAGGCGTTGCCGACCCGTACTACGCGGCCCAACGGGAGGACTCGCTACTCATCGGATTCCACTGCAACGAAGCACCTAGCGAACACTGTTTTTGTGGCTCGCTTGACCTCAAGGACTTCCACGACCTCATGTTTTTCGACCGCGGCGAAGCCTACCTCGTCCAGGTTGGCAGCGGCAAGGGCGCGGCTTTCCTCAAGAAATTCAAAAAATTCTTCACCGCGTCCGACTACGCGGTGACCGACGAGGACAGGTTCATTGAAGGCGTGGACAAGCTCAAAGTCAAGGACATTTCGGGCGTCTACGACAATCCGGGTTGGAAGCCCATGGTCGACGCCTGCCTTAGCTGCGGGGCATGCACCACGCTTTGCCCGACTTGCTATTGCTTCGAGCTTCGCGAAGTGCCTTCCTTGCAGGACGAGAGTTCCGAGCGCGTGCGCGAGTGGTCGTCCTGCCAACTCAAGGAATTCACCAAAGTCTCCGGGGGTTTCGTCTACCGCGAGAGCCGCGAGGACCGGTTCAAGCACCGCATATTCCACCAGCTCGACTACTTCAAGGAAAAGAACGGAGTCAACTTGTGCGTCGGCTGCGGCAGGTGCATCACGGGATGCCCCACGCGCATTGACTTCGTGACGGGAATCAACGAGATGAAGGCGTAATGGAAACTAAAAGCAAACCGCGGGCCCGCACGGCCAAGAAAGCAATCGCCCTGACGGTAAGCAACCCGTTCATGCCCACCGAATGTAAGGTAACCAAGTTTGAACGCCAGACTACCGACACTTACACTCTAAAGCTATCGGCCAAGCTCGTACACGAGCCGGGCCAATTCGTGCAGGTGACTCTCCCCCGCGTTGGCGAATGCCCCATCTCAATCAGCTCGTATTCGGGCGAGGAGCTGGAACTCAACATCAAGCAAGTTGGCAACATGACTAACGCCCTCGCCGAGCTTCGCAAGGGCGACACGGTCTACATCCGCGGGCCGTACGGCAAAGGGTATCCCGTCAAGGAACTCAAGGGCAACAACCTAATCATGATTGGCGGCGGCTGCGGCATCGCGCCCCTCAAGGGGATTATCGAGTATGTCGAACGCCACCGTGCGGATTACGGCAAAATCCAGTTGTTCTTCGGATGCAGGACTCCCGAAGACCTGCTCTTCAAGGAGCACCACAATAGGTGGAAAGACAAATTTGACCTGAGCTTAAGCGTCGACCAGAACCCGGCCAACACGTGCTTTGAGGGAAACGTGGGTTTTGTGACGGCAATGCTTGAGAAAGCGTCGCTTGAGAAGGACGGCAGCGTGGCTTTCATGTGCGGCCCGCCCAAGATGATGGCTGCCGCTGCGCAAGTGCTGCACGCAAAGGGCTTTCACGACGACCAGATTTTCGTAAGCGCCGAGCGCCTGATGTACTGCGCCATCGGCAAGTGCTGCCACTGCATGATTCGCGAGAAGTTCACCTGCATCGACGGGCCGGTCTTTAGGTATGATGAAATCGGGGGGATTCAAGAGTGACTGAACAAACGCAAGTTCACGCCGCCCCGGCAGGCCCGGTCTTCTGGCCCAAGCCAACTGACACTAACCCAAAATTGCGCGTCGGCTTCTTTGGCCTCACCGGCTGCGCTGGCTGCCAGCTTAGCGTGCTCTTTAACGAGGATGAAATCCTGCGGCTCGTTGAAATCATCGACGTGACCGCATTTCCGTTCGTGCGCGAGCGTAACATCGAGCGGGACTTCGACTTTCTCTTCGTCGAGGGGTTAGTCGCGTCGCGAAACGACCTTGAGACGCTCCAAAAGCTGCGCGAGAGGACCAAAGTCCTCGTGGCATTGGGCGCCTGCGCGCACACGGGCTGCGTGCCAGCCTACAGGAACTTCACGCTGAAGGAAAACTACGAGCACCTTCTTTACGTAAAAGACCGGGGTATCGAGGACATAAACCCAAGCCCGGTTGACGACTACGTGAAAATCGATCACACCATTCCGGGCTGCCCGCCCGACAAGCGGGAAATCCTCTCATTCATCACAGACATCGTCGGGGGCAACAAACCCAAGACGTTCAACAACCCGGTGTGCATTGAATGCCGCCGCAACAACAACGCGTGCCTCCTCGAGTCCGGAAAGCCGTGCCTCGGTCCCGTCACGCGGGGAGGCTGCAACGCCGTTTGCGTCAATGGCGGGTTTGAGTGCTGGGGTTGCCGGGGCCTCACAGACGACGCGAATGTGCCGGCAATGGTGAAGCTGCTTGAGGAAAAAGGTTATTCGAAGGAGTTCATCCGCGACAGGATGAGGATGTTCGCCGGGCTGAAAATGCCTGCTGAAGTGGAGATAATTTTCCGTGCCGCAAACAATAAGCCTTAGCCACTTGACTAAAATCGAGGGCCATGCCACGCTCACCCTAGAAGTGGACGCGGGCAAGGTCAAGCAGTGCCACCTATCGTCGATTGAGGGGTCACGCTATTTCGAGGGAATACTCAAAGGACGGTATTACTACGAGGCTTCCGAACTGAGCTCGCGCATTTGCGGCATCTGCAGCTGCGCGCACACTCTTGGCGCCATTCACGCGGTTGAGAACGCGTTCGGCGTCGTGCCGTCAAAGCAGACGATGCAGTTGCGCAAGCTCCTCGCAATCGGCGAGCGCATCCGGAGCCACGCGACGCACCTCTACTTCCTCGCCCTGCCGGACTACCTTGGTCACGAGTCGGTTTTCAGCATGCTGCCAAAGTACAAGCCGCAGGTAAAAAGCGCCCTTCGGATGATGAAGGCCGGCAACGAAATCATCCGCACCGTCGGCGGCCGCGACTTGCATCCCGTGTCAGCCGCAATCGGCGGGTTCCTCAAATTCCCGCCAGCCGAGAAGATGGCTTACTTGCAGGAACAGCTAAAGGGCATCGCCCCTGACGTCGAGGCAACCGCGCGGCTGTTTGGCGGCCTGAAAAACCCCGACTTCGAAGCACCTGCCGACAGTTTCTCGCTTTACAACGGCGTCGACTACCCGATGTTTTCAAGCAACCTAAAAAGCGAGACGCGAATGTTTTCGCCGGACGACTACGCCAGCTACATCGCCGAATACCACGAGCCTTACTCGACCGCCAATTTCGTCGTCAAGGAAGGAAAGACTTACTTCGTCGGTGCCCTTGCCCGCATCAACAACAACTTCCGCTTCCTCTCGCCAAAGGCACGGGCGATTGCAAAAGACACGGGCGTGCTTTTCCCGGACTACAATCCTTACGTCAACAACTTCGCACAAGCCCTTGAGCTCGTGCATTACGCCGACGAGGCGGCAGGCATCTGCAGGCAGCTTAAGTCAATCAAACCCGAGCCCATCGTCGAGTTTACCCCGTACGAGTCGCGCGGAATTTCGGCAACTGAAGTCCCCAGAGGAATCCTCTGGCACGAGTACGTCATCACTGCTGAGGGAAAAATCGATTTTGCAAACATCGTCACGCCCACCGCGCAGAACCTGCGCAAGATGGAGGAGGACATTCGCGCAATCCTGCCAAGCCTGCTTGTGGGAGACGACAAGACGCTCGTGATGCAAATTGAGAAGCTAATCCGCAGCTACGACCCGTGCTTCTCGTGCTCGACTCACTTTTTGAAAGTCAAGTGGGTCGGCAAGAAGCGGAAGCAAAGCCCAAAGCGCGGTTCACTTCGCTCCCTCGACAAACGCGAGCGCGCGGCGGTTGATAAAGTCCTTGGCCGCAGCCAATGAAGGGTAGTCCTCAACCCAGAAAGAAACGGTGGCCGTTAGTGCCTCAACGCCCACGTGGTCAAGCCTGACTTCGCACGAATCGGCCTTCAGGCCCGCAAGCTTTGAGGACTTGACTTCACCAGCGATGAATTTCTCAAACCTTGCGAAAACGCCTTTCTTTAGCGGTAGCGCCACCTGCAGGGACGACTTGAACGACTGGACCGGCCGCGAGAGGTTGGTGAGGCGCTGTTTTGCAAACTCGCTGTTTGAAATGACGATGATGCTGCCGTTGCCGTCATCGAGCTGCGTGCTTCGAACGCCTATGTGCTTGAGCCTCGCGACTTCGCCGCTCGTAAAGCGCAGGTACTCGCCGTAGACTACCTGCCGGTCAAGCTGCAGGGCAAGACCTGCGAAGATGTTTGCAAGCGTCTCCTGCGAGGCAAGACCTAATATGAGTGAAGTTACGCTGGCAACAGCGATTACGCCACTGATGTCAAAGCCAACTACCGCGAGGGCCGAAGTGATTCCGAGGATGAGGATGACCCCCCGGCTAACTTTTCGGAGGAACGGAAGCAGGGTGACATCCATCTTGAAGCGAGAGTGCGCCCGGCCCTCTTCATAGTACCAGCGCAGAACCGCGCCGACAACTTCCGCCAACAGGTAGGCTGCTAGCAATATCGTGATTGCGTACGAGTAACTCAAAATCAGGTTTCCGACAAACTCGACGTTTGCAAGGTAGTCAGATGCAAGGAAAACAACGAGCACTATGAATACCGCCTCAAGCGGGCCTTCGACTGCCTGCAAAATGAAGTCATCGAGGTTAGTCTTAGTCGCTGCAGTTAGTCGCTTTGCAAGCGAGAGGAAAATCTTGTAGAGAAACTTGCCGACAACGAATGCCGCAAGCATTACGCCGACGATTTCGCCAACAACCAACGCGGCAGAATAGAAATCCATGAACCCACCTGCAATTCATACGCCAAACAAATTAAATAATTAGAGCATTTGCAAAAATAGAAGTGCTCCGGCCCGAATTCGAACCCTGGTTGCAGGATTAAAAACCACTTGAACCTGATAGAGTGCACATAGGAGGGAGAAAAGATGAGACCCGAAATGAATCCGAAGGAGCAAAGGGAAGTGCATAAGGCAGGCCTGGATTACTTGAGCCAATCTCTGGGCGCACACTACGAGTTTGGAGACTTTAAGCACGAACGCGCGTCTGAAAGCACCCTCAAAATAACTCTCAAAAAAGGCTTTGTAATCAAAAAAGCAGTGCCATTCGATAAAACTTTACAACAGCAGTTGAATTCGGTTTACTCGCAAGTAAAAGACAATAGTCGCATAGACCAGCGATGGGGCGCACATTACCAGTTCTCTGAAAAAGATTCCGTGCTAACAATCAAAATCGTGGCAGAACACGAACAGCCAAAGGCTGGCTGGTCTTGGATACTCGGCAGAACCGGATATTAGTGAAAATCAAAAGTGTTCCGGCCGGGAACTGTAAATAGTCGAAGTGCTCTATTCTACAGCAATTTTAGAAACGCGTCCCTTTTCAAACCAGCCTGGCGAATTATTTCGAGAAGAGTTCCGACATCAATTTCCCTGTGCAACGGCACCACGAGCGCCCGTTCTCCTTCAGGAGATGGCTTTACGAGAATTACGTGGCTTCCTTTCTGGCGGACGGGATTAAAACCTGCTTTGGAAAGCGCCTTGATTACTTCTTTACCCGACAGATGGGGAAGCTTTGGCATGCGCATCTACCTCAAAGCTAGCGACGATAGTTTTCCTGCTTCCCGTACCTTTGGGAACGCCCATCTCCTCAATGTAGAGCTCGACAGCTTCCCTGAGATTGTCTATGGCTTTATCAACAGTACGGCCTTGGCTGACAACATCCAATTCGGGGCACAATGCAACGAACTGCTTTTCCCCTTTCTTTATTATGGCAGTAAATTCCATGAACAAATTTGCCTCTGGACGCTTTTAACACTATCGAAATGAAAAGCGAGCATTTGCAAAAAATGATAGTGCTCCGGCCGGGATTCGAACCCGGGTTGCAGGATTGAGAGTCCTGCGTCCTTGACCGGGCTAGACGATCGGAGCGGCGAAAACTTGGTGCGCACTCCCGGTTGTGCTAATAGATTGTTCGTGCATAAAGTTTATAAGTAACTGCTGAATGATGTTACAAAACCGAAAACGGTTTTTCAAAAATTCGGTGGTGAAAAACGTAATGGCAGCCAAGAAGAAGAAGAAGAAATAAGCCTTGATTAACGCCCCTGTTTGGGGCGGATGAAGACGCGCGGATTTAACCGTGAAGCGCGTTCACCTTTGTTAACTCCCTTTCGCTTCCCCTCTTTTTCGACACCTTTAATACCATAATCCCAACACTATGTAATCCGTGGGCTCGTAGCTCAGCCTGGTCAGAGCGTTCGACTGATAATCGAAAGGTTCGAGGGTTCGAAAGCCTTTTCTTAAGCTAGCGAGTGAAAAGAAAAGGCCGCGAAAATCCCTTCGGGCCCACTAAACTTTTTTTAGATTCCAGCTTCGCGCTTTAGAAGCTCGACTTTGTCCTTTAGTTCCCAAGTAAAATCCGGGTCCTCGCGTCCGAAGTGGCCGTAGGCCGCGGTCTTCTTGTAGATTGGACGCAAGAGCTTGAGGTGGGAAATAATGTCGGCGGGTTTTATGGGAAAGTGCTTGCGCACAAGCGCAGTGAGCTTCTCGCTGCTTATCTTGCCCGTGCCGAAAGTCTCGACGAGCACTGAAACCGGCTCGGCAACGCCGATGCTGTAGGAGAGCTGCACTTCGCACTTGTCGGCGAGGCCGGCTGCGACGATGTTCTTTGCGATGTAACGGCACGCGTAGGCGCCCGAGCGGTCGACTTTCGACGGGTCTTTCCCTGAGAACGCCCCGCCGCCGTGGCGCGCGTATCCCCCGTAAGTGTCGACGATGATTTTCCTGCCCGTGACACCCGTATCCGCCTCTGGGCCGCCGACGACGAAAATGCCGGTTGAGTTAATGTGGAACTTCGTCGCAGCGTCAATCCACTTGCCGCAGACAGGCTTGATGACGTGCTCCATCACGTCGGCCTTGATTTTCTCAGCCGTTACGCTCGGGTCATGATGGACTGCGACGACGACAGTGTCGACCCGCTTGGGCTTGCCGCCCTCGTACTCGACAGTCACTTGCGCTTTCCCATCGGGCCTCACCCAAGAAAGAGTCTTTTGTTTTCGCACCTGCGCCAGCCGGCGCGTCAGGCCGTGGGCAAGCATGATTGGGAGCGGCATTAGCTCGGGTGTTTCGTTGCACGCAAACCCGAACATCATGCCCTGGTCGCCGGCACCCTGCTCTTTTTGGGCGCCGGAGTCAACGCCGACTGCGATGTTGCGGCTCTGCTCGTGGATGGCAGTTAGCACGCAGCAGTCCTGGTAGTCAAGGCCGAACTCGGGGTTGGTGTAACCGATTTCTTTTAGCGTCTCGCGCACAATGCGCTGCACGTCGACATAGCCCTTTGTCGTCACCTCGCCCGCAACGAGGATGAGGCCGGTTGAAGTGAGCGTCTCGACAGCCACGCGCCCGTTGGGGTCCTGGCGCAGAATCTCATCAAGGAAAGCGTCCGAGATGTGGTCGCAAATCTTGTCAGGGTGACCTTCAGTTACCGACTCTGAAGTAAACAATTGCTTTTCTGCCATGTATCCTCACCTTGGAAGTTTTTTCTTAATTAGTTGGCCCCGCGGAACCTAATATATCTTGGTGGCACAATTATTCTAATCGGAATATCTAGGGCAAAGGTTTATTATCTAAAATCGCCTGATAGCCCTATGTTCCAACCATTAAGCGAGGTGCGTGTGATGCGGCGGCGTCTTGGCCTGACGCAGTCCCAGCTTGCGCGCGCGGCGGGCTTTTCGCAGTCGTTTGTGGCAAAAGTCGAGTACGGCGAGATTGACCCGGGGTACTCGAAGGCCGTGAAGCTGTTTGAGACGCTTGAGGGGTACGGCCGGGAAAAGGAGCTTAACGCGCGAGCTGTGATGAGCAAGCGCATCGTCTCGGTTACTCCGGGCTCGTCGCTTAAGGAGGCCGTGCGCAAGTTCCGCGAGCACGACATTTCCCAAATGCCCGTCTTTGAAGGCGGCCACGCGGTCGGCGTTGTTTCCGAAAACGATGTCCTGGCGGCGATGGTTGAGGGCAAGCACGCGGCGGCGGTGAAAGAAGTGATGGAAGACGCGCCGCCGACAGTGTCGCCTGAAGCGTCGATTAAGGCGGTCTCAAGCCTCCTGCGGTTTTGTCCGCTTGTTGTCGTTGCACAACGCGGCAAGATTGTCGGGGTGGTTTCCCGCGCGGACTTACTTGAGCCCCTCTATGGAAAGTAATGATGGGCCGCATTGGATTAAAAATGGGGGGCAAGTAAGGTTGTGTTAAAATGAGGAAAAAACGGGAACTGCTCAAGACCGTCGGTGTCGCACTCGCGCTTTTGCTCGTCGTGCTCGTCGCGCTAAAGCTTTTAGTGCTCGCGTTTCCCGGCGCGGCTGAAAGCGTCCGCGGGATTGCCGGAAAGTACGGCCTGTTTGGCACGTTTCTAGTGGTGCTTTTGGGCAGCACGCTGTTGCCATTTAGCGTTGACGTCTATTTCATTGCGTCACTCCAAGTGTTCAACGACCCGTTCGCGCTCTTCGTCGTCGCAGTGGTTGCCTCGATTATCGGTGGCTTCATCAACTACGCCATGGCCTTCGTCTTGAGTGAAAAGTGGGTTGAAAAGCAGGTCGGGAAGGAGGCAGTTGGCCAGGCGCGCGAGTGGTTCAACCAATGGGGTGGCATCGCCCTTTTGGTTTTTGGCGTGCTGCCGCTTAGCGCGGTGTTCGACCCGCTGACTTTTATTGCCGGAATGAGTAGGATGGATGTGGCAAAATTCGGGGCTTTCCTGCTGGTTTCGCGCGTGGCGCACTTTGCTGTCCTCGCTATAGCCGCGAAGGGACTGGGCATCTGAGGTCATCGTAAATGGTTTATCAGGATTTGGTTGATTTTGTCCGCGGCGCCCGGTCGTTAGGCTACGAGGAGACGGACATTATCCAGACGCTTGAGGCGGCCGGCTGGCGTGGCGAGGATGTGCGCGAAGCGATTGCAGTTGCCGCCTCCTTGGGGCAAAAGGAGTTTACCAAGGCCCAGCTTGAGACCAGCGATTTTGACGCTGGCAAGGAACTGATGCAGACCGAGCGCGCAAAGGCCGATGAGGCGTCAAAAATTCTTGATGTCGTCAAGATTGGTGGCGAGGATGCCTCGCACTTTCCGACTATGGCGGCGTGGTTCACCTGCATCACCAACCCCGTAATCACTTTCCGCAAGTCGCGGTATCACGCGGGGTATCTCAAGGCCGTCCTTGGCTTCGGGCTGCCGCCAGCGTTTATCGCGCTTTTGATGATTGTCGCGTCATCAGTTGGGGCGATTGACTTTCTTAGCAACGCAGGCTTTCTTGCTGATTTGCCAGCAACTGTAATACTGGATGCTGACGCCGCGCTAATGGACGCGGGTCCAGTCACGGCCGCGGCCTTCCTTGCCCTCATCTTCGTTGCCGGCGCAGTCTCTGGTTTCATCAAAAGCGTGTTGCCGCACTTCATCGCCAGGGCCATGGGGGGCAAGGCGACGTTCAAGCAGCAGTCTTACACGCTTTCAATCGCATTTGCCGGGTCGCTTGCGCTTCTAGTGCCCGCGGTGCCGTTTGCCATGGCCGCCTTCGTTGGCTTGAGTGCCGCAGGGGCGCCGTTGTCAATAACCGCGGGCGTGTCCGCACTCATTGCGCTTGCCCTCGTTGTGCACGCGCTCGTCATACTGCCGGTTTATGCCGTCCGCGAGGCGCAGTCGATTTCAACGGTAAAGGCGTTTGCCGCAGTCTGGTTAATCCCGGTGCTTGGCGCCGCGGCGTTCGTGGCATACGCGCTCTTGTCTTAGAACCACTTTTTCAGCGACGCCTGGCTTGAGTCAAGCGGTTCGTTGAAGGCTTTTGCAAGCGATGACTCTAGCCGCTCTTTCGAAAAGTCGTGCTCCTCGTACATCAGCTCGATTATCCCGTCGCGCCTTAGCTCGCCAAAGCGCAGGTCGTCTTCGGAGACCTTCACTGACGGCGGATTCATGAACAGGTCCTCGATGAGCTTGGAGTCGAATCCCTCGGCGCGCGGGCCAAGCGCTTTAGTAATTTCGTCAAACGACTCGTGCTCTGTCACCAGCTTGAGGCCCTTTTTCGCGCCAATGCCGTGCACTCCCTCGTTGAAGTCGGTGCCGGCAAGCAAGCCAATCCAAATCAGTTTTTGCCGCGTGATGCCAAGGTGCGTCAAGTTCTCGGAGAGGGTGAACTCCTCTGGCTCGACGTCAACGTAGATGCTGCGCTTTGGCACTTTCCTTTTTCCGGCTACAGTGAGGTTACGGACGAGGACGGGGGCGCCGAAAAGAATGGAGTCGTAGTCCTGGGAGCCGACGGCGTTGACAATGCCCTCGGCCGCCATTGCAGCGCATTGCGCCTCGCCCTCCGAGGGCGCCTGCACCCACGGCACGCCGAGAAGCGAGAGCAGTTTTTTGCTTTCCTCGACCATTTCGCGCGTCAACCGTGCTGTGCGCTGGGCAAGCATTGCCGCCTCGGCGGTCCGCCCCTCGGCAATGGCGCGCTTCATCGCCTCTTCGGCCTCGCGCTTTCTGGCAACTCGTTCGGCAATCGTTTTTGCCTTTAGTGGCGATGGCTCGCCGTCGAAAACGAATACCGGCCGGATGCCCTTCTCGAGGAGGCTGCACGTGCGGTAGAAGAGCCCGCTTAAGTGGGAAGTAATCCGGCCGCGCGAGTCCTGCAGAGGCGTGCCGTCAGGCTGGCGGATGATTGTCAAAAACTGGTAGAGCGTGTTGAAGGCGTCGATTGCGATGCGCTTTCCGCGCAGTTCCTCAAACGAGGTAGGGTGTTTTTGAAGAATTCCTGCTAAGTCTACTCCCATTTGGACGCACGCTCTGGACTGTATTAAAACCATAGCTAAATAAAAGTTGGCGCAGTAGGATAGTCTGGGAAAGGGGAGTGGGTATTTGACAGACTGTTCAATTTGCGGGAGGCTGGCCGTCACGCGTGCGCATATTGAGGGTGCGATGCTTGACGTGTGCGCCAACTGCGTCGCTTACGGCCGCGAGGCGGTTTTGGATGCCTCGCCCAGCGCTCGGTCGCTTGCGCCGCAAAAGGAGTTCGAGGTCGTCGACGGGTTTGGCCCGATAGTCTTAAGCGCGATTACGCGAATGGGAAAGGCTCCCGACGATTATGCCCGCACTCAGTTCATCAACGCCGATTACCTGCGCCAAATTATTGCCGGCAAGCGCGTGCCTGACGAGAAGACGGCCCGAAAGCTCGAAAAAGCGCTTGGCATTACTCTTGTCGTCGAATCGGCTGCGCAGGGTGCTGCAGTTGCAAAGGCCGCCAAAGGCAGTGGCGAATTTACTCTGGCCGACGTGGCTCAAATCAGGAAGGGAAAAAAATGACTCAGGCAAAAGCACTTGTTGGTTCAAGCATGACGGGCAACGAAAAGGCGGCTGCGTGGGCGGTCATTGTCGTTAGCGCCGTGGTTTTCTTTGCAACCGCGTTTAGCACTGCGGAAACTTTCCTAAAAGCGATAGTGATTCTGGCCGACCTGTCCTTTAGCGGGACAATATTTGCCCGCCTAACCCGTTCTGAAGGCTGGTACGGCGTCGTGATGCTTAGGAGCAAGAAGGGCCTAAAGGCAATGGATGACCTTGCGCGGGCGTATCCCGGGCCCGCAAAAGCCATTGCGGACTTCGGCTTCACAATTAGTTACGGCCTGCCCATTGCCGCGCATGTTTTCCGCAGCGAGTGGCGCAAACTTGGGGTTCACGCAGTGCTCGTCGCCGCCTTCTACTGGTGGCTGCAGAGCCTGCCGGCAGCCAACTCGCTTCTAAACAGCTTCACGCTTCTCATCGGCCTGACGACGGGCTTGTTGGGCCTTGGGCTGATTTCCCTCATTTCGTCAACAGCAGCCATCCTGACGCTCAAGACTGCGCCATCCAGTGTCGCCCCGGTCATTCCCGGCATCACGATTCCCCTTTGGGAGGGGTTGATTGCGCTTGCGATTGTCGTCGCCGTCCACGAGCTTTCCCACGGCATTCTGGCGCGCGTGGTGAACCTGAAAATCCATTCAAGCGGGCTATTGCTCTTCGGTTTTCTTCCCATTGGCGCTTTTGTCGAGCCCGACGAGCGCGCATTCACCAAGCTTGCGCTTGAGAAGAAACGCCGCATCCTGATTGCGGGGACGACTTCGAACTTCGTCTTCTTCCTGCTTTTCTTCGCGCTCTACGCGGGCGCCTCGTCACTCGCTCCAATGATGCTTGCCGGAGTCCAAGTAACGGCCATTGAATCAAATTCTACGCTCGCCACTTTCCTGACTGCAGGCACGGTCATCACCACTGTCGACGGGTCCAAGGGCAGTTCTGGCCTCGTCATGTCCGCAGTGCTTTTGAGCAAGAGCGTTGACTTGCGGACCTCTGACGGCCGGAGTTACTCCGGCAAGGTCTCGCAGCTTGTAGTCAGCGATATTCCCAAGGGCTCTCCCTCGACCGGCATCCTGGCGGCAGGCGATGTCATTGACAAGATTGGCGGCGTTGCCGTGCGCACGACGGGCGAGGCGAAAGACGAGATTTCAAGGAAGAAGCCCGGCGAGGCGCTCACGATTACTTTGACCGGCGGGCAAGAGCGGCGCGTCACGCTTAACGCGGACGGCAAGCTCGGCATTTCACTCATGCAGGCACCCGCGTTTGCCTTTGAGAACGAACCGCTGCCGGGATACCGGCCGGTTTATGAGCCGGTGCTTTTTGTCCTTACTATACTCGGACTGACGGCGTTTCTCAGCTTCGCGCTCGCGATTGTCAACATCCTGCCGGTATTCACTACCGACGGCTATCGCATTGCTTATGAAGAGCTGTGCGCGACGCTTGGCAAAAAACGCGAGCGGTTGGCGCGCAATGCGACTCTCGCCGCAAGCATTTTTATCCTCGGCCTGCTGCTTGTGAACCTGGCCAGGTGGTTTAAGTTCTTCTAACGGAGCGTGAGAAATATGGAACTGCGTGAAGTCATCGAGGAATTGCCGGTCGTGTCAGCAGATAGCAAGCTGTCGCGGGCTATTGCCGTTCTCTCTCGCGGCCACGCGCACGGGGTTGCAGTCATTGACGACCGGCGAAATGTCACGGGCGTTATCGACGACCGCACTCTTCGCGGCATCCGGGAGGACGCCGAGCTGACTAAGGCCAAGGGCTTGGCTGAAAAGACGATGCTTTTTGACATTGATGTGAACACTGCCGAGGACGCAGTCAACTTTTTCCTCAACTCGCATGCCCGCGTGCTCCCGGTGCTCAAGAAAAAGAAGCTCGCCGGTTGCATCACGCGCGCTAGCGTGCTCGGATTGCTTGCCGGGACGCAGGCGGTGAAGGGAAAGCGCGTGAGCGAGTACATGCATCCCGCAGTCATCGTTTCCGAAGGCGTCTCGCTTGCGCAAGCGATTTCGCGCATGAGGGAAAACAACGCCTATCACGTCATCGTAATTGGGGACTCGGGCAGGATGGCGGGGTTCCTCACAAGCTATGACATTGCAGTCAACGTGGTTCCGCATTACCGCACTCAATTCCGCACTGACCGCGGGCCGGTTACGATGGAAGGCGTTGACAGCGAGAGCGTGACTAGCGTGATGAATTCGCTGCCAAAGCAGATTCGGTCCGACGCGACGCTTGAGGAAGCTGCTAGGCTGATGCGCGCCGAGAACGTCACGGCCCTCCCCGTCATCGAGAACGGCAAGCCCGTCGGCCTCTTGACTGCAACTGGCGTGCTGCACTGCTGCTTAAAGGACGAGCCCGAGAGCGTCGTCGTCCTTGGCCTTCGCGACGACGAGCGGGCGTTCAAAAAGAGCATTGAAGAGACTGGCGCGGAGTTTTTGAAGAAAGTCGGCAAAACCGTGGCCGCGGACATGCTTACTATCCACATCAAGAGCAGACAGGAGGGCGCCAAGCGCCGCTATGCGGTTCGCGCAAGGCTCTTTGTCAAGGGCCGCGTCATCTCTGCGGGCACGCCTGATACGACTGGCCACAAGAGCGTTTGGGACGCGCACCTGGCGGTTAAGGAAGTGCTTGAGGAGCTTTCAAACCAGGCTGCCGACAAGTACCACCGGAAAAACAAGCCGGAACGCCACTGGCAAGGCGAGTGAAATCCTATGGCCGGCAAGTTTGTTGAAGCGCTGTTTTTAGTCCAAGGAAAAGTGCAGGGCGTGAGCTACCGCGAACACTGCCACAATCTGGCAGTCAAGCACGGCGTGGCGGGCTACGCAAAGAACTCTGCTGACGGCAGCGTCGAAATACTCGCCTGCTCGACTCCCGAGCGGGTCGACGCTTTTGCCAATAGCCTGCGTACGACGCGGCCCATTGCCGCGAGGGTCGACATCGTGACTGAAATGTCGCGCAAGGCATGCACGGCTCCCGGCCAGGGCTTTCAAAGGCTTTAAGAGAATTCGCGAAGCTAATTATTTTGCGCCTCTGTAGCTCAGCGGTAGAGCGGTCGCTTCGTAAGCGACAGGTCGAGGGTTCAAATCCCTTCGGAGGCTTTCTCCCCCTTGCTTTGGCGCGGTATTCCTAGTTCAGTGCCGGCCTTATCCGTAAGTGTGCTCGTCTCTTCGTTCAAAGTCGAGAATTTGGATTTTCTTGTCGTTCCAGTTGACAAAGTACTTGAGTCGGTAGCTTGAGAGCCTAATGCGGTAGTAGCCATCGGCTCCTTCAAGCTTCAAAACGTCGAAATGTTTTACCGGCACTGGCTCGCTGCCAAGGACGGCAATGACGGCGTGCACTCTCTTGCGCATCTTTGCGTCGGACTTGCGCAACGCCTTGAGCGCATTGTTGCTTAGCACAACGGAAAACAAGGAAAATCACCGTAAAACTAGAAGAGCGACTTCGAGTAAGGCGTGGCCTTGCCAGAATCCATTTCAGCCTTTATCTTGCGCAGCTGCGCCAGTTCCTTTCCGCTGACTTTCTCCTCAGGAATTAGGCTAAGAAGAAGGGCATTGTTTTTTTCGACTTCCTTGTGCAAGGTCTTCATCTCCTTGTACAAGAGGTTAATGTCAACTTCCATCTAACTTCACCAACACAATAAAAGACGCTCGGATTATTTAAATCAGGCCGGATTTAAAAGGGCGCCGAACTGGCAATTCTGCTCCTGCAATGGGCGCCGAGCCTTTTCGTCGCAAAGTGCGGTCGTCCTTGCGTTTTCTTTATTAACTACACCGCATTTATTTGCGTGGCGAGGAGACCGCGACTATGCTTGAGGAAATTGTTGACCCGAGTTACGCTAGGGAACGGCC
This sequence comes from archaeon, assembly GCA_020057405.1. Classification (GTDB taxonomy): domain Archaea; phylum Micrarchaeota; class Micrarchaeia; order Norongarragalinales; family UBA97; genus JAGVFW01. The sequence goes on along the minus strand of JAGVFW010000007.1, from coordinate 18,551 downwards.
GAGCCTGATTTTCTTTCTCGCCGTTCTTTTCGTGTCCTTGGCAGTGCTCATCAACATCGCGTTGCCCAATCTGGCTGGGGCGGCCCTCACGTTTGCTTTTGCGCCCGCAATCCCGCTTATCCTCTCGCTTTTGATAAAAGAGGAGGACGAGGAGGAAAAGCGGCTCGCGCTTCTTGAGCAAAAGCGCGCGTGGCAGTACCACTTGCCGCTTTTGAAGGTGTTTTCCCTCTTTTTTGCCGGCGCTTTCGTCGCCTACCTGCTTTGGTACGCGTTTCTTCCCGATGCCATTGGCGCAACCGTGTTCGGGCCCCAGCAGCAGGAAATCTCGCGCCTTGGAGTCGAGTTTGTCAAGACCACGCGCTCGGAAGTGGTTAACGAGAACGGCCAGAATTTCGTGCGCATCTACGAGGTGAGCGGCCGCGTGATCAAGCCCGGCCTGGCTTGGAAGCTCTTTGAACACAATACGGTCGTGCTTCTGTTCATGTTCTTCTTCAGCTTCATCTACGGGGTCGGCGCCATCTACTTGCTTTTGTGGAATGCGAGCGTCATTGGCATTTTCATCGGCGAGCAGTTTAGGCAGTTCGGTTTTGGCGAGTTCGTCAGCGTGTTCATCCGCATCCTCCCGCACGGCATGCTTGAAGTCGGGGCGTATTTCCTCGCGGCGATTGCGGGGGGCGTGCTTAGCGTTGCGATTATGCACAAGCACCACACTAAACCCCAGTTCAAGCTCATTGCAATCGACATCGGGCTTCTGCTCTTTAATTCCATAGCGGCACTAGCACTCGCGGCAGTCCTTGAAAGCATCTAGTTTTCGGGAAAACCTCTGACGGCGTAGTATTTAAGTGCCCTTTTGCCTTCTTTTCGTGCCATGCACGGCAGGGCATCCAGCATCGCTACTAGCGGTGCGTCGAGAGGAGGGAAGGAAAGGCCTGACTGGCTAGTTTCCTTAACTACCGTAGTCGTAGTCTCCACTGTGCTCGTGCTGCTCGGCTGGCTTTTGAGCCAGGAAATTACGGGCGTTCTTTTCGGCGGCTTTGGCGGCGCTATGATGATGTCGCTTGACAGTGCAGTCGTCGCAGGCGTTGTGCCGTCGGTCATAACTTTGCAGGTCTACGAGGAGGACGGCATTACCGCCGACTTGCCGCTTGCAACGCCGAACCAGACTTCAATTGAGCTCGAGTTTAATGCAAGCGAAGCGCCGGAGGACTGGAGTTCGTTTACCATCGCGATAACCGCCTCGGCGGCAGAGGTGCTTGAGGCGACGCCGGAAGCGAATGAAACAATAACCCCGGAGCCAAGCGTCGAGGCGAGTGTCGAACCTGCTACTCCGACGCCGCAAGCTGGCGGCGTGAATGTGGTTGACGAAACAATAACCCCGACGCCCGCTGGCAATGAAACAAATGAAACTATCACCCCGACGCCGGCGGCGAATGAGACTAACGAAACAATTACTCCGACGCCGCAAGCTACTGAGACGCCGACTCCCGAGCCAACGCCGGAGATAACGCCGACTCCGCAGCCGGCTGAAACGCCGACGCCGGAACCCACGCCCGAACCTACTCCAACCCCGACGCCTACTCCGGGTGGCAACTTCTCGTCGGGCCCGCGCGCGGTGTTCTTCCAAAGCGCTTCAGCTGCGGCAACTGTTGACGTGTATGCACTCATTGACAACACGTGGACTCTCGTTTGCCCCGGAATTGAAATCGGCGGGCAACTTGAGACCCAAGAATGCACTGCAAACGCGGACACGCTTGGCATGATTGCAGCGCCGATGAAATTCAAGCTCGTCGCAAGCACGCAGCTTCCAAAAGTCCTGCTGGCCCTTGACGCGGTGAAGTTAGGCGTCCGCAAGCTCGTGCTAACGCCGGCCCCGCAAGCAACCGCGACCCCGACGCCATTGCCTTTTGATACCGAGGCGCCAAAATGGTTTGAAAACACGACAACTGAGGACGACAAGTCTCTGCTTACTACGTTCTCCGTCTTTTGGGTGGACAACACGAGCCTTTCGGGCTTTATCCTCGAGTTTGACGATGGCAATGGCAACTTTTCCAACGACTCTTGGACCGAGATGAACGGCGTTGCAAACTACAGCAGCCGTTCGAAGGCCGTCACCGCCAACGGCACCTCGCGCTGGCGCGTCTTCGCAAACGACTCCTACGGCAACTGGAATGCGACAGACGTATTCACCTTCGTCTCCAGCGAGAAGCTGAGAAAGAAGCTCGCGAAGGACGAAAAGAAAGCAGTAAAGCGCCTGCGCGAGCTTGTTGAAAAACGCAGCAAGTTCTCTAGGCATTTCCTCAACGACGACGGCTCGATAACAGCCGAAATCTCTTCCGGCGACCTATTTTTCGAGGAAAACGGCCAGCTCGTAGAGATTGACACGGCGCTAGAGCAAGTCGGCCAGAAACTGCGCACCAAAGCCAATAAGGTCAAGGGCACTTTCTCAGGCGACCTTGCAAGCCCCACGGACTACGAAATCGAGGCGGGAGATGCCCGCGTGGAATTCAAGCTCGTGGGTGCCCGCAACAGCGCAATCGCCGCTTCAGACGCAAACAGCGTAACATACGCCACTGCCTTTGCAAACACCGACCTCAAGCTGACCAGCACGAGCGCGGGCATAAAGGAGGAAATCATCCTCAATACCGTCCAGGCCCCGACCACCTTCACCTACAACATCAACACGCGCAACCTTGACGCCGAGCAGTCGGGCAACGACATACTCTTTACGGACAGCCGCTCGAGCGCTCCCGTCTTCGTGGCGCAAGCACCATTCATGACAGACGCCGCAGGCGCATTCTCAAACGCAGTGACGATGACGCTCTCGGGCAACGGCAAGCGCATCACCGTGAACGCCGACCCAATTTGGCTTGCAGACGCGGGCCGCCAGTACCCTGTCACAATCGACCCCACGATAGGGCTCTACATCAACCAGACGAGCACCAGCGACGGGCACATCGGCGACGACGAGTGCCCCACCTACACGCGCACCACTTCCGGAAGCACGCTGAGCATCGGCAAGAGCACGATGGTGCCGCCCTGTGATACCGGCCCCGTCAACTATCGGGCATGGATAATCTTCAACACCACCTACATTCCGAGCACGTCAACAATAAACGAGGTAAACCTGACCGCCTACGTGGAAACCGGGGTTGGCAATAACAACTGCGGAATCATGCCCCTTGACGCCAATGCAAGCGACTACGCCGACAATGCAGCCGGCAACGCGGCATTCTTTGCTGACATGAACAACGGCACGGCCTACAATTACAGTAACTGGTGCACCTCAACCGGCCTGAAGAACGTCACGCTCACCGCACAGGCGCTAACGGACATACAAAGCGTCCTGACGGGCAACAACTTGTTCCGGCTCGGCATCAACTCAAGCCAGGACGGAAACACCATGGTAATCGGCTTAATCTCCTCAAGTGAAAGCGCAACCGCCGCCTGGAAACCAAGGCTCATCGTACGCTACACTGCAGGCGCGCCCGAGGGCGGCGGCACGGTCGGCAGTTGCCAAACGGTTGCATACAACGGCCCTACGAGTGGCGCGGGATGGAACTCGCTTTACAGTGTAAACCAGAGCATGTTCGGCGCTAGCAACTGCCTCACCATTGGCTCGGCGAACGTGACTTTAGACTGCGCAGGTTATTCCATCTTCTACGGCCAGAGCAACCCCGGCGTTGGCATCAACTTCAGCGCCACGGGCTGGGACAACGTGACGATAAAGAACTGCAAGTTCTTCCAAAACTCGTCGAGCACCGGCTCGCCCGCAATCTACCTTAACGGCTCGGGCACGGGCAACCCGGCGGGCAACCTCACGCTGCTTAATAACGCGGTGATGACGACGACATCCAGCTCGCACGCCGCCGTGCTAACTGACATTGCGGGCTTGACTGCATCTGCAAACAACTACACAACGTCGGGTGCAACTTCCCACGGCCTAATCTTAGTCAACAGCACTAACGCCACGATTACAAGCGACGTGGCAACAGTCTCGGCAACCACGTCGACAGGCGTGTTCCTCAACGCGACCAACTACACGACATTCGAGAACCTGACTGTCACCTACAAGCAGGCGGGCTTCAACGCGAGCAACTCGCGCCTGACTTTGATGAACAATAGCGTCATCAACACCTGCAGTTCCGGCTGCGCAAGCCTCACTGATGACTTGTTCCTTGGCGACAGCTCGAACCTGACGGTGAAGAACACGACTTTCTCGCAGTCGGTAGTCGCGTGGGGAGCTGGCAGTGGCAACAACCTGACAATCCAGTGGTACGTGCGGGCGAACGCGAGCTTTGACAACGGCACGCTCATCCCCGGCGCGCGCGTGAATGTCTCAAACGCCTCGGGCCTCAACACCAACCCGATGTACCTAAACCAGGTGACCGACTCAAGCGGCCTCACAAGCTGGCTACTCATCACGCAATCAATCGGCAACGCCGCAACCAACATCAACTACACGCCCTACAACTTCTCGTGGTTCAACCTGACTTACTATAATACGACTAACTTCTCCCTCACCTCAAGCCAAACAGTCCAGCTGCAGTACCACGGCGCGTACCCCACCTCACAGCCGACGACCGTCCGCTTCTACACCAACACCACCGGCACTTCCGACGGCCACATCGGCATAGCCTGCGACGCCAGCGCCTACATCAGGCACACTAACACCAATTTGAATGGGTTCGATGTTTGGTCCCTTGCCTGCGGCGCGTCTGAAGAATCAAACTTTCTTGCGTTCCTGGTCTTCAACGTCAGCACCATACCCAGCGGCGCGAGCATCTCGGCAGCTAACATAACCATTTATCTCAACCCAACGACTCAGGCGCCACGCTGCGCGTTCAACGAGCTTAACGCGAATGTGAGTGCCTACGGCGACAACACTGCCGGCAACACGCTGCTGTGGGCCGACATCAACAACGGCACGCTGTACAACCAGAGCACCCTCTGCAAAACCGCAAGCGGACTCGTTAACTTCACCATGAACGCCAATGCGTTATTGAACATCAGTAGCGTTGCTGCAGGCGACGACCTGTTCAAAGTCGGCTTCAACGTAAGCGGCAGCGGAGCCGGCTCCCTAAACGGCTCGTGGGCGGCCGGCGACCACGCCACGCCCGGCTGGAGGCCGTACCTCGACGTCAGCTACGCCACCGCCCAGCCGCCCCAGTGGTCGAACAACCGCACTGATGGGGCTCAAGCCGGCCAGTCGACAAAGTTCATCGTCAACTGGACGGACGACATCCAGCTGATGAACTACTCGTTTGAGTTTGACAACGGCAACGGCACGTTCTACAACGTGACGGTAAACGCCGCCCTCAACGGCACAGTCAACCAGACGAACATGACTGCAGTGCTAAACTCCACGCCGGGCGCGACACTCCGCTGGAGAGTTTACGTCTGGGACAATGAAATCGCGATGAACGTGACGCCAATCTTCACGCTCACCACGACCAACGCATACGCAATTTCCGGTTGCCAGGCGCTCTCCTACCGCGGAGCGCAGGACGGGTGGAATTCACTCTACCAACTAAACACGAGCGTGGCAAACAACGCCAACTGCTTTGCCTTCACCACCTCGAACGTCACCCTTGACTGCGGCGGGTACAACATCTTCTACGCCCAAGCCGGCCCGGGCATGGGGGCCAACTTCAGCACAACCGGCCTCGACAACATCACCGTCCGCGGGTGCAACTTCTGGGAGAACGGAACTGCGTCAACCGCCTCAAGCGGAATTTTCTTCAACGGCAGCCCTAGCACGCTGGCACTCAACCTCACAATCTACAACAACTCGTTTCGGACCAACTCGCTTCGGTCAGTCGGCGTGCAGGTTGCAACAGCCAACCAGACGAACATCACTGGCAACACTTTTACCGCAAACGGCTCAACAGCCCATGCCATCAACCTGACCAACTCCACCTACTCGTGGATTGCAACTAACGTGATGACGACAAACGCCTCAAACGCCTACGGTATTTTCGTGCTCAACAGCAACTTCTCCAATATTACGAGCAACGTAATCAATACCAACACCTCAACCGGCATTTACTTCGCCGCCTATGCGGTAAACCAAAACGTTTCCAAGAACACAATAGTAACAAATGGAACTTCGTCAAACGGCATTCAAACCGTCACGGCCTTTGGCTTCCTAAACGTCTCCGAAAACACGATTGACCTGAACGGGACTGCGGCATATGCAGTAATTTTCTCTGGCTCAAACCAAAACCTATTCATCCAAAGCAACACGCTGCGGACAAATAGCTCGGGAAACCCGATTAGCGTTGCATCAACCGCCAACGCCAACATCACGGGCAACACGCTAGTTGCCAGAGGCACGGCTGCGGGAATATCTGCAGCTGCTTCGGTAAATGTCACGGGAAACTCGATAACAACCTGGGGCGGCGGCAGCGGTTTTGCCTCATCAAACGGCATGGCAGGCGGCTGGATTTCTGGAAATACAATCGTAATTAACGGCTCGGGAAACGGAATTTCCCTGAGCGCAATTAGCAACGTCATCATCTCGAACAACACAATCTACACTAACAGCACGTCAAACAATGGAATCAGCGTTAGTTGGGCCCTTGGCGGTAATGCGAACAACCGCATTGACAACAACGTAATTATCTCAAACGGCACGAGCGCCGTCGGCATAAGGGAGGTTGACGGCACAAACGTGAATGTAAGCTTCAACTACATCAAGACATCCGGCACCCAGGGTTACGGAATTTACGTGTCGGGAACCACCACGCAGAATTTCGTAAACTTCTCCTATAACAACATCCTGACAAACGGCTCCTACGCCCACGGCATTTACATCTCAAGCGTAGTTGCAAAAGTGAACTTTACCGGCAACACTATTTTGACAAACGGAACAGGCGCTTACGGAGTGCTCATCGAGAAGGCGACTTCAGTCAACTTCACAAACACCACGATAGCTTCTCGCGGAGGGGCGCTTGCGGTCAACGGCTCGGCCTCAATCCAGTTCGTCAACGGCTCAATAACACCCTGCACTTCAGGCTGTGACGCCGCCTACTTTGACCTCAACCTGTCAGGCAATTCCGGCCTGCGGCTGCTTAACACCACCTTCAACCGAAGCGCAGTGACGTGGGGAGCGGGTACTGGAAACAACCTGACGCTCGACTGGTACGCCCGCGCGAACGTCACCTGGACGAACTCCACGCCAATAGTCGGCGCGCTAGTCAACATCACTAACGCGACGAATCCGGCGACAAACCCGATGTTTGCCAACCTAGTTGCAGGTACTGACGGCGCAACGCCGTGGTGGACCGTAACGCAATTCTTCGGCAACAACACCGTCAACACGAGCTTCACACCCCACAACTTCACTGCCTACAACCTCACATCAGGCGCGATAAGCAACTTCAACTCCACCAACGCGACAATCAACTCCAGCCAGACCGCCTGGATTACGATGTCGTCCATAACGCACACCAACTGCGACTCGCTTGCCTACAGGGGAACCGAGGAGGGCCTCAACTCGCTTTACACCCTTAGTGCCGACATCGCTGCATCCGCCAACTGCTTTACAATCACAACTTCGAACGTAACTCTCGATTGCCTTGGCCACCGCGTCTACTACGGCCAGGCCGGTCCGGGCATGGGCGTCAACTTCAGCACAACCGGCCTCGACAACGTCACGATACGGGGGTGTAACTTCATCAGCAACAACTCGGCAGCCAGCAACTCCCCAGCACTCTACTTTAACGGCACCGCCGCGAACAAGGCGACAAACCTAACCCTATTCAACAACAGCATTGTAACAAACGGAGCCGGCGCGTCGGGAATCTACCTGAATAACACGCTTACGGTCAACATATCCAAAAGCTCAATCTACACCAACGGCGCCTCCGCTCATGCAGTCAACGTCACCAACTCAAGCTCGCTTACAATCTCCAACAACACGATTACCACAAACGCGACAGGGGCATACGGTGTTTACCTGCAAACGACGAACAACACCAACCTCTCGTCCAATGTCTTCATTTTGAACACCTCGACGGCAGCCTACATCCACCAGGGCTACCTTGAGAGGATTGCGCTCAACACCATAAACATCAACGGCTCTATCAGTGAAGCCTCAAACGGCATCTTGCTGTCCAGCTCGTTTGCCAGCAACGTCACATCAAACACAGTGTATACCAACGGCACCAGCAGTTATGGCATACAACTCTATCAGGCCGGCAGCAACACGGTTGACTTCAACACTATAGGCACCAACGGAAGCATCGCCTACGGAATTTACGGAAATTCCCTCAGCACCGTTAACAACTTCAGCTTCAACACGGTCAGAACGCAGAGCGGGGATGGAATCCAAATAGGCGATTCCAGCTCGCAGCTGGTGTCTCGAAACACCGTATACGCAAACGCCTCGAGCCTCGCCGGCATCAGGATTTACGCATTCGGCGGTCCCGCGGTACAAAACAACATAATTGAAAACAACCTGGTCCAAAACAACGCAACCACGGGCTATGGCATAGGGGTTAGTTGCGCAAGCGACGGCGGCAACTGCAACAGCAACACAATCCAGAGCAACGTAGTCTCCACTTTCGGCGCAACCGGCACCGGCATCAGGATAGAAAACCAAGGCGGAACCGTTGACAGCACGGTCGTGTGGAGAAATTCCGTCAACACCACGGGTTCGACTTCCCACGGCATCTATCTAGCCGCCGCGAACTGGGCCAACGTGACTGACAATGCGGTCAACACCAGCGGCACTACCGCCCACGGCGTCTACATCGACGGCAACTCCGGAGTTGGAGCTGCAGATGGCAGCAACGTGAGCGAAAACGCAGTTTACACCTACGGCGCCCAAGCGATGGGCATTTACGCCTCCGCAAGCCACTACGGCAACTACACCAACAACACAGTCACAACCGCCGGCACCGGCGAAGCCCACGCCGCGCACTTCTACAACTCGCTGAACAACACCCTCTCGCACAACACGTTCAGGCCTGGGGCAATCGGGCCCTACTCGCTTTACTTAAACGGAAGCAACTACACCGCCTCGTCATACGATGTCATTGACGGCAACGGAAAGTCCACTATGCTAAACCTCACCAACTCGAGACTGAGCACGTTCACCAACGACACGATAAAAATCGGGAGCATTACAAGCGGAGTCAGCGTAGCCGTAACGCTTGATTCAAACGCCACCCTGACGAACACCACCACCCAGATCAACACCGAAATTCCGCCGAAGAAAATAAGCTACCAATTCGGCACCGCCAATGCCATAACGCAGAAATGGTACGCCCGCGCGAATGTGACTTGGACTAACTCCACGCCGATAGTCGGCGCCTTCGTCAATGTCACCAACGCGACGAACCCGGCCACAAACCCGCTGCACTTCAACCAGCCGGCGGACTCAACCGGCGCCACCGGATGGCTCCTCGTAACCGAGTTTATTGGAAACAGCACGGCCAACGTCACTTACACGCCGCACAACTTTACCGCCTACAACCTCACGGCAGGGACGATAAGCAACTTCAACTCCACCAACGCGAGCGTCACCTCGACCCAGACGGTATGGATTACGCTGTCTTCAGTGCCCACCACGAATTGCGGACCCCTTTACTACACCGGAGCCACTGACGGCTGGAACACCCTTTACACCGTCGGCGCCGACCTCACTGCAGCAGGCACGTGCTACACCATCGCAGGAAACAATGTCACGCTAGACTGCCTTGGGCACAGGATAAGGTACGCCCAGACGCTGAACGGCTCCGGCGTCAACTTCAGCACATTGGGCCTTGACAATGTCACGATAAGGGGCTGCATCTTCGATGCCAACAGCAGTGTAATGAATATTACGACCGCCCTCAACATAACCGGGGCTTCCGGCGACTACTCCAACAACATCACAATATACAACAACACGCTGGTCTCCAACGGCGACTGGCCCTTCCGCACGTTCAACGTCCTCATGACCTTCGTTTCAAACTCGAACATGTCGAGCAACAACGTAACGCACATAGCCGGCGAGGTCGCCCTTGAGCTGGAGGCGGTCCACAACACGTTCTTCGCGTCCAACAACATCATGGACTTGTTTGCAGGCTATTCGGCAATCGGCTACGGCGGCACCGCTTACGGCAACACATTCCGCGCCAATAACATTACCGTTACCGGAGGCTCGACAAACGGATATCAAACCGGCGGGCAGGCCGTCATCAACAACACTTTTGAATACAACCTTGTTTTCGACACGGCGAGCCCTGCTTTTGGAAACATAGGGCATCCAATATGGCTGAGGACCAGCGCTAACAACAACACCATCCGCTTCAACACAATAAACACCACCGGCACGCTCGGCCACGGCATCCTAGTTCAAGGCAACAACAACATCCTCCAGTCCAACACAATCAACACCACCGGCAACCTGTCCTCCGGCATCGTGCTGCTCGGGAGTTCTGCAACCGGCAACGTAGTGATTGGCAACACGATAAACACGACCGGCGTCAACTCCAGCGGCATCAACCTGACGACAGCGCCACTCAACAACATCACGTTTAACCGCGTTAGAACCTACGGCGCCGAAAGCTCGGCGCTCTACGCCCGCGACTCCAATTTCGCGATAATCAGATCAAACACGCTCAACGCCACGGGTTCAGCTGCCTTTGCACTCCTGCTCTTCGCAAGCAACGGCACCAACTCTAGCTTGAACACCATGCAAGCCAACTCCGGCGGAGTCAACTCCACAAGGAGCTCCCGCAACAACACGCTGGAAATGGACTCGATAATAAGGTGCGGCGCATGCGCATCGACTTACGCCGACTTCATCCTTGAATACGATTCAAACCTAACCGCGGTGAACGCAACATTCAACCAGAGTGCAGTAAGCTGGGGCTCCGGCACAAAGAACAACCTGACCATCCGGTGGTACGCGCGGGCGAACGTCACCTGGACCAACTACACACCCATAGTCGGGGCCCGGGTAAACATCACCAATGCCACAAGCGCTGCAGGAAACCAAATGCACGCGAACCTTCTCGTCGGTTCCGACGGCGCGACCGCCTGGTCGCTAGTTACGCAGTTTGAAGGCAACAACACGGCCAACTTCAGCTACACGCCCCACAACTTCACGGTCGTGAACTACTCGCAGTCCGCGTGGCAGTTGAACAATACGAACGCCACCATGAATGCGAGCATGACCGTCTGGATTACCCTCTCGCAAACCACGCCCTCCTCCTGCGGCGCCCTAGCCTACCACGGCGCCGAACGCGGCCTAAACTCACTCTACACCCTATCAAACGACGTTGCCTCGGCCGGCAATTGCTTTACCTTCACCACTCCGAACATTACGCTCGATTGCCTCGGATACAACGTCTACTACGCTCAATCGGGAACCGGCATGGGGGCCAACTTCAGCACAACCGGCCTTGACAACATCACTGTGCAGGGATGCAACTTCTGGGAGAACTCCACATCGGCCAACTCGACCGGCATTTACTTCAACGGCACGCCAACAGATGCCTCAAAGAACATAACAATCTACAACAACTCGTTCAGGACCAACTCGCTCCAGTCGGTCGGCGTTCAGATTGAAAATTCAAACCAGACGAACGTCACGGGCAACATTTTCACGACAACCGGCTGGGGGGCCGTTGCACTAAACTATTCAAACTCATCCTACATCTGGATTGCAACCAACGTGATGACGACAAACGCGACAAACGCAGTCCCCATCTATTTCAAAACCAGCAACAACTACACGAACATCACCGGCAACAGCATAGTGTCGAATACATCCACCGGAATTCAATTCGGCATGTATGCCACTGGCGAAAACATCACCGGCAACACAATCCGGATAAACGGCTCGAATTCGCCTACCATCTACGGAATATACATATCGGCCGGAGGCACGGTAGGCTTCGGGGCCGTTAACATATCACGAAACACTATCGACATCAACTCAACCGGCGCCGCGGCAATTACCATATCGAATGGAAACACGGGCACCACGATGTTCGTAACAGGAAACGTAATTAGCACAAATGGCTCGGGTGGCTCGGCAATTTCTGGGGCTTACACTGGCGTCGTAAATGCTACTTCGAACACCATAGTACTCCGGGGTGCCACCGCGGGCGGAATCAACGTGGCAGGCAACATAACTGGTAACCGAATTACGTTGTTGGGCACAAGTGAAACCGGCATCAGCGGCGGCGGCACTACGACAGTCAAGTACATTACTGAAAACACAATCTTCCTCAACAACACGGGCTCGATTGGAATCTCGGTTGCACAATTGGATGGAGGAATCATAAACAACAACACCATCCAAGGAAACGGCACGAACGCCATAGCAATCAAGTCTTTCACAAGCATCTCCGGCAACACGCTCATGGCAATCGAGGGCAACCAAATCAAGCTAAACGCGACCGGCTCCCAGGGAATTTACGAATCCGACGGAAGCGGAGTGAACGTCAGCTACAATTACATCAAGACTTTCGGCAGCCAAAGCTACGGAATTTACGTCATTCGGACAACCACGCAGGGTTTCGTCAACTTCTCCTACAACAACATCCTGACCAACGACTCTTACGCGCACGGCATTTACGTGGCCGCCTCAAGCGGCACGGTCGGGATAATAAACTTCACCGGCAACGCAATCTCAACCAACGGAACTGGCGCTTACGGCATCCTGCTCGAGAGGGCAACGGCAGTCAACTTCACAAACACCACGATAACATCGCGGGCCGGAGCAATTGCGTCAAACGGCTCGTACGCCAACCAGTTCGTCAACGGCACCATCAACTACTGCACTGCCGGCTGCGACGCGAACTACTTTGACGTAAACCTGACTGGAAACTCGGACCTGCGGCTGCTTAACACGACAATCAACCAAAGCGCCATCAACTGGGGAGCCGGATTGGCAAACAACCTGACCATCCAGTGGTACGCGCGGGCGAACGTAACGTGGACGAATTCCACGCCAATCAACGGCGCCAACGTCAATGTCACAAACGCGACGAGCGCGACGACAAACCCGATGTTCCTCAACCTCGTCGCGGGCGCTGACGGCGCAACTCCCTGGTGGGTCGTAACGCAATTCTTCGGCAACAACACGGCCAACGTCACTTACACGCCGCACAACTTCTCCGCAACCAACTACTCGCAGGGCACGTGGCAGTTTAACGGCACTAACGCGACAGTCAACCGGTCTCAGACCGTCTGGGTGGCCCTGACGCAGGTCACTCCCGCAACATCACAAACCTGCGGAGCGCTTGCCTATCGGGGGGCAGAGGAGGCTGAAAACTCGCTCTACACGCTCACAACCGACGTAGCTTCAGACGCCAACTGCTTTACCATCACCAGCCCCAATGTCACGCTAGACTGCCTGGGGTACAACGTCTTCTACGCCCAGACCGGCATCGGCTTGGGCGTGAACTTCAGCGCCGAGGGCTTTGACAACATCACCATCCGAGGGTGCACGTTCGTCCAGAACGGAACCAGCCAGAACTCAAGCGCCATCTACTTGAACGGCACGGGAAACAACATCGCGATTAACCTGACGATACGCAACAACACGATTTTGACAAACGGCGCCAGCTCGATTGGCATCCTGTTCAACAATACCCGTACGCTCAACATCACGCTAAACACGGTTGTCACCAACGGCACGACTGCAGGTGCGCTAAACATCACCAACTCCAGTTCGGTCACCATTTTCGCAAACACGCTTACTGCAAACGGCTCGCGTTCGCCCGCAATCGGCCTTAGGACAACCAACTCTACCAACATCACCGCGAACACGCTTTACACCAACGGCTCGAACGCGGTCGGAATAAACGTCGGCATAAGCTCACTGAACAACTGGATAATCAGCAACACGATTACCACCAACGGCTCCTCCGCAAACGGCATACTCTTCCCGACAAACGCGAAGGCGAACGTCACGGGTAACACCATCGTAACGCGGGGAGCAAGCGCACCCGGCATCGCCACTGGCAGTTCTTCGGTCGGCATGATGTTCAACGTCACCCGCAATTCAATAACGACGTGGGGAGACAACTCAAACGGCATTTCAATAGCAAGTAGCCAAAGCACGCCAATAATCACCGAAAACACGATTGTCACCAACGGCACCTCGTCAAACGGAATTTCAGACTGCGGGTCAACTAACGGCATACTCTCCAACAACACGATTTACACCAACGGCTCCTCCGCAAACGCGCTGGCCCTGTCCAAATGCACCAGCGGCAACAGCGACAACGTGGCGGAATACAACATCCTCATCACCAACGGAACGTCTGCCACTGCCCTCCACGGGCAGGACGGCACCAACAACAACATCAGCTACAACTACCTCAAGACTTTCGGCACCAGCAGCTATGGCATTTACCTAACTTCGCTTGGAAGCGCCCAGCAGTTCGTGAACTATTCCTACAACAACATCCTGACTAACGGCACTTCGGCACACGGCATATACGGACAGACGGGAACCTTCCCGCCGGCCGACATCAACTTCACCGGCAACGCCATCTCCACAAACGGCACTGGTGCGTACGGCGTGTACATGCAGGACGCCTATGCAACTAACTTCACCAATACGACAATAACATCGCGGGCCGGCGGCATCAAGGCGGACAACGCGCTTGGTAACCAGTTCATAAACGGCACCATCAACTACTGCACCGCGGGCTGCGACGCGGGCTACTTCGACATCAACATGTCCACAAGTTCCGACCTGCGGCTGCTTAACACGACGTTTAACCGAAGCGCGGTCCTCTGGGATGTCAGCGCCAACAACAACCTAACGATAGACTGGTTCGTTCGCGCGAACGTCACCTGGAGCAACTACACCGTGATTCCGGGCGCTTATGTCAACATCACCAACGCCACTTCGGCGACGACGAACCCGCTGCTCAGCAATCTTGTTACCGACTCGACTGGCGTGACCGGCTGGTTCACAGTCACGCAGTTTATCGGCAACAACACGGTGAACGCCAACTACACTCCGCACGTGCTCACTGCAGTCAACTACTCGAACACGAATACGACAAACGCGACGATGAACGCCAGCCAGACGGTGTGGATTACTTTCTCAAACAACGGGCTATATCTTGGGTCAGTCACCGTCGGCCCCGCGACAATCGACCTTACCCCGGGGCCAGACAACACGTCTATCGCCTGCTGGTCCACGCTAATTGACTTCAACGGCTTTGGCAGCGCAACCGCTTCCGGCACCCTAGAGGAAACCGCGCTCTACACTAAACTATCCGCGTACGGGACGGCCAACTTGTCGCTTGGCGTGATGAACAACACGGTCGTCAACGACAGCGCAAGCGTGTTTAGCCCCTACCGGTCAAACTCATTCACCCCCACCAACGGCACTTACTTCAGCACACCCCTTCGGCCAAGCGGCGCCAGTTCGGGAACCACCCTAGCGCAGGCTAACTGGAGCTGGTTTGAGGCGGCGGGCTTGAACGCAGAGGATGTCGTAATCGCTTCTTTGCATTTTGAGAACGACACGAAAGACTCCAGCCGATTCAACAACTCGGGTTCGCTTGGAAACGGAACGGTTGCCGCAACGCCCATCTTCAACAATTCCTGCAAGATTGGCGGCTGTTTCCAATTCAACGGCTTTAACCAGTTCCTGCGGTTGAAAAACGGCGAACTAAACTTCAACCGCACGAACGAATACACTATTGCCTTCTGGGTAAAGGACAACCAGAGTGCCACAAACGGTGCGCTTGTAGAAAAGTGGGCGGGCAACGGAGGATACCCGTTTGCATTCAGAAGCCTACCGTCCGGAAGCGCGAGGCAAGTCAGGTTCTTAATTTACAACGGCACGCTCAATCCCGGAGTTACTGGCGGAGACATAAGCGGCGGAGGCTGGCACCACGTTGCTGGCGTTGTCAACGGAACGCAACTAACCAACAGGTCTATAGTGCTTTACGTTGACGGAACGATGGTAGGCAGCGGCAACTTTACCATAATGGCGGGCGACATCAACAATTCAGACCTGCTGAGCGTTGGCGCCAGAGGCGCCAGTTCATCCTTCTACAACGGTTCGGTTGACGAGCTCCACATCTGGAACCGCAGCCTTACATCAAGCGAAATAAGCCAACTAATTGCTTGGGAGAACAACAGCGACAACCGCGGCAACGAGGGCTTCATCCACAACTTCACCAACGTGAGCCTCGCTTTCAGAGCCAAGAACTACACGTTCAACGATTCGCAGCTTGTTGGTTGGTGGGACTTGGGCGACAGTTCCGGCAATGAGACTGAAGCTTTGAAAAGCTTGGACCTAAGCGGAAAAGGGTATATTGCCACTTTCGCCAACACCACGAACGCGAGCTTATTCCCGACGCTCAACACTACAAGCTGCGTAGTTGGGCGGTGCCTTGATTTTGGCGGGGTAAAACGACAAATAGCCTTAACTTCGCTTACGATTCCAGCTGGATGGTTCAACCAGTCCGGCGTGACTTACGCAGCTTGGGTCAAGACGGGCTCGGCAGTCGCCAGCAGCAAGGCTATAGTTGGACAACCGAACAGCGAAGTCTCCGGCAACTTCTACGTCTACGGCGGCCTCTTGATGAACTCGAGTTTCAAGGCCGGATTCATGGCCTACACGGGCACCGTCTACCAAATAGCGGCGGGAGGGCCTGCAATAAACGACAACCTATGGCACTTCATAGTAGGGCAGTACAACCTCACGCACATGAGCGTCTATGTTGATGGCAGCCTGGTGAACTCAACACCCTACGTTGACGCCACGTGGACTACGGTTCCAGCCGTGAATGTCCGCATAGGCTCGCCACAGCAAATAACCGGAAGTTCCAACAACTACTGGGACGGCTCGATTGACGCCGTCAAGATTTGGAACCGAAGCATCACCGCGGCAGAAATCACCGCACTCTACGGCCAGGGAGCGCCCTCAAACGGCTCGGGACAGGAAAGCAACTGGAGCGCGTGGACGCAGGAGTACTACGGCAACGGCAATGCCTCGGTAACGGGAGCGGTTGGCAAGATATCCCAGTTCCGCGCGAGCTTCAACGCCACCTCAAGCAACTACTCGGCTTTCCTGAAAAACGTGACGCTGTCGTTCTACAACGCGTCGTACCAGCGCATCGGCATCTACAACGCCAGCTGCTCTACCGTTTCTGCCAACTCGACAGGCGGCACTGCAAACTGCAGCTTCCAAATGCGGTACTTCTACCCTGCCGGCAGCTGGTCGTGTACGGTTAACGCAAGCGACGCCGCCGCAAGCACGGCTTCGAGAACCACGACTGCAACAGTAAACACGCTCGTCGCAATAACCGTCAACCCGTCGGCGGTTGCCTTCGGCACGATAAGCCCGGGCGGCACCTCAACGGCGCAATCCCTCAACGTGACTAACTGGGGCAACACCGTCCTCGACATGACCTACCAGGATACCAACCTCACTGGCCCTACGCCAAACTTCAGGAACATCACCTTTGACAACATCAAATACGCCTGGGACACCACAATGTCCGACGAAACGGCGTTTACCGAGCGCGGCGGCGACAGCACGCCAAACTCGTCTTATGACCTCGCAGTAGCGACAGTTGCGTTGACATCAAACCGCACGCACTACTTTGACCTGCACGTACCAAGCGGCATTATCGCCGACACCTACAACGGCTTTATCGACTTTGTCGCAAGCCAAAGCTAATCTGCGCCCGGAATAAAAGTGGAAGAAAATCCAGCCTGTCCCGCAAGGCCTTAATCGGCAAATGCAGGTTCTCCCCCCCCCGGCCAATGCTAATCTTTAATAAGCACGGTCAAATGAATTCTTGCTATGAAGAGAAAGACAAAGCGGGCCAAGCTATCTAAATCGGTTCGCAAAACGCGCCTGAACCCCGCCCCTTCCTCCAATCAATTCGTCGATTCTCGCACTGCAGTCGGCGTTTTCGTCATCCTTGCGATAGCCGCGCTCTTGGTTTGGTCTTACGTCCTATCCGCTCCCCGGTCTGAAGGCAAGGGAGTCGCGTCAGTCGTACCAGCACGGGACTACAGCATGCAGGCAATCAAGACAGTTGTTCGCGTTTACAATCCTGAAAGCATCGTGACCAAGGTACAGGTAATAAACGAGCAAACGCCAGCGGACTTGCCCCAGCCGCCCGCAGGCGAAGCAACGCCAACAGGTTAAGGATAAGTTTAAAAGCAGAAGTTCGCAGTAGTAAAGATTGTTACATTGAGGTGCTCAAATGGCAAATAACGGTTCCAGTTCATTCATCGCAATTGCACTCGCGGCAATCGCAGTTGCAGCAATGTTCTTCTTCTACCCTTACATCACTGGAGCCGCAGCTCAAGGTTCGGCCACAACCCAGACAACTATCGGAAACCAGGCGCCAGTCATGGGCACGTGTTATGTCAGCGGAACAGGCCAGAATGCCGTCACGCTGACTGCCGCAACCACCACCCGCGTGTGGTGCAACTGCACTATAGTAGACACCAACGGCTATTCTGACATCTCGAAAGTCAACGCCACCATCTACAACAACACCGTCGGCGAAGGCGCCACTGGCGCTTCAGGCACTGCAAGCAACCTCTTCCGCTACAACAAC
>JAGVFW010000010.1 GCA_020057405.1 archaeon | reverse complement strand
GGCCCCGGCTATGACGGGCTCTCAACCCAAGCGGCGCGCGAGCGCATTCTTGAGGAACTTAAAGCCGGCGGCCTGCTGCTCAAACAGGAGAAACTAAACCAAAGCGTAAAAGTGCACGACAGGTGCGGCAAGCCAACTGAATACTTGCGAAGCATGCAGTGGTTCGTCAAAATCAAGGGAACCGAGGACAAGATCAAGGCTGCCGCAAAGGAAATGCAGTGGATTCCCGAATTTGCGCTCCAATACTTAATCGACTGGGCGGATTTCATCGAATATGATTGGGTCATCTCAAGGCAGCGCGTCTACGGCACGCCAATTCCATTCTACTACTGTGAAGATTGCGGCAAGACTTACGCTCCCGACTACGGCAAGCTGCCGGTTGACCCTTCCGCACAAGAATGGCAAGGCAAGTGCGACTGCGGCGGGAAAGTCACTGGCGAGACATCCACCTGCGACTGCTGGGTTGATTCAAGCATCACGCCCTTGGTGATTGCAGGCTGGCCCGACGATGAGAAGAGCTTCTCGCGGCTCTACCCCGCGAACTTACGACCGCAAGGGCTCGAGATTATCCGCACGTGGGCATTCTACACAATCGCACGCTCACTTGCCCTGACAGGCAAGGCGCCATTCAAGCAAGTGCTCATCAACGGAAGCGTGCTTGGGAAAGACGGCAAGAAGATGAGCAAGAGCTTAGGGAACTACGAGGACCCCGAGATTCTACTAAAGAAGTACAGCGCCGACGCGTTGCGCCAGTGGGCGGCACTAAGCGGGGCGTTTGCCCGCGACAGGCCGTTTAATTACAAGGACATCGACTACTCGCAGTCGTTTTTGAACAAGCTTTGGAACGCGGCAAAGTTTGTCGAAAAGTCCCTCGAAGGGGCGCCGGTTGAGAAGGACGTTTCAAAACTCAAGTTCCGGGCTACCGACAAGTGGCTTTTGGGCCGGCTCAACAAGCTCGTTAAGGACTGCACTTTGGCGCTAAACGGCTACGACTACTATTCCGCCATCACTTCAATGCAGTCATTCTTCTGGAAGGAGTTCTGCGACTACTATCTGGAGGAAGTCAAGTACCGAATTTACGGCACTGACGAGGAGAGCAAGGCGGCTGCAAACTACTGCCTGCGCCACACCATCAACACAACGCTAAAGTTGTTTGCGCCGTTTGCGCCCTTTGTCACCGACGAGATTTACCGGGAAATGTTTGCCAAAGAAGAGGGCCACGAAAGCCTGCACCAGTGCTCTTGGCCGGCCCCGGAAGAAGAGTATATAAATCCGCCCGAAGACAATATTGTTGAGGTTCTCCATTCTCTTTTGGGAGAAGCGCGCAAATTCAAGGCCGGTCATGCAATGGCGTTAAACGCGAAAATCGCCTTTGCCTCGGTTGCGTTGCCTGACACTTTGCTCAAAGACTTCCACAAGATTGAAGAGGAACTAAAGGCTGTTGCGGCAATCGAGGAGCTAAACGCTCGCGGCGGCGAAACAATAGCAATTGAACTCAAGGTATAAGAAAAAATGGCAAGAATGCACTCACGAAAGCACGGCCACGCAGGCAGCCGCAAGCCTTCGACCAAGACTCCCCCCTCGTGGGTCCAGCTAAGCAAGGACGAAATCACCGACCTCGTCATCAAGATGGCACGCGAGGGCCACGACGAGGCGACCATCGGCCGGCTGCTGCGCGACGGCCACGGCGTGCCAAGCGTGCGCAACATCACAGGCCAGACCATTTCACAAATACTCACGGCAGCCAAGGTCGCGAGGACTTACCCCCGCGACCTGATGGACTTAATCAAGCGCGCAGTCGGCCTACACAAGCACTTGAAGACAAACGGCACCGACATCCACAACAAATCGATTTTACGGCGCACCGAGAGCAAGATCAAGCGCCTCGTCAAGTACTACCGCGGAAAGAAACTCCCTGCAACCTGGAAATACGATCCCGAGCAGGCCGCGCTACTCGTCAAGTAAGGTGAAAGAAAATGGCAGCACCCGCTAGCAAGAAAGTCGTCGATTCGTGGAAGGCCAAGAAGTGGTACACGGTCATCGCACCCAACTTCCTAAACAACATCGAAGCGGCCCAAGTCCCGTCGCTTGCGGACGAGTCGCTCATGAACCGCATCATCGAAATCCCGCTAAAGGAGATTACGCGCGACTTAAACCACATGTACACTTCAATCAAGCTCCGCATCCACGAAATCAAGGGCAAGAAGGCCTACACCAAGTTCATCGGCCACTCGATTGCCCGCGAGTACCTGCGTTCGCTCGTGCGCCGCAGGCGCGACGTCGTTGACGTCGTTTTCATGACCGTCTCAAAGGACGGAATTGAATTCCGCGTCAAGGCCATGGTTGTGACCGAGAACAGCTGCTCAGAGCGCCAGCGCAAGTCGCTGCGCAGAAAGATTGTCGAAGTACTCTCGGCCAAGTCAAGGTCGCAGGACTTTGGCGATTTCATCAAGGAAATCGTACTCGGCAGGGGCGTCCAGGACCTCCACAAGGAACTCGGCAAGATAACGCCAATCCGCCGCGTCGAAGTCTGGAAGACCGCGCTTAAGGAAGAGTTCGACACCGAGGAAGTGCACGACCTGCCAAAGCCCGAGCACGAATCGCAGGGCCAGCAGTCACTGCAGCGGCCGCCCCTTGAAGAGGAGCCCGCGCCCAAGCCGGAACCCTCAGCAAGCACGGCCTAAGGCCTAAATACTCAGGGCGACCATAATTTAGTTAGTGATTTTTATGTTCGGCGGATTCCACGAAGACGATTACTTTGCCTGGACTATTGCAGTAATAGTGCTCGCCATCCTGCTCGTCTAACTCTTGCTAGCCGTCAATCAAGAAACCCTAGCGCGCGGCATGAGTAGACGAAAGCTACCCCGACTGTGAAGAAGTATACTGGCGAGAGCAGGCTCGTGTAGCCCTCAAGCACTGGGAGGAAAAGGTAGAGCGAATAGGCACTGCCGGTCGCAAGCCGGATTGCGGTGCCCGACATCCACTCGTAGAATGGCCCAAGCAATGCAACGGCAACGCCTACGAAAAGCACGCGGTTGTGGTAGCCCTTGATTGAATCATAGGCTGACTTGAACGAGTCGAAGAGCAGTATCACTAGAACGGCGAAGATGAGTGGCGAAACAAGGCTGGTCTTGCCATCGGCAATGGGGAGGAGAAAGTAGCTGAAGAGACGGCCGCCAGTCACTGCCTCGAAAGCCGAGTTGAACGCGAATTCGACAATCAGGTAGAGGAGAAAGCTCATTGCCCCTAGCTTGAGTTTGTTCATTTACTCCGCCTCCTCTTTTTCAGGTGCTCAAAGACGCTTTCTTTCGTCTTTTCGCGCAGTTTCCACAAAAGCAGCAAGAACACGACCAGCCTGACGACTGCTGAGACGGACGCTACTTGCGGCATACCGTAAATCTGCGCGTAGACTGAAATCAGCTCGCCGGCGCTTAGAAGGACCGCCGCGACGATGATTATCCAAAAGCTGCCGTTGTATTCCCTGCTCTTTTTCGCCGCCGAACTGTGCATTGCAGCCAAAGCATAGAAGATGACGATAGGGGTAAGCGCAACGGTCGCAATGCGCGCGACAAAGTCAACAAGTTCGCTAACCAATCATCGTCACCCCCGTTGGTAAAGAGAGTGTTGCAACACGGGGTTAAAAAAAGCTGCGTTTGGCTTTACTCGCGCACTACTTGGCGAAGGGTAGAGGAAACGTGGGGGTTGTGGAGCCAGAGGGCGAGCTCCTCGTCGGCGTGAGTGCCTTCGGGAGTCAGGAAGAGAAGCGATTGGTCGTCCGCGACTGCAAAGCGCGTCGGAAGCTCGATTGGATTGACTTTCGCGATTTTCGCGAAGTCACCGGCCTTGATTCGGTCGGTGGGCGCAAAAATGCTTATCTTGACGCCACGGCCTTTAGCCTTCTCAAGGACTTTTCCGTACTCGCCTAGCTTGCGGTGGAGTCCGGCTGCGCTTGTTGAGAGCATGACGTGCTTTTTGGACTCCTCAATCATTGAGGCGAGCTTGGAATAGATGGCCTCGCGGCCCTTAAGCGTCCAGACTGCCTCAGAAGCAAACGAGGGGAGGGCGCCGGCGGCTGAGAGCTTGGTTGCAAGCTCGCCGCCAACTTCGTCAATCTTGGCAAGCTCGCCTGAAAGCTCCTCCTGCCTCTGCTTTCGTAGCGTCTTGATTGCCTCGTAAACTGGAAGCGAAGTGTAAGTTACCGGCCTGCCGGGCTGCACTGCGACAAAGCCCTTGTTCTGCAGGCTCGCCAGGACGTCGTAAACGCGGGGGCGCGGCAACTCTGCGCGCTCTGAAAGCTCGCCAGCCGTATTCTTGCCAGTAGTCGAGAGGGCATAGTAAGCCTTAGCCTCGTACTGGTTAAGGCCCAGCCTGCGCAGCGAATTTAACACATCGGGATTAGCCGGCATGGCAATCCTAGGTCTCACTGCACCCGCATTATTAAGCCTATCTTCGTCGTTTCTATCATTCAAGAGTAACAACCTCGAGTTGTAAAGTAATTAAGCCGCCCGACTTATTTAAATGTATTTACTGGCAAGAAGTAACAAATAGTAATGCTTAAATAGCGGCAGTGGGCCTAATCTCTTAAGGGTGGTAGAATTGCGGTTTACTTTGTTCGCTGTTGCTTTCTTGTTCGCATTCTCGGCAGTTTACGCCTTCGACATGGGCGTTGGCGCAACTACTCTTGAAGTCACCCCCTGCAGCGGCGGCACCCTACCCGTCTGGGTCTCCGGCGCCAATGCCGGCGACACGGTCTTCTTTAGTGCCTCCACTTGGGACCTCACAGGCGTTTTTGACGCAAGCCAGCTCACTATCGATGGCAACGGGGCTAAGGGCACCAATCTTCACATTTCAGCGCTCTCCTGCATGCAGGGCGTAGTGCAGGTTCGCGTATTTGCAAGCGTCTGCAGTCCCGGCGGCAGCAACTGCCAGTCCAAAAGCAAGCTCCTCGCCGTTTCAATCACGCCGTGCCCCGGCGAGACGTGCGGCTCTACCAGGCTCGAGCAGGACTTCACCAAAGCCTACAATCCTATTGGCAACTGCGGCGAGACCGGCTGCGACAGCGTCAACTCGCGCATCGATTTTGCAAGCATCTACTCACCCACGCGCAAGTCGCTTGAAGTGACGCGCAGCACTCCCCTATTTTGCACTGACGCTATGTGCAACTACGATACCCTAAGCGGCGGCGACGCCCTTGTCGCAACATACCGCGTGCGCAACACCGGCGCTGCAGGCAACTTCAAGCTCACCGCCGAGAGCGACGACGGCGCACTCACGGTGACGCCCGCTATTGCCGACTTTGAGCTAGACCGCGCGGCTTCGACAAAGGCGACGTTCGTCGTGCGCGCCGCACCAAGCGCAAGTGCAGGCATCCACCAAGTCACTCTTCGCGCGTTTAGCGGCACTCTCCAGCTTTTTGAAAACAAATGGACCGTCGAGGTCCGGGGCAGCCCGCAAGAGGCAGTCCTCACGCTCCCGGCAATCACTGCCGCTGGCATTGACTTGCTTGACTGCAGGTTACCGCAAGTGCTCAACGTCGAGGCCCAGCTTGAAAACAAGGGCAACCGCGCAGGCGACTTTAACGTAGAAGCGCGCCTTGGCAGCACCCCAGTGTTCACCCGCTCGCTTCGAATCGAGTCGGGCCTGTCAGCAGAATTCCCGATTGCAATCCCAACAAGCGCGCTAAAGGCAGGCGACAACCTCGTCTACGTTAGTGCGTTTGGGAACAGCCTTGTTGGCAGCGGCACCGTGCTCATACGCGTCGGCACTTGCAGCGGCACCGCGTCAATGTCGGTTTCAGAACCCCAGCAATCATCTGGCGCCCTCGTCTTTACCGCTAAAGTCGCTAACACGGGCGACAACGCCCTGCCTGCAGTGACTCTTTATGCAACAGGCCTGCCCCCGGGATGGAACCAGTCGTCGGAAGTCATTGACGTTCCCGCCCACTCGGAGAAGGAAATCAAGCTCACGGTCAACCCCAGCACCGACGATGAGGCGACAAGCGCTCAAGTGATTGCAAAGAGCAACGGCGTCCAAATCGCATCCGCAAAGCTTCCAGCCTTCAAGCGCGGAAGCGGCATCAGCGGCCTGTTCATTGGCGCGCTCTCAGGCCAGCTAGCCATATTCATTTTCATCCTCTTTGTCGGCGCGGCAATGTTCTACTACCGCCACGCCTCAACGGCAACAACGCCAGAGGAACGCAGCAGGCAGCAGTACATCGCAAAACTCCGCAAGCTCCGCTCGCAAGTCGAGGAAGGCGAGGGACAGAACAAGACCACGACTACTGAGGAAACGATTATCCAAACTGAAGGCGATTCGGCAAGCACGGGCGGCCTGCCCTCGATAGGCAAGCACGAAGGCGACGAGACACACATCGGCGGCTAAAGGCTAGTTTTAGGTTTGGAGATTCGGCTGCCTGCCTTCTTTACAATCCGCCTAGGCGCGATGGTTTTCAGGCCGAACTGCTCAAGGATTTTATGCCCAGAAACACTGTGTTCGTAGCGGACGACTTCTTGGCCGTCTTTTTTCGAGCGGACGATTTTTCCTTCTTCGTCAACTGGCCGCCAGGGATGGATTCCAGCAAGGTCATGCGGCCCCGGATGGATGACTTCTTGTTCATCAGTCCAGCCTTCCTTCAAGTACTTAACCAGCTCCTCCTCGGCCTCTTCGCTCAAGTTTTTCGTCTCGACGCTTAACTTCTCGGCGCCAATTGCCTCGGCCAAAACGAGAGCCAAGTTCAGATTAACGTAACGCCAGCCTAGCAAATCGCTTTTCGGATGCATTTGAGTCAGTTTGCTGATGCGCTGGGTCGTACTCGGCAAAAGCTGCAGGATATGCAGGCGCTTTTCGTCAAACAAGTTGAAGTTCGTGTACCCCAAAGACGTGCCAAGGTACGCGGGCCGGACTTGGTAATAGCCGGGAATAAAATCCGCTTCGCCTCCTGTTCCAATGTGCGCCACAGTAAGGCCGCTTGGCGCGACGTCGGCTTCGTGCCCTGGTTTTATAGCCGCCTCGAGGATTTTTCGCACGTCAATCCGGGAGAGGAAATCTATTGCCCTTGTTGCCCTGTGCACGCGCTCCACGGCATCCAGGTTAAACCCGAATCCTTCGGCCTTGGCCTCTGGGTTAATTGCCCGCAGGGCAACAGTTAGCAGCTCGGCCTCCGCATGACGCCCGTTGGCCTGGAAAAGCGAGATTGCAGAATCCAATTCACGCTCGTGCTTCTCCCGGATTTCTTCGGGTAGGGACCTGGCGCGCTTTCTTAGGTTTTCAAAACGGTATTCCAACCTGCTTTTTGCCTCGTCCGAGTCGGGAATGGAGTGGACGACTAGGTTAGGCCTGAGCACGGACTTGAAGTCCTGCGGCAATGTTTGCTCGTGCTTTTTTGAAATGAGTATGGCCCTGACGAGGCGATGGTTGTCCGAAATGTCCGACAATAGCTCTGCCGTTGGCGCGACTTCCTCGGAAAACAATACAAAATGGGTTCCGGGCGGGAGTTTTTTGAGTTGCCCCGGCTCGGTCAGGCGAAATTCTGTCACAAGCCCTTCTTTCTCCGGCCACAGCTAATAAGGGTTATGGCTATCCAGTGGGAAAGGCGTTAATCTCGGCAACAACTGCCTCCAGAATCGAGTCTGCAAGCGCTTCGGCAACACGAAAGCCTGCCGCTGCGCGATGTCCGCCCCCGCCATGCCGACGCGCAATCGCACCCAGGTCAAGCTTGCCCCGCTCTGGATAGAAGATGTTCTCGCCCATGCTAAAGTCAGTGTTGCCCTCAAGCCGGCCTTTCCTGATTTTGATGCTTGCGATGCACTGCGGGTGAAGCAAATAGGAAAGGAACTTTGTCCCACCGCCTGCAAACTCTGCAGGTAATTCCCGGCCGTCAATCACGCATACTCTGCCGTGAACGGTGGTGAATCGCTCGAGTTCGGCCGCCATTCGCTCGCGCCGCGCCATCACTTTCTCCACGCGAGTCTTCACTTCAGGCATTGCCAGCAGCTGTTCGAGGGAGTTTTTCTTTATCGCCTCGATGAGCCAGCGACGGAAGTTCATCGCGTCGGAGGCAGTGTCATCAGCGTCAAGGGCAAAAGAAAGCAAGTAATAGCCTGACGGGGAGCGGATGTCGTCTTCGGTAAAAGACGCGGAGTCAATTTTATCGCACGCGTCGACTAAGTCGCCGAACTTCTTGTTGAGATAAGGATTCTCGTAGTAGTCGAGGATGACGCGGCCGGCGCTTTTGGCGTGGGGGTCGAACTTGCCGTCAGGGGCCTTTGCGCCTGCGGATGACGCGTGGTGGTCAAACCACTTGCCCGCGTTGTGGTGAAAAGGCAGGTCTGCGATGATTGAGCCCTTCGGGATGTCGATTCGCTTTTGCTGGATGTCGTCGGGCTCTGCAAAACGAACCTCGGAAACATCGTCTCCGCTAGTGACGAGAACTGCGGAAACTACGCCGTCAAAGTCAGTGTGGGTGTAGAGGGCTGGCAATTAAATCACTTAGCAGGAATCGACGCCCGAATTATCCTTCTTCACAGGCAGCACCACGCTTTCCTTACCCGCATTGGGGTTGTCGCTCGAGACCCACATTTCCTCCTTGTGCTTGAAGACGGGTGCAGTGTACTCGTCGATGAGCAAATCCTTGCGGAGCTTCTCGACCTCGATTTGCATCTGGGCCTCGGAGTCGAACTTGCGGCCGACGCTGAATTCATAGGAAAGCTCTTTTCCCATGCGCAATGAGGGGTGAGTCTTTACCGAAACCATCACGGCCTCGCCTTCCGGCAGTGCCTTTAGGAAGGCCTTGATTTGCTTCGTGTGGCCACCGGCGTGAGGGTCCTCGCCCGCCTCGACTTTCTCGTACTTTTTCAGCTCAATGTAGCCCGTAAGGGCGAAAGTGGCATGGCGCGGCATTACCTTGAGGTCAAGGTGCGTCGAAAGTACGTCACTGGAATTGACGAAAGCCCTGATGAAAGCATACATTTGGAAATCTCACCTACTAAGGTTCTTATGCTTGCAACAGCATTAAAACACTAATGACCATGAAGCTCGAGAAAATCCGGGAAGAAAAGGCAGTTCTCCTAGTCCCCGCAGGCGCAAGCGACGACCCCTTCCACAAAAGCGCATTCTACAACCCCAGAATGTCATTCAACCGCTCAATGGCAAGCGTGGGGCTTGGCGCGCTCATGCAGCTCATGCCGGAAAAAACGCTCGTTGACGGCCTCGCCGGCACGGGTGCGCGCGGCATCCGCTATGCGACAGATAACCCGGGCATTGCAGTGACGTTCATCGAGGCAAACCCCGATGCAGTCAAGCTCCTAAAGCAGAACATCAAGGCCAACAAGCTCAAGAAAACCAAAATCGCAGGGAAGAAATTCCACGAATTCGTCGCAAGCGCAGACGAGCGCTATGATTTTGTTGAACTCGACCCGTTTGGCACGCCCGCGTTCTTCCTTGAAGGCGCCTCCATGCTGCTTGGCAAGTCAGGCATCATCAGCGCGACCGGCACCGACCTCGCAAAGCTCTGCGGCAATGAGCCTGCAACCTGCATAAGGAACTACTCAAGCAAGCCAATGCGCTGCGAATTTTCCCACGAAATAGCCGTACGGATTCTGCTCAAGAAGATGGCTGAGGCACTCGCCTTGCGTGACTACGGCATCACGCCGCTCTTCTGCTTCTACCAGGGTCACGCGATAAAGGCGATGGTGCTTTGCGAAAAGAGTTCTGCAAAGGCCGACTTCGCAATGAAGCAGTTCGCCTACGCCAATCTCTGCAGCAAGTGCGGCAGCAGATGGTTCTCCGACTTTCCAGAAGCGTGCAAATGCGGCGGCAAGACCAACTACGCGGGACCAATGTGGAAAGGCAAGCTCAATGACGCGGAAATTGTGAAGAAGGCAATTGAAATCAACGAAAAACGCAACTACACGCAAAAGGAACAGCTGCGCACGGCGCTTACGCTAATGCTTGAGGAAAACGACATGCAGCCACTCTTCTATTCAGTCCACGAACTCTCCAAGTTGTGGAAAGTCCACTCGCCCAAGAGCGACGAACTGCTCGCTCAGCTAAGGAAAGCAGGATTCACTGCGAGCTACACTCACTTCTCGCCAACTGGATTTAGAACTAACGCACCGGTTGCCGGCTTGAAGAAGGCGTTTGACGCTTCGCTAAAGAAACAAAATCGCGAGATCTAACTGGACAAAGTTACGTCAACGCCAAACTCTTTTCGAATGTGCTCAATTGTCAGTTCGCAAGCCTCGCGAGCTTCCTTCGAAGCGTCGACAACTAGCTTGTTTGCGATTTTGGCTGCTTTCGACTTTTTCTTTCCGGCTATGGCGAGAGTCAAAGACTTATCTATCCAATAATTAATCATCAACTGCTTGTGTTGAATGAAATAAAGCGCCTCGATTAGTTTTCTGACAGCCTCCCTCTTGCCTATGCCAGGACGTAACTCGTTTGCGTAATAAGTAGCCGAAATAACTTCTCCAGAGTGAGCGGGAATCCCTCGGTTAGGGTCCCCTAGTGTTTCAAGAAACCAACTCAAAAGTGAAATCCTCTCGAACTGGTTTAGCACTTTCATTCGCTTAGTATCTCCAAAAAAACGAAGCTGCACGGCTATGGATGCCAGCAAATTCTCTTGCCGCCCAATATTGCCCATGCTTTCCCAAGCTGACGATAACAAGAAAGCGCCAGCGGCTATGAAAACGCCTCCGCCAGCAACTAAATAATTCAAGACGTTAAGCCACTGACTAAAGTCATTATTTTGAGTGGACACAACTGGAGGGGTAGAAATCGAGATTAGGACCAACGACAAACCTGCTGTAAAAAAGGCAAGCCCGAATGCGAATAGAACTACGTAAATCAGTTTGAGTGTATCAAGCCGTTTCCAACAAAACATTAAATCACCACCGAATAGAACTGAAGAAGTTATGCAACTGGGCGTAACCCGCTGCTAACCAAATTACGATTGCTAGAATCAGAATAATAGCACAATAAAGCAAAATCGGTCCCGCAATCCATTTCCTATTAGTATAGACTGATAGCAAAGCTCCACCAATTACCGGAAGTTGCCACGGGCCATTCATCTTCCATCCTTGCAGATAATTTAGAAACGGATAGAAGAAGCTATAGAAAAGCAAAAACAAACCCAGCATGCCCAAACCAAGTCCATCCTGCCCTGCTTGCTTGACACTGAAGCTTGCGGCAACTAAACCCAAACCTACGGTTGCGAGATAGCCGGCAATACTTAAGTGGTCTGAAAGCGTCGGATTAGTCATATAGAAAAAGTAGGAAGAGGAGCCTAAAAACGGCTCCTAAAAGGGAGTTTAGATGGTCACGTTGAGCTCGAGTGACTTCTTGAGCTCGCGGTAGCGGTTGCGGATGGTCACTTCGGTGACACCTGCCACGTCGGCGACTTCCTTCTGCGTCCTGCGCTCGCCCGTGAGGACTGACGCTATGTAGACTGCAGCTGCTGCAACGCCCATCGGGCCGCGGCCGCTGATGAGGCCCTTCTCAATCGCCTTGTCAAGCAGTTCGACTGCTTTTTCCTGCGTCTCACCCGAGAGCTTCAAGGAAGTGACAAAGCGGCTGATGTAGAACCGCGGGTTGGTCAGTGGCACCTTGAGTCCAAGCGCCTGAGTTATCAGCCTGTACGTGCGGCCGATTTCCTTCTTGGGAATTTCAGCGACAACTGCAATCTCGTCAAGCGTGCGGGGAATGCCGTACTGCCTGCAGACTGCGTAGATGACTGCACTCACGACGCTCTCGATTTGGCGACCACGGATGAGGCCCTTCTCGACGCACCTGCGGTAGAGAAAAGCCGCGCTCTCGCGGATGTTCTCCGGCAAGCCAAGGTGGCTGGCAACGCGGTTGAGCTCGGTTAGGGCAATCGCGAGGTTGCGCTCGATTGAGTTGCTTATGCTTGCGCGCTTGTGCCACTTGCGCATGCGGTAAAGCTGGCTCTGTTGCGAGGGGGCAATCTTGCCGCCGCGGATGTCGCGGTTGTACTGGTCGATTTCAGTGACCAAGCCCTTGTTGGGCGACATGTACTTTAGGGGCGCACCGGTACGGGCGCGGCTGTTGCGCTGTTCAGCGTCAAAAGCACGCCACTCGGGACCCTCTTGAATCATATCCGCCTCGATGACTAGGCCGCAGCTCTTGCAGACTACCTCTCCGCGCTCGTTATCGCGAAACATGCTCTTGCTCTGGCATTCCGGGCATCTCATAACTCAACCACTCTCCAGTTTCTTTCCAAAAAGCTTCTTCATTTCGACGTCAGGGAGCAAATCCGCGACATAAATCGGGCTTGCAACCGCGCCTATCGTCTCTCTAATTATACCAACTTTTTTGCCTGAGAGGGTAAACGGCCGCGGCCTAGCCACGGGCTCCCCCGAATCGCTCGTCAAGAGCAGGCGGTTACCTACCGTCGGCTTTAGTGCCTTAAATAGCATTTGAAAAACCGCCGTAACTACCCTACTAGAGAGCGTCAGACAGAAGAGTTAAGTATAAATAGGTATGCGGATGGCAGAATAAAAATGTTTGCATTCCACTATTTCTTCGTCAGGCGACGAAAGGTTGCTAGTGGGAATTCAGGCCTTGGCGGGCTTGGGCGCCTTTTCAGCCTTAGGTGCCTTTGGCTTCTCTGCCTTGGGCGCCTCGTGGGCCTGAGTGGGCGCACCAGCGGCTGCTTCGACGAGCACTGCGTTGACGTTGCCGTCCTGGCCGGGCCGGGAGGTGATGCGAATCTTGCCTACTTCGGAAGCGACGAGGGCACCGCGGGTGAGGATGTTCTCGCGGGCGTAAATGCGGTTGTCGGGCGTGGTCGTCACAGTGTCGAGCTTGACGCGCTTGACCTTGCCACCCGGCATTGCGACATTGGCGTAGATGACGGTTCGGGCAGCCACTTTAGTGGAGCCGCCCTTGGATTCCTTGACGACCCACTCTTCCTTTGCGGCTGCCTTGTTGAGCTTGGCGCGTGCGAAGAAGCCGCCGTAGTGGACCTTGATTTTGTCGCGCTGGGAGCGCTTTAGCCCGCCCGTGCCCTTGGATTTTGTCTTTGACGCCTTGTGATAGAGAACCATTTGAAAACCACCTTCTGTTAGAAACAGTTGCAATAAGTTTTATGCATCAACACGTTTAAAAAGGCTCGCGGCGTAATGCTCTAAATTTATTCACCACAGGTGATTGAAAAATGGCTTTGGACATCCTTCAGGAACGATTGAGTGAAGTAGTGGGCCGCGTCGGCTCTAATTTCGTCGGGGGGTTGGCAGACTTTATCGTCGTGCTCATCTTCCTAGGCATCGGCTACATTGTCTCTCGCTTCCTCGCTTCTTTAGTAAAGAGGGGCTTGGCTGAGACGCGCCTTGAACGCAAGCTCGCGCAAAAGGGCCTTGACGACGCGCTCATGGGCTTCACCTTCACCGACATCCTAGTCACCATGACGAAGGTAGCGACTTTCGCCGTCTTCCTTGGCGTGGCCGCAGACGTGACGAACCTCGGCTTCCTCAACACCATCATCCTTTGGTTCCTAGGCTATCTGCCCGGGCTCATTGAAGGCGTAGTCATCCTAGTCATCGCCATGCTGGGCGCCGACTACGTGACCGACAGGCTACGCAAGACGAAGGACATTCCCTTCCCCAACGCAATGGCGGTGATGGGCAAGGTCTTCGTGGGCTACACGGCGCTTGTTATCGCCATGCCGCTCATCCTGCCCGGTGCTGACGTCGAGATTCTCCGCACGTTCTTCACCCTCCTCGTTGGCGCATTCGCCCTGGCAATCGGCTTGGGTGGTGCAATCGCCATCGGCTTTGGAATGAAGGACACGGTCAGCTCGACCGCCAAGGAACACAGAAGCGAGATCAAGAAGCTCCTAGGCTAAGGGGCTTCTACTTTCTTTTTGCGGCGAGTAATCGCCGCACACTATTTTCTTTAACGCCCTAGCCCGCTCGGGGCCAACGCCGGGTGCGGCCAAGAGTTCTTCCTCATCGGCAGTAAGCACGTTCTCGACGCTGCCAAAGTGCGCCAGAAGCGCCTTGGCTGTTGACGGCCCGATGCCGGGTAAGCTCTCGATAATGAGCTGCTGCTGTTCTGCCAGGATTTCAGTCTTTTTCGCAAACTGCAGCTTGTGGTCGTGCTTCTTCGACAGTTGCTCGCGGGTTGCAATCTGCACCATGAAGTCGGCGAGCGACTCCTCGCTCTCAAGGAAGAAGACCGGCAAATTGAAGTCGGTTGCAAGGGCGATGAGCACTCCGCGGCGCGCAGCTTTTTCGAGGCGGAAAAAGTCGTTGCCAACAACGCAGATTAGAGGCGAAGCGAATTCTGCCTTCAGGCGGCCGGCCTGCTCGAACAGCCTGCCGTCAACCACGCTTGACTCAAAGTCGGCAGCGGTTTTCCGCTCAACTGCCACGCGGTCGGAGAGCACGAAGTCGGCAACCGGCAGGCGCTTGACCTCAATCGTAACGCCGAGTTTTCGCAGGCGTGCGACTACGGCACCGCTTGCCTCGCGGTCGTCAACCATAATGCGCAGGCTGGTCATGGGGGGCTAATCACTTCAACAACTTGCCGAGCGTGCGGCGGACTTTGTCCAGCTCGTCTTGGCGGTGCTCGGGCACCAGTTGCATTATTTCCTTGGGCGAACGTATATATCCGGCAAACCGCTTTTCGTCCTCGGAACCGGGGGAGATAAGTTTGACTTTCACATAAGTGTTGTCGCGGGAAGGCGTCGAGTCAAGCGGAATCGGCCGATTGGTCTCTTGATCCAGCAACACGATATCGCGCCGGTGTTTTTTAAGTTCGCTTGCGTACCTCGGTAAATGCATCGCGAGGGCATAGGCAAAAGTGTCATCGCCAGTAAGCCGGTAGGGCGGGTTGCTGTCATTAATTTTAACGACGAGAGAATCCTCCCACGGCCTGATGCCCACGTCCGTGCCTTCACCGGCCGCGGTCTTAAAGTGTTCACCAATGTTCGCTAGGTCTATGTCAGCAAGGTTGACGTTCTTGAATTTTGGAACTGTGCCCGCGTACGCGCCCTCGACCACGCCGCCTTTCTTGGGTTCTTTTTCTAATTCGTGGTGCGCCGTGCCCTTCTCGTTGTTCTCCCACATCTCTTTAGTCAGCACCTGGAATTCCATGCGTCGGCGCCTGTTGAAAAGCCAAAGATTGCCGTTCTTTCCGGGCACTTCGACGTCAACAATGACGTGAAGCGCACTATAGCCATTGTCTTTTGGCGAAGCGATGTAGTCCCGATACTGGTGCACCTTGAACGAAGTGATGCGGCCAGACTTAACCCATTCGTCAAGAATTTCATCGATGCCGCTCTTCTTGGCGACATTTGCGTCAAGCTTTCCTTTTGCAAAGGCATAGCAGTCATCGACGTTATCGAGGATTACGCGCGTGCGGACAAGGTCGTGGACAAGAAGCGGATTCGTGAGCTTGTCACCCAACGGCGCTTCCAGTTTTCCTCGTTTCTTGTGGCGCGTCCAAACCGAATAATATTTCTCGATGACCGACCACGGGTCCTTGATTTCCTGGAATGTTTCCGCGGACTCCTCGATGCGGCTCAAACCCATGCGCAAGAGCGTCTGGTCAGTAAGTCCGCGCATCAGCTTGCGCGTATCGTCTAGGTAGCGCTTTACTTCAGGTTTTCTGTAAAGGCCCGCCACGTCGTCGTAATCATACTTTACGACTCTTTTTGGAAGGGAGCGGAGCAAGTTCTCGCGTTTGAAGAAAATGCGCGAAGCCGCATCCGACATCCTGCGGTGGAGGTCGTAGAAGCCGCTGGCCCTAAACAGCCGGCGGTAATGGTTGTACGCATGGCACGCGATGTTGTAGGCGTAGTCGCTAGTTGCGACGCTCTCGTCCTTGGCTGCTTCTCGGAGGGATTGAAGCAGGTCCATTGACCGGATGACGAGTGCGCTCTTGTATAGAATTGGATCTATGTCTTTCATTTCGTTATCTTTGAGCACCGGAGTGCCGTAGATTGTCTCATGCAAGCGTATCGTGTCAACCAGCTCCAGGAGTTTTTGCGCCCGGTCAATTCCTTCTTTTGAAAGTATGTTGCGGCTCAAGAGAAGC
The DNA here is from genome assembly GCA_020057405.1 of archaeon. Classification (GTDB taxonomy): domain Archaea; phylum Micrarchaeota; class Micrarchaeia; order Norongarragalinales; family UBA97; genus JAGVFW01. The sequence goes on along the minus strand of JAGVFW010000010.1, from coordinate 14,336 downwards.
GGCCTGAGGACCCGCCCCTGCTCCAGCGCGGGCTCCACGTGATCGGTAATTACGGCGCGGTTGAATCTTTGAAACTCCTTCGTCGACATCACGGTAAAGCCGTTGCGGGAAAGCGCGGCTATTTCCCTTTGTCCCATTAAGGGCGCTTTCTTGCGGTCAAAGCCGGCCGTCCTGCGCACTCTCTTCCAGAAAGTTGGCACCTGGTGGGTAGAGTAGTGCCTGATGCGCACGCCCGAAATCAGCTGGGGATTTCCAAGAAGCTCCTTGAAGTAGGCTGCAACAACAAAAGCCCGCATGTTAACATCATCGAATTTGGGTGCGACTGAAGCCCTAGCCATGTCGACGGGAATGCCGTGGATGAAACGGCCAGTAAGTTCGGCCACCGCGTTTGCGTGGTCCTCAACGCTCGTGCCGGTAAAGCGCCGTTCTCCCAAATTCGGAATGTCCACGCTGCCGCTGTGGACCAGCTTGTCGAGCCTTTGGAACCAAGGATAAGCAGCAAGCCGCATAAGCAGTGGTATGGGATGCAGTGATTAAAAAAAGCAGCTAGTGGCCGCCGGAGCCCGTTGATCGGAATGGCTCTGACGCTAAGCGCTTATACTGCCAGCCGTCTCTTCAAAAGCCGTCAAGTTTCTTCTGTCCGTCAGCCGGCTTTTCGCTGCTGTCCTCGAGCTCGCTGCGGATTCGCTCGAGCTCGGAATGCATCTGCTTTTCCTTGCGGCGGGCAACGTGCAGGTATGCCTCGTCGCGCGTGCCCTTTGCGACAAGCACGATTACTTTTCCTGCCCTCATCCTGCCGGTCCTGCCGCGGCGCTGGATGAGGCGGATTTCGCTTGGCACCGCCTCGAAAAAGACGACTAAGTCGACTGAAGGAATGTCGAGCCCCTCCTCGCCAACGCTTGAGCACACCATGCAATTGAATTCCTTGAACCTGAAGGCGTCGATGAGCGCGCCCTGCTGCTTTTGCGACATGCCCTTGCCGCCGCGGCCGATTAGCTGGCGGGCTTTCACGTGACGCAAGGCGTTTAGCTCCTCGACTAATTTGGAGACAGTGTCACGGAAGTTCGCGAAAACGATGATGCCTTGGCCCCCCTCTGCAGCCGTGCCGACTATTTCCTTGAGCTTGGCGTACTTGGGGTGCTCGACTCCGAGCGCTTCAAGCGCGGCGCAGTCTGCGATTATCGTCTTTACTGCAGGCTCTCTCGCGAGGGCCGCGACCGCCTTGCTGGCGGCTTTTCTCTCCTCAAAGCCCTCAAGGAACTTGCGCAGAGGCTCGATGCCCTGGCTCTCAAGCAAGTCAATTGCGTGAAGGACATTCATGAGCTTGGCAAGCGAGCTCATCGCACCGTAAGCGCGCACGTCTTGTCGCTTGATTGATTGCGTGAGCTTGAGGCGCAATGCAAGCAAGTCTGTGCGCTTGAGAAACCCCAGGGGCGGGAGAGGAAAGCCTGCGCGGGTGATGCCGGAGTAGGCGTCTTGCGCCAGCGACTGGAGTTGCTTTCGCATTGCGGGGAATTCCGGGGGCAAGTCAACGAAAACCCACTCGACTTCGACCTTGTTGACGTAATCAACGACATCCTCGTCGGTCTCGGTCTTGATTTCAACGTGCTCGATGCCCAGGTGGCCGCGGATTTCGTCGATTTTCTCGCGCTCTGCGGACGGGGATGCGGTGAGGGCGAGCACGCGGCAACCCTGCGCCACGGCTTTTTTCGCAATGGGGACGTAAGCGTAGTCGCCGACGGTTCGGTGCGCCTCGTCGAAAACAACTATGGCGAAATGCGAGAAGTCGGTAAAGCGCAGGTCATTTTTGATTGTCTGGGGAGTGGCGCAAATCAGCTGCGCAGAGGTGTAGAGGCCGCGGCGGCTTTCTGGCGCCATTTCGCCGGTAATTGCCTCGGCCTTGATGTTGAGAAGCTCCGCCAGCCGGTTGGCCTGCTGGAGAACGAGGGGTTTTGTGGGCGCGAGGAAAAGAAAGCGGCTCTTTGGGTTGCGCTGCAGGAATTTTGCCATCGCGAGGACGGCGACGAATGTCTTGCCCAAGGCGGTCGGCATCACGACAAGAGTGTTTCCGCGCTCTATCACGGCCTTCGCTGCGCGCACTTGGTACTCGCGCGGCTGCAGTTTGGTAAAGTCGAGGCTAAGGCCAGAGATAAACTCCTCGAGGTCTGGTTCCATTGCAACGCACTCTATTTGGGAAAACAAGCCCTTTGAGGCCCTTATTCACTAAATTGAGGCACAAGCTATTTATTTCAGTTGGAGGAAATTGTGTATTGGAGATGATACGTATGTCCGACATTCCACTTGCACCAGTCGAACGATTAGTCAGGAAAGCCGGCGCCGAGCGCGTGAGCGAAGACGCTGCGCAGGCGCTCGCCGATGTCTTGGAAGAGTCCGCGATTGACATCGCACAGAAGGCAGTGCACTTAGCCAAGCACGCGGGACGAAAGACCGTCACCGCCGAGGACATCAAGCTCGCTTCAAGAAGCTGATTTGCTCCCCCCCCCAAACTCTCTTATTCCATAAGCAGCATAGCTACCAGCATATGAAGCGAAATGCCGGCGGAAAACCAAAGCGCGAGCCTACGGCCTTCAAAATCAGGCAAGATGGGGGATTGCGGGAAGCGGAGGGGGAGCTGCGCTGGAGGCGGCCCAAAATCTCCCGCGACGACCCCAAAGCGCAAAAGCAGCTCGATAGCGTCCTTGATGCAGAGTACTTGCGCCAACTGCTTGACGCGCTCAATGAAAAGGAAAGGCACGTGTTTTTGCGACACGAGTTGGAAGGCGCCTCGTTTAAAGAAATAGCGGGCGAACTCAGGGTAATGGGCCATCGAGCCGGCCGGGAGCGGGCCAGGCAAATTCACGGCCAGGCGATTGAAAAATTGCTCAAGGCGGCTAACGAGGAAGAGAAAGATTTTGAGGTGCCCAGCCCCCAAACTCTCAGGGCAGCGGCAGAAAGGGCGAAAACAGTGCTGCATGAGCTTGCCCAAGACACGCAGCGGGCGGGAGAAGACCTGCCGGAAAGAAGGCGGCTGGTTCTAAGGCTCAAAAAAGCAATGGAGCCGCAAATCCAGCTCATTGCAGAACAGTTCATAGACAAGGGGAGACTGGCTGGGGGCGAGAACAGGCGGTTTCTTGCCGCAGTGCTTACGGGCCACGCGGTAGCGACGGTGCTCAAGAACCTGCCGCATTACAACCTGAACGAACACTCGTTTCAGTCCCACGCCGGGGAAACTTCCCGCCAAGTATTCGATAAAATGGCAGTCGAGAGGCTAAAGAAAATAGATGCACGCAAGAAGGAGGCTGCAAAAGAAATTCCAGCCAAGCCCTTGACTCCCTCGCTCATGGCGTTCAGGAAGCGCGTGGAATCGGAAAAAGACCGGACGATACCCAGTGACGCCCAAATCGAGGAGCGGGCGAGACATTGGCTTGAGGTAAGGCGGCACTCGAAAGAAAAGCTCGAAGCCGTCGTGGAAGCCGGACGGCAAGTGGTTGAGGACGCGGTGCAAAGCGGCGAAATCAGGCGACAGGGACGCTACGCTCAGGGCTACCTGATTGCGATGTTGCACCAGGCTTTCGAACAAGCAGTCGAAGACTCAAACGGCTAAGCTCGGAAAGCTCGCTTAAGGTCAGGGCGCGCGGGCGCTTTGAGGAAAGCTCTTTTGGAAGCGAGTCGGCAAAACGCGAAAGCGCGGTTTCGTCAATTTTAAGCGCGTGTGCCGAGTGAAGCAACGACTTTTTCACGTTTTGGTTCTTGTGCTGGAAAAGCGCGGCGACTAGTTCGGCGTTTAGCGAGACGCGCTTGCTTAGCGGCTTTCGCGTCAAGTGAACGATTGCAGAGTCGACGTTCGGGATTGGAAAGAAGCAGTGTGCTGGAATTACGTCGACGAGAGTCGCGTCGTAGTCCGCTTGCGCCATTGCGGATAGCCGCGACCAGTCTTTTGAGCCCGGCGCACCGCAAAGCCGTTCGGCAAACTCTTTTTGCAGGACGAGAACGGCGTCGGGGCAACCCGTTGCAAGAATGCGGAAGAGAAGCGGGGAAGAAAGGTGGTAGGGGAGGGCGCCGAAGATGCAGTCATAGCCGCTTAAGTCAAACTCGAGTGCGTCGGCAATCTTGATTTTGACGTTCTTGGCTCCGGCAAGCTGTTCCTTTAGCTCGGAAAGCAAGTCGGGGTCAACCTCGACTGCGGTCACGGTTTTGGCGTGCTTTGCGAGCTCGGCGGTTAGAAAGCCCGTCCCGGCGCCGATTTCAAGCACGCTCTTTCCTAAGAGGGGGAGGCGCTCCGCTATTTCCATCGGAAACTCTGGGGCGATGAGGAAATTCTGGGACAGGCGCGGTTTGGGTTTCGCCTTCACTGAAATGAGTTGTTCGGTCACTGCAAGGATTAGTGGCGCTCGTGCTCTCGGCTCGGCGCTTTGGTGAACAGGTAGTACTTGCTGTCGCCCCTTAGCTCTTCGATGATGCGGTTGACGAAAATGTCCTCGATGTGGCCGATGCCGCTGACGCGCTCGCGCACGTCCACAAAAGAGGCGAACGGCTTTAGCTCGCGCGCCGAGAGGATGGCCATCAGGTGGCGCTTGCCGATGCTGGGAAGCATCTCGAGGGTGTGGACGCGGATGTTTAGCGCGTCCGCACGGTTTAGAAAACCGATGAACTCCGCTTCGCGGGCCAAGACGAGGGCCTTTACCTGCTCTTCGCAAGCGCGCTGCGCCTGTGAGGTAAGGTCTAGGAAAGTGACGCGGCCCTTGATGTAATCGATTTTGTCGCGCACTTCTTTCCCGATGTAGACTTTCTCGCCGGGCGCCAGGGTAGTGCCTGCCTTTGCGACTACTTCAAGTAGTGTAAAGTAAGTGTCGCCGAGAATCTGGGCGACGGGCTCGCGCTTTGCTTCCCCGCTCTTGCCGGAGGGGAGAAAGTCGAGAACTACCGCGTTTTCTTCACGCCGCAACACTGCACTCGCCCTCACTTGCGGTACTTCTTGACGACTTTTGCGATTTCCTTAACCTGGTCGTCAGGCAGCTCTAGCTTGCCGGATTGTAGGATTAGCTTGATTTCGTCCTCCTTTTTCGGGAGCATGTCGACGAGGCCGGTGATTACAGGCTCCTGGAGGCCGAGTTTTGAGAGGTCGTCGCGCAAGTCGCGTTCCTTCGCGTCCGTGAGCTGGAGGAACTTCTCGGAGTAGTCAAGGGAGTTAGCCTGCTCGTAGCCGAGCTCGCCGCCGGCGGCCTCCTTCTTGCGCTCCTTAAGGTAGTCGTTTACTTCGCGAAATGAAATGGGTTTGGTTTCCAAGAGTTTCATAGCAATCTCCCCTTTTCTTAAATTCTCTCTAGGTGGACGTCGCCGACCACTAGAATCTTTTCAGCGTTGCCTTGGGTGACGACGACTTTGTAGGCCTTGCCTGAGCGGCCGACAATCTTGCCGAGCGTCTTGTTAAACCTGAGGTGCGGCCTGCCGTCTTTAGTCATCGGCGATGCGTCAATGCGCACAGTCTCGCCGATTGCGTACTCGGACATGAGCTTGGTAATCCTGGGCCGGCCCTTGCTTTTCAGGTTGCGGCTCTGTTTGCTATAGCTACCGTGAGAACGCTTCATAGAAAATCCACCTTTAGAGTATCTTAGGAAGGGCAAGTATTTATATCTGCAAGGGGGCGGGCGGCTACGCCTTGGGCCCCGCCTTATCTTGAACCGGGTTTGACCCGCAAAAGCGCCTTGGCGAACTCGGGGTCGTGTCTTGCGACTACCCTCTCGATTGGGCCCACAAGCGTCGCTATGTGAAGAAGCTGGCGCGTCGTAAAGCCGCGGGTGGCGTTTTCAAGAGTCGGAAACCAGTATCCCTTCCGATGAAGGTGAAGCGCGGCCGTGACTTGCTCGGGCATGTTTGAATCTATCGCGGAAGTAAGAGTCACAAGCGAAATGTTATTCGGGGACGACGCGTGAAAGGTAATTACGGCTTCAGCGTCATGCTTTGGCGAATGGACCTGCAGCTTTGACGCGCCGGACTTGACCTGCACCTCGCCTACGACGACGTTGACTTTAGAGCGGCCAATGCCCCTAAAGTGCTTAACAAGCGAATCAGCAGCGCGCTCGTGCCAAGGCAAAGGTGCTTTCATGCACTCCTTCCCCCCAGCCGCCTATATTAACCTTTTTATACTTCTGGGCACCTCATTTTTAAAGGTGGTTTATATGGTAAAGAAAGCTCCTTCGGGCAAACCAGCGCCAAAGTTTAACCTTAACTACAAGGTAGAGAACATCGTGGCAAGCGCAGCGCTTGGCGTCGAGCTCGACCTGTTTAACATCGCCATGGAAGTTAGCAACGTCGAGTACGAGCCCGAGCAGTTCCCCGGCGCAATCATGCGCCTAAAGGACGTCGGCACGACTCTCCTGCTCTTCAAGAACGGAAAAGTCATCTGCAGCGGCGCGAAAAGCGAGGACCAGATCAAGCGGTCAATCAAGCGGGCTGCCGAAGTGCTCAAGGACTACGTTTGAGCAAAACGGGTTTTTCCGGAGTTTAGGCTCCGGCAATCACTTTTTTTAAGAACACGGCGTAAGAGAAAAGCGTTGAGAACTATGGCCGGCCGTCCAGTGAAGCGCTTTGACTTTAAGGCCTTTAGCGAAGACCACCGCGTTCCCATCAAAAGCGTAAAGCACGTCCTCAACGAAGTGGTTGCGTCACCAAGATTGACGGGCGCGCCGGTAAACCTCGAACACAGCCGAATACTTAACCGCCTCCACAAGGAGGGCTTGCTTGAGAACGGCATTAGCCCGGGCCAAGCCTCGGAATTCGGCAGGTACCGCGTGAGTGCAGACCATTTTGAGGACGTTAGAAGGCTCGTTGGGAAATTCAGTTTCGCAAAGCTCGCCGAGGGCTCCAGAATAGATGCGCCAGTCCTGCAAGAAGTGCTTGACCGTGTGATGCGCAACCTGCCGGTTGCGAATACGGCGATTCAACCACGCCACGAGATTGCGTTGCTGACTCTTGTTCAAACCGGAATACTGGAGTCGTCGAAACCAGCCGGCAAGGTCGTCGAGTACGGCCACTACAAAATCAACCCGTACTTCGAGCCCGAAGTAACTGCGTTTGTAAAGCCGGCGCCCTTGGACCTGGAAGCACTCGCCAAAGAGTACGGAAGGGAACAAGTCAGAAACGCACTCAAGCTCGTCATAACCCCGCCGGTGGAGCCGGGCATGGACTCCGCGCATAGGGGAATACTCGGCGGGTTTTACCGCGAAGGCGTCCTCGACCGCGACGATGGCAAGAGGGACGGCTACGAAATGTACAGCGTACGCCACGAACACGCAAACGCAATTGAAAAATTCATTCACAAAAAAATAAGGTGAGAAAACATGGGCATTGCCGCAGAATTCTCTGAATTCCTCAAAAAGTACCAGGTCCTCGGCCTCGCAGTTGCCTTCATCATAGGCGCGGCAGCGACAAAGCTCGTCACCGCGATTGCCAACGACCTCGTCATGCCAATAGTCGGCGCAGTCGTCCCGGGGGGCGACTGGAGGACTGCAACCTTCGACGTCGGCACAATCAAGTTCTTAGTGGGCGACTTTGTCGGTGCGGTAATCGACTTCGCCATCATCGCCCTCGTCATCTTCATGATAGTCAAGTTCATCATGAAGGAAGACGCGACAGCGAAGAAGTAAGTTCTTTGGCGCGCTTGCGCCCACCAACTCTTTTTATTCTCTTTTTTTCAACACTAGACCATGAGCGAGTTCAGACCGGGATACATTTTCGGCAGCCGCGCCAATTCCAAAACGCCAAAAAACAGGCGGAAACTGAAGAAACTGCTCTCTGAGTTTAGGAAAAGCGACCGGCAAACCGGTTTTTTACAGGAGGCAGTTGCGGATAGCCCGGAGATAAAACCAATAGCCGGGGCGCTGTATTCAGGTAGCTGGGGCGTTTACGACACGCCCCTTTCAGAGTACGCGTCAATCAGCATCCGCCAGAAGGTCAAGAACGACAAGGGCGCCGGAATCGAATTTGACAAGCGCGGCTTGGATTTGGAAAAGTTGCTTGAGCAAAAAATCGAGGCTTCTCCCACGACAGTACAGGTCCTCGACATGGGCGTCGGCAGCGCGAGGCAATGGAAAGACTGGCTTGACCGGCTCGACCTCCACGCAATGTCCCTTACCCGCTCGATCGACCCCAAGCTTGCCAAAAAAATTGACTTCAAGGTAGCGCACGCCGCGCAGCCGCACGAAAAATTTGAGCCATCCTCATTCGACCTTGTCGTAAGCAGCTGCGGAATCCACCGGCAGGAACGCGAAGCGATAGAGAACGCAATCCACCTGCTAAAACCCGGAGGGGAAGCGGTCCTCAGGTTCAATGAGCTTAGAGGCCCGTTTAACCGCTGGGACTTTTATCGCAAACTAAAGGCCGCCAAAGAACACTTCGAAATTCTAAAGCTCGTTCGCAATGGCACGGGCACCCTCCTACACATCAAGAAGGCAAGCTAGCCCGGCAGCCCCGGCAAGCCACTGCAAAGTTGTTTATAAGCGGGTCAACTAATCCTTATCGCGGAAGCATTCCGGCCCCCGTGCTGGAACCGTCCGGAGTTGATGTGCATGGCAAAGAAAATCGAAGAAGTATCTATCTCAGAACAAGTTCCGGTTATGGAAATCGGCGAGCCCGTTGAGAAGACGGGAAAGAAGAAGCCACAAACTATCGAGGAGCTCCCCGGAGTGGGAGAGACTACCGCGAATAAGCTAAAGGACGCGGGTTACGACACTTTCGAGCAACTAGCTGTTGCAATGCCGGTCGAGCTTGCTGAAATTGCTGGCTTGGGCGAAGGCACTGCGGCGAAAATCATCAATGCGGCACGACAGGCCCTTGAGATGGGCTACGAGACCGGCGACAAGATTCTCGAGCGAAGAAAGCTGGTTACGAAGATTACCACCGGCAGTAAAGAGCTCGACGGCCTGCTTGGAGGCGGCGTTGAGACGGGCGCAATCACTGAAGCGTTCGGACGCTTCGGCTCAAGCAAGTCACAACTAGGATTCCAGTTGTGCGTCAACGTCACGGCACCACTGGACAAGGGCGGGCAGGACGCCGAGGCAGTTGTTATTGACACTGAGGCAACCTTTAGGCCCGAGCGCGTTGCGCAAATGGCGGTCGCGCGCGGCCTTGACCCGGACGCGGCACTCAAGCGCATTCACGTCGCCCGCGCCTACAACAGCGACCACCAGATTCTCCTAGTTGAGAAGCTCGAGGAACTTATCAAGAAGCACAACGTCAAGCTCATCGTCGTCGACTCGATTACTTCGGCCTTCCGAAGCGATTATGTCGGCCGCGGAATGCTTGCGGACAGGCAGCAGAAGCTCAACAAGCACATCCACTTGCTCATGCGGCTGGCTGACGTCTACAATTTGGCAGTCTACATCACTAATCAGGTGATGGACCGGCCGGACATGCTGTTTGGCGACCCTACCACGCCCGTTGGCGGCAACGTCTTGGCACACATGAGCACCTACCGGCTCTACCTAAGGCGCAGCAAGGAAGACCGGCGCATCGCCAAGATAGTCGACTCGCCGCACCTTCCCGACGGCGAAGTCATCTACCGCGTGACCACTGACGGCATTGTCGATGTAGAGTAAACTAGTTTGCGCCGGCTTTTGCCGGCAATTTTTATTTTTTAGGGATGAACAACTGTGAAAAAATCCAAACGAGTGCCGACTATTCAAGAAATGTTCGGCAGCATGCCCGAAATTGACATGGAAAAATTCAAGAAAGAACACCAAGAGGAAATAGCCTGGGAGCTAGAAAAGGAAAAGCGACTAAGCGGTATCGGATCGAAAGATACCAAAAAACGCGCAGTAATTAGGAACAACCCAAAAAAAGATCGGCGTAAAAACTAAGTACAACAATATATACTAGCTATACCCAAGCTTTTTGGTGGTGTCGGGTGGTTAACGTGTTCATCAAAAACATGGACAAGGGAGATTACAAGCTCGCGAAGATGCTTGCGGCCAGGGACGAGAAGACAGTTGCGGAAATACTTGGCGCGGGCATACGGGTTTACGCCAGGCAGCCGAAGAAGCTTGGACTCAACGCGATAAAACCAGTAAGTTTTGGCAAAGGCACCGAGAAACTAAGCCAGCAGGTCGATGAAATACTGGACGGGATGTATAGGGATGGAACTTATTGACACGAGCGTCTTCGTGGCGTACTTTAACAAGGATGACGAACTGCACGAGAAAGCACTCGGCAAGGACTATTCGGACGGCGCGACTAACAGCCTCGTCTTGTGCGAAGTGGCCAACGTCCTAGAAAAAAGGCTCAGGAACAAGGAACTGGCCGTCCATTGCCTCAAGCAGATGATGGAAAAAGTAAAGCTCGTGGCGCTTCCAGAAGAACAAATTATGGAAACCATTGACGCGTTTTCCAAGCACTACGGAAAGCTCAGCTTCACCGACTGCTCTCTCCTCGTGCAGGCGAAAAACCTGAAAGCCGAGCTAATCACCTTCGACGAGAAACTAGCGAAAGCAACCTAGCGCAGCGGCTTGGCCTCTTTCCAAAGCGCGTCGAAAAAGGTCTCGAAAGTCCGTGCGATGAACTCGTTGTCAAAAATTACTATAAGCGGTTCCTCGTGCTCGGCGACAAGCGTGAGCGCACACTTCTTTCCGTACACACTCAGGCCTGCCGGAGACTTGCCCGAAAGTGGCGTCTTTCTTGCGGTTGCGAGGGGAAGCTTGGCAACCTCGCGGCCTCTCACCACACCCATCGCGTCCTCGTTGAAGAGACCCTTGAATGCAATGCGCTTTTGCACTCTCCGCTTGTGCACAAAGTCAAGATAGGACCGCGTGGGTTGCGAAATGCGGTGGAATACCGTGATTACCTTCCATACAGAACCAGGCGGCAGGGTGGAGAGAATGTCCTCAAAGAGCGTCTTGAAGCCTGCAATTCCGCTGTAAACGCGCACCGTCTCTCCGTGTGCACTGCGGCCAAGCATGCTTTCAAGGAAGGGCAGTGCCGAACGAATTTTTTCTTCCCGCTCAAGCGCCATGTCAAGAAGACGGGTGGGCGCGGCCGCCGTGTAGTACCGCCGGTTGTTCTTCATGGTGACGCTGGCGAGCCCCTTTTCCTGCAGCCGCTCAAGCGAGTCGTAGACATTGCGGCGATGGACCCCGCTGCTTGCGGTTATCTCGCCAGCTAGGGCCGACTTGAGCCTCAAGAGCGCGAAGTATACTTTAGCTTCGTTGCCGCTCAGACCCAGGTCCGAAAGGGCGCCTTCAACCGCGGGCTTTTCCATATTGTGGTGATTATAGTAGCCACATTAATTAATATTTGCGGAAAGGCACAATAATGATGTGATTTAATGTTTGCAGACCTCTTCCACGACACCGAGACGCTTTGCATACTCGTGTTCATGCTCGCAGCCCTTTCCGTCTATACGGGAGGCGGCAGCTTCGGCGACTCGATGCTCGTAAGCGGGCTTGGCGCGATAACGCTCGTACCGCTCTTGGCTTTGAAGGAAATTGCTGCGGCTTCGCCAATCCTAGCGCCACTCTGCGCCCTCGCATTCCTCTTCCTGGTTGCGAATATGAGGGGTTTCTTCGGTACCCCGCTTTACGCGGGAATAATGATGTGCGCACTCATCCTGCTCATTGGCGGATAATTCAAAGCTCGCGTTCCAACCTTCTTTTTTCTTTACTTCCTCAGCGCAGCGAACGCGCTAGGAATCTCGTTCGCCAAGTCCGTTGCGGTGAAAGCGAAGTTCGCGCGCTTGTAGAGCCGCCTGCCTGCAAAGCCGTTTAGGAAGGCAGCTGCCTTAAGCGAAGCAAGCAGGGGGGTTTTGCAGGCAAACGCCGCCGCAAGCCCCGCGAGCACGTCGCCCGTGCCGCCTTTCGTCATTGCGGGAATGCCAGATTTGTTTGAAAAAATTTTCTTGCCGTCGGTAACGTAGTCGACGCCGTGATTCTTGAGAAGAATGTTGCAGTTGAATTTCCGCGCCTGCTCGAAGCAACTTTTTTCGCCTGCAACAACGCCAAACGCTTTTTCAAACTCGCCGGCGTGGGGCGTGACTGCAACGTTGGGGCCAAAGAGCCTCTTGTCGGCAAGCCATATTGCGGGCGCGTCTAGAACGACAGGCTTACCGAGCCGCAGAACGGCATCAACCAACCTCTTTTCCGCCCCTGTGCCCTCAAAGCCGGGACCCACCAAAATGGCGTCAGCGCGCTTCACTGCCTTGCGCCAGTCCCGTTCCACTATCAGGTCGGCATTCGCTAGCTTCACTTGGCTAGCAAGGGCGTTATTCTGTGGGAAAGGCGAGAAGAAGCCAAGGTCAACAAAGAGGGAAGCTGCCCGGAGTGCGTGCAAGGGAGCGCCAAAGTACGACTTGCTTCCGCCAATCACCAGAAGAACGCCGTTTTCGCCCTTCCTGGAACCCTTTGGCGGAGCGCGAATGGCACGGACATCGGAAGCAGAGCAGTCCATAAGGAAAAGTAAGGCATTTGCTGCTCTTAAGCCCTATCGCATGCGACAATAGCCCGGCCTACTGCTTTTTGCTTTTAGTGCTAAGCCACAGCTGGTGGTTTTTGGCAAAAGCAGAAGTGGAGGTTGCCAGGATGAAATGTTGCCCCAATTCATCATAGACGCGGCCGTGAGTGCGAGCAAAGTGCTTCAAAAAAATTCGTCCCTGCTTATCGTCGATTAGCAGGAGGGAAAACGTTTCCTCAATCCTCGAGAGTATGGGATCCCCGGCCAAGCGCGTGTTGCCAACACCGGTCAGTTGCTTATAGCGCACAGCCCAGCCCTGCAAATCGTAAGCTAATCTCTTACGAAGATACGGATTCCTATAGCCAATGCGCCTGCAGGCAGACTCTAAGGCGAGCTCAAACGCGCGTTGTTCAACTTTGGCTACAAACTGCGTTTCCTGCAAGTGAGAAATCAAGTGACTCTCTTCTTTCTCAAACCAGTCAAGCTCTTCCTTTCCTGCCCCGTGCCACGTACGTATCCGGTTCCCAAGAGACGGAAAATAATGGTTACGCAGGTATTCCCCAGCAAGCTGTCCGGCCTCCGCAACTAGCTCATCATGCGACGGGTAGCTGCCCGCCTTTTTGAGAACAGCATCCTGCCTTCGTCTTTCAAGCCACTTCACCGACTACGCCTCAAAGCACCAAAACTGGTTCAATAAGCCGCAACTGGCTATTTAAGGACTTTGAAGAGACGCCAAACCAAATCCGCCTTCCACGACACTTGACGACGATTGTCAACTGGTTGTCCGACAATCGTGGATGACTTGTTACTACTGATAAGTTTATATATTATGGGAACTATAGTTATGGTAGAGGCAACCGAGATGACTACCCTAGCGCAACTGAAGGAAATGAAGGCGAGCGGCGCTCTTGCGACCGGAGACGGTCACGGAGACGACCACGGCTCCAAGTTTACCCCGGTGCCCATGTTTCTCCCAACCAGGACTTTTGGCAATAGCGTCGCCACGATTACGACCAGGCAGAAGTTTATTGACACCAACATCGGCTGGTGGTTGCGGTGGAGGGTAAGCCGCGTTGCGGCAGCCGCACTCGCAATCCTTACGGTTTTGCTTCTCGGATACAACATTTGGCTTTCGGCCGCCGCAGCGATTGGGGCGGGCTGGATGTACGGCCAGCACATTTGGGCACAGTTCTACGTCACGCAGCTCCTCGGCAAGAGGCGCCTGCTTGAGACGACCTAGAGGAAAAAAACATGGCAGACTACGTCGCACCGCACATTTCCTTCCCGCAAGTCCAGTCGCAACTGGATGCAAACGCGGGGGCGCAGTCGCAAACCGAGCGGCTTTTTGCCGACAGGGCTGGTGACGAGAGCAGCGAGTACATGAGCACCATGCTCCCGATGGACTCGAAGCCCGACCTGCCGCCCACGATGAAGAACTGGACGCGCTGGCAGTACCTCGAGGAGTTCGTCGGCTACTGGAAGTACGAGCACATGGCCCGCGTCATAGGCATTTCCCTCCTCGTAATCGGATTTCTCATGCTTAATGTCTTTCTTCCGGGTGCCCTCGTCACGATTGCTGTCGCAGCAAGGCAGATTGACCTCGCCTGGTGGTATGGCGAAATCGCAAGGCGCTTCGGCCAGCACAGGTCACTCGTGCTCGTAGACTAAATGGTGAAAAAAATGAACAACCGCGACATGAAGAAACTTGAAGTCGGAAGCAACCCGGCACTACACCCGGGGTTCTTCACCAGCTTAGGCTCGCTCTTGGAAGACATGGGCCTGGCAAAGATTGCCTTTGCGGAGGAGTCGCACGTTCCCTTCGACACTGCGATGAACGGCACGACCATCAGCTTTTTGCTTCCCGACTGGATAATCTGGGCGTTCATTGGCTTTAGCAT
>JAGVFW010000014.1 GCA_020057405.1 archaeon | reverse complement strand
GAAACAGTCTCGCGCTACGTGCGCGAGGATAACGATCCCCGCCAGCGCAAGCTGGCGGCATACTAAGAAAACTGAGGCCTTTAGGCCTCAGATATTTATCGATTATCGAGAAGCGGTGATCCCCGTTTTCGAAGCGTCCCATGACGATGACGTGCGTTTTTCTGTAAAGCGTGATTTTACCCTCGTGCCTGAATTCACCCTTCTCGAAACCAGGTATCCGGCCGGCAAGACTAACTTCCATGCATTTCACTTGATTCTCGAAGTATTTATCTGCTACTCGCGCTCGCGTGACATGAGACCAAGGGCAAAGCCGACTGCGAGCACGCTTGCAAGCACTGCGACTGTCTCTGCTATGGGCATGGCATTAAGGAGCGAAAGCGAGGCAAACTGGGGTTGTGCTCCGGTAGTTGAAGCAGCCGACTGCTGCTCTGCCGCAATTTCCCCAGGCGGTGCGGGTGGCGCTTGAGCGTTCCCGATAGCTGCGTTTCCAGCTCCATCCCCGGCGGGAATGGCTGCGCCGTTGCCTTGGGCCGCCGCCAGTGACTTGTCATCAGCTGGCAAGTTCATTGCCCCCAACGCTTCGTTGCTTTGCCGGGCTGCCAACACTGAGCCTTCCTGCCCAATTCCGGCCGCGGCAAACTGGTTGCCGAACTCAATTGGCATCGAGAGTTTGTTGAAAAGCCCGAAGCTTGCAACCGAGAGCGCAAGCAAGCTTATCGCGAGCATGAACCAAACTCGTGCGTTAGACGGCTTGATGATGGCGCTGCCTTTTTGCGTAAGCTCGAAGTACTTCCACTTTCGCCCGTCGTCAATAGTTGTAATCAGGTCGGCTTCCTGCAGGCTGCGCACATGCTCGCTAACCGAAGGCGCGCTGATGCCGATGGATTGCGCGAGTTCCGCTTGCGTCATGCGCCTGGTGCCAAGCTTCTTGAGGATGGTGATGCGCGTGTCTGTCGCTAGGGCCTTGAGAGTCTTCCTGTCAACAGTTATGTCATCCATTTGGTTTAGCGCACCCCCCCCACCATCATTTACTCAATGCGAACGTCGCCACCGCCGTAATACAGCGGTTCAGTGAAGGGCAGCTTCACAGCCGCGAGCTCCTTAAGGTCGCTTAGGGCGTTTGCCTTCATCTTGCTTTGCGAGAACGTGTAGAGTACCTCGCCAATATATGCACTGCGCATCACTTCGGTGCCGCTTCCCCAGTAGTTCCAGCCCGACTTCGTGAAAGCTTCAGGGTCGCCGTGACCAACGCGGCCCCTAAGCGTAAAGCCAGTGTCAAGGCCAACGTTGAAGACGTAAGCGCCCTGGAACTTGAAGTCGCCGTAAACGTGGACTTCGGGCTTCGGGTACTTGTTCTTGTCAAGCTCGGCCAAGAGCACCGGAATTACCAGAAGGCCAGTCTTGGGGTTGTATAAAAACGCGTGGGAATCCTGCAGCGCGTAGCTTTCGCTGCCCGCATCGCCGATTGCGTAAGTCGCCATCTCAACTGGGTTGGCAACATCGCTCACGTCGAAAAGCGAGAGCTTGAGCCCAAGGGGGAACGCCGAGTCGCTCTCTTTTAGCGGAATGGCGTCCTTGCCAAAGCCAATCAAGTGCGTCTCGTCAACGGGGTGCAAGTAATTCGAATACCCTGGTATCTTGAGCTTGCCGAGTAACTGCGGGCTCGTCGGGTTGTCAAAGCCAATGACGAAGAGCGGGTCAAGCTGCTTGAAAGTCACGAGGTAGGCGCGCTTGCCCATGAAACGCACCGAGTAAATGCTCTCGCCGGGTGCCAAGTCAGTGAGCTTGCCAACTACCTTGAGGTTGCCGTCAAGGACGAAAACGTGGTTAAGCTGCGGGACGGTGGGCTTGGGCTGCTCAAACCGGTCGGGAATGCCGCCATTGGGCTCGCCAACTGCAATGCCTTGCTCGGGCTCAACAGCAGTTTCTTGTGTTACCTCAATTGCTGGAGGCACGCCGCCTGCATCTGCAAAGCCGCCGCCAACAGCAACGCCGCCACCCCCGCCGCGGATGGGCATTGGGTAAGCGGGCCACACGGCTTGCGTGGTTGTCGCAATGCGGAAGTAGCCGTCAGACTCGTCCATCGCGAACTGGTTGATGACACTGCCGGGCACTTCGCCCTTGCCTGCATAAGTCACTGGCTCGCCTAGAGTGAATTTGTGGATTTGCGTCATCTCAGTGTTTACTATAGAACCACGGATTTGCTGCTCGCGCTCGTAAATCTTGCCCCACAGTTCTGCAGACTCTTTCTCCGACACGTCAGCGCTTAGGAACTCTGATGCAACTTGCACGCGCAAGTTGTCCTTCCTCCAGTCGCTTGCATCGCTTAGGCTAATTGCCTGGAGTTTCGCGCGCGTCTCGTCAGTGTAAATGCCGGACAAGGCCTCGTCGTAAGCCTGCCACACTGGGCTCCATCGGGCGTATTGCGTGTAGGTGACATAAGCGTTGTCCTTTGAGACAAAGACTGTTGACGCACCGCCGGTCAGCACAATCTTGCGCGATTCACTCTTCTGCAAATCGCTCAAGTCAAGGCCGAGCACGGTTGTAAACGAGTAGCTGTCAAACGGGTAGTCGACATAAGCGATTTCGCTTGGCATTACTTTTGCAACAGCACCGTCAACTGCGTAAAGCGGCATAGGGAGGCCGGAGTAGGCGTAGTCGTTGTAAATGCCGTATACTTTGTTGCCAATCATGCGCGCAGCAACAATGTTGCCCTTGATGTCAATGCTCTTGAGCAGCTTGGGCTTGGTCTTGTCGCTTACATCGTAGACGTCAATTACTTGCGAGCCGCCCCAGTACGGGTAATAGCCGGGTGCAATCATCCTGCCAGTTGCGCCGACTGCAATGTCTCCATCAATCTTGGCAGAAGGCTCGGTGCCGTCAGTGGGCGTTGCGGTTGCCTCGCTTACTGGCGTGGGTTCAATCGTGGCCACTGGCGTCGCATCAGCAGTTGCAACAGGCGTAGGCTCGACTGTAACAAAGGGCGTCACTTCTGCGGTTGGAACTGGAGTAGGTTCGGGTATTGGGGTAACGATCTCGTCAATGACGGGCTGCCAGTTGTACTGGCTTGTGCCGAATGCGACAAGAGTGTTGCCGTTAATGAAAATTTGTGAGTAAGTGGTGCTGTCAGTTGACGAGAGGGTGGTCTTGTCAATTGTGGCAACAACTGCAGCGTCAGTTGCGGGATACGCCTTTAGGATGACAATCTTGCCTTGCGTGATGGTGTAAAAGTATGTGCCGTCGGTCTTCAGGATGTCTGCTTCGTCAACACCTGCTACCTGCACGTTAGTGCCCGAATACTCGGGGGGAGCGCCCGCGCCGCCTGAAGTGGCGCCGCTTGAGTCCATTGTAGCTTCGGCCAGCGGCATGCCTTGCGTTCCGCCGCGAAACATCTTGTTATTGCCGTAATTGCGGCCGCTTGCCGCTGAGCTTAGGAATGAATTGATTTCGTCAAAAGAAGAGAAGCTCTTCAAGTCGCCCGTTGGGGGAGCGCTGTTTTGTGGAAACGGGCTTGGCCCAACAGTAGGAGTGGGCGTTGCCGTAGTTCCCGTAAATGAGGGAATGGCAACTAAGGCAATCAGCATTACTGCAACAATGGCAAGTGCACCGAAAACAGGAAAACCGCGCTTCATTGAAACCACCTGAACAATTCAACTCCAGCCAAACTATTTAAGCTGCGGGAATGCTTAGGCCCGCGCCTAACTAGCTTGAGGCGCTAAATGAAGGGCGTAATTTTGGATAGGCTTTTTAATCCCCGCTTTAGTTAATTGGAGTATGGCCCGCAACATGCTGCTCGTAAGCAATTCCGTTAATTTTGGCTCGGGTTACTTGGATCATTGCGAGGAGCAAATACGTGAGTTGTTTGCCGGCGTTAGGGAGGTGTTGTTCGTTCCTTACGCGGGCACCGACCCCGACGCGTATTCGAAGAGGGTGAGGGACCGTTTTGAGAGACTAGGCATTGAAGTAGAGTCTTTGCATGAAGCCGGAAATCCAAAAAAGGCAGTTCGCGAGGCTCAAGCTATTTTTGTCGGCGGCGGAAACACTTTCCTTTTACTTAACGAGCTCCAGAGAAAAGGCGTTTTGCCGGAATTAAGGCAAAGCATTAGGCGCGGAATCCCTTACCTTGGATCAAGCGCCGGGGTAAACATCGCAAGCCCCACGATTTCCACGACAAACGACATGCCCATCGTGCCTGTAAGAACCCTTGACGCGCTGGGAGTAATTCCTTTTCAAATAAACCCGCACTACATCGAGCCGGAGCCAAACTCCCGGCATCAGGGAGAAACCCGCGAACAAAGAATCAAGCAATACCATGACCTCAACCCGACGCCCGTACTCGGCCTGCGCGAAGGAGCGATGCTCAGAATCCGAGGCAATCAAATGCAACTTATTGGCAACGGCGCCAAACTGTTCAGGCCGAAACGAAGGCCACGCGAATTCAAGCCCCAGGCAATGCACTTCCTCCTAAGGCCCTAGATTTCTCTCGGGTCCGCCCTTACCCCCCAAACCCCTCCATTCCATCGCCAACTGTCAATTTCCGCCCTCTTTTTCCGTCAATTGCCGTCAAAAATCCTCGAAAACCTGCCGGGTATCCTTGAGGACAGCCCGTTCTTTTTAAGTTGGGCGCTAACAACCATGAGCTTTGTTTTTTCGGAGGGGATTTTTCCTATGCCTACACCATTATCCATCAAAAAACGCAACGGACGGACCGTGCCATTTGACAAGGCCCGCATTGCGAACGCCGTTTTCAAGGCCGCCCGGGCTGTTGGCGGAAGCGATTATGCCGAGGCCGAGCTGGTTGCCGACGAGGTGGTAGGGCTCCTCTCAATTGAGCCTGATGGAGTTGTCCCAACAGTCGAGCACGTGCAGGATTTAGTTGAAAAAGCTCTAGTCGAGCGGGGACACGCGCGCACTGCAAAGGCGTTTATCCTCTACCGCGACAGCCACGCGCGCATCCGCGACCTGCGCGATGCCCTAGACGGGGCGGAAAAGCTCGTTGACGACTACTTGGCGCAAAGCGACTGGCGCGTGCGCGAGAACTCAAACATGACCTACTCTTTGCAGGGCCTCAACAACCACATTTCCTCTGCCGTAGTCTCCCGCTTTTGGCTCAACCGCCTCTACCCGACTGAAGTGCGCCAGGCGCACGACAATGCCGACCTGCACTTGCACGACTTAGGCCTTCTTTCAGTCTACTGCTGCGGCTGGGAACTCCGCGATCTGGTAGTCAACGGCTTTGGCGGCGTTAGCGGCAAGGTTGAAAGCAGGCCCCCCAAGCACTTTAGGGTTGCGCTCGGCCAGACGGTAAACTTCTTCTACACCATGCAAGGCGAAGCAGCCGGCGCGCAGGCGTTCTCCAACTTCGACACTTACCTGGCGCCCTTCATCCGCTACGACAAGCTCAACTACCAGGAAGTAAAGCAGGCGCTCCAGGAATTCGTCTTCAACATCAACGTCCCAACTCGAGTTGGCTTCCAGACGCCATTCACCAACGTCACCCTCGACTTAAACGTGCCAAAAATGCTTGCAAACGAGAATGTCGTCATCGGCGGAGTCGAGCAGCAGGAGACACTCGGTGACTTCGGGCCAGAAATGGACATGTTCAACGAAGCTTTTGCCGAAGTGATGATGTCGGGTGATGCAAAAGGCAGGATTTTCTCCTTCCCCATTCCCACCTACAACGTCACCAAGGACTTTGACTGGGACTCGCCCGTAAGCGACAAGATTTTCGAAATGACTGCCCGCTATGGGTTGCCCTACTTCTCCAACTTCATCAACAGCGACATGAGTCCCGAAGACGCCCGTTCCATGTGCTGCCGCTTGCGCCTCGACAACCGCGAGCTCCGCAAGAAGGGCGGCGGCCTCTTTGGCGCCAATCCCCTAACGGGCAGCATCGGGGTAGTGACAATCAACTTGCCGCGCATAGGCTTTCTTGCAAAAGAAGAGTCGGCTTTCTTCGAACGCCTCGACAGGCTGATGGACGTTGCCCGCGACAGCCTGCAAATCAAGCGAACAGTGCTAGAGAAGTTTACTGAAAACAACCTCTACCCGTACTCAAAGCACTACCTTCGCCACATCAAGGAAGCCTACGGAAGCTACTGGGAAAACCACTTTTCCACAATTGGCCTCCTTGGCATGAACGAAGCGCTTGAAAACTTCTTGGGCGGCGGCATCGCCACTCCCGAAGGCCGCGCGTTCGCAATCAAGGTACTTACTCACATGCGCGACAGGATTGCCGAATACCAAGTCGAGACGGGCCGCATCTACAACCTTGAGGCAACTCCCGGCGAGGGCACTACCTACCGCTTTGCCAAGGCCGACAAGGCCGCCTACCCCGCAATCAAGGTTGCAAACGAAGCTGCCTGGCGGGACCGAAAAGCCGCGCCCTACTACACCAACTCGTCGCACCTGCCGGTTGGCCACACTGATGACGTCTATGCCGCACTCGACCATCAGGACGACCTGCAGGCGCTCTACACTGGCGGCACCGTGCTCCACGCGTTTTTGGGCGAACGCATGCCTGATGCGCGCTCGACAAAGAAGTTGGTAAAGTCAATTGCTGAAAACTATCGTCTGCCGTACTACACGCTGACGCCAACTTTCAGCGTGTGCCCCAAGCACGGCTACCTGTCAGGCGAGCACGAGTACTGCCCCACTTGCGATTCCGAAATCGGCTATGTTCCTAAAGTTGAGGTTGCAGAGGTGATACGTGCATGACAGAGAGAACGAAGTGCGAAATCTACTCGCGCGTTGTCGGCTACTACCGGCCAGTTTCCCAGTGGAACGACGGCAAGCAAAGCGAGTTTGCCGACCGCGTGGAGTACAAGCAATGCGAAGAAAAAAAAGCGAGCTTAAAACAAGAAGCAAGTTTTAAGGAAAAGAAGTGAGCGTTAAGAAAAAAAAGGGGAGCGTTAATGGAATTGGCCGTTGAAGGTTGTTGCGGCAATTGCACTAAAGGCGGCTCAAAGCCAGGGCACGCCTGCAGCGGGCAAGGTGCCCCCTGCGAGGGCAAAGGCAAGGGCGGTCATCACCACGAGGCGGCATTTCGCCACGCCTTACCCAAATACCCGCCAGTTCCAATAGCCGGCTTCACTCCGCTCACTCTACTTGACTACCCCGGCAAGCTTGCAAGCATCGCCTTTCTTTGGGGGTGCAACATGCGCTGCGGCTATTGCCACAACCCCGGGCTCGTCACGCAGGATGACGGCACTCGCGTATCCGAAAAAGAGTTTCTAGAGTTTCTCGACCATCGGCGGGGCAAGCTTGAAGGCGTTGTCATCACCGGCGGCGAGCCGTGCGTGCACCCTGGCCTGCCGAACTTTCTCTCGGCCATCAAGGAAAAGGGCTTTGCCGTCAAGCTTGACTCAAACGGCTCTTTTCCTCAAGTGCTAAAGGCCGTTGTTGGCAAAGGCCTAGTCGACTACATTGCAATGGACGTAAAAGCGCCGCTTGCAAAATACGCTATTGTCAGCGGCTCGCACGTTGATTCTGGCAAAATACTCGAGAGCATAAACTTCATCAAATCAAGCGGCATCGAGCACGAGTTTCGCACAACCGTTGTGCCGGGCATCCATGCTGAAGAGGACTTGCTTGAAATCGGCAGGCTCGTTTGCGGCGCCGACGCTTACTACCTCCAGCAATTCCGTCCCGGCGGCAACCTCGACCCGGCCTTCGAGCGGCTCCCCGCTACTCCGGATTCATTTCTTTTGCAAATGGCTCAAAAGCTCGAGTCGTTTGCATCCGTTGTCGGCGTGCGCGGATTAAGCTATTAAGCTAGCTTTCACTACACGCGTATTGGTGGAGAGAAAGTGCCGGTTAAGATTGACAAAAAGGCAAGGCCCGCTTGGGGCATGGACGCAAGTTGTCCAGTCACAGTGAGAGTTGCCTTTCTTGAGAAAAAGTGGATGCTTCCGCTGCTCTTCGAGCTCTTTTCTTCAAGCGGCGCCAAGCGTTTTTCGGAACTCCAGCGCGCGCTCACTCCAATAACCCCGAAAGTTTTGGCCCTGCGGCTAACCGAGCTTGAGCGGGCTGGCTATCTTTACAAGCGGGTCATCTCAAAGCACGAGACCGAGTACTCGGTTACTAAAGAAAGCTCGGCCCTGCGCCGCCTCGTCGCGTTCTTCAAGGCCGAGTGCACCGAACATTCCCCCGCCTCGGCCTCAAAATGCGCTTCCTGTCCCGAGAAGGGCCGGTGCCTCCTGGCTTACGGCGTGTAAAGAAAAAATAGCGCCGGAATTTTTCCGCGCGGCCCAAAACTAGTTTTACTTTTTCGCGTGCTTCTTGGCGAGTTCGGAGTGCTTGGCTTGCTCTTCTTCCGAGGGCTTCGCCACCGATTCGCCGACCTTCCAGTACTTGGTCTGGTGGTAGACAATCGGCTTGCTCGCGTTGACCTTGAGCGAAACCACGTCGCCGACGAAAAGAGTGTGGTCGCCGATTTCGTAATGGCCAAAGAGCTTGCACTCGGCGTTTAGCGCCGCGCCTTCAAGCATGAGTGCCTTTATTTTCTCTGCGGAATAGAACTTGGCGCCCACTTCCTTGAGTACCGCAATCTTGTCAACTTGCTTGCCGGTGCTGCCGCCTGCAATGCTTGCAAAGACATTCTGGTCCTCAGCAGCGAGATTGACTCCGAACTCCTTGCTCGCCAAGATGTTTTCAGCAGTTGCCTTTGAAGGCCCCACATTCACCGCAATCCTGCCTGGCTTGTAGCTGACCAAATGCGTCCACTCGGCGGCCATCGCGTTAGGGCCCCAAGGCCCGTCAGTGGTGATGATGCCAACGTTGGTGACAAACTTGCTCGTGCCTTCGCTTCCCCAAGGGATATCCATTTTTTGGCCTCCAAAACTACTTTCACAAAACTGAAATAAGAAAAAAGGGGCATACGCCCGTCACTATCGGACAACTAATATTGGGTGTGCAATACATATATATTAATGTATTGCCTGCCCAACCCTTCTTATGGGTTCTAATGGCGTTTGCGACATGCGCGGCTATCTTTCGTTCCTAATCCTTTGGATTGTCAGCAAGAAGCCCGCAAGCGGGGCGCAAATCGCCCGCGAGCTTGAAAAACGCAAAGGGTGCAAGCCCAACCCCGGCACAATCTACCCCGCGCTAAAGGAACTGGTTGGGAAGAAAGCGATTGTCGCCGCGCCAAAGGGCGGGAAAGAAAAAGTCTACTCAATCACGCCGCTCGGCCGCTCGCAAATGGAGTCGGCACGAACTTCCTTCTGCAAGACTTTCTACGACGTGTTTAGCCGCTAGCCCAAGTGCTTCGTCTTTAGGCTCGGCAGTTCCAAGAGCACGGCTTTTTCGTCCATCAGTGGCTCGAGCTTGACTAGCTTAGTGCGCCCCATCAACTGCTCGCCCTTGGCTTCGTGGATGTGGCCGCAAAAGGCAACTGCAGGCTGGCTTTCCTCAATCAACTGCCGTACTGCCTTGCTCCCGACGTGCGCTCCCGACGAAGTCAAGTCGGCGCAAGTGTTCAATGGCGGGGCATGCGGCATGAAAATCGTGCGGCTGTCAATCAGACCGGCGCCGAACTTGTAAATCTGCTCTTCCGAATACTCTACTGGCGTGTTAAACGGCGTGGGGTTGCTTCCCCCGATGCCGACTATCTTGTAGCCGTTGAACTCGCGGCCGGAAGCGTGCACGCCAACGCCCGTCCTCTCAAGCCAGTCGTGGAGTTCCGGCAAGTCCATGTTCCCCCCGACTGCAAAGACCGGCGTTTTGCGCTTGGATGCCGCCTCGATAATTCTAGTGCCGTAAGTCATCGGCCCGCGGGTCGTCAAGTCGCCGACAACCAGGAGGCCGTCGGGCGCGTGGTCCTTGAGCATAACCCGAAGCGCCTTTAGCCCGCCCGGGGAAGCGTGCGCGTCCGCAACTGCCAAAATAGTTTTTCTAAGCATTTTCTCACCTGCATTCAATCACGCGCTTTTCAGTGACAATCTTGCAAACCGCCACGTCGTGCGCTTCAACTGGAACTTCTTTTACCACCTGCATTTCAAACGCGAGTGCAACAGCGGGCGCCCTTGAGCGCCTTAGGAAGTCATCGTAGTAGTGAGCACCCCGGCCAAGGCGGTTGCCCTTTTGGTCAAAAGCAACTCCGGGCACGACAATCAACCCAATCTTCGCCGGCTCGACCATGCTCGTTTTCTGCCGCACGGGCTCAAGATACCCCCGCCCGCGGGGTTTGAGGTCGTCCCACTCTTTGATTTCAAACGCATCCATTTCCTTCTCGTCGCTCCCAGCGGAAGGCATGCAAACGCGCTTGCCTTGCGCAAGCCCGGCATCGATTGCCGCCCGCGTCTGGACTTCGCTTTTGGTCGCAGCGTAAAGCATCACGGTCTTTGCAGCTTTCCATTCGGGTAGCTTGACGAGCAGCTTGACCGCCCTTTCGCTCTTTTCGGCAATCAACGCGGGGCTTTGGCGCCCGCGCTTCAAAATCATTTCCCGCCTTAAAATCGCTTTCATTCCAGAAACCCACCCTAGAGGTAAACCGCCTGCTGTTCGAATTACTGCGGGGAAGCCTATAAAATGCGTTCCCTTCCTAGAAATGAGCAAGGAGTGGATTGGGGGAAGATGGATTACTTAAGCGAAGTGGAGCACGAAGACCCGCAGGCAGCTGCGATAATGCACCGCGAAATGCGCCGCCAGCAGACCGTCCTCGAGCTCATCCCAAGCGAGAACATAGTCTCAAACGCAGTCCTCCAGGCCGCAGGCAGCGTGCTTACAAACAAGTACAGCGAGGGCTACCCCCGCAAGCGCTACTACGGCGGCAACGAGTTCGTCGACGAAATCGAACAGCTCGCCATCGACCGGGCCAAGACGCTCTTTGGCGCCGACCACGCAAACGTCCAGCCCCACGCAGGCAGCCAGGCGAATGCCGCAGTCTACATGGCACTACTCCAGTTCGGCGACACCGCAATGGGCATGTCCCTCTCCGAAGGCGGCCACCTCACCCACGGCCACCCGGTAAACTTTTCCGGCAAAGCCTACAAGTTCGTCCAATACGGCGTGCGAAAGGAAGACGAGCTCATCGACTACGACGCGATGGAGAAACTAGCGCGAGAGCACAAGCCCAAGCTCATCATATCGGGCGCAACCGCCTACCCTCGGCTCATCGACTTTAAGTGCATCGACGAGATTGCCGACGAGGTAGGTGCCTACTCGATGGCCGACATTGCGCACATTGCCGGCCTCGTTATTTCAGGCGATCACCCCTCGCCATTTCCATTCACCGACGTCGTCACGACGACGACCCACAAGACTTTGCGCGGCCCGCGAAGCGGCATGATAATGTGCAAGCAGGAATTCGCCGAAAAAGTCGACAAGGCCGTCTTTCCCGGCATGCAGGGGGGGCCCCTTGAGCACATCATCGCGGCAAAAGCAGTTGCCTTCGGCGAGGCGCTTAAGCCCGAATTCAAGGAATACCAGCATCAAATCGTCAAGAACGCTCGCACTCTTGCAACCGGCCTTACCGAAGGGGGCCTGCGCTTAGTCACCGGCGGCACCGACAACCACCTGCTCCTAGTCGACCTCACGCCGAAGAACATCACCGGCAAACAAGCCGAGACGGCTCTCGACCATGCCCACATCACAGTCAACAAGAATACCATTCCCTTTGACACCCGAAAGCCATTCGACCCAAGCGGCATCCGCCTCGGCACGCCAACGCTCACCTCGCGCGGCATGAAGGAAAGCGAGATGAAGCAAGTGGCCGGCCTCATGCTAAAGGCGCTTGAGAGTTGGCAGGACGAGACTGCCCTCGAGCGCGTGCGCGACGAAGTGATGGACTTGTGCGCTAAATTCCCAATCTACGGTGGTGCGGTATGAGCAGAAAACTCGAAGCGGAAATCAACGACGACAGCGGCGTGCTAAGCTATTCGGGTGCCCGCGTGGTTCTAGCGCACGACGGCTACATGGCAGACCTGCAAAAGCGCCTTGAGTCAATCGACGCCGCCCTCGCCCACCGCATAATGTATGAAAACGGCGAGCAAACTGCCGCCCGCGCAGTAAGCGAGACCGAGCGGCTCCTTTTGCCTCTTGTAAAGGCAATCAACAAGCGCAAAGTCGTCGAAAAAATGCTTTTGCTCGCCCTCGATCGCGGCTATGGCCTCTTCCGCCTCGGCACTTTCGACTATACTACCGGCAAGGGCATGATCATGGTTGGCAACTCACCCGTCGCCCGCAATTACGGGGCGACCGACGAGGCAGTGTGCTTCACTATCGCAGGCATCATCGCAGGAGCCGCCCACATCGTCTGGAGCCGGCCGTTTAAGTGCATCGAGACAAAGTGCGCCGCTCATCTAGGCGGTGAGTACTGCGAGTTCAAGCTCTTCCCCTGCACACCCGCAGAACGCGAGTCCTTCCTCAAGAAAATGGAGTAAACGGTTAGGACCTGATTCCCCATGAAAGTATTGCTTGTGGGCGCGGGTGCCCGCGAACACGCGCTCGCTCAATCCCTGCGCAGAAACCCGCTAGTCGAACTCCACGCCGCAATGCCGCACGCCAACCCCGGCATCAAGGCATACGCAAAATCCTCAATCATCGCGAGCGCCGACGACATTGGCGCCATTTCCCTTTACGCAAAATCCATCCGGCCGGTGTTGGCCGTCTTCGGGCCGGAAACGCCTCTTGTTGCCGGCGCAGTCGATGTACTTGAAGAGCAGGGCATTCCCTGCTTTGGCCCGCGAAAGGCACTCGCGCGCCTCGAAGGAAGCAAGAGCTTCTGCCGTGGCCTCCTCGCAAAGCACGGCATAACCGGCAACCCGCGTTTCCGCTCTTTTGCCACTCCCGACGGGCTTGAGGACTACCTCGAGTTACTGGGTCCCTGTGTGGTGAAGGCCGACGGCCTGGCTGGGGGCAAGGGCGTGCGCGTGTGGGGCGACCACCTGCACTCAACAGCCGACGCACTCAAGTTCGCCCGCAGTGTAATCGCCGGCGGCAGCGCCGTAGTTGTTGAGGAAAAACTTGAGGGCGAAGAATTTTCGCTCATGTCAATCTCTGACGGCAAGACTTTAGTCGATTGCCCAGCAGTGCAGGACCACAAGCGCGCATTCGAGGGCGATGCCGGCCCCAATACCGGCGGCATGGGCGCCTACTCGATGCCGGACCACTCCCTGCCGTTTCTTAACTCCCATGACTTGAAGGCAGCTCACGCGATTACCGAGAAAGTAATGAAAGCGCTCGAGAAGGAAACTGGCTCGCCCTACAAGGGCGTCCTCTACGGCGGCTTCATGGCAACTGCCCAAGGCGTGCGCCTCCTTGAGTACAACTGCCGCTTCGGCGACCCCGAGGCAATGAACGCTCTTGGCGTAATGGAAACCGATTTTGCCTACCTCGCTTTGGCAGTTGCACAACAGCGGCTCGCCGAATTCGACGTCAAGTTTGCCCCCCTTGCCACAGTCTGCCGCTATCTCGTGCCAAACGGGTATCCCGACGCGGCCCAAAAAGGCGGAGAAATCACAATCAATCCCACTGCACTCTCTTCCTCAGGCGCCAGCCTCTACTACGCTAGCGTCGAGGAACGATCGGGCAAGCTTTTGGCACTTGGCAGCCGCGCAATTGCTGTTCTAGGCAAAGGCGAGTCTCTAGAGGAAGCGCGAAAGAAAGCCGCCGCCGGCATCAACGCAGTCAAGGGCCAACTCTTTTCCCGGCAAGACATAGGCACGCAAGCGTTAGTGCAAAAGCGCGTCTCCCACATGGCGCAATTGCGCAAAAAGTAATCACCCCTCCCTCCCCCGCGCCGCCATTTCCCTATCTTTTCCAATAGCCTTAAATTCCGCCGGCTCGCCTACCCCCTAGAAATGGACCGCACCGACCGCACTCTTGGCGGCATTCTCGTTTTACTCCTTGCAGCTTTCGTGATTCAGGCCGCGTTTTTCGGCGGCACTGGCGCTGGTGCATTAGTGGCAGACAGCGGTTTCGGCGGTGCTTCCGAAAAGGCCAGCGCTCCAATCACCGGGCCGCTCAAGCGGCCTGACCTCGTGCCAGTCTTCATCTCCTCGCGCCTCGACGGCAGCAATACCTTCCCGCTTAAGGCCGAGATTGTACAAGTCCCCGTCGGCAGCACGGTGTTTCTGGTCGAGCAGCTTACCAACAATGGCACTGCAGTAGCCGAAAGCTCGTACTCGCGCATCGTCTCGCAGGACGGGTCGAAGGCGGACTTCCGCCCTTCGCTTGAGGCAGGCCACCACCTCAATACTGAAATAAAGTTCGAGTGCGTCGTGCCCGGCATTTTCTACTTTTCCTCCCGCGCCGACTTTGACCATCGCGTCATCGAGTCAGACGAGGCAAACAACGGCGCTTTTGCCGCAATCACCTGCGAGTAATTTATAACCGTTCGCCGCTAATCTATCTTGACAGGTCTCTTTATGTCGTTCCGTTCTATCCTATCAACTCCGGGCATCAAGCCCGTGCTCTTCACGCTCTTCATGGCAGCCTTCGGCTTTGGCGTCATCCTGCCAATCTTTCCCTTCTATGCAGTAACCCTGGGCGCAACTCCATTCGAACTGGGCATGCTCACCGCCGTCTTTGCCTTCATGAGCCTGATATTTAGTCCCGTGTTTGGCAAGCTCGCTGACAAATACGGCCGCAAGCCAGTTCTCCTGATAAGCACTGCCGGATTTGCCGCATCATACATCCTCTTCGCATTCGCCGACACCCTAACCCTTGCTTTTGCCGCCCGCGGCCTTGAAGGCATTTTTGCAGCCGGCGTATTCCCCGCCTGCGTCTCACTCCTCTCTGACCTGACGAGCGAGGAACACCGCGGAAAAGCAATGGGCCTAGTGGGCATGACCTTCTCGCTTGGCTTCATCGTAGGCCCGGCGTTTGGCGGCATTGCATCCGGCATTTCAGTCCACGCAGTCTTCTGGCTGGCCGCCGCCTTCTCCGCCCTGAATTTCGTTTCAGTCTTCTTCCAGTTGCGCGAGCCGCACGAAAAGAAGGAGAGCCACGACATAGTCGGCAAGGAAGTCACGCTCCTAGAACACATCTCCTCGCCCCTGCTCTTCCTCCTCCTCGCCTCGATGATGACTACCTTCATGGTCGGCGGCATCCAGGCCGTCCTGGCAATCTACACTGGCGATAAGCTTGGCTTCACCTCTTCCGAGGTAGGACTGCTCTTCACTTACATTGGCTTTCTAATCATGATAGCGCAGTTTCTTTCCGGCAATCTCGTCAACCGCTTTGGCGAAGTCAAGCTCATCAAAATCGGGCTCGTCATTTCCGGCACTGGCTTTTTCTTCCTAGCATTCGCCAACGACTGGCTTACCCTCCTCCTGCCATTGGCAGTCTTCGTCATCGGCAACTCCATGACCTTCCCGTCGGTAACGTCGCTGCTCACCAAAAAAGTTCACGGCAAACGCGGCGCCATCCTCGGGCTCAACGCGTCATTCCAAAACTTGGGCCAAATAATCGGCCCGCTTCTAGGCGGCCTGCTCTATTCAATCAACCATACCTACGCCTTCGTAGGGCTCGCACTATGCATCTGGGCCTACGCGCTCGTCTTCAGCACACTCGCCGCAAGAAGCCTGTCGAGCCAACACGCGAAAAACTAGCTATACCTAAAGGTATAAGTATTTGAACTTCGTATTTTGTGTATGACTTGGAACCTTCCCTCAGAGGAAGCGTTTTTGCCGCGCGTTTCCGTTCCTGAGTTGAAACGGCGTGCGGCTAAGGAAACTCGTGCGCGTCAGCGGACGCGATTGTTGGTTGCGGTGCACCGCAAGCAAGGTAAGAGCATTGACGCGATTGCCGAGGCGGTGCAGATGCACCGCCGCTCGGTGCAAGACATCCTGCACCGGTTCGTTGATCGTGGATTAAACGCTTCCGAGTCATTGCCCAAAGCGGGAAGGCCTAAACGCTTGAGTTCCGCGCAGTTGCGCGGCTTACGAGCGCGTTTGTTGCGCTCGCCTTCAGCGAGCGGTTTCAAGGAAGGATTTTGGAATACGCGATTGGTTCTCGCGCTCGTCAAGCGCGAGTACGGCGTAGAGTATGACGCGTCGCATTTGCGCAGGCTTTTGCACGAACTTGGTTTTTCGGTGAAGACGCCGCGCCCGAAACACTACCAAAGTTCACCTCACGAGGTGGCCGCGTTCAAAAAAAAGCGAGGCTGGAAATCCTCCGCGCGAGGCGCGAGCGGCGAACCGCGTTTTGCCTGGACGAATGCAGTTTCGTAATCGCGCCGCACACGGCGCGAGGTTGGTTTGCCAGAGGCAAACCTGCCGTGGCATTAACGAATTTTACCCGCGAAAAATTCCACGCGATCGGCGCGGTCAACGGCAAACGCGAACATTATTCGTTCCTCGCCCGCATTAACACTGCAGGCGTACTCACGTTCATCAAGCGCCTGCAGGCGTGTTACCCGCGCTTGACTCTCTTTCTCGACGGCGGGCCGTGGCACCGCACCAAAAGGCTTACCGCGTGGTGCGAGGCGCACCACGTGCGCCTCGTAAAATTTCCTTCCTATTCGCCGGAACTTAACCCCATCGAGCAAGCATGGCGCACAGTCAAACAAGCAACTGCCAACTCGTGCTACAAGAACAAGCACGAGTTCAAAAAAGCAGTCCGACACAGCCTTCGCGTAAAAAATTTGACTAAAATGTTCAAATACTTACGCACTTAGCTATAATTTTAAACCCCGCGCGCCTCAAGATAGACTCATGGAACGGCCAAAAACCCAACGCATACCAAATTATACTGTAAGCGGAGGGGGTGGCAAAGTATTCGTCGATTCAGTTCACGTCGTACCCTCAGGTTCACACCAGTGGGTTGTTCTCGTAAGGAATTCAGGGAAAGACGAGCACTCCGCACAACCCATTGGCGCCAAAGTTCGCGGAAGGCTATTCAACTTGGGGGAAAAGCACGTTGACTTCATTTCGCGAAAACACGACGCGGCCGTGACTCCAGCGGACTTCGCACTAGCGCTTAAGGAAATACGGGGCGCGATGAAAAAGAAAGGGATTCTAAAAGTTATTGACTAGCTTTTCGCTATTGCTTTCATCCTTTCAGCTGCTTCAGTGGTATTTAGCAACAGCATGGCGACCGTCATCGGCCCGACTCCGCCGGGAACCGGCGTGACAAAGCCAGCAACTTTCCTGACAGCCTCAAAGTCAACGTCCCCGGCAACCTTCCCATCCGGTTTCTTGTCAATGCCAACATCGACCACAATCGCACCCTTCTTGACCATGTCGGCAGTGACGAACTTCTCCTTCCCCACGCAGCTAACGAGCACATCGGCCGCCGCCGCTATTTCCTTGAGATTTTTCGTGCGCGAGTGGCAAATAGTAACCGTGCACCGCTCGTTAAGCAGCAAAAGCGCAATGGGCCTGCCAGTCTGAACTCCCTGGCCAATGACGCAGGCATTCAATCCCTCAAGCTTGACGCCCGTGCTCTTGATGAGTTCAACTGCCGCCCGGGCGGTTGCAGGCTCAAAGCCTTTTTCCCGCGCAACTAGCTTGCCCAAACTGTTTTGCGTGCAGCCATCGGCGTCCTTTTCAGAAGCAATCTCGGCGAGCACCTCGTTTTGGTCAATGCCGTCAGGCAATGGCAGCTGCACTAGGATGCCGTGAATCCGCTTGTCGTCGTTTAGCTCGCGGATTTTGCTAACCACCTGCTGCGTCGTCGCACGCTCGCCCAAGATGACCGTCTCGCTGTGAAAGCCCGCCGCGTGCGCCTTTTCAGTCTTCATCCTCACGTAAAGCGCCGATGCCGGGTCGCTGCCAACGAGTACCGCGGCAATGCCTGGCGTCAGGCCCCGCTTCTTGAGTGCGGTTGCCCTTGCGGTGACGTCGTCGAGGACTTTTTTCGCAAGCGCCTTCCCGTCAATTATTTTTGCAGTCATTTCGTTCACTTCTTTTCCGCAAAATCGTTTATTACCTTGACGAAGAGTGCCACTTCCGCAGCCTGCACGCGCGCCTTTAGCGACTCTGCCGTGTCAGCTTCCCTCACCGCGACTTTTTCCTGCGCAATAATCCTGCCAGTGTCAATGCCCTCGTCAACAAAGTGGATGGTGCAACCCGTCTCCCGTTCGCGCGCCTCAAGCACGGCGCGGTGCACCTGCAAGTCCATCCCGCCCGCGTGCCTTGGCAGAAGCGACGGGTGGACGTTGATGATTTTGTCCCGCCACTTGTTGACGAACTCGTGTGACAAGATTTTCATAAACCCTGCGAGGCAAACGAGTTCGACCCCCCGCTTTCGCAGCTCGCTGTCAAGCTGCTCCTCAAATTCTTCTTTTGAAAGCGCAGCGCGGTCCACTAAAACTGCGTCAACGCCCGCGGTCCTTGCCTTCTGGAGGGCGGGGCATTCCTTGTCGGCCACGACGCATGCGATTTGTGCCTTGAGCTCCCCGCGTTCTTGCGCCGCGAGCACTCCCCCGATTGTGGTGCCCCACGAGCTTGAAAGAAAAGCGACTTTCATTCAGTCGCACCGGCCGTCTGAATTCATGTCGGGTTTTTTCTTGAGCGGGTAGTCCTCGTTTAAGCAGGCGAGGCAGAGATCCTTCTTCTCAACGCCGATGCACTCGACTAGCCCCGCGATTGTCATGTAATTTAGCGAATCAACTTCAAGTTCTTTGCGGATTTGCTCGACAGTTTTACCGGGCGCAGTCAGTTCCTTGTACGTCGGAAAGTCGACTCCCATGAAACAGGGCGCAACTATCGGCGGGCAGCTGATGAGCAAGTGCACTTCCCGCGCGCCGGCTTCCCTGAGGGCAGCAGCGAGCTTCTTCATCGTCGTGCCCCGAACGATGCTGTCGTCAACGAGGGCCACGCTCTTTCCCGCAACCAGGTGGCGGATGACGTTGAGCTTCAATTTCACCATGCTCTTTCTTTTCTCGTCGCTTGGCATGATAAACGTGCGGTGGACATAGCGGTTCTTCTGCAGGGCTTCCGCAAACCTGACTCCCGTAACCCTCGCGAAGCCGTGCGCCGCGCTTCGGCCCGAATCGGGTACCGGCACGACGACGTCAAGGGTGTCCTTTAGCTTGGGGTAAAGCGCCGCGAGCTTCTCGCCAATGCGCTCGCGCACGTCGATTACGCTTTTGCCTTCAATGATGCTGTCGGGCCTTGCGATGTAGACCCACTCGAACATGCAGTGCGACTTTCTCTTGCTCTGCCCGACAACCTTGGCTTTCATTCCCGCTTGAGTGAGGACAATGACTTCGCCGGGCTCGACGTAGCGCACGAACTTGGCGCCAAGCGCGTCAAGCACCGCAGTTTCGCTTGCGACAACGTCGGCCCCTCCGCGCTTTCCAATGGCAAGCGGGCGGAAACCCTGCGGGTCGCGCATCAACACAATCTCCCCCTTGCCCGTCATTACGTTGAAGCAGTACGCGCCGTCAAGTTCCTTCATGATGTTGCCGCACGCCTCGAAAAAGTCCTTCGCCCCAGTTGAGAACTCCTCGGCGAGCAGGTACGCGAGGCACTCGGTGTCGGTGCTCGTGTTAAACGAATAGCCCTTCTTTTCCAAGCCAGTCCTTAAGGCGGGATAGTTGACGAGATTTCCATTAAGCCCGATTGCGAAAGTCCCCACGCGAGTCTCAACGACAAGCGGCTGCGCGTTTTCAACCTCGCTTGAGCCCGTCGTGCTGTAGCGCACGTGCCCGATGCCCATGCCCCCCGGCAGGGCGGCCAGCTCACCCTCGCTGAACACCTCGTTCGCCAGCCCCATTCCTTTCTTGGCAAAGAGCTTGCGGCCGTCGTGCGTTGCCATCCCTGCGCTTTCCTGCCCGCGGTGTTGCAAGGTCATTAGCGCCGTTAGCAAGTCCTGCGCAATGCCTTCGCCCGGGGCGCGGATGGCGATAACTCCGCACTCATCGAGCTTCTTCTCCTGTTCGACAACAACTTGTAGCTTAATCATTTTCCCGCCCAGATGATGCTCTCGCGCTCGGGGCCGATAGATGCGCTTGCAATCCTGACGCCAACCAGCTTCTCGACTTTCTCAACGTACTGGCGGGCCTTCTCAGGAAGCGCGGCAAAGCCTTTTGCGATGCCTTCTTGCGCGACCAGCTTCCATCCCGCCTCCCCGATTTCCTCAAACCCGGGAACTGAAATGAACTGCGGAGTTGCGGAATCCATTTCCTTTACTGTTGCGGGCAAAAGGTCCGTTTGAGTGCCGTCGGCAAGCCTGTAGCCAACTGCAATCTTGAGTTCGGGCAGGCCCTCGAGCACGTCAAGCTTGGTCAAGTGAATGTGAGTGAAGCCGTTTAGCTCGTGGCTGCGGCGAAGCATTGGCACGTCAAGCCACCCGACCCGCCTCTTGCGTCCCGTCGTAGTGCCATACTCTCTTCCCTTCTCGCAAATGCGCTCGCCTGTGGCGTCCATCAGCTCCGTCGGGAACGGCCCGCTTCCGACCCGAGTCGTGTAGGCTTTTGCAATGCCATGCACTTCCCCGATTGCAGACGGCGGCACGCCCGCGCCAACGCAAGCCCCGCCCGAAGTGGTGCTTGATGAAGTGACGAACGGGTAAGTGCCAAAATTGCGGTCCAAGTGCGTTCCCTGCGCGCCCTCAAAAAGCACGGCCTTTCCGCTAGCCATCGCAACAGACAGCTCGTGGGAAACGTCGCAGGCAAACGGCGCCAGCCTTGCCGCGAGTTCCAGAAACTCCGCCTCGACTTGCGCGGCGTCGGGCCCGTGTCCGCCAAGCAACTGAAGTTGTTTTTGCTTGCCGTCTGCAATCACTGCCAGCCGCTCGCGAAGCACGCTTGCCTGCACGAAGTCCGAAAAAGTGATGCCCGTTCGCGCAACCGCGTCCTCGTAAGCGGGCCCGATGCCCCGCCCCGTAGTGCCAATTGCCTTGTTCGCCTGCCTTGCAACATCAATTGCGGCGTGCCACGGGAGCACCACGTGCGTGCGAAAGTCAATCCCAAGCCCCGCGGGAGTAATTTCCTTGCCGCCGGCTGCCAAGCCCTCCAGTTCCTGAGCCAAGGCGGCCGGGTCAAGCACCACGCCCGCTCCAATCAGGCTGCGCTTGCCTCGCACAACGCCGGTCGGAATCAAGTGAAGCTTGTAAGTCACTCCGTCGGCGACAATGGTGTGCCCCGCGTTGGCGCCGCCCTGATAGCGGACGATGAGGTCCATCCCGCCGGCCATAACATCGACAATCTTCCCTTTGCCTTCATCGCCGAACTGAGCGCCGACGACTACTGAAGCCTTTCTCATTGCTAAGTGACAACCTCGCCAAGCCGCTCTTGTTTGACCGCTTCCTTGATTTCCATCGCAATGCGCTTGCCCACGCTCACTGCAGTGCCCCAAAGCGCCTGCGAGTACGGCGTGAACCTAGTGCCTGGCGAACCCGGCACGCGCAGCGATGCGTCAAACACGACGAACTCTTCCTTAGTTTCTGCCTGTGCGATTGCGCCCTGCAGTGCAAACGGGCCGATGATTCCCAGGGCGTACTCTCTTGCGCACGCGTCCGCGAACCTTTCGCCCGCCTCAAAAGCGGGCTCAAGCAGGCTTTCCCTAACGGTTGAGGCCACGTGGCCCATCTCTACGTTTGAAATTCTCCCGCCTGCAGAAATCCACTGCGCCTGCTCAGAGGCCGGAAGGCGGAGCACGCCGTCAATGTTAGTCTGGCGCCGAAAGTCGGTGCCGAGCAACTCAATTTCGCCAGTCAAGGGCGATGAAAAAAAGTTGAAGTTCACTTGGCCGCCCATCACGAACTCTTCAATGACCGCCGACTCGAGGCCGGCCTTGCTGACAATCTTTTTATCAAGCAACTCGGCCGCCCGCTTTTCGTAATCTTTTGCGCTTGCGGCAAGGAAGAAGGCCCGCTCGTAGTAACCGCGCCTCTCGTCAATGGCCTTCACTATTGCCACGCGGTCGATTTGCGACGGGCTCTTGAATTTTGCCGGAGTCCGAAGCCCCGCCTTCTCGAACAAGTAGTTCTGGTCCTTAGACGCGCCACGCTCTTCTGCGCGCATGAGCATCCGGTTTCCGAAAAGTGGCACGTCAAACTCTTTCTCAACCGCATCGTATCCGGCATAGGCCGTGAGGCTCTTGTGGGGAACGAAAATGGCGTGGCGTTTTCGCAAGGCCGTGACAACTGGCGGGGAAACCACTTGCGCCATCTTCTCGACCATAATCACGTCGTCAACGCACCCGGCGGGCTTGCCGAGTAACTCGCGGCTCTTGTAGTGCACGGCGTAAGTCCGTTCGCGGCCTTTTGCGCAAACGACGATAGTCGGCAGCTTCTCGGATTTTGCTCCCTCGCAAATGTCAAGTGCGCTGTGGCTGCCTAAAGTCGCGACCCACAGCCGCTTTTCGTCATAACCCGTCAAGAGCTTCATTTAATCCAGCACGCTCCCCAATTTGTTTTCCTCAATCGCCTGCTTGATTTCCATCGCGATGCGCCTGCCCGTGCTAACCGGCTTGCTGTAACGCAGTGCCGTGTAAGGCGAGTCGGGAATAAACGCATTCGTTCCCGCCACGATGCGGGCGCTGACCTCAATTACGTACATTTCTTCTTCGGGAGTGATGATTGTCTCAAGGCAGAACGGGCCATAGAGCCCCTTGGGCCCGGCAATTTTCTTGCTCGCACTTACCAGGCGCTCGGCCATCTCAAGGGACTCGGCAAGCATTGACTCGCGCATCACAATCGGAAGGTTGCCGACGACGACGAAAGACGGGTCGATGTCAATGTCTTCCTGGTGCTTGAGTGGAATTCTTCCAAGCGAGTCGACGTTCGTCTCGTAGCGCTTGTCCATGCTCATGATTTCAGTTTCCCCAGTCAGGGCAGAATGGAAGTAGTGGATGTAGAACGGCACGCCGACGATGTATTCCTGGATGATTAGCGGGCTCCTGCCCGACTTCTCCACGCCGGCCTCGAACTCTTTTTCGTTTTTCGCAAAAAAGTAGCCCTTGCCCCCCCGCGCGCCGTAGTACTTCACTATGGTCGGTCGGTCGATGTCTCCCGCGCTGTGGAAGTTTTTCGGCACGCGAAGCTGCGATTTCTCCAGCCACTCGCGTTGCTTTAGCCTGTCGGTCTCCCACTCCAAAATCGCCTTGCTGCCGAAGACGGGCGTCTTAAGCGAGTCGTAATCCGCCTTGCTGACATAAGCGTTGAACGAACCGTGGGGCACGATGATTGCGTTTTCCTTCACAAGCCTGGCGTCAATAGAGGCAAAGTCGGCGTAATTCTCCAATTCGATGAACTGGTCCGCAACGCCGAATGCATGGTAGACCTTGGCATTTCTCGGCGTGGTAACGACTATGGTCTCAAAGCCCTCATCCTTGGCGCCCCTCAAAATCTGGAGTGCGCTGTGGCTGCCAATAGTCGCAATCTTTTGCTTCATCATTCCACACCTTTCAAATCAATTTTTCGCGCGCGTACTTCACCGCGTTTTCAAACACTTGCAGCCCGAGCCCGTTTTCCTCGTGGGCAGACCCCCGCGTCCAGCGCGGGTGGTTCGTCTCGTCGGTAAACGCCTCGGGGTGCGGCATTATCCCGAACACCCGCCCCGTCTCGTCGCAGGCGGCGGCAATAGAGTGCATCGAACCGTTTGGGTTGTCGGGATACTCCATCGTCGGCTTCCATTTGGAGTCAGCGTACTTTGCAACCGCCAAATGCCTCTCGTCCAGCTTCTTTAGCATCAATTCGCTTGCTGCGAACTTGCCCTCGCCGTGCCTCACGGGCAGGTACATGCGCTCGATGCCCTTGGTCCACACGCACGGGTTCTTCTTGTCAAACGCCAGGCGCACCCACCTGTCTTCAAAGCGGCTTGAATCGTTGAAAGTGAGCGTGGTCGTCTGCTCCTTGTAGTGGCCTGCGAAGGCCGGCAGGAGCCCGAGCTTGGCAATTGACTGGAAGCCGTTGCAAATTCCTGCAACCAGCATGCCGTCCTTTACGAACTGCTGCAACTCGTCTTGGAGGTGGAACTTGAACTTGTTGGCAAGCACTTTGCCGCTTCCAAGGTCGTCGCCAAAGCTAAACCCGCCCGGAAACGCCAGTATCTCAAATTCCCTCAGCGTTCTTGCGCCCGTGATGAGGTCGTTGACGTGCACGCGCTCGCCAATGGCTCCCGCAGATGCAAAAGCATGCGCAGTCTCGTAATCGCAGTTTATCCCAAAGCCGTAAAGCACGCACGCCCTCACTTTCCCGTCCCCGCGCCTGACGCGGGGTAGTAGGACTACGGGCTTGCTTTCGACCGGGGCCGGCTTTTGCTTCTTTACTGCCGGTTTAGTTTGTTTTTGCGCCATTTTCTTTACCTGCTTTTTGACTGCGATTTTTTTCTTTGGCTTGATTTTTTCCCTTATTTTGGCCTTTGCCTTTGGCATCCGGGGCCCCGTTTTCTTGTGCTTGACTATTTTCCTAATGGTCCTTGCCATGCCTGCTTCAACTCCGCAATGGGCGCCTTTAGCGCCGTGCTTCCGTCAATGCCCGCCACTTCAAGAATGCCATCGGCAGTCACTCCACCGACCGCGGCAACGGCATTGCCCGCCATATGCTTTTCGAATTCCTTGGCGTGCTCTTTTGCAACAGTGATTACGAACCGCCCCGCACTTTCGCTGAAAAGCAGTTCGGCCGAGTTCTTGATGTCAATATTTCTCGGCACGCCCTTTAAGTCAACTTTTAACCCGAGTCCGCCCGCAAAAGCGCTTTCGGCAAGCGCAGCCGCAAGCCCGCCGTCACTGGCGTCGTGGCAGCTGCGGACAAGCCCGGCTGCAATTGCTTTAGACATCGCCTTGTAGAGCCGAAGGTTGCGCTTGAAGTCCGGCACGGGCGTCTTACCGCCACTCTCGACCTGCATTGCGTAGTACTCGCTTGCGCCAAGCTCGTTTCGCGTCTCCCCTGCAATGTAGACCACGTCGCCCGGCTTCTTGACATCCATAGTCACTGCTTTTCTCACGTCATTGACTTTGGCAACTGCAGTGACGAGCAGAGTCGGGGGAATGCTCTTTCGTTTCCCGTCGGCCATGATGAAATCGTTCTTCATGCTGTCCTTCCCGCTGATGAGGGGAATGCCGTAAGCCACGCAAGCGTCGTGCAGGCCCTCGCAGGCCCGGATTAGCGCGCCTAACTTGTTGGCCGCATCAGTGTTGTTGATTGCGGGAAGCGGGTCGCACCAGCTAAAGTTGTCTAGGGCGGCCATGTGCTCGATGTTGCCCCCGACTGCAACGCAATTTCTTGCCGCCTCGTCAACGGCATTTGCGGCCATCACGTAAGCGTCGGAGTCCCCGAACTTGGGGCAAATGCCGTTCGCGACCGCAATTCCCCCAAAACCAGACAAAATGGGCCGCAGCACGCCGGCGTCGCTTGGCCCGTCGTTCTCCGCTCCAGTCAGGGGCTTGACTACGCTGCCGCCCTGCACTTCGTGGTCGTACTGGCGCACAACATACTCTTTCGAGCACACGTTGTACCTAGCGAGGACTTTTTTCAGCGATTCAGTCAAGTCGCCAGCCTCGTGCACCTGCGCTTCAACCGCTGCCGTCGGTGACCACTTGGCCCGAAGCTTTAGCTGCGGCACGCCCTCGTGGAGAAACGCCATGTCCAAAAGCGCGACAGTCTTGCCGTTGTAGAGGCAGTGGAACTTTCCGCTCTTTGTAAACTTGCCCAAGGCCGTTGCCTCAACGCCGTGCTTTGCAGCAAGTTTCTCAAATTCCGGCATCTTCGCCGGCGGTACGGCAACAGTCATGCGCTCCTGCGCCTCGCTCACGAGAATCTCCCAAGGCAGGAGTCCTGCGTACTTGGCGGGTGCCTTTTCCAAGTGCAGCTCGAACCCGCCGCTTAGCTGCGCCATTTCCCCAACGCTGCTCGAGAGTCCGCCAGCGCCGTTGTCAGTAATTGCGGTGTAGAGCCCGGCGTCGCGCGCTTCAAGCAGGAAGTCGGCCATGCGTTTTTGCGTAATGGGATCGCCCAACTGCACTGCGCTTGCGGGAGAGTGCGCGTCGATGTGCATTGACGACATTGTCGCCCCGTGGATGCCGTCTTTTCCAATGCGGCCGCCGACCATGACTATCAAATCGCCGTTTGCGACTTCCTTCTTGTGCGTCGCCCTGCCGGCCGCCTTCTTTGGCAGCATCCCGCCAGTCCCGCAGTAAACGAGTGGCCGGTACAGGAAGCGCTCGTCAAAAACAATAGCTCCATTCACGGTGGGCACGCCAGTCTTGTTCCCGCCGTCTGCAACGCCCTTGCGCACGCCTTCAGCAATCCTCTTTGGCGGGAGTACGCCTGAGGCGCTCTTTGCGTCTGGTGGTGCGAAGCAGAACACGTCGGTGTTGAAGAGAAGCTTTGCGCCCAAGCCGGCGCCCATGATGTCGCGGTTGACTCCGACAATGCCCGTCAGTGCCCCGCCGTACGGGTCAAGGGCGCTTGGCGCGTTGTGCGTCTCGACCTTTACCGCCAGGTTCCATTCGTCGTTAAACTCGATGATGCCGGCGTTGTCGGTAAAGACGCTCACCAGCCACGGTTTTTTCGTTTGCGCGGTCGCACCCCGCACATAAGTCTTGAAGAGCGAGTTAACCTTGCGCGACTTGCCATTCTCGTCGTACTCGATTTGCGCATTGAATATCTTGTGCTTGCAGTGCTCGCTCCAGGTTTGCGCAATTGCCTCAAGCTCAACGTCAGTAGGGTTCTCGGGAAGCTTGTGCTTCTTGCGCTCGTTTCTCACCCGGCCGAGGGCAAAGTAATCCCGAATCACCTTCATCTCGTCGCGGCTTAAGGCGAGGGACATGTTGCGGCTCAAAATCGCCAGGCCGTCGTCACTGGCTTCAATTACCCTGACTTCCTTGACTTTCTCGGCCTGCTCTTCAAGCCGCACTGTCGGGAGCGTGTTCCCAAACCCGCGCTTCTCATCCCACTCTTGCGACGACTTGATTTGCCAGCGTTCGATTAGCGGGTTTGCCAAAAGTCCCTTGACAATAGCTTCAGCCTGCGCGGTCGCGCGGATGCCCCTGACAAGATATTGCCTTGCCGAGAAAACGCCGCCTTTCAGTTTGCGGCCAATCGCATCTTCAATCGCTTCCTTTGCAGTGTGGCCGACATTGTCGGTAACACCCGGCAGGTAGCCGACTTCGATGATGTAGTCAAAGTCGGTTTTCTTCGCAATCGGGCGGTCTACGGCCCAGTCGTTGACAATCGCGTCCGCAAACACTTCCTTCGCAACCAAGTCGAGGTGCTTGGAGTTCAGGTTGTCCTCGATGAGGTAGATTTCAACCGTCCTGACTCCATTAACGGTTAGGTGGACGTCGTCGTGGACTTTTTTGGCAGTGCGTTCGCCTAGCGCGTCCTTGACTCCGGGCTTGAATGCAACTTCGATTCGGTGTGTCATCTTTTTACTCCTCGAACTTTCTTCCAGTAATTCTCTCAAATGCTAGTTCGTACTTCGCTCGCGTCTGCTCGACAACTTCCGCAGGCAAGTTCGGCCCGGGCGGGGTCTTGTCCCATCCCGTGCTTGCGGCGTAGTCCCGCACGAATTGCTTGTCAAAACTCTTTTGCCCGCCGCCGGTGTGGTAGTCTTCAGCGGGCCAGAATCTTGAGCTGTCGGGGGTCAGCACTTCGTCAATGAGGGTGATTTTCCCGTTAAGCATGCCGAATTCGAATTTAGTGTCTGCAATGATGACGCCATGTTCCCGCGCGTGCGCTTCGGCCATAGTGTAAATGCGGATGCTTAGTTCGCGCAGGGCCTCCATCTCGGGCTTGCCCGCAATCTCGCACGCGCGTTCGAAGGAAATGTTCTCGTCGTGGCCAGTCTCGGCTTTCGTCGCCGGGGTGAAAATGGGTTCGGCGAGCTTTTCGCTTTCCTTTAGCCCGGCCGCAAGCGGGATGCCGCAAACTTCGCCCGTCTTCTTATAATCGCTCCAGCCGCTCCCCGCGATGTAGCCCCTCACAACGCACTCGACCGGAAAGACTGCCGTCTTCTTCACAATCGCGCTTCGGCCCTTTAGTTCGGGAAAGGCGGTTATTTGAGTCGGCATTTTTTCCCACTTCGTCTCAAGCAAGTGGTTTTCGCAAATGCTTTTTGTCTTCTCGAACCAGAAGTTGCTCATTTGCGTCAAAATCGCGCCCTTGCCGGGAATGGGTGTCGGGAGCACGACGTCGTAGACGCTCACCCTGTCGGTAGCGACGAAGAGAAGCGAGTCGCCCAAGTCGTAGACGTCGCGCACTTTGCCGCGCTTGAAGAGCCTTAGCCCCGGCAGTTCAGTTCTTGAAATTCCCTTCATCGCCCGATTACCTTATCCTCAATTCTTTTTTCTTGTAGTTAATTATGACCTTTCGGGAGTCTGTCACGCGGCCGATTTGCGCCGCGTCTTTCCCAAGCGCCTTTAGCGCCCCCCCGACATCCGCCTCGGCGACGATTACCGCAAAACCCCAGCCCATGTTGAACCGCTTGAACATCTCCTGGCTGCTTACGTTGCCTGCCTTTTGGATGGTGAAGAAAATCTCCTGGGGCTCGAAGTGGTCAAACTCAAAACCAAGGGGCGCCCCCAAGTGGCTGAATTTCGCGTAAGCGTCGCCGGTGATGTGCACTGCGGCCTTGACCCTGACTTTCTTTCGCAAGGCAGCGAATTCCTTGACGTAGATTTTGGTCGGCTCGAGGCACTCTAGCACAAGTTCGCGCTCCATGCCCGGTGGCTTAGTCATTGCATCGTATTTTCCGCCCCACTTCTTGAACAACGCCTTTCGTGCAAGCGTGATTCCGTTAGAGTGCAGCCCGCTTGAGCGCAGGCCAATGATGCAATCGCCTTTTGCAACCGACTTGCCGTCAATCACGTCGTTTGCCGCCACCTCGCCAACAATGTCGCAGTTGACGATGTAGCCTGCCTTGAAAATGTCGGGCAGGCTGGCGGTCTCTCCGGCAACCATGGGAACTTGCGCCTGCATCGCGCCCTCCAGAAGTCCCGTCATCAGCTCGCTTACGAGGCTCTCGCTCGGGTCGGTCGCGTCAATGGTGTTAGTTAGCGCAAGCGGCGTTGCCCCGCAGCGGATGCAGTCGTTTGCGACCATGGCGACCGCGTCGATGCCGATGGTGTCGTGCTTGCCAGCCAGTTCGGCCAAGAGCACTTTAGTGCCAACGCCGTCGCTGCACTTGGTGTGGTATAGGCTGCCCCCGACGGGGTAAAGCGTGTTGAAAGGCAGTTGCAGAAGCGGGCCTTTTGCAAACTTGTGGCTGGCTTCAAGGAGTTCAAAGTTCTTGCGGCTCTTGTCTTTCCCAAGGCCCCTGATGCCGGCACTCTCGTAGTCAAGTCCTTTCATGCCCACTTTCCCCACTTGTTGATGATTTCCTTCGTCTTCTCGATTGCCTGGCCCGTGTAGTTGGAGTAATCAAGAAGCTCAGCCAACTCTTGTTCAGAAAACGTATTCATCGCGATTTTGTCCTCCAAAATCACTTCCTTCAAGTCCCGGCCCTCGCGGATGGCCTTTTGCGAGGCAATGCGCATGAGCTCGTGGGCGTCCTGCCTGCCGATGCCCTTCTTGACGAGGTGCGTGATGAGCGCTTCCGCCATGATTGCCCCGCGGGTGAGGCCCAAATTGTAGCGCATTTGCTCCTCATTGACAACAAGCCCGGCCATCACCCCTTCCATCCTATCCAGCATGTCGTCTAAAAGAATGAACGCGGTTGGCAGCATGCTCCGCTCGCTTGCG
The DNA here is from genome assembly GCA_020057405.1 of archaeon. Taxonomy (GTDB): domain Archaea; phylum Micrarchaeota; class Micrarchaeia; order Norongarragalinales; family UBA97; genus JAGVFW01. The sequence continues at coordinate 81,274 of JAGVFW010000014.1, read as the reverse complement.
CTGTTAGTCAAGTCCCGCTCGTGCTCGAGTGCAATGTTTTCTAGTGCAACCGCCACGCAGCTGCGCACGACGCGCGCGTTGGCGCACACGTTCTCGCAGTCAACGGGGTTCTTCTTTTGCGCCATCGTGCTTGACCCGACTTGGCTCTTGCCAAAAGGCTCGCCCAGTTCGCCAATCTCGGTGCGCTGCAAGTTCCTCACTTCCTTTGCCATCTGCTCGAGGCTGCCTGCGACAACCGCCATGTCGGCGACAATGCGGGCGATGTTCTCGCGCGCCACGACTTGCGTGCTGATTGGCGCTGGGGTCAAGCCGAGCTCCTTCATCACGGCTTGCTCGAGAGACGTGCCCTTCATTTCGTAAAGCGTTTGCGCGCTGTAAGTGCCGACTGCACCAGAGAATTTGGCCTGAACGAGGTTTTCCCGGTCCCACTCGAGGTTGCGGATGCCACTGCCCAGCTTTTCGGCGTAGTTGGCGAGCTTGAAGCCAAGAGTTATTGGCAGGGCGTGCTGGCCGTGCGTCCGGCCGACCATCGTCGTGCCGGCGTGCTTTTCCGCCTGGTGGACTAGCGTGCCAAGCAGTTTCTTGCCTTTTTTGACTAGAATCCCGAGGCCTTCCTTGAGTTGGATGGCTTGCGCCGTGTCGACAATGTCGTAGCTAGTTGCAGTCAGGTGGACGTACTTGCCCGCCTCGCCGCACTGTTCCGTGAGCGCCTTGACCATGGCCATGACGTCGTGCTTGGTCTCGGCCTCAATCGCGCGCACGCGGGCGAGCTTGACGTGCTTGGAGTCCGCCTTCCCAGTAATCTCTTTTGCCGCGGGGGCCGGGATTTTGCCCAGTTTGGCAAGGGCCCTGGCGAGGGCCGCCTCGACCTTCAAATAGTAGTCAAGCCGCTGCTCCTCGTCCCAAACGGCCCGCATTTCCTTGCTTCCGTAACGGTAGTCAATCGGGTGGCTGGACATGTGCAGTTCAACTCGCATGAAGCAGGCGCCAATCGCTTTTTTCCGCGTTTGCCGTCATCTGCTCCCTCTAATTGCCCCAAGCGGCTCGCTAGGGGTTCAAATTGCCAAAAAGACTGCTGCTAAAGGCGCGTCGAGCGCCGAATTGGTGGAAAACTAGTTTCCGACCCACCATAATGCATTAGTAGGGCGTGAAGAGTTAAAAGCCGTTGCGTTAGCCCGTCGAGTCGGCCATTTTCTCGATTCTAAGCCAGCACTTGAACTCTGAAGTCGGGTGGGGATCTGCTACGCCGTAGTAGTTGTACTCGACACTCGAGCTGGCGTCAATGGTCTTGGGCTTGACTGTCGGCGGGTAGCCCGCGAGGGGTACAAAAGCGCCTGCGCCATCGTAAGCAATCCACATTTTCGTCAAGTTGCCGCCCTGGTTTATGTTGCCGCCTTCCCGCACTTCGTCCTTCTTGATGAAGCCACTAAGCGCGTACTTGCCGCTGCACTCGGTGGTAAAGTCCTTGAGGGTAGATTCCTTAAACTCCGGAGCCGGAGTTGGCGTCGCAGTCGCCTCGACAGTCGGAACCGGCGTTGCAATTACCGTCGGCACTGGAGTTGCAATTGCGGTTGGGACTGGCGTCGGGGTTGCCGCGGGTTGCGTGCAGCCCATGAGGAGGACTGCGGCCAAGAGCACGAGGGCAAGTGACTTCATTTACTGCACCACTACGGTGCCGGTCTTGCCACCAGCAGTCTCGTCAGTGTACTCAAAAGTGCCTGCAGTGTCAAACGTGTAGCTCCACGACTGGCGTCCGGCGATATAGCCTGAAGTGAACGAGCCGTCAACCGCGTCGACGCTGTGCAGAGCAGACTCCTGGTTCTCCCAAGTGACTTTCGTGCCAGCGGCAACCTTGATGAACTGCGGGCTAAATCCGCCATAGATTATAGTGACTTTGTCGGTCTCCTCATAAACTGGCGTGGGCTCAACGCTTGGCGCTTCAGTCGGGGCCGGCGGAGGCGTAATCTCGACAGTAGGGACCGGGGTAGGCTCAACAGTTGCAACGGGCGTGGGCGTGGCTTGCGCACCGTCACCCAGGCAGCCTGCGAGCAGGAAAACCGCGAAAAGTCCAAGCAAGAGATTCCTCATTCAGATGCACCTCAAAAACTACTTTGAATTCGACTAACTAATTACGCAAGGGGTGGCTTTTAAGCGTTTTTTTGGGGCCGCCAAGCCCCGCCAGCGCCGTTTTTAAGCCGTCGGGCGCTTGTCTTGCTGGGAGTTGTTTTTCTTGAAGCAGTCAAGCCGCGGGCCCAAAGTAAGGAAGTACGTTTTTGAAGTACCCGGCCGGGCAAAGGAAGGGCCTGGAAAAGTCACGTTGAGCGTACTTGAGTCCGAGTCCGCCTCAAGGCCGGTGGGTTTCAAGCTGGAAATTCCCCGCGACCGAAAGCCAGTCTACGAGCTTTCGTGGGACGCGGCCGAAGGCCGTTTTGTCGAGCGGACGACGAACTTCGGCAAGTACGAGCTTATTAGCGGCAGGATCATCATCGGCCGCTTTCCCCAACTGGCGCAAGTCAAGGCGCACCGGCGGGCGTTTTTCGCGCTTTCCATGGCCGAAATGGCGCGCAAGCGGCTGAAGATGGGCGTGTTTCACATCGACCAGTCCGACAACCTGACTAACGAGACGCAGTTTATCACCAACAACTCGATTGTCGACATCCTGCACCACGAGACGACCGACGAGGGCATGATTCACGTCTACAACCGCGATTCCGGCAAGCCCGTCAAGACGCGCAAGCCCATCCTCTTGCTTCATAGCCAGCCCGACAGGCCGCTTAAGGCCGACCAAGTTCACATTTCCCTTTGGCAGACCGACGCCGACGGCCACGTGCGCGCCTACAAGGCCCTGCAAGACGTGCTCGACTACCTTTCCATGCGGCCGGACACTAACTTCAGCATGCTGCGCAATCGCATGATGGCGGGCCTGCGCTTCTCCCAAGCGCGGTTGCTCGCGCACGTAACCCCCCAAATGCGTAGGGAAATCCGTGAGCGGCTCAAGCCCGTGCCTGAACGCCAGTGAGTCTCTGGAGTTCCGGCGCGCGGCGCTTGAATCCTTTCTTGTCGATGTAGGTGAGCATAAGCAGAGTGAGGCTTTTGTCACCTATTTAAGCAAAAAGCCAGTGGCTTGCCGGGCCTGCCGGCCGAGCGATTTAGCGGAATACGTCTTTGCTTACTTCGTTTCCTTTCTTGCCGCAGAACTTTCCCTTGTGGACGCCTGCCTTGACCTCCTCGCAGCAGCCTTCGCAGTGGTCGTCAAGAGGCTGTGGGCAAATTTTACACTTGTTTTCTTTTGGTGGCCGGTTCTCTTTTTTGTGTTGTTTGGGCAGTTTGTCATTCAATTGAATGCACCTCTCGTAATACTTCAATTATTTTTCCGGGGTTGAATGCGGATATTCCCCTAAACTCGTTTAGTTTTGTTAAATGCGGGTCCCAAGAGACCAAATAGTCAGCTTTAGAGTGGACTGCGCACTCTAGTACTCGGTTGTCCTCCTGATCTTCCAGCTCATCTATCTTCACGTCCGGCTCAACGAGCTTAAGGACTTGCAGATAAACGCCGACCATCTCTTCCGCCTTCTCTGACGTTAAGCCAAAGTCTCTTTGAACAACTAGTTTGAGGCGTTCAACTAGTGCAATTGAGATATAGCCATCAATCCTGCGGGTAGCCGCAAGCTGAACTACTCCGTAAGAAGCGCCTTTTGGTGAGAGCGCGGCAGAAATTAGTACATTCAGGTCAAAAACGACTCTCACCATAAGCCTCACTTCATTTATGTTGACTCTCCAGAATTTTCTTGATTGAAACGTCAAGACCCTTTTGCTTCGCGTGCTTTCGTCCCCAATTAGCCATTTCCTCAAATGCCTTGGCGGGCTCTTGAAGTTCGATCCGTTTTAGCAAGATGGTGTCGGCATCCTTTCGCCCGTAGACCGCAAAAACCGATCCCGCTACTAGACCCAGTGCGGTCCTGATGTCTTCAGGTATCACCACCTGCCCCTTTGACGACATTCTAGTAATCTCGGCGCCAACCGTTGAAACCATCCAAATCACCTAAATCTTACTAGTAAGATTATCTTATTAAGGCTTTCGGGTTTGCCTAGAAACTATTTAGGTTCCGTACAGGTCGTTCCTTTCCCAACCGCCTTGCCGGCCATACCCTCCTTCCGGCCGCTTTTGTCATTATCTTTTATTTCCTCTCTTCCTATTCCCTAGCGGTGGGATTTGCATGGTAACTGCTCAAGGTCTTTCAAAGCTTAACTTGACGATTTGGCTTACTTCGGCTCTAGTCTTCGGCGTCATCGCCGCCATCCTGGCGCTTGTCTTGTGGTATTCTGGCGCCCAAGTGGGCATCCTTGGCTGGCTCTTCATTTCCCTCCTCTTCATTGGCATCCAGTGGTGGGTGTCCCCCTGGCTCATCCGCCGAGTCTCCGGTGCGAAGGAGCTTTCCGAAAAGCAAGCGCCTGGCCTGCACGCTGTCATCGCCAAGCTGGCTAAAGACGCCGGCGTGCCGACTCCTAAACTCTACTTCGTTGACGATCCTGCCCCCAATGCTTTTGCTTTTGGCCGCACGCAGTCCGACGCCGGCATAGCAGTTCACGACGGCTTGCTAAAAATGCTTGACAAGGACGAAGTGGAAGCTGTACTAGCCCACGAAATGGCGCACATCAAGCACAACGACGTCTTCATCATGACAATCGCAAGCGCCCTGCCCGTCATCCTCTATTACCTAGTGCTAATGTTCTCCGGCCGCGACTCCCGCAACCAAGGCGCCGCAGGCTTCATCGCCGTCTTCGTTGGTGCGATAATCGCCCGCCTCTTCGGCACCCTCCTAGTAATGTGGCTCTCAAGACAACGAGAGTACCACGCCGACGCCTACGCCGCCTACGCCACAAGAAAACCCCAATCCCTCATGAGTGCTTTGGCCAAGATTTCGTATGCTGGTGTCTCCGACAAGCGCGAACGCGACGCCAGCCTCAAGAGCTTCTACTTCGCCGACCCCGCAGGAAGCGAGACGAATTCGATAAAGGAGATTGCCGCTGCAATAGCGACGAAGAACGACGCCAAGTTGGTTGAGGCAATCGAGAAAGAGAAGAAGGCAGGAATTTTTGAGGCCTTCATGACGCATCCCCTGACGGCAAAGAGATTGGAAGCGCTGCTTGAGATGAAGAAGGAGATTGGCTAAGTTTTTAGTGCCCTACGGAGCGGGCTCATTATGCCCTTGCTTGCCAGGTAGTCGAGCTTGGTTTTCAGGCGTTCCCTAAGTTCGTCCCTATCTTTGATTTGTGTTTCGTACTCTTTTGTCACGGTTTTCCAGTCAAGACCGGACTGTTGAAGAGTTACTAGATCTTCATAGTCTCGTGGCGGTTTTCGGTTGGTTATTGCCTTGAACAAGTAGATGTCTTCCTTAGCAGCCAAGTAAACTGCGAGCTTGCCATAAACTCCGACTTTCCCGGCCCGTTTGCGCATGCTTGCATTTAGCGTTAGGCCGCCCATTACGGTTTTAGAGAACAAGTCAAAAGTTAAGCCATTCGGGCCAATTAGGATGTCCTTGGCTTTGACGTTAAATTCTTCTGCACCTGGAAACAAGTCTTCAAAGCCAATCTTTTTTAGAGCCGTTAAGAAGTTGTGTTCGGCCAAGTCGTCTTCAAATAAAACGTCAGCATCTTTTGTAACTGGTTTCAAACTGTAGAACGTCATAGCGCAGCCGCCGATCAAGTAGCAATCCAAGGGCTTCGCTAGCTTGCTTCCAACCCCCTTAAGCACTTCGTCAATGTCGTCTTTGGAATACTTACGCTCTTGGTTCATATTGTTTCACTAACTCCAGAAATTCTTCTCTTGAAGGGAAAACAGGCCCTTCGACCAATCTGCCATAGGCTAGAGGCATAGTCGGCCCGCCCTCATTAAACACTTTAATGAATTCAAGAGATCGTTCCGACGCACTGCTTACTCCGAGCATCTGGCCGTACTCGAGAAACTTTTCTGCATCCAATTTCGCCCAATTTTTGAACATGACCAGTAGAGCGTAAGATACTTCCCTTCCACTAGATAGCAGCGTAGAGCGGAGCAAGCTGTGAATCAAGTGTTCTTCCATTCCTAGATTGATTTGAGTGTTTAGAAACGCGTTGAAGTAGTAGTCTTCGAAATCGAAGTTCAGGCTTACTCCATACTCGTGGAAAACGCTTAGTCCAGTACGAACCATGTAGGTCGGAACATCCTGCTTGGTGCTTCTAAGCAATCCGTGCGGACCGCTTACGATGAGTGATCCGGGCACTTCCCTGCGTCTGTTTAGTTCAATTTCTTGGAGCAGCCAGGCCTCGACGAATTCCTTGAGCCTCGGTAGCCTAATTTCGTACTTGCCGTGCCCCGTCTTTTGCAGCACGGCCCGCTCAACTAACATCGAGACTACCCTCCTTTCGGTTACTTCTGGAGTGAAGCTGGATATACTTGCAGAGTGAACGCTTGCGGGTCCCGGGATAAAGCCTGAAAGAGCTTGGAGGGTAGCTCCGTCTAAGAGTGATTCAAATTCTACGTGCGGGTTAGCCTCAATTAGTTCCTTCAGCTTAAGGGCAGCTGGAAAAAAAGTTGCAGTGATCTGCTTGCTTATTCCGTTTCTATTTGTGGTGACAAAACCCTTAGTCACTAAAGAAGAGATAATTCGCGAAGCAGAACTAGGCGAAATATTCAAACTTTCAGCAAGTTTTGAAGCCGAAACCTCGCCACTAGAACTAGCTTTACTGAACGCTTCAATCTCGAGTCTAGTCAAGCCGTTAGTCAATTAATCCGCCACCAGTTCAATCCACTACACCCTATATTATGTCATTGTTGTTAATAATATATATAGGTATTGTCTTTATTGATATATTATTGGATAATTGCGTTATTCTCAATGAATTCGGTTTGTTCTAGAACTAAGTTACTTTTGTAGTTTTTAAACGCAGTTTGAGTGCCTTGCCGGGCCTTCCATCCTAGGTCGGCGAGCTTGGATATTTCCCCGTCTCGTCCAAAACCTTATATGTTAGGTTTTCCTTATATGTGTAAGGTTTGTTTGTGGGGTGTTTGGCTTGATTTTTCGTGGCGTTCTGGGTGTTTTGGCTGGTTCGAAGGCGCGAACCAGGGTTTTGGGCGTGTTGTTGAAGTTTCCGTCAAAGGAGTTTACTGGCCGAGAGTTGGCTTTGTCTGCAGCTGTTTCGCAGCCTCAGGCTGGCGAGGCGCTGAAGGTTTTTAGGGATAATGGCTTGGTGTCGTGCAAGCAAGTGGGCAAGGCGTTTGTCTGGAAGCTGAACGAAAAGCATTTTTTGGCCGGGCCGCTTGGGCAAGCTGACGAGCCGTTTGACGCAGTAGCTAGCGCCATAGTTAGCGAGGTTGCCAAGCGGTTTGACTTGTCTAAAGTAGTCAAGATGGTGGTGTTTGGTTCAGTTGCTCGTCGGAGCGAGCGTCCCTCGAGCGACTTGGACTTGCTTGTGGTAGTGCGTGACGCTAGCGACAAGGGTCTTGCGGCTGAAAAGGTTTTAGACGCTTCTTTAGAGCTCGCAAGCGTTTTTGGCAATCCCGTCATGCCCGTTGTTTTCTCAGCAAAAGAAATGGCCGGCAAACCACTCCCAGCCCTACTTAAAAACATCGAAAAGGAAGGGATAGTCATATACCCGAAAGAGTGAGGGAGAGTAGTTGAAGCAAATTGTTTCACGACCAGTTGACAAGCACAAGTACGCTTCTTACTGGACCAAGGCCACTGAATTCTACACTGGAATGAAGCAAGCTGAAGAAGACGGCAACTGGAACCTCGCGTGCTTAAACGCCATCCACTGCGCCATCTCGAGCGTCGACGCCGTCACCACTTTTTACCTAAAGCAACGCTCTGCAGGCCAGCGCCACGAGGACGCTGCCGCCTTGCTGCAGCAAACTGGCGTGCCGCAAGCAAAAGAAACCGCCCGCCAACTCCTCGACATCCTGAGCCGAAAAAACCTAGTGGAATACGACGCCGAAGAACCAACCGAAACAAACGCCCGCAACACCATCAAACAAACAGAAAAAATCTACACCTGGGCCAAAACAAACTTGAAAACCTAACTCGCAGCTTGCCGGGCTCTTTAAATTCCACCAAACCCTGCTAAATCGCGAAGAAGTAAACCAAGTGGTGGTCGAATGGAACCAATCATAAGCATTCCCTACTCCGAGTTCAAAGCTATCGAAATACTTCAAACGAAGTTCAAAAAGAATAAAGATTACGCGTTTTACATCCCCGTAAGCAGACAACAGAAGGGCGTAGACTTCATTTTAGTCAAAAATGGGCTTAAGTCGGAAACTACTAGGTTCCAAGTTAAAAGTTCTAAACTTTATAGCAATGGAAACAAGCACATTCTTTGGCTAAACAATTTCATAGAAAAAACCAGTCGAGAAAACGCAGACTGGTACTTGATTTTCGGTCTGTACCCACTTATTACAAAAAACAGTACCAAAAAAAGCAAAAGCATAGAAAACTGGAAAGCCGTCACACTATGCTTTACCCCAGAAGAAGTACGCGAACTCCTCACCGAAGAAAAATTCCTTTACGTGCAAATATCATTCAATGAAAAAATGCAAATAACCTCAATCAATGGAACAAGAGGATTCAAAAATAATGGAGTAGACCTAACCGCATATCAGCTAGAAAAAAGACTTGACAAAATCATGAAATAGGTCAGAACGGCCACCAGCTGCTTTTCTTCTTTTTTCCTTGGTAACTGTATTTCTCGCCGTACTTTCTGGCGTCAGTTTCGTGCGCCCTGTCGTGCTGGCCTTGGTTACCAAACACCCAAAGGTTTCGTCTGCTATTGTCGGTCTTTTCGCGGTTCTTGTGGTGCACTACTTCGCCGGGCCTCAGCGATCTGCCGAGCTTTTGTTCCGCCACGTGCCGGTGCACGGGCTTTCCCGAATCAGCGTACCGCTTGTAACCGTTCCTGTCAACGAAAACTTTTGCCATAAGAAAACAATATTTTTAGGGCTTTTTAAGCGATTCTAGGGTGGTTTGCCGGCCCTTGCCGTCGGTAAGGGTTTAATGCTCGCCTCCTCCTAAAGAGTGTCATGGCCGGTTTTATGCGTACTGAAGAGTTCGTCCGAAAAGTCGTTGACGTAGTCAAAGAGAGCGGCAGCTGGGGCCGCGTGGCCTCAATTGACTTAGAGACAAAAATCCTTTCTCCAACCGACTTTCTCTCAAACGAGCGCGTCCTGGCGGCCGGCGTCAGCTGGCGCACGGGCGATAAAGTCACCACCAAAACCATTCTCCTAGCGCAAGACACTGACGAAGCCGAAAGCGCGCTCTTAGAGCAACTAGGTACCGTCTTAGCCTCCATAAATCCGCTTGTCCTGGCCGGCTACAACATCAGCGGCTACGACTTTCCGCTCCTCTGCCTCAAACTCAAGCAGTACGAAGGGTTCCTCCGCGCCAAACTCGCTCCCGGCGAAAAACCAGTCTACCCCAAAGGGTACTGGGCCCTAAAAGACGCCCTCACCCGCTCGTTTATTCTCGACGTGATGCACGCCGCCCGCTTCGAAATAGCAGCGCGGGACAACACTACGGCAAAGTACCTCAAGCTCTCCGCCGTGCTAGAGCACGCGATGTTTTCCGATCTTCCCTTAATGAAGAAAAAGCACTTGGCAGAAGGAACGGCGGGCGACAGCGCCTCAAAGGGAGATAAAATCTGGCGCATGTGGCTCGACAAGGACCCGAAACTCCTCGAATATCTCGAAGCCGACACGCACGACACACTACTCGTGACTGAAAGACTGTTCGGCGTCAGGTAATGCAAAAATAGCGTGCTTAATTACCTTTGTCCGAAGAAGAACCAAATGGCTCCGAGGATTAAGATTGCGCCAATTATTCCGCCTATATTTGTTGCGATCCACGCAATAACGTTTAGCGGAAAAGTTATTTCGTTCACGAGCCAAGAAACGCTTCCAGTAATTGCTGCACTCACACAGTCCGGATTGGGTGCGCTTCCTGCTTTATTCATACAAGCTGAGTATTGAGTGAATACTACCGCTAGCCCAATGATGCTGGATAAAGCTAATATGCCTGCAAGCATAACGGCAATTTCCTTTAACATAGCTACTATTTTGATTTAGTGGTTTTTAACTGAATTTAGGGTGGTTTGCCGGGTCTTAAAAAGCAGTTTCGAATAGTAGTTTATGATGCGTTGCCGGAATTGAAGAAGGAAATCGGTAGGATGAAATAATTGGTATCTGCTAGGCGAATCACCGGAGAACAGTTACGGGAACGACTGATTAAGACGAAAGAAGCCGGTTTCGTAAAGACGCACCGACTTGGGGATACCGGTATAGGAAAAACCCTCGAAGATCTTTCAAATATACCTGAGAACAATCTGCCAGGGCCTGACGATAAGCTGTACGAGCTTAAGTCAGGTCGGAAAAATGCAAAAAGTATGCTGACTCTCTTTACGAAGTCTCCTCTTCCCCAAAAAGCAAACTCCGTTCTTCTCAGTACCTTCGGATATCCTTCTAGACGAGGAAATCGCAAGAAAGAACTTCATACTACGGTCAATGCTCTAGCGTATAATCAAATCAAAGGAAAGTCTGGCTTTAAAATTCAAATAAAATCGGATAAAGTGGCGCTAGTTTCGAAGAGAGGAAAAGTGCTTGGTTATTGGGACCGAACAACGCTGAGGCAGAGATTTGAGTCTAAATACCCAGGTTTATTGTATGTTAAGGCCGAGTCTAAGGGGAAAGGTCTTGGTGAAGAATTCTGGTTTAATGAGGCGTGGTTTCTTTGGGGTTTTAGCTTTAGGCGTTTCGTTGCATTGCTAAAACAAGGCGTCATAAAAGTAGATGTTCGAATTGGGCAATATCCTAGTGGAAAACCTCACGATCACGGAACTGGTTTTCGAGTGCTGCCCGGCAAACTAGACTTATGCTTTGAGCACAGAAAGAAAATTATCTAGCGAGAAAGAATCACGATATTCTCTTCAGTCATCGTCGAAACAGTATTGCCTTTGACGTTAGTCGGGCTGTTGCGTCTAGGCATCCGTTTTAAAGGAATTTGGCGGACAATGGTTTGCTTGTGTTCGAAACCAAAGTCTTCGAAAAGGTCGACCATGATTTCATCCATGGGAATCTTAATTTCTTTGACTGTTCTATTCCCGACGACTAGGCAAACGCCTGACTTTTTCTTCAGGACCGCATCAAACTTTTCAGACGCTTTGTGAAAATCGATAAAGAAGGAGAGGACTTCTCTAGCCCTCAGTTCATCTTTTTCAGCTATTTTTGTTACAGCGCTCTCTAGGGAAGGGGACGAAAACTCAAAGTCAAGGCTAGGTGCGGGCCTTCCCCCCAGCATGCTCTGGTCTAATCGCATAACTACTTCTTGCGGGAACCCTAGCCACTGAAGACTAAGTCTGCTGAACTGTCCGTAAGCTACGGTAGTCTTACTGTCACCGTAAGGTGGGGATGTAACCAAAAAATCTATCGACTTACTTGCAAGGCTTTTAGTGGTTGTCACGTCGTCAAGAATGACTTCAACATTGCCAGTCTTGTTTTTCTTGCAGAAAGAATATGTTTCGTCCATTGCCGCAATATTTCGCTTAACAATTGCGGACATTATTTCAAACGCGTCTGGATTGTAGTCGGCTAATTTCTCTTCGGATATTCTATATAGCTTAAACTCGCCGCCCCTAGTGTTACTCGACTTGCGCACTGTTTCACTAAAACAAACGAGGAAGAAATTTCTGGTGATTGGATCTACGACTTCGTCAATGGCAGTTCGAATTGCAGCGAGTTTCAAAATAACTTCCGGTTTAAACCAGTAATCGATGTTAAAGAACTGCGGCACGTCGAAATCACGGCTTAAGGCGATCTCACCAATGCGCCTGCCCAAGCGGAGCCATTCCTGTTCCAGCACTTCGGGTGCAATGGGCGTATTTTTTACCCTGCTAACTAGCGTTGCCAATGGGTTAATGTCGACTCCATAGGAGCTAAGCCCAGCGAGCTTAAACTCCAAAAGAACACTTCCGGATCCGCAGAATGGGTCCAATCCAACTTTGGCCGTACCCCTATTGGCTTCAATGGCGCGTCTAGCTACTTGCGGAATCATCATGGCCGGGTAAGGGTGAATTCCGTGCGTCAAATACTTAGTGTTAGCCCTAGCGAAATCCCAAGAATGGTCAACATGCTTCAAGCCAGCACGCTGAATCTGCCTTTCAACCACAACTTCGCCCTTCAATACAATCCCCACAAGATCAGGGAAAAATCCTTTATAAGCCTAGGCTGGGTGGTTTGCCAGGATTGCCGGCCTATTTTGATAGGATTAGGTGGTTTCGGCGTAGGTCGCTACAGCTTTTACTAGGTATTCGTCTAAGTACTTATTTAATTCAGTTAAGAGTGCTTTTTGTTCTGGAGTTAGTTTGCGATATCCGTGAAATATAACATTTCGTGCCTGATAGAGTAACCTTGATGTCGGCGTGTCGGAGTCTGATTTTTCGTCCAAAAATTCAAGAAGAATTGATCGGAGTTCAGTTAAGGGGCGTTCAATCTTTACGTAGTCGCAAAATAAGATCTCGAGCCGCTTTTCAGTATTGCTAATTTCTAGGATTTTTTCACGCAGTTTATGTGCTTCCTCGTGTTCATGGTTCTCGGCAAGCCATGCCTTTAACTTTGATCTAAAGACGCGTTCTATAAGCAGCTCTACGACCTGATAAAGTAAGTGAAATTTTGAAATGTCATCTGTTGACACATTCAGGTAGTTTTTGAATAATTCTTTTAGGAAGGTCTCGTCTCGAAGCACGGTGGAAATCGGATAGAGTGTTATCCGTTTTTGATCTGCTTCAAATCTCATTTCTTTCGTTGATTCAACTCGCACATAATTGGGATAATATCCGTAAAAGTATAGTGTTGGGAAATAGTTGTCAATATCGAAATCTGGAATTTTCCGAGTTTTATCATTTAAAACTAATATTGCGGAGTTAGGTGGGAAGAAGTCCTCGAGAGTGTAGTTGAGTTTGTATGCTGGTTTATTAGTTTGAAAATCGGAATCAATTAGTTTTCGGTAAGCCACGTATGCATATCGAAGAAAGTGGGGGTTGTCGGAATAATCGTGCTCATTTGATCCGAGTGCACTTAGCGGAATTATCCAGCCGATCCTTTCGCCAAGTATTTTTTCATATACCTGAAAGATATTATTTTCTGATAAGTTATTGTGGAATAGCATCTGGGCTGTAAAATTTGTTGGGTCAAATTGATTATCGTATTTCAGCTTGTATTCTAGTGTGCAACTTAGGTCGCCTTGTTCTAGGATGATTTGTTTTTTTGGATTGTCGTAGCTAGCGAAATTTAATGGGACGTTCCCACTATTTTCAATAACTAGTGGCATTCTTAGACCGTCTGGCTAAGGTATTTGTTGTAGCCATTTTGTACGGCGAGATCAAATTTTAGGTATGAGTCGCCATCATGGTTGAATAATTCTCTAAAAAAGTAGTGGAAGTAAAAGCGTTGCGAAGTTCCAATTTTCTTAGACTGCTCTTTAATCGTATTAAGGTTTAGTAGGAGCTGATCAATTGCACTCGTATCCGGCCCGATATTATCTAATTTTGATATCATATCGTCAATTTGTTCGAATCCTGTAACTAATTTGTAGTCGACGAGCTTGCCGACGGCTGATCCGAATCCAGTCATTGCCTGCGACTTTGAAAAGATCTTCCTAGTTGTCTTTCCAAATGGTCGGCTTATTGTTTTAGTATTTTCGCCTTGAACCCAATCTTTACTGAGCATTTCGACCTTTTCAATAAAGTTATTGTAAGTTATCACAAACTGCTTGAACAAGTCTAGTTTCTGGTTCTCCGTTGAAAGTTTCTCAAGTCCCCTGATATTGTCTAATACGTCTAGTCTATCCATTGGCAAAATATCGCGATCGAGATAGGCGTTAAAACCATCGACTATGTCCCGAAAAACGTACTCTTTTGATTTACCGGGTGCTTCGTCATCTACTTCGCGTATCAGGTGAATTCCGCTAATGTCCCTATTGATGTAGTCGATATATAGGATTTCTATCTGATGTCTAAGGGATACTGGGGTTTGCCCAGTATTTAGGGTCAGCATTCGATAAAGTACTCCAAGACGATTAACGCCAGAATATATTTCGACGCGAATTTTTCCTCTATATATTTCTTCTAATTTTTCTTTATCGCCATTTGCAACCAATTCCTTTTTTATATCGAGTAAGGTCATAGTTCTTTGAAGTCCATCTAGGATTAGTAAATCTCCGTTTTCAATAAGCTTGACAACATCTAGGGCTTTTTCTGAATCTGAACTAGATGCGAGTACAATTGGAGGAATAACGCAGCCTTTTAACAAGTCTGCTTTTAGCAAGGAGTACACTGTTTTTGATGAGCCTACTCGTTGGCGCTGAAACTCGTTTTTGCTTAGTATTTTCTCTGCGAGTTCAAGGTACTCTTTAATTGTAAGCTCGATTAGTATATTGTCTGCATTAATTCGTCCGTCGCGGAGTTTTGAAAGCACTTCCATGGTTTTCCCTTTAACTTAATAGTTGAGCCGTGTTTTTATAGTGCTTTGTCTTGATGTGTTTTTTACTTATTTTGATGAAATTTTTGAGAGTTATTTTAGTTGGTTTAAAAAATATTTTGTTCGGTTGAGATAAAATCAATATTTGTATAGTTGTTTTGGGCCTTTGTTTTTTGAAGTAGCTGCCAAAAGAAACCCAAACCAAATAGTCTGCATTAATGTCTTTTTCTCCAAAATACTGGAAACTACTGTCGCCTGTAGCCTTAATTTCGACTTTAAGTTTTTGCTTTCCTTTAGAAGAAAGTTCTATGTCACATTGCTTTCCTCCAGGCTTGGCGTTGTACTTAGGTCCAAAAATCTTTTTTGAAGCTTGAATTATTAGTGATTCCGAAAAAATAGCCGGAATTTTTGGATACTGTATTGCACTCGCTAACGTGTCCGAATCTCTTATTTTTCTAATACTATGAAAAGAGAGGCGCAATAGTTTTTCTAGTCGCTTAATCTCATCTTTACTTAAAACTCGTTTGGTGGATTCCAAAAAACCACGTCTAGCCTCTAATCTCCTTCAGCCTTTCATCCAAATCCTTCTTCAACTTCTCTGCGATGAAGTTTCCAGTGTAAGCGTCTGCCTTGACCGCAATGGAAATCTTTCCAGCCAATGCCCTTGCAATCTTGCCGCGCTGTTCTAGGGGAGCGCCCCTGACGAGAGCCGACTGGAAGATGATGCCGTGCTTGGGCGGGGGAGTCCTGCCGTGGGAGCGCAAGTGCATGAAGAGGGCGGTTTCGGCGCCCATGACTTGAATCGTGCTTGAGGGCATGCGGGCCATCTTCTCGAGTGAGCCGGCGAGTGAGAGGAAGCGTGCGGCGAGGAAGGCGTCGGTCAATGCAGTAACATTGGGCATGACGCGGTTGGCTTCTTCGTCGATGAATTTCGCCATTTTTTCTCGCGATTCGCTCGCAGTTACTAGGGCGGTTGCAAAGTTTTGGACTGACTCCATTTCTTCCTTCGTCAAGTCCGAGCCAAAGCTCTTTTCAGCCAATTTAACCACTTGGGTTGCCTTGCCGTGGCCCAGGAAAGCTAGTTTCTTTTCGTCTAGGCCCTTTCGGTCGCCCAAAGCAGCGATTTTGGCGTAGCTTTCCATGTTGTCGAGCTTGAGTTCGGGGAAGTGGATGCCGTAGTATTCTTGGAGTCTTGAGAAGAGCAGGCTTTTAGTGTAGTCAAGGTCGTCTAGGGCGCGGATTGACTGCGCCAGGGCAGCTCCCTTGCCGGTAAACGCTTCTTTCACGCTTTCTTTCGCGCGCTGTAGAAGCGCCATGCGCTTGTCTTGAAGAGAAGAGCCAGTTCCGCCAAAGTCAGTCTTCGTCGGGTCTACCTTAGCACCGTGGTCAAACTTGGGCTTCTCGTCGCGGCTAGACTCGCGGCGCTCAAAACCAGCCCGCCCACTGCCACCGCGATCAAAATCACGCCTCTGCGGCCTACCGCCAAAACCACTACCGCCAGGCGCATAAGACCGCCTTTCCCCACCTTCCCGGTCGCCATAACGCGGCCTGTCACCGCCATACCTCGGCTTGTCGCCATAGTCGCGCCTGGGGCCATTGCGGTCAAAACTCTTGCGCTCGTAACGCCGAGCGCTGCTAGCGTGAAAGTTCTTCTCCCTATCCTCAAACTCGCGCCTGCCAGAATCACTAAAGTCAGGCTTCTCAAAAGGCTTCGGCTTGTCGCCAACGCCAGGCTTGGCTACAAACGCCGGCTTGGGTTTGTCGCCCACGCTGGGCTTGGCATCAAAAGCAGGCTTCGGCCTGTCGCCGTAAGACGGACGCGGTCGGTCACTGCCAAACCGCGGCTTATCGCCAAAATCGCGCCTCGGGCGGTCAAATCCACCCTCTCGGCGGTCTCCATAAGCTGGGCGGGGTCTGTCGCCGTAGGAAGGTCGGGGTCGGTCTCCATAAGCTGGACGCGGCCGGTCTCGGTCGCCGTAGGAGGGTCGAGGACGGTCAAAACCACCCTCGCGGCGGTCTCCGTAAGTAGGCTTCCTGTCTCCATAAGATGGCCGGGGCCGGTCTCCATAAGAAGGACGCGGTCGGTCGCTGCCGTAAGACGGCCGAGGCCGGTCAAAACCGCCTTCGCGCCGCTCGCCATAAGTTGGCCTGGGCCTGTCTCCGCCTGGGCGGTCGCCGTAAGACGGGCGCGGCCTGTCGCCATAAGCTGGCCGGGGGCGGTCGCCGCTTGGCCTGTCGCCGTAAGACGGTCGAGGGCGGTCGAAGCCGCCGCTGGGCTTAAACTTTCCGCCAGTCTTGTCGACTCTATCCTTGAAGCCGCCGGGCTTGTTGCCCTTGCGCTCAAACTTTTTAGCCATGTAAATTTCGTAACTATATTGTCGTCAAAGCTATTTAAAGCGGCGGGGAGCTAGGTGTTTGCATGCCAACGAGAATAAAGCTAACCAAATTGACGCCAAAAATACAGCGGCAAATTGAGAATGCGGGTAGGGCTGCCGAAAAAAAGGTCCAGTTGATGCTGCCAAACGCGGTTTCGACCGGAAAGGCCAAGGGCCACGATTTTGTGCTTTCAAACGGCAAGAAAGTTGAGGTTAAATCAGTTAACGGCATGGGCGTTGCCCTCCGCCTTGAGAAGATTGACGACGGCGTTTTAGCGTGGAGAAACAATGACGCCCACCACGTCGTCCTCGTCCACAACAACTACTTTCACTTCGTCAGCGCAGAAAAGCTTAGAAACGCAATCCTGGCTTTCAAGCTTACGGGCGCAGAAGGAACTTACAAGTTCACAATCGCCGAAATCAAGCCACACCTAAAAACCTGGCACAAGACCTTACTCGCCAGTCCCGCAGGCCCGGCTGTGCTAAACAAGTACTTCGGCACCCGAGTCGCCTAGCGGCCTTCAAGCTAAAGCGGCGGCTGTCCGGCAAGCCACTTCCGAAAGCAACCATTTTCATCGTGTCGTATACCTAGTGTGGTGATTGAATGAGAGTTGAAATCGAAATCTCAAACAACGAGCTTGACGCTCTTGAAAACCTGGCAATTGCTTGGAACTTGTGTGACAAGCACAAGAGCGTTGACGCAACTGAAGATGAAATGTGGCGATTTACGCAAGATTGCAAGAACTGCGTGGAACTAAACCGAAAGCTCAGTTCCAAGGTGCTTCACGTGTGGAGCAAGCTAATGACGGCATACCTAAAGGCAAGGAAAAAACGGCGCTAGCCTTCCCACCCTCCTGCTTTAAATTCGCTTTCGCGCCTAACCCAATAAACAGCTTTTTCTGCCACTGACCATTCCAGGCGCAGGGAAAAGGTGCATCGTTTATGGCTAAAGAACCAGACTTGGCTCAAAAAGTAATTAACTTGTGCTCACGCCGCGGGCTCATAGTCCAATCCAGCGAAATCTACGGCGGCTACGCGGGCTTCTTCGACTTCGTCGGCTACGGCGCGCAACTCAAACGCAACGTCGAGACCTTATGGTGGAAGCGCTTTGTTGAGCACCGCCTCGACGTCACCGGCCTTGAGGGCAGCATCATCACCCACCCCACAGTCTGGCAAGCAAGCGGGCATGCCGAGAGCTTCAACGACCCGCTGGTCGAGTGCGAAAAGTGCCACGAGCGCTACCGCGCCGACTCGCTAATCGAAGAACAAACGGGCGAGAGCGTCGACGGCCTCTCAATCACGAGCCTCGAAGAACTCCTCACAAAACACAAAGTCGCCTGCCCCAAGTGCAAGGGCTCCCTCGCCTTCAAGTCACCCTTCAACCTCATGTTCAAAACCAAGGTCGGCGCAAAAGACACTGCCGCTTCCGACGCCTTCCTGCGCCCCGAGACAGCACAAGTCATTTTCACCAACTTCAAGACAGCACTCACGGCAAGCCGCGGCAAACTCCCGTTCGGCATCGCCCAAATCGGCAAAAGCTTCAGAAACGAAATCGCGCCCCGAAACTTCGTCTTTCGCTCCCGTGAGTTCACTCAAATGGAGCTAGAGTACTTCATCCACCCCCAAAAACTAAACGACTGCCCGCAACTCACCAAGCAAATGCTCGCCCAAGAGCTCCTCCTAGTCACCCAAGACGAGCGCGAAAAAGGCTCGCCAGGCAAAATAATGACTCTCGAAGCCGCGCTGACCGCCAAACTCATCGGCACGCGATGGCACGCCTACTGGCTCGCCGAGTGCTTCAACTTTCTCTACGACTTAGGCATCAAGCCAGGCAAACTACGCGCCAGAAAGCACGGCCAAACCGAACTCTCGCACTACTCTAGCGAAACTTGGGACATCGAATACGACTTTCCCTGGGGCTGGAAGGAACTCGCGGGACTCGCAAACCGCACTGACTTTGACCTCAAGCAACACGCCGCCCACTCAGGCGCAGACTTGAGCGTCTTCGACGAGGAACTCAAGGCAAAAGTCGTTCCCTACTGCTTCGAGCCCTCCTTCGGCAGCGAACGCCTCATCTTCACCCTCCTCCTCGACGCTTTCGGCGAAGGCGCCGCTGCCGCCTCAGGCGAAGGCAGCACTATTGTCCTCCACCTAAAGCACGGAGTCGCGCCATTAGACATCGCCATCCTGCCCCTCATGAAGCGAAACGGCCTTGACGAAAAGGCAATGCAAGTCTTCGAAGCACTCAAAAAAGAGTTCCGCGCAGAATACGACGCGAGCGGCTCTGTCGGCAAGCGCTACGCGCGCTACGACGAAGTCGGCGTCCCCTACTGCGTCACAATCGACTACGACACTCTAAAGGACCACACCGTCACCATGCGCGACCGCGAGACGACAAAGCAAGTGCGCCTCCCCGCAAAGAAGCTCGCCGACACCATTCGACAGCTTTTCGCTGGCACGCTAAAGTTCGACGACGCAGGCGAGCCCGTCACGCGCGTCGAGAAAGCGCCGGAATAGCGGCCACTACTTTTTGCTTGCCGGCCGTATGACAATGTGGTTTTCGTCCCTGACCATTTGCGCGCCCGTCTGCTTTACTGCCGCGTTCAAGTCTTTCTCAAACGACGTCAGGAATTTGGGGTGAACGCGGTGGAAGTGGCGCTGGAGGTCGAAGCTGTTGATGTCAATCAAGAACACGGTCCCAAGCTGCGCCGCCAACTCAATCGCGTGCACAAGCGAGGGCCGGCGCCAGCGAGTGTGCTCGTCTGCAATCTCACGGCTAACCGTCGGGTCGCCGGGGTACTCGGGGCTCGTCTTGTAATGCGTTTGGCCATACTCCATCACCACTTTGTACTTGTGGCGCGACAAGCGGGTCTTGAACCGCCCGACTGAAAAGCGCAGCGTGCCAATCGCTCCGGGCGCGTCGCTGCCTGGAAAGTTTCCCGCGATTTTGGACGACAACTCGATTTCGTGCGAGAGCGAAGGGTGCGGCCACGCAATCACGCGGAATTCGGTATCCCTATAGTCGCGAATGGCGCGCGCTTTTCGAACTACTGCCACCGTGGGCCTCGTAATGACGAGGTTGTCGTGCTTTCTTAGCACACACTGATCCCGCCTGATGTTGCGACCGGCAGGAATCCGGTCCCAATTCGCGTTGATGAAATCCTTGAGTCTATAGTACACCGGCGCTAATCCTCAAGCCATTCTTCGCGGCGTGCGCTTAAGAGCTTTTTGCCAAAAACCGTCTCAAACGGCCACCAAAAGCCTTTTTATCCGCCCCCGCCCTCCTTTCTCCGAGGTGTTTTGCGATGGGACTTGTTGTAAAGAGCGAAGTTGGAGACTTTTTCAAGAAGAAGGGCATGCGAACTTCAGGCAGTGTTTTCGAAGCGCTTGACCGCCAGGTTGCGGCATTGCTAGGCGCAGCTGCAGCGCGCGCGAAGGCAAACGGCAGGCAGACCGTAATGGCGCACGACTGCTAAAATCATTCGGGGCCAAAGCGGCTCCAACAATATTTTTTTGGTGAAAAAATGGCGCTCTTTGACAACTTCGACTCGATTCCAATCTGGTTCCTGCTTGCCCTGGGCATCGGCGCCATCGTCGCGGTCTTCATTTTGATGGGAGTCTACCGAAAACTAAAGGAGAAGATGAGACCCGATGGTTCTTGAGTTCCTCGCAATCCCGATTTGGATTCTACTAGTCATCGCAATCGCCTTCATCGCAATCACGATTTTCCTAGTCGGCTTTTTGCGCAAGCTTCTGGTCAACACCGTCATCGGCCTCATCGCACTCATTCTCGTCAACTGGCTTGGCGGCGCCTACGGCATCAAAATCGGAATCAACTTTCTTAGCGTGCTGGTAACGGCCGTCTTGGGCCTGGCCGGCGTGGGACTCCTCATCCTCCTGCACCTAGCAGGGCTTAAATTATAGCCGGGGCCAAACTAGCTTCATGGCCGAACACCCGCTTGCCGCCCTCAAGCTTGACTTGCTAAAGCGCGAGGGGATTTTCATCCCCAAACGCATACCGTTTAGCCAAACCGGTCACGGGGATGTCTATTTCTTCACCGCCAAGCTCGACCACCGCGACGAGCACGACATAGTCATTGAAATCATGCACGACAAGCTCAACGGCCCGGCCCTCCACATCGGCGCGGTCCCCCAAGACTCCGAGCCGACGCTGTTAGGAAAATCCTGCCTTTTCCAGGACGACGCCAAAGACTACTGGCAGAGAGTAATCAAGGACGACGACCCCCAAATCCACGCCACCGTAAGCACGCCAATCGAGGGCAAGGCAGACGCCAAGCTGCTTCGCGAAGTTTTCACCATGCTGATTCCGCGGTTCAAGCCAAGCGGCCTTTCGGGCGAAGCGCAGGACCACTGGTACTTGGCGATTGCGGCACTCCGCCGCTGGTACGGGCTCTAGACGAATTCCGCCAGCGTCACTTGCTTGACTTGCTCGTTCTCGAAAATGCTCGCGATTTCTTTCCCCAAAAGCATTAGCCTTTGCTTGAGGTAGTTGGGCAAGCCGTACTTCTCCGCAACCGCCTTGCTTAATTTCAAGTACTTCTCGACCCCACCGCGGTTGATGGTGAGGAGAAGCTTGCCGCCGCACTTTCTGCACTTGCCAATGAGGGGCACGCGCCTGTGCTTGAAGTTGCACTCCACGCACCTAAAGCTCTGTTTGCTAAACGAGCGCAGGTTGCCGTAAATGTCGGGGAAGAAGTGCGAAAGCAGGATGCGCTCGGCGGCCCCCGCAGTGTCGACCGCCCGGATTTTGCTCATCAACTCAAGCTCGATTTGGAGCTTCTCGGCCATGCTCCCAAGCCGCACGTAAGCGCTCTGGTAGGGCGCCCCCTCAAACTCGCAGGTGTTTGTAAAGCCAATGCCCTCAAACTGCCCCGGCGTGCCAAGCCTCTGGCCAATCGTCTCTACCTTGACTTCACCCGGGGGCGTGAATTTTGCCGCAGCCTCGTAGAACTCAAGCGGGTAGCCCCACACTGACTCCATCGCGTGCACCTCGTCATCCACTTGCGACGGGTTAATCTCGCTTGAAAGAACGAGGGGCGCGTCCATTTTCCCGCCCCGGCTTGCGGGCAGGTAGGCGAGCGAAAAGTTCAAGAGCGCATCCAAGAGCAGCATTATCGCAAGCTCGTCGCCGTCGGCGTTTCGCCGGCACGCGCAGTGCATGTAAGGATGCGCGAGAATCGCGCGAACTTGATTAAAACCGATGACGCGGGATAAAACCCCGGCTGAAGTGTGGGGCGCAAGCGAAACGACGTGCTTTCCAATCATGTCGCGCACGGTCTGCGGCTTGTAGTACGCAGACATGCCGTAGAAAGTAACCAGGAGGTCGTCGACAAACCGCGCCGTGCGCATGAGGTACTCGCCCGCGTCCTCGTGGAGAATCATGTCCTGCGGCTTTAGCTCGACCCACTGGCCCTCGTCTTCTAATGGCTTGCCAAACGCGTCTTCCTCGTAACCCAGCTCGCGCGCCTGGCCTACCGTGATGCCTGCCATGTTGCAAGTGAAGTGCGTGAGCGGGATTTCAGTCGCGTCAAAGCGGATGGTGCCGTCGCGGAAGACTGAAACATCGTGCGCCGCGCGAAGCACGCCCTTCTCAAGCGGCTCGGCAGTCTTGGCATCCGAAATGAGGCCGACGACTCCCTTGACTTCAACCGGCTTGCAGTTGGTGCGCTCGCACGCGCTTCTAAACGCCCGCTCCAAGTAAATGGGCTGCTTGCCAGCTGGTGAGCCCTCGCCACCGCAGGAGCAAAGCTCGCCGACAAAGAGCTTGCCGCACTTGAAGCACTTGTTTGCACCAACAGTGTGCACGCCGCAAGACTCGCACAAGAGTTCCCAAGTCTCCTTCTGGCAGTCGGGGCACGCGCGGTAGTTTAATTCCAGTTCGGCCGTCTTCACATCCGCCTCGGCAATGCTCTTTACTGCCTTCACTAGGCTCCTTAGCTTTCCGCCGTGCAGGCCAACGGGAAATAAGGCGTGCACAGGCGGCTTCATCTTTCGTGGCTTGGCTTTCTCGGGTCGGCCCATGCTCGCGCCAATGTAAGTTCCCGACTTGTCTCGCACTTGCACGGTGGCAGCGTCAACAATAATTTGCAAGCCCGTTTTTTGCGCGTCAAACGCCGCGTTAAATCGTTCGAGGCCCTTTTTGCTCCCGTCTGCAGCAAGCATGCCCATTGATACGAGCAACGCGAGCGCCTCGTCCCTGCCAATGACTATCTCGCCTTCCGTCACGCGGTGGGGCACGCCCAGTTCCTCTAGGCAGTGCTTGGCCTTCGCCTCAATTGGCCCCGCCATGCTTGCCTGCAGCAGCCCCTTGGAACTCTCGTACTTCGCGGCGTCAAGCCAGCTTGCCAGCTCCTGCATTTGCTGTGCCGAGACGTCGTTCCAAAAGAAAGTCAGCCTAGGTGACAGGGGCACGCCTTTAGTCCTGCACAGCTCGAGTGCCTCTTCGGCAGGCTGCAGCCTCGCTTGTGCAGGCGTCAGCTCAATCCCCTTTGCCGCCAGTTCAAGCGAGTGCCACTCCTCGTTATACCCGCAGGGCACGAGCACGTGGTTGCTCTTTAGAAAATCGCCGTAGTTGACGAGCAAGTCGCCGATGAAGAGAATCTCAGAAATCACTGGCGCTAGAACGCGCGCTTCCTCGGCGCTATTCACGCGCACGACGTCACCATTAGCGAGCTTGACTATGGGCGGTTCGCAGTCGGAGCACGGGGTAATCACGCACCCCTTGCCGGGCCGCTCGACCTTTAGCTGCGTGCCGATTGCCGGAAATTCTCCAAGCACCACCATCGTCGCGGGGTGCGTCGCCTTTGCTGCAATGCCCGTCATCGGCGTGCGGCCGTAGCGCAGGCGAAAGCCGCCGGGCCGCATGGGATAGGAAAAGATTGGCCTGCCGGCGACAATCTCGTCCATGTACTTTGACGAAGGCTTTAGCTCCATCTTCATCGAGTCCTTTTTCGCGACTTTAATGAGCTTCTCAACCCACTGCCAGTCAAGGCCGTTCTTCTTCGTAATTTTCAGCACTTTAGCCGCCTTGAGGCACACGCCCTCGCTCATGACTAAGCAAACGCCGCTTCGCACGCGGTTGGTCACCATCTCGACTTTAGTGCCCGTGTCATCCGCGACAGTCACGCGCAGGTCTTTTTTCGTGCTGACCTCGTATTCCTCGCTCGGCTCGCCGTCAATGCACACCGCGCAGTTGTTTGCAATGTGCTTGATTTCCTCTTCAGTCGGCACGTACTGGCCCGCGCGCGTGCGTCTGGCGTACAAATTCAGTTCCTCGACGTACCGTTCTACTTCATCCTGCCGGGGCCGGTAGTTTCCGATGTGCGCAACCTGCCTGCAAAAGTCGGCCAAGAGAAGGGCAAAAGCCTGGCCCGTGCCACCAGCGCCCCGAATTGGCCCCGCAAAGCCGATTGAAATGAATTCGCTCCCGTCAGGATTCTTGCGCACCTGCACTCTTGAAATGCCTTCGATTGGCGCCGAGACGACTCCTTCAGTCACAAGAGCCAGCCCCGTGCGAACCGCCTGCTCGATGCGCCTGACTTTCTCGCTTGGCAGAGTCTGGGCGGTGATTTCCCCGCCTTCGAGCATGAGCTCCTTTGCAACTGCAAACGCGGCTGCCTCGCGGTCCTTGGTTTTCATGTGCTCGCGAATGCGTTCGGCAATCCCCTTTGGCCCGACGAGGCCCTCGACGCGCGCGGCCATGTCCTCTGCGGGTGCTATCTCGACGTCAGTTGCCGGGTCCTTGCCTTTCGAGCGCGCCTGCCTTGCAACTGCGTACGCGCGGTGAAACTCGTCGTTAAGGCCGCCGAGATAAAGCTTCATGCGCGGGGAGGCGACAGTGACTTCCCTGTTCGCCGCCGCTTCCGGAGCTGCCATTAGTGTTTGTCGTGCCTCCAAATGCTTTCAAGCGCATTCAAGCGCGCTTCGCCAAACATGTCTTTTTCCGCAATCGCGCGGATTTCGTGCTCGTCAAACCACTTTATGTCGCCGTGGTTTTCCCCGTCAACCACTTGCGCCCCGTCGGGAGCGGTTGCAAAATAAATGAAGTCAATGTGATAATGGCGGCCCGCCTCGATTTCCTCAAGCTGCAGGTGGTGAGCCGGCGGCAGCAAGAGCGTCCGTTCGCCCATTGCCTTCCCTTCATTGCCACCGTCTAAAGTCACCCGCAACCCGGTTTCCTCAAACACTTCGCGCAAGGCAGCCTCGTGGGGCAGCTCGTTTTCCTCAACGTGCCCGCCGGGCGGGAGCCACACGCCGAGCTTCTTGTGCATTAGGAGAAGAGTCTTGAAGACGCCGGACTGCTTTTGCGTGACGTAAGTGGTGCTGCAGAAGTGGCGCTGGACTGGCGTTCCCTCGACTTCCTCCGCATGGCTTTCATTGCCGTCCGCTGCAGGCTGCTTTTCGCTCATGACCGTTCTCCCATGGCAATTGCTTCTATCAAGAGCCTTTGGCTGCGCTTGCTATTGGCGACGAGGATGTTTGGCGACGTTGGCTTCCACGCTTTGCCCGTCAAGTCGCTTGTAATCCCGCCTGCCTCTTCGACAATGACTTTCGCAGCTGCGAAATCCCAGGGCGTTGAGATGAGGTTATAGTACGCGCCGAACCTGCCGCTTGCGACGTGGCAAACTTCTTCGGCAATCGAGCCGATGCACCTAAATCGTAGGCAAATGGGGTGCAGGAATGGCAGGTGCTTGACAACCCGGCGGGAGTTTTCCGGCCGGTGGGAAATAGAAAAGCCGAGGGCCAGCTGCTCTAGGGGCTTTTTCGACACGCTAAGCCGCTTGCCGTTAAGAAACGAGCCGCCCCCAGTAACCGCGACGAAGAGTTCTTTTGAGACTGGCGAATAGATGACGCCAAGGACTGGCTCGCCGTCTTTCGCCAAGGCAATTGAGGTGCAGAACCACGGCAGGCCAAGGGCGTAGTTTATCGTGCCGTCAAGCGGGTCGACAATCCACTTGAAGCCCCGGTAGTCGGTGGAGTGCTTTTTGTCTTCCTCGCCGAGAAAAGAGTAGTCCGGAAAAGCTTTTGCAAGCATTTTTTTCACAAGCGCCTGCGACTCAAAGTCCGCCTGGGTTGCAAAGTCGTTGCTTTCCTTCATCGAAAGCGACAATTTGGCGCCCCGGTGCTTCATCAAGACTTTTCCCGCAGCTTTTGCAGCGCCGACCGCCGCCTTCAGCTGTTTTTCGTATGCCATTTCAATCGCCTCCAAAATCAAGAATGTTTAGCGTGCCCGTCCGGGCGCTGTAAATGGGAAGCTGTCCCGGAGTTGGCAAGTGGCCTTGCTTTAGCTGGTAGGCGGTTGTCGACTGCCAGGTGCCGCTGTTGATTACCGTAGTGCCGCGGTAAGTAGCGTAGCCATTGTGGTGAACGTGGCCAAAGTGCACTAAGTCGGGCACTTCGCGCAAGAAAAGAAAGTCAGTCTTTTCAGGCACAACCGGGTTCTCCCCATAGATGGGCGAGAGGTGGCGCTTTTTGAGCATCTCAACCGCCGCGCGCTCGGGGTTGGTGTACGCGCCGCTTAGTTTCGGCATGTTTGCCGCAAGTGAGAAGAAGCCGTCGCCGTGAAACATCATCGTTCGCAAGCCATGCAGCTCGAAAAAGGCCGGGTCGCCGACTAAATGGATGTTGGAATACCCTTCAAACGCTTTGGTAAACTCGTTTGGCAGCCTGGGCCGCGGCTGCGCAATCCGGACGGCATCATGGTTGCCGGGTCCGATGAGGATCTGGATGTGCTCTGGCACGCTTTTCATGTATTCCGAGAAGATTTCGTACTGCGTGTAGACGTCCTTGGTTACAAGCTCTTTTTCCTGCTCGGGGTAGATGCCGATGCCGTCAACCACGTCGCCCGCGACGCACAAGTACTTGATTTTTCCTGCCAACTCGCGATCCTGCGGCTTCTCGGCATCGCCGTTGATGAATTTGAGAAAGCGCGTGAAGTTCTCCTGCATGAAATAGCGGCTGCCGATTTGCAGGTCTGAAATGAATGCAATGGCAATGTCGTCCTCCACCAGCTTCTTTTCACGAATCGGGATGTCGGGCCAGATGATTTCCTTGACGATGAAAAGGCCGTTGCTAAGGTACCCGTCAAAGCCAATGACTTCGTCCGAAACGATGTCGTTGGCCGCCTCCTTAAGCGCCGCAGGGGCGTCCTTTGAGATGAAGCACGGCAATGACGTCTCTTCGTCCTCGATGTCGATTAAGGTGTGGCCGTTTTTCGTGACGCGCTTTTCCCACACCATCCCGACAATGCGTGCGTTCTTCTTTTGCATTGACTGCTTGAGTGCCGACATGCGCGTGACGCCAAGGTCGCTTGGCCGGTTCTTAAGCAAGTGGCTCTCGCGGGCGAGCCTGTCGCGGAAGTAGTTGACAAAGTCCTCGACGTGGCCAGTGCACGTGCTCTTGCCGGTCACATCCCACTCGTCGTGGATCTTGACGTCCGCCTCGACGTCCTTTGCCGCGGGAGTGTAATTGGCTTGCTGGAGTACGACGATGCTCTTGATTTTTTGGGCCTCGTGCATGTCGCTGACTGTCTCTTCGACTAACTCGCGTGAGACAAACGGCCCGCTTGCGCGCTCGATGATGCGCTTGATTATTTCTTCGGCCTCGCCCGCGTGCTCGCCAACGAGGTGGTCGACCGCGTCTGGAGCGACCAAGAGCTTTCGCTCGCGAAGCCTAGAGACTATCTCTTCCCTTTCCATTCCTGCCACTTCCCAACGCATTCCACCCATGCGGGCTGAAAAATAACTTATGTGGATTGCGGCGCTTAATCGCGCCTTAAACTGGAGTGATTAGGCTAGGAACGCATTTAAAGGTAATGAGGCTTTAAGCCCTTCCCCCTGCTTCTAGCCGCGGCCTTTGCCCAGAACCCCCGAGCCTCGCCCGCCACGTAAAGCGAGCCGGTGACGCAGGCGGGCACTTTGCGGCGCAGGGCAATTGAGAGCGCAAGAGGGACTGCCTTTCTCAAGTTCGGCTCCACTTTCCCCATTCCAGCAATCGCTTTTAGCTCCTGCGGCGGGTAAAACCGTTTCCCGTCACTCCCGCGGGTGAAAATAAATTCTGCCGCCAGCGGCTTTAGCGCCCTTATGATGCCGGCCGCGTCTTTTGTTGCTGAAATGCCGACGACGAAAACAAATTTATGCCCAAAGAGTGGCAGGGTTGCCGCAAGCGCGCGTGCTTTCATCGGGTTGTGCGCCCCGTCGAGAATGACGAGCGGCTTTCGCTGCATTATTTCAAGACGGCAAGGCACAAATGCGGTTGCGAGGGGTTTTCGCACTTTCTTTTCGTCAAGCTTGATGATTTTGCTACATGCCGCAATTGCGAGCCCGGCGTTTACCGCCTGGTAAGGGCCGACTAGCGATAAGCGCAGGTTGTGGAAATGCTTGCCTAGCAGGTGCAGGCAGAACGTGCTGCCGTTGGCATCGCACAAAACGCTGTCGATGAGAATTTCGTTGCCCAGCCGTAGAATGGGCGCGTGATTTTTCAGTGCTTTTTTTTCAATTATTTTTAGTGCGCTTCCATTAGCGCCAGTCACCACGATCGCGCCGCGCTTGATTATGCCTGCCTTGTCTTTTGCAATAAGCGCGATTGTATGCCCGAGTATTTCCGTGTGGTCAAGGCCAACGTTCGTGATGACTGCGACTTTTGGTTTTAGCACATTAGTTGCGTCGAGGGCACCGCCCAAGCCCGTCTCGACAACCGCAATTTTCACGCCGTTATCGGCAAAGTGCTGGAATGCCATTGCGAGAGTTGCTTCGTAATACGTGGGAATGCCGAACTTTGGAAGTTGCTTTGCAACGCGCTTGCACAATGGCTCGATTTTGGTTGCTAGGGCGGCAAACTCGCTCTCGGAAATCTTTTTGCCGTCAACTGACATTCGCTCTCGGATGGTTTGCAGGTGGGGCGAGGAGTGCAGGCCCGTGAGCACGCCGTGGGCGGTTAAGAGTTGGGCCGCGATTGCGCACGTGCTTCCCTTTCCTGCGGTGCCGGCAACGTGAATGGCTTGGTAGCGGCGATGCGGGTTGCCCAAGAGCTTGAGCAAAAGGTGCATTCGCTCGAGGCGCATGGCGTTGGCCTTTAGGTTGGCGCCTTCTGCTGGCAGCGTGTCGAGAAACCTCAGGGCGGCGTTGTAGTTCATTTGCGCTTCTTTCCGGAAACGCGAGATTGCTTTTGCGGGCGGGGGAACATAGGCTTGAGGAAAATTGGCGTGATGACGGTCGTGAGCATGGTGACGAAGAGGAGGATGGCGTAAGTCGATTGCGCGATAATGCCCGCGTTAAGTCCGATGAGGGCAACGATGAGCGCGACTTCTCCCCGCGGAATCATGCCAACGCCGATTGCGAGTGCCTCTTTTTGGTTGTGTCCGGCGAGGCTGGCTGGCAGGTAGCATCCGGCGAGTTTGGTCGCCGCAGCGACTAGCGTGAGGACGATTACGAATGGCGCGGCTGCAACTAGCGTTGCCGGGTCTATCTTGACGAGGGCGCCCAGTGAGACGAAGAAGATTGCGGAGAAGATGGCTTCGAGGTTGCGCGCGCCCTCACGGAAGCCGCGGCTGGCGATGGGTTCGAGGCTGACGCCAGCGATGAAGGCACCTACAATGGCGCTAAGGCCCATTAGTTCGGCGACTGTAGCGTAGGCGAAGGCGACAGCGAATGCTGCGATGAGCGTGATGTTTTCGGGGTAGCTGCGGGTAGCCACGAGGTGGTCGAGCTTGCGCAGGATGCTTGCGAAGAATGTGCCTAGCATCAGGCCGATTGCGATGAATGCGATTGCGTAGAATGCGGGTGCAGTGAATGATTCGAGCGTCAGTGCGCCGGTTCCGGCACCGACTGTGGCGCTCAAGAGGATGAGGCTGAGCACGTCGTCGACAACAGCAGCGCCAATGATGGTCTTTGCAACTGCAGTGTCAAGGGCGCCAAATTCCCGCAAGACCGCGACTGTGATTGCGATGCTGGTCGCGGTTAGCGCAGTGCCAATGAAGACCGCCTCGAGTGTCGAGTAGCCGAAGAGAGTTGCTGTTGCGTAGCCGCCTATCCATGGTAATGTCACTCCGCCGAGAGCGACCCACAGGCTCTTGAAGTTGTAGACATCACGCAGTTTAGTCTCAAGGCCGACGGTGAAAAGCAGCACAATCGCACCGAAGGACGCCATGGTTTGGAGAAATTCGTTAAATGTGATGATGCCTAGGAAGGTCGGGCCGAAGACTATGCCCGCGAGCACTTCGCCGAGGACGACCGCGTGGCCAAGCTTGACTGACAACAAATAACCCAAGATCGCGACGAGCAAAAGCACGCTCATCTGCAGGTCCAGGGTAACTGCTTCGAATGCCATTTTCGTATGGATATTGCTTGAGCTGAATTAAAGCGCTTGTGATTAGCCTTGGTTATGAATGCTTGCGCTAACTGACGCTTCTTGGAAAGCGTCCTTGAATGAGACTAGGCGGTGACTTAACCGCCTGTCTTTGCCTCGGGGGTTGCCTGACTCTTGTTAAACGTCTAGGTACTGCTGGAATTCGTAGGGCGTCGGCCGAATCGAGTTTTGCTTTGCTTCCTCGCGCTTGAGGTCAGCGTAGGCGATGATGAAGTCCTCGGTGAAGATTGGCTCAAGGAACTTGTGGTTCGCTTCAAGCTCGAGAACGGCTTCCTCAAGACTGCCCGGCAGCTCGTGCACGCCAAGCTCGCGCCGCTTCGCCGGGCTAAGGTGCCAGATGTTTTCGTCAATCGGGTCGCCGGGCTCAATCTTGTGCTTGATGCCGTCAAGGCCGGCTGCGGCCATTGCCGCAAAGGCGACGTAGGGGTTGGCAGCAGGATCGGGCGAGCGGTACTCGATGCGTTTTGCACCCTCGTTAGAGTGGTAGGCGGGGATGCGGACGGCTGCCGAGCGGTTGCGCCTGCTCCAGGCCAAATAAATTGGCGCTTCGTAGCCTGGCACGAGACGCTTGTAGCTGTTCGTTGTCGGTGACAAGAGCGCCGAAAGCGCGCGGCCGTGCTTGAGGATGCCGCCGATGTAGTATCGGCAGGCTTGCGAGACTTGCGCGTACTTGTCGCTTTCGTCATAGAACTTGTTTCGCCCTGCTGCCCACAGGCTCTGGTGCACGTGCATGCCGCTGCCGTTGTCGCCAAAGAGGGGCTTGGGCATGAAAGTCACTATCTTGCCCATCTGGGCAGCCGCGTTCTTGATTGCATACTTGTAGGTGACGAGCTGGTCGGCCATCTTTAGTAGCGAGTCGTAGTGCATGTCAATCTCGACTTGCCCGGCGGTTGCGACCTCGTGGTGGTGCGCGTCGATGCGCATGCCAAAGGCGTCTTCAAGCATGTTGCACGCAACGCGCCGGAATTCTTGGAGCGTGTCGACAGGCGGGGTCGGGTAGTAGCCTTCCTTGAAGCGGATGGGGTAGTTCGTCCCCTCGCTTGACCACGCTGCCTCGCGGGAAATGATTTCGTAGCTTTGACCCTTATACGGCGTTAAGGCATCGACCTTGACGCCGTCAAAGACAAAGAACTCCGCCTCGGGGCCCCAGTAGCTCACGTCAAAGCCGTTCTTTGCAAGTTCCGCTTCGGCCTTTTGTGCCATGAATCGGCTGTCGCGGCTAAAGCGCTCCTTTCCTCCCGATTCGTAGATGTCGCAGAAGACGCGGGCAGTGTCCGGCTCCCACGGGATTTTCGCGTAGGTTGAGGCCGCCGGCATGAGTATCATGTCGCTCTCGAAGATGGCCTTGAACCCCTTGATTGAGGAACCGTCGAGCTTGCCGATGCCGTTTTTCAGGTCCTCCTCGCCGATGGTGTGCGCCGGGACGGTAATGTGCTGAAGCGCACCCGTGACGTCGACGAACTGCAGGTCAACCCACCGAATCTTGTCGCGCTTGAAAAACTCCAGAAGACTAATGCCATCCCCAACCATCTAGACTCCCCCCTAAAGAACCGTTAAAAAATACTAAGCCGTTGAGGAAACTGCTAGTTAATAAATTTATTGCCTTTAACGCGATTATTGAACGTTTGTTGAGTGCTAAGGGTTAAATAGGTGCATTTGATTATCTTTTTGAGGTGTTTTTGGTCGGTGGCTGAACAATTGGCTGTTGAGTTGGACGGGCTTGACGCGCGTTTGCTTGAGGAATTGCGCCGTGATTCAAGAACCAGTTTCCGCAAGCTCGCGGACAAGCTTCATGCGTCGCCAGCAACAATCATCCAGCGGCTGCACCGGCTTGAGAAGTCTGGCGTGGTGCTTGGCTACACTGCTGACTTTGACTACTCGCGCCTTGGCTATGAGTTCACAGCCATAATCGAGGTGACGATTGCAAAGGGCGCCCTGCTTGAGGTGCAGCGCAAGATTGCGCAAATGCCGGGCGTGGTTTCCGTCTATGATGTGACGGGCGAGCGCGACAGCATGGTAATTGCCCGCGTCAAGTCAAGGAGCGAGTTCTCGCGATTGGTGAAAAAGATTCTCGCAATCGATAAAGTGCAGTCAAGCAACACCCACGTGGTGCTAAACACTGTAAAAGAAGATTATCGGATGATGCCGAACGTGGTGACTGCGGAAAGCTAGTTGGCTTCTTAGTCGCGCTTCATCGATTCGAGTTCTGAGAGGATGTTCCAGATGATTGTCCTGGCATGCATCGGCATGTTGATGTCGCTGCTTACCTCGTCGAGTGAATAGATTGCCGAGGCGACTCCCGCCCCGCCCTCTGCCGAAAGCAGTCGGTCCTTGGCGGCGGCTATTGACGCGCGGACGTTCTTCGGGACTGAAGTGTCGTCCAAAAGCTGGTCTAGGAAGGAAACAATTTTAGCAACGTCGGACATGTCGGGCACCCCCCAGATGAAAAAGCGCTCCGAATACTAGAAGGCGCTAGACAGTATAGCTGCGCTGAACGCTTATTATACTTTGCAGGCTTCCCCCCTGCAAGCGCAAACCAAAAAAAGGCCAGCCGTCTTATCACATAAGCAAAATGACTAAGCGCGGTTTTGTCAATTCCGGCCTAGCGGCAATGCTTCTCGTCGTACTTCTTCTCGCCGCGCTTTTCGCTCTTAAGACGCAGTTTGAAGACATTTCAGCAGGCAAGTTGCCGCACTCAAAAACTATTCTCCCAACTCCCACGCCAAAACCGCAGGTCGTGACTCCCGCGCCAACGCCGCTTCCAACGCCAGTTTTTGTTGACAATTGCGATTGCCCTGCGGTCTACCGTCCGGTTTGCGGTTCCGACCGGCAAAACTATTTCAACGAGTGCCACGCCCGCTGTGCCGGCGTCGCAATTGTTTCAAGCGAGCTCTGCGTCATCACGCAACTCACGCCAACGCCTTTGGCCTCCATATCACCAACGCCAAGGCCAACCGCAACTCCTGTCGGTTCGCCTACGCCGACAGTTGTAGCAACTCCGACGCCAACGCCGGGCCCATCATCAACTCCGACACCTTCTCCGACCTCAACGCCCTCGCCTTCACCCTCGCCCACTCCCGACGCGAGCCTGCGGGGAAGCTGGGATTTCGAGAGCTACAACGCCACCCACGTTTTTGACGGCACGGCTTACGGCAACAACGGAAAATTCCTTTCAGGCGACTCAAGCGACATCGTAGCCGGCCACAGCGGCAACGGCCTTCGCACCTCGCCTTCCTCAAAATACCTCAACGTTTCGCAATCGCCGTCCCTTGCCCTTGACGGGTCCTTCACCGTGATGGGCTGGTTCAAGCACGCAACCGGCCTGCAGGCGGGCCTTCCGGACGGATGGATGGGCGGCATCGAGAAGAAGGGGTCGCCTTCCCAAATCAAGCTCGGCTGGAGCGGGTGGACCGACTCATGGGCATGCTCCATGCGCACCGACTCAAACGAAATCGTTTCCCTCGAGCCTACTTCGCCAACGCCAGTGTCTGCCGGGGAGTGGCATCATGTCGCCTGCACTTACGACGGCAACCGCTTCAGCATATTCCTTGACGGCGCGCTTTTGGCAAGCAAATTCGTTGGCCTCAAGCACACGACAACAGCCAATGGCCCGTTCACTCCGGGGGTTGTCATCTACGCCCCAGTCTGGGACGGCACGCTTGACGACGTGCGGGTCTACTCGCGGGCGCTAAGCGGAGGGGAAGTCTCGCAAGCGGCCGGCATTTCGCAAGTCACCCAGCTTCAGGAGAGCCCCGCACCGTCAGACTCGTTTGTGGATTTCTTCGGCGTCAACGTGCACATAAGCTACCGCTTCGAGCCGCCTTACTCTGACGGCACTTCGTTTAACTCCTACCAGAACTACGACTTGCTACTAAAGCCGCGGCTACTTGAGCTTGGAGTCCGCCACGTGCGCGACGGCGACCTGCCTTCAAACGCCACACACCGCCAACGCATGGCGGACTTGGGCGCAAATGGAGTCAAGATAGGCTCGACAATCTCGCCGCAATGGATTACTGCCGAGGCCGCACTCTTGCGCTTCAAAGAAATAGGCCTGGCGGCAATGGAATATATTGAGGGGCCAAACGAGTACGACTACAAGAAGTGGGATCCCAACGCGGTCCTCACGCTGCGCAACTACACGCAGCGAATTTTCGAGGTCTTCCGCGCCGACCCGGTGACTGCATCAACGCCCATCATAGGCGCGACTTGCGTAATTTACGCCAACTGCACGCTTTGGGGAGACCTGACACCCTGGGTGAGTTTAGGCAACGTGCACTCTTATCCCCTTTACCCCGGCAGCCCCGAACTCTACGCGGACATGGTCAACCGCGGCCGGCCGTTTGCCGGAAAGCCAATGTACTTGACTGAAATCGGCTACCACACCAGCTCGTGGGCCAACGACCCGCACGCGCCTGTCACCGAGACCGTGCAGGCAAAGTACTTGCCACGCGCGCTCTTGAGTGCCATGAACTTGGGCTACAAGCGCGCCTACGTCTACGAATTCCTTGATGAGGGCACAAATGCCACCGACCTGCAGCACCACTTTGGTATGGTGCACTACGACGGCACTCCTAAGCCCGCTTTCACGGCGCTTAAGAATCTCGTTTCCCTCCTCAAGGAGCCCGGCGCGAGTGTGTTTGCAAGCAAATTCTCTTACACTATCGATGCCAATTCCGCGGTCGTCAAGCACGCCCTCTTCCAAAAGTCTAACGGCGACTATTTCCTCGCCTTGTGGAGCGAAGTGCCAAGCGATGACAACACCTACGCCGAGCCGGTAACGCTGACTTTTGGCGCAAACTACGACGCCGCAGTCTACGTGCCAAGAACTTCAGCCCAGCCGGCATCCACCTACCCTTCAGTAAGCGTGCTGTCTCTCCAGGTGCCTGACGAAGTGATTGTAATCAAGCTCTCGCCCGCCTAGGGTGCGCGTGGATCAAATTCATGCCCTTAAGCCCGAAGAGCTTGTGCAGCGGGCCAAGCAGACAAAAGCTTGGAAGAAAGCGAACACGTTGTCCGCCGAACAAGCTAAAACAATCCTTGCCCGAACAAAGAAGTATTCTCGCAACAGCAAGCCCAACTTGTGGGACTAGCTCTTTGACGCGTCAGGGGCGCTGTCGTGAAATTTCATCGCGGGCCAAGGCGAAAAGATATTGTTGCGCGTATCCTGCTAGCGGACCCCACCTGCGTTGCACAAAAGCCTCGACTTTTTTCGGGCTTGACACGCCATACCATTTTGACATCGCCCTGCCAATCCACACGTCATTGGGAAACGCCTCAAGCCTGCCAAAGCCGTAAAGGAGGATGCAGTCTGCGACTTTGGGCCCCACTCCCGGAAGCTCCTGGAGTTCCTCGCGCGCGTCGGCATAGTTTAGTTTCTTCACGCCGGCAAAGTCAAACTCGCCGCCTGCGACCATTGCAGCCGTGCCCTTGAGGTAGGGCTCGCGGTAGCCGAGGTTTAGTTTGCGCAAGTTTGTTTTCGCAAGCGCTTGCGCCGACAGGACCATGCCGTCGTTGCCCAGCATTCCCTGCACGTTTGCGCGGATGCGCTTGAGGTTGGAATTCTGCGAGCAAAGGAAGGCAACGGTAGTTTCCCACTCGTCGTTTTTCGTCAAGCGCATGCCGGAGTAACGGCTAATGGCGCGCTTGATGGTGGCGTCGGTTGAAATGGTTGCGTAAATCTCTTGCAGGTCGTCACAGGACCGCAGGAGTTCGGCCGCGTGTTTCTCGTGGCCCGCACTAGCCCTGACGCGCCCGCCTTCCTCGCGTAGTGTAATGAGCTGGCCGCCGATTTTCCTTGAGTATCGGCCGTCTTTTTGGTGCCAGAGAAAGTGCGGGGGTTGGCCGCTCTCCATCGTGAGCTTGAGGTTGGCGAAAATCTTTTCCACAAGCAAGCTTTTGAGCTGCCAAAGCAAATTAAGCCGTGCTAGTGCCGCCGTTTTGCTTGCCGCCCATCGCGAGGCTGACTTCCATGCCGTAGAAGACTAGGAAGCAGAAGAAGAGCGTGAAAATGGGCACAATAAGCAGGCCTCTAGTGAACCGGCTGTCTTCGACTGCCATCCATGTTATGAACATAAACATCAACAACGCGGCCAAGAAGTGGGGTTTCGGTGCTAGTACTAGCTGCGGGTCCATGATTTTGTCTCAATTCGCCGGGTAACAACGAAATACGGCATAAGCCCCAAACCAGCGGGCGTTCGACAATTGTCTATGGTGCAGCGCAAGTATTTATTTCTTGCGGCACTGCAAAGTGCTTATGCCGCAAGAAAAGTCGTCAGGCATCCTCCTCTACCGCCTCGAGGCCGGCGAGCGCCTTTTCCTCGTGCTGCACTACGGCGCAGGCCACTGGAGCTTCTGCAAGGGCCATGTCGAGGCAGGCGAGACCGAGCGCCAGACTGCCTTGCGCGAACTCACCGAGGAAACCGGCATCCCTGCGTCCTCACTGCACTTTGACGAGGGCTTTAGGGAAGAAATCGCGTACTTTTTCAAGAAGCTGGGCGCCCCCGTGCACAAGACCGTCGCGTTTTTCTTGGCGCAAGTTGACGGCAACCCCAAACTTGCCCTAAGCCGCGAGCACACTGAAGCGGTTTGGCTGCCTTTTGAGGAAGCGTCCGCGAGGCTGACTTACGATAGCGACAGAAAAGTCATGGTTAGCGGACAGGCGTTTCTTAAATCCCGCGGCTGACTTGCCCTCGCAGTCTAGCCGATGCCGCCTGCAACCGATTGTGCTACTGAGACGAAAACCAAGAGCAGCAGCACGAGCACGACCAGGACTGCAAGCACTAGGGGTATGAACACGGTTGCGACTGCCCTGGCGGTTGTAAACTCCTGCGTCTGGCGAACGGCAAGCACTTGGAGGTAAATGCCGTATAGGGCCGCAAGCCATCCCGCGAAAGGCAGCTGGTAGACTAGCGAAAGGGGCACGGAGTAAAGCGACATGCAGTAGTACATTGACTTAAACGAGCCCTTGCCGCCAAAGATTTTGGCGAAGACGAAGAGCACGAGCGTAACCAAGAGCGAGCCGACGATAAACGCGACAGCGCCGATGGCGGTGACGAACGCGAAGGAAATTGCGCCAGCGAACGGAAAGATTGTCGCCACGATGCCGGCGTAAAGCAGTGCCGCCAAGAGGCCGCCCAAGGCCCCGGCGATTGCGTAGTTGAGGAAAGCGTGGCCCCAGTCGGCGTTGCCTTTCTGCGAGCTAAATGTGATGGCAGGCTTAATGAGCGACTCAAGCCACAGCCTAGGCATTGCCGAGAGGCCGTTGCCGGACTTTGCCGCTGGCCTTGAAGCGGCTTTTGAACTTACTTTTGAAGTTTTCTTTGCAGGCATTAGAAATCAACTCCTTATCTTAGTCTTTCATGGCTCCAGGTTTTGCCGTTGAATCGATGCGCTTGTCCGCCGTGTGTTATTACGATGGGATACGCGTTGCCTCCGGCGTTCATTCTCGCTACGTGCTCGTCGTGGTCAATGACCAAGTGCTTTTTAGTCTCCTGGGTGAAGTGCTGGCTAGCTAGTTTGAGTGCATTGAGTTGAGCTTCTTCAGAAAGCTCGGTTGCGTAGGTGTAGCCCACGTGCGTCAG
The DNA here is from genome assembly GCA_020057405.1 of archaeon. Lineage (GTDB taxonomy): Archaea > Micrarchaeota > Micrarchaeia > Norongarragalinales > UBA97 > JAGVFW01. Next base: position 43,436 of record JAGVFW010000014.1, on the reverse strand, counting down.
GTTGTTGCCAGAGTAAGCGGAGTGCTTTGACGAGGGCGTCATCTCAAACCCCGCGTAGCCCATCACGCCCTCGAACACGCCAGCGAGGTGCGACAGGTTTTCAAGGCTTTCATTCTTGAGTGCCTTTCTTTTGGAAAGTTGCCTCAATTTATTGACTACCGCGTAGCCCGTACCGAGCCCGGCTATAAGCCATCCCGCATTCCTGACAAGTTTTGAGCCAGCCATTTTGTCCATTCCTTTGACAATCTTTCCGCGTGCCTGCTTTTTAAAAGATTGTTTGGCGTAGTAGTTGCTTAGTGAAAATCTCTCAAAAGCAGGTGTCCTTCAAGAACGCTTCCGGCGAGCGGCTTGTGGGAACGCTCTTTACGCCCAAGAAGCCAAACGGCAGGGCGGTGGTTTTCCTGCACGGCTTTAACGGCAGGCACGACACGCCCAACAAGCTCGCGTGGATGCGGGAAGTCGCAAATTTGGGTTTCATTACCCTTGGGTTTGACTTTAGCGGCTGCGGCCGCTCGAAAGGAAAGTTCGAGGAAACGAGCTACTCCAAGCAAGTTGGTGACGCCGAGGCGGCGATGGAGTATTTGCTCCTCAAGTGCAAAGTGCACGAGTTCGGCCTCGTCGGCCATTCAATGGGCGGGGTTGACGCGCTCATTGCAGCAAGCCGTTTTGGCCAGGTCTTCGCAGTCGCCTCAATAGCCGCGCCCTACAAAATTCACGACTTTCCGGAGAAAATGACTTGGATGGCGACCTCCTACGATTTCAGCAAGTGGATGGCGCAGGGCGTTGTCGAACTAAAGGACGGTGAAAAAGTCGTCCGACTAAATTACGCTTTCAAGGAAGACCAGTGGACTTACGAAATGGCGGGCTTTCTTCCACTCGTCAAGCAGCCAGTGCTCATACTCCACGGAAACCGCGATAAAGTCGTCTCAGTAAAGGACGCCAGTTCTTACGCCAAGAACTTGCCAAACGCAACGCTCTCGCTAATCAAGGGAGGAGACCATCGCCTTCGAAAGCACACTGCTAAAGTGAAGGAGGCGTTAAGGAAGTTTTTCAAGAAATTAGCGTGAGTTTGCGAGTGCTCACTTTTGAGTCATTACCTGCCTGATTCTCTTAATTATTTTTTGCTGGGCGTGGGTAAGGCCTTCGGCGTACTCGGCGTGGGCCAGCAGCGTCTCCAAATTGCCGCGGGTCAAGTTGCCAGATTTCGAGGCGGGCATTGAAACCGACCTTTTCGTCTGCCCGTGGTTCCAGAATCTAGTGCCGGGAATAGGCTCAAACCCAAAGGGCTCAAGCAGCTTTTCCGCTTCCCTGCGCTCAATTCCCCTAATGATTTTCATAAGCAACCGCCGGAATACGAAAAATCAGAAGCTACCTCGGTAATCAAAGCGTTAGCTCATACTGGGACAGTTTCATCACTCTACTACTATCTTCGCACTACCTTTTATTTCCCTTTCCAACCACAATTAGTTAACCTAGTTTTCACGCAGGGGTAGCGAAGCCTGGTCAAACGTGACAGATTCAGGGTCTGTTCCCTTAGGGGTTCGGGGGTTCAAATCCCCCCTCCTGCACTCCAACCCCTCTACTGCGCGGGTTTTATTACCGCCCGGCTCCTTAGAAGTTTCGGACGGTGGTTTCATTGGGAGCTTCTAAACAGGATTTGGCGCACAGGCTTTCTAACTTCAAGAAAAAGCTAGTGGAACTCGAGAAGGAAGCCCTTAACGACCCGCTCAAGCGCAACCGCAAGCTCCACGAGGAGATTGCGGAACTCAAGAAAAAGCTTGCAGAATACGCTTAAGGCAGGCGCAGCGCCAGGCCAATCAACTGTATTGCCGTAAACGCGTAAGTGCCCCAAAGCATGGCGTCAAGGCCGAAAAGCGACTTTCGGTCATTTCGATAAAGCGAGAGGTAACCTGCCGGGTAAAGTGGCAGGAATGCAATTGCCGAGAAGACCGGCAGGACGCCGGCAAGCGAGAGAAGCAAGCCAAGCGTTGCGCCGGCAAAAACGAGTGCAACCGCGACTTTCTTCGCCTTTTTCTTGCCAAAATAGACTGGCGCCGCAATCTTGCCGAACTTTCTGTCCCACTCGAAGTCCTTGATGTCGTCAACTATCTTCACGCCATTTAGCACGAGCCACACTGCAGCGGCGAAGAAGACAATCTTGTTTGAAACCGCGCCCGCCTGCACGTAAAAGCCCCCTATTGCCGCAAGCGCCAGGCCCGTAGGGTACCCCGCGGTTGCGCCAATGGGGTTGAGGTCCATTGGCGTGTGGAAGAACGCGAGCAGCAGGCCTGCAAACACGACGCCTACTGCAAGCCACAATCCCTGCAGTGCGAAGTAGGCTCCGCAGGCAACGACGGCAAGCGTGCAAGCGAGCATGGCGCGCTTCGCCTGTTGCTTAGTCATGTAGGAAAAGCGGTCTTCCCCGCGCTCGAAAAAGTCGACGTACGAGTCGCGCACGTGCGCAAAGTAGAGGGCGGCGAAAACGCAGACGCAGAAAATCGTCAGGTTTCCAAGGTTGGCAATCGGGGAGTAGAGTCCGCCGACGACAGTCGCGCCGATTGCGGCAACCATGAAGACGGGGTGCACTTGCGACCAGTAAACGCGGAAGGGCGATGCCATGCTAGTTGTTCAACCGCATTGGTATTGTCGCTGGGCTTATTTCTAGGAGTCTGTCCCATAAGTAGATTTGAAGGCTTTTTGCGAGTGTTCTGATGTTGTGGGTGATTGCCCACATTTCGCACGCGCGTCGGCGCGTGCTGGTTTTGCGTTCGTTGATGCGTGAGTGGTAGCGGTTGGCGAAGCCGCCGAAGGCGGCTTCTATGCGTCCGCGGTATTTCTTGCGTTTGCGGTCGTCGTACGACCGCCATATTTTGCCTCGTACGCCTGTCCGGCGTGCGGCATTTTTGCGTTGTTGCATGCACGGCGTAAAGCCGTGCTTGAACGCGATTTTGTAGAATTTCTTGTCGTCGTACGCCTTGTCGGCGTATAGTTCTGACGGCGGCGTTTTTTCGAGCAAGCGCCTTCCGATAACGACATCATGAACGGCGCCGCGCGTTGCACGCGCGACAGAAAACCAGAGCTTGTGCGCCCATGGAGCGTAGTCTACTATCGCGTGCAGCTTCCAGTACGCGCGCCGCTGGAAGCGGCGCTTGAAACCACTCGAATGCACGCTGACTCCCGTCGAGTCTGCAATCCTGCACTTGACTACAAACTTTTCTCGCAAATCAAGCGCAGTGCGCTCTACGAGCGCTCGCACCCACGCGAGCGCCAAGCGTTTGCTCGCCCAATGCAAGCATGTTTTTGGAACCTTCAGAATACAGGCAGCTTCGCGGAAAGTCCAACCCCAGAAAGACCGCGCGAACAACGCCAGCGCATACTCATCAGGCCGCCGCTTAGGCGGCCTGCCTGTCTTAGCGAGCCGCCAAGGCTCGCCAACCGCCGCGTAAACGCGGCGAAACGCTTTTACAACTCGGTCATCCAACGGAATACCGAGAACCGGTACCACGGTTCTCACCTCGTGAAAGTGGGTTAAACACCCACTTTCCGAGGCTTTTTAAGAGTTTTGGGACAAACTCTATTTCTAGCTTGCCCTAAATCCACGTATCCAGTTGACTACCGAGCTAATGAAGGACGAGAACGCATCGCGCCTTACTTGCGGCGGTTTTGCGCTAACTTCGACGCGAATGGGAGTTGGCTTGGCGTTGCCCGGAAGCAAGTTGTTGGAGGAATCCGCACCAGTGCCTTCACCGGGTGGCGTTGGGGGCGCGTTGTCGTTCGTTAATTCTCCAGGCGGCGCAGGGGGAGTGTCGATAGAATCGGCATCATTTATTGTGCTTTCATCCCCGCCTGTTTCAGTTGGCAAAGGGGGAAATTCGCCGTATTGCTCTTCAGACTGGCCGTCTGACGGCACGGGTGGCACGCTGAATTCGTCGTACGAATAATCATAACCTGAATCCGAATAGTCTGTCACATAACCCGTATCGTAGTCAAAGACGTCTGCCCGCGCTGAAGGCAGCATCAAGAACAACGCAATTGCGCCAAGCAGCATTCCGGTTCGAATGAAGGTGTAATTCATATGTCATCTACCTCTCTCGCATTAGCTCACGTTTTAGGGCTTAAAAAACTCTTGCTTATCGTAATCCAGCTGTCCTTTGCTTATGCGAGTCTCCCTCGGGACGGCCAGACCATATGGGATTTTAAGCCACGCTTGCCTCCACGATTGCGTGAGTGACTATCTCGACAAGTTTGCCGACCACGTTAGCGACGGCATTGGCTCGAATCTCTCGATTTTAATCCACACCATCGCCTTCCTTGCGTTCGCCTGGCTCTACTACTTGGGAGTCGACGCCACCCAAATCCTGCTCATCCTCACTACTCTCGTCTCCATCGAGGCGATTTACTTAAGCGTGATGATCCAGCGGTCGGTCAACAAGCAGACGCACAAGATGGACCGCATGATAAACTCCATTCGCCTAAACACCGTTCCCCACCTAAAGGAGCCGCTTGACGTCGTCGTAGGCGAGATAAAAACCGAAGTTGACGACCTCGAAACGCGCATCAAGCGCATGGACAAGACCGGCGCAAAGAAAGGCCGCCGCAAGTAGTTAGGGCACCGTAAATCTGCACAGCTCAATCAAAACTATTTTTTCAATAGCCTGAAGCCGTGCGTCCAGTGGTTGTTCAAAAAGCCGTACCGAATCCACACCATGGCGAGTGCCTCAAGCAAGTACGATTCCTCGATTCCGCCGATGTCCGAGACGCTCCAGCCCCATCCTGCCGCAATATCCGAAACCGTTTTCTTGGCGGCCGCGTCGTTTCCGCAAATGAAGAGGTCGCCCGTGCCTTCCTCGAACTTCGCGTTGCACATGCGATTAGCGCTGATGGTGTTGAATGCCTTGACGACTTTCGCGTCGGGCAAAAGCGCCTGTACCTTGGCGCCAGCAGAGTCAGGATAGCCGAACGCCAGCTTCGGGGGAGTGCCCTCGGCGCCAAACTCAAGCGGGTTAGTCACGTCGATGACGGTCTTGCCTGCAAAATTCTGCTTTCCTGCCATCGAAATCGCGTTTCTCGTTCCCTCCCACTTCGTGGCAACGCAAAGCAGTTCGCCAAATTTTGCCGCTTCCTCAAAACTTCCAACCGAAGCCTTTGGCCCGGCAGCATGCAGCCATTCGGCAAGCTTCGCGGTGTCGCGCGTGCCCAACTTCACTTCGTGGCCAGCGGCAAGAAAGCCATTGCCCAAGCTCTGGGCGACCATGCCCGAGCCGAGAATGCCGATTTTGGTAACCATTGTTATTTTCACCTAACTCAGTTTCTTACAATCCATTGCCCGAGCGTGCGCTTGAGTTCGGGGTTGGCGTTAAGTAGGTTGGTGCCATGGGCGCTTCCCTCGACCACCTGAAGCGTGGTGCGCGTTGAAGGCGATTTTTCAGAGAGTTGCTTTGCCGAGAGGGTGGAGTATTCGTCGCCCTTGCTCGCGATGAGGAGAAGCGGCCTGCTGCCGTACTGGCTGATTGTCCCGGTAGTGGCTATGCCGCGGTAGTCGATGCCGGGCGAAAGCATCACCACGCCGGACAAATTCTTGTCTCGCGCGGCGTAGTTGAGCGCGACATTGGCGCCAATGCTTGCGCCGACAAAGTATATCTCGTCATTCGGCCGGCGTTCCTTGAAGAAGGTGGCGAATGCCTCGCCGTCGTCAACCATCTTCTGGAAATCGTCTGGGCCGAAAGTCGAGTAGCTCTTTTTCCTGCCGTTGATGAAAGAATCGCCGTGGCCCCGCTGGTCAACGACTAGCACGCCGATGCCCGAGTACTGGAATGTGGCCGGGAGGTCGCCCCACGAGCTCTTGTCTGCACCCAATTGGTGGAGAAGCACCACGCTCTTGTTTATGGGGCCAATTGGCTTGAAGTAGAAGCCCGTGAGCGTCCAGTTGTCTGGAGTGGTGAATTGCACGACTTCGATGTTGGGGTTGGGCGTGACTTCGACGAAGTTGTTGGGCGCCTCCCCGATGCCCAGGCAGCCTGCAAGCAATAGTGATACTGCAAATACGGCCGCCAGTAAGTGCTTCATAGATGAATTCCGCCGGCAAGCAATAAAAACCAGTCGCAAGCCCTTAGCCGCGGGCCTTACTTGCGCCCACTGACGCTGCGTATCCAGTCAACAATGCCGGTGACGATGTTGCTAATGAAGTTGGTTGCGCGTTGGGTGGCTGGCGCGCGTGGTGCCGTGCTGCTGTCTCCGCCTGGAGGCTTTCCTGCGTCGGCTCCAGGCTTGTCTGCGGTGCCAGCGTCTGGGCCAGGCGAGGCGGTCGGGTTTGGTCTTTCTCCTCCATATCGGTCCTGGCAATCGCCGCGCGCCTCGCAAAGGGTGCCGTAGGCATCGTTGCGCATTTCGCGCGTGACTTCGATGCACCGCGGGGTGTCGTTGCATTTAAGTTGGCCTGCGCCGTTGCCCCACTTGAGTATGTTGGGCTTGTCCTCGTTGCCGAAGCCTGCGGGGTAGAATTCAATTCCTGCAAGCTGGCCGTCTGCGAGCATTTGCGCCTGGGTTTGCGTTACCTGCTTGAACAACCCGGTTTCCTCTTCGCGCGTGCAGGCTGGCGTGCTGAGGCCAGTGCAGCCGACATAGTCAATCCGGTCGTAGGCGTAGGACAGGGCGAAGACCTTGGCTGAGGGGAAGAGCGACTTGACGGTCTGGACATACTGGGCAAACTTTTCGCCGTTCTTGCGGAAGTGGAGCGCGAGGAAGACTGTGCCGACTTTTGCTCGTGTTGCGGTGGGGATGGTGTCAAAGAGGCGGGCTTCGAGGTTGTCCTCGTAGACGGTTATGCTGAAGTCGAGGTTGGGGTTTACTGATTTTGCTTTAGTGATAATTGCCGCTAGGTGCGCAGCGTCTTTTCCGCTCTTGTCCCAGTAAGTGTTGAAGTCGTCGATTGAAAGCGAGTAGAATGCTGGGAACTCGGCGCTCTTTTGGCTCACGAGTGCGGCGTAAGCCGCGTAGTCCGCCTTGTTTTGTGCAGTGAATGTGCTTGGCGTGTACGGGAGCTTGACGAAAATGCGTTTGGCTTTCGAGTTGGTCAGTACCGCGTTGACTGTTGCGGGCTCGAAGTTTATGAAGTTGGTGCGGATGTGGCTTATCGGCAGGCGAGAAATCCAGTCTGGCGTGTTGTACATTCCGTAAGTTAAGATGGGCCAGCAGTCGGCAGCGCAGCTCAAGCGGTCTTCGCCCGCGCTGCAGACGAAGTCGCCGCAAGTGGGCGGTGCCGTGGAACCGGAATCCCTTGCAGTCCTGGTCTTTCCGTCCTCAACCACGATGCAGCTTACATCGGCAGTCAAGTGGAGCTTGGCGTTTGCGTTGTTAGCGTATTCCTTGACTTGCTCGATTGGCATTGCCCAGCGTAGCACGATCAAGTCGTCGAGCCAGCCCCGAAAGCCGTTGTTCTTTGAATCTGGCGTCCGCCGGCCAAGAACGTAGACGCCGTTTTCAGCAAGCGCCCCGGGGGGTGTGACGGCGTGGCGCGAATCCTCTTGCCCGTCAATGTAGATGGTGAGCGTGGGCTCTCCGCTTGTACTGTAGGTAAAGCCAATAGTGTGCCACTCTGGCTGGTTTGGATTTGAATCAATTGGTTTGGTTGACGAGAAGGTCTTCAGGTTGCCTGCGGACTCCTCGACGGTTGCCTCGAGCTTGTTGTTCTTGATTGCGAAGATGAATCTCGTTGGGTTCGCGATGTTGAGTATGACTTGCGGGGTAGTAGCTGCACTGTCGTCGCGCTTTACCTTGGCGAAGACTGAGTAGTCGGCAGAACCGCCCCGAGTGAACGCGTTCCTGTCTTCAAGCAGGCCGTAGAACGGCCGGTAGACGCTTGCGGTGCCGTCGAAGTAGAACGTGCCCCTGCCGTCCTTCTTTTCGGCCTTGGGCGCGGTTATTTCCTTCTGGCCAAGCAGCCACGGGTTGAGGTTGTTGTCTGCATCGTCGCTGATGATGTCGCCGTCGAAGGTGAAGTGCATGAGGTAGAGTGGCTTGCCGTTGACTATCCACTGGGAGGGTGGCGCGCTGCATTCGTAGAGGCCCGCCGTCTGGGTGACTGTTGCACGCTGTGAGGCCGGGGCGCAGTCAGTCTGGCAGGAGAAAATGCTTTCGCCCACGTCGCAGACAAGGTCGCCGCAGGTGATTGGCAGGCACTTTTCGTTTAATTCCTTCCAGTAGGGCGCAGGGTCAAAGGGTAAGTAGTAGCCTTTAACCCTGTCGTTGATGTAGGCGGGGTATTGCAGGGCGGTTCGGAACTGGCCGTTGCAGGCGAGGCTCTTTTCCCACTGTTCCTGCGCGTTGAGCGTGAGTTCTTGGTTATAGGTCTTGTTTTTAGTGTAGTCAACGGGCCTGGCCTCTGAGAGGAGAGTGGTTGGCGTGTTTGAGGTCGCGCCGCAGTAGTTGAACTTCCACGAGTCGTCGTCAACTAGCTTGATGTCCTCGCCTGCCCAAATCGCGTCTGCATAAACGTCTGCATAGGGCACTCTAAAGTGGTTGGATTGGGGTAGGGTGAATATGTTTATCCAGGACAAGTGCTGGAGGATGTAGCCACTCAGGCCAAGCTCGTTTCGCGTCTTTCGCGCGAGTTCAAGAGCGCGCATGGGGTCATAGCGGACGCTTCCGTCGAGGTAAATGCCGTCAAGATTGCCTCGCGTACGCAGTGAAGCGATGTTGTCAACGATCTTGTCAATGTCGTTGGTGTGGTAGAACTCTGGGCTTATGTAAGCGATTGTCTCGAATCCCATTTTGTGGATAGTATCTGCGTATAATCGCGTCAGGTTTTCGCTGAGTATGTCTGTCGGCCCGGCAACGTCAAAAGGCCATACTGGGACGGGGGTGACGAGCGCGGGATATTGTCTTGCGAATGACTCGCTTACGTACCATTGGGGTGAGGAAACATTCCGGTATGACATCATGGGGCTGGCGTCGCTCTTGGCGTAGCTAATTTGGTTGATGATAGGGACGCTGTAGCGCTCGGTAATTCGCTGGGCCTCATACTTGACTGCGTCCCTTGCGTAGGGTTTCATTGTGGACGGGTTGTCGAAGTTAAGGAGGTCAGAAAACTGGAAGGGATTGGTCACTTCAGAGCGTTCCTTGCAGTACTTTACCGCGTCAAAATCCTTGGGCGGGAAGGCCTGTGCGAGGAAGCCGTCGCCCTTGCCGAAGTCGTAAGTGACGGTGTAGTCCGCCGTGTTGTAAGAACCTTGTTCAATTGTGCCGACGTTGTAGCCAAGTTCTGCGAGTCTCTTGTTGTCGTAAACTACGTTCCTCTCGTCGGTATAATTGTAGGGCATTCCCTTGATCCTGCTTTTCGCGCGCATTGGCGAGAAGAGGAAGCCCTTGGTGTAGTCAGTTGCAAAAATTACGCCTCCCTCAAACACCTGGTAGGCTAGCTTGGGGCCGCTCACTCTCACCTTGGTCGGCGTTTTTAGTTCTAGCGTGAGCGTCGAGTCGGCGCCTATTGCCATTTTCGCGCCGTCTGCGTTGATTTGCGCCACTCCGGAAATGCTCGTGTCAAGTGTCGGGTTGGCAAGGATTTTCGTGTCTGTAAACGCGATTTTGCCGACAGCCGAAAAGCCTCCGGGGGTAGCCGGGTCGGCGCCTGCTTTTTCTACCTTTATTTCCTTTTCGGAGAAGATGAACCGCGCGGCGTTGGTCTCGACAATGATGGGATTGATTTTTGTTGACTTGATTTTCATGCCGCCAAAACTGTTTTGCACCGGAGTGAGGGCAGCGGAGTAGTCAAAGACCGAGTCGATTTGCTTGACGGTGAGGCTGTCAATATAGAACTTTCCGTCAAACCCGTCTAGGATGATTTGGAAGCTTAATTTTGTAGTATCCAGGCCCGTCTCGATGATGGCGTCCTGGGTGAACCACTCGACGTTGGGGCTTGAAAGATAGGCTTGGGCCACTGTGAGTGGCGGTGTGAGGATGAGGTTGTTGGTCTTGTCGGCGTCGTCAAGGACGTTCATGGCGATTTTTCCGCACCACAGGCCGTGCGTGTTTTTGTTGTAAGTTTCATTCCAAAGCCTAGGATAGTCGTAGTCCAGGTAGTTGTAGCACTTGCGGTCCTCAATCCGCATTGCAACGCTTATCTTATAGCGGGTGTGTGGCCGAAGCGTGTTTGGCTTGTCGCTTGTGACGCTGATTGCGCCAGTGTACTTGTTGGTCGTCGTTTTAAGTGTCGTCATGCGCATTGACGACTGGCCAGTTAATTTGGTTTTAGTGTCCATCAACCGCGCGTCACGGTTACAGCTAATGTTTAACGGTGTTTGTGTGAATGTCCAGCAAGTCGTTTTCCAATCGAGCGTCTCTTCCAGGTCAAGCTGGCCTTGTGGTTCGGACTCGAATTCCAGGACCGCGTCGTCAAAGTAGACTGGGTCGGCGTTTGGGTTTGGCAACACTGCGTAGAGGTAGGCGCGCCACAAGTGGCCCGATGTTGTCTCTCCAAAGTCGTCCTTTAGAGGAATTTGCTGTTCGTGATAAACTCGCATCCAGTTGCCGTTGCCGAAGTAATCCGTGAAGAGGAACTTGCCCACGCGCTTGCCGCTTGCGTTCTTCCAGTCGTTGTCATAAATGCCAACGCGGATTTTTGCGCCTGGCGCAGTTTTCGCCAGTGCACTTAGCAGGTAGTACTGGCTGGGGTCTAGTGGGCTTGTTATGTCTTGGCGCGCGTGGCCGGCAATATTGGCTGAAGTTTCCCCTAAACTAATCTTGAGGCAGGGTGGGGTCTTGCACTCCGCGCCAGAAATGATTTCGACCGTTACCGGCGAGCCGGGGGGAAAGCCAAAAGTCCAAGGCGCCTGGCCCGGTGATTCAAAATTGCCGTTGGCTAAGAGGTTGGTGGCGTGGCCGAAGCTGGGTAACAAAAGAAATGCCACTAGCGCAAGAAGCGCTTTTTTCCCAAACACAAAGTTCCCTTTGTTATGTCAGTGAACTGCTGAATAAAAGCGTATTGAAACGGTTAGCCCTTACTTTGGTCGAAAGAGGCCGCGAAGCCAGTCGGCAATGCCGGTGACGACCGTGCCAATGCCTTTCTTTGCAGTGAGTGTGCCGGGCGTGCTTGCCTTTCCTTCTCCACTCGAGCCGCCGCTTCCGCCGTCGCCGGGTGCGCCTGGCGGTCGGCCGGCTGACTTGGGCCCAATTTCGAGTCGGGTAAGCGTGAGTGGCAGGTGAGTGGGGTCGTTGTCTGGCGAGGTCATGGTGACGCGCAGGTAAACGTCATTGCCTATCGCGGTTCCGTCAAGGTCAACAGTCAGCGTGCCGCTCTTGCCTGAAGCGGCCTTCCACCAGTCCTTGTTGTTGCGGGAAACGTCGAGCTTAAGCAGTCCCGCGGTGTTGACTGTGAACGTGGCGATAGCCGTTGCGCCGTCAACTGGTGCCGGGCATTTGAAGTGGTAGGTTATGCTAACATTGACGGGCTGGCTGTTGAAAGTGCGTACGCTGAGCTTGCCCGGCTCCCACGCCAGGTTCCTAAAGCCGCTCGCGCCCGTGCCATCGCCCGCCCCGCTGGTGGTGTCTACTAGGTTGTTCTTCTGGAAATCGTCCGCGTACTCCGGCGCACCTTGAGTGCATGGCAAGCTTAGTGCAGGCGAGTCCCACTTTTGCTGCGAGGCGAACCCGACAAAGCTGTCTGCCCTGCTTTGGGCGGTTTGGATGTGTTTTCTGACTTCACCATCCATTGCCCGCTGGATTTCCAGGCCGTATAGCGGGTTTGGCGACGGGTTTGCAGGCGGGTGGGGGAACCAGCTTGCGGTTGTGGTGAATCGGGCGTATTGTTCCTTGCCGTTTCCGGGATAACACGCTGCGTCAGTTCCGGCGGGAGAGCAGGCGAAATAGTAGAATGTGCTGGGCAGGTTGAATTCCTGGTTGGTGTCAAACTGGTGCTTGATGAGGCTAAACATCTGCTCTTTGTATTCTTCTACGGTTGGGTTGGGTTTCGAGAATGGCGGGGTTCCATACTGGTCGGGTCGGGTAGTGGAGGCCCAAAGCTCGGTAACTACGGGCTTGCCGGTAATCAGGAACTTTTGGAGTATGCGCCGGTACGGATCGTCTCCGAAGGGGCAGTTAGCACCGCAAGTATCCTTGTTCAGCCTTAGCTCCTCGACTATCCATCCGTCGGCGCCAGGGTAAATTCCGGCATATTTCTCAGGGAACGGGTTGTTGGCGCCAAGCCGGTAGTCGTACCATTGGTAGATTTGGAGATTCTTGTATTTCGCTTGCTTTTTGGTTCCTTTGTAAAGCTCGTCCAAATACCTTGCCATGACCGGGTTTACCGACCCGTTGTTGCCGTACTTTATCCAGTTTTCTTCGCCAAGGGTGATTGCGTAGAGCTTGTCGATCTTGCCGTCGGGCTGCGTAGTTGGCGAGTCGTCGGCCTTGTTGAGCCTGTCGAGTATTGTGTTGATCTTGTTTTGGTAGTAGGGAATGGTGTCCATCCCGGTTTTTGAGTTTTGCTCGTTGAGGTTGTTCCAGAAGTATACTTCGAGGATTATTCTTTTTTGCGGGGTTGCATTGAGGCCCTCGTCGATTTCCGCCCTCACCTCGTCGTACCTAATCCTAATAGACTCGGCTTTGAGTGAGGTCCTGATTACGGTTGTCATTCCTTCGGTTCGAGTGTAAAAGTCGCCTGAGGGTGCTTGCCCTGTCCTCAGCCATGGGGTCGAGCCGTACATTCCCGTGTCCTTAGCGCCAAGGCACGGTTGGTTGCCGCACAGCGCGGGGTTTGGCGGGGGTGTCGGGGTGGGCGTCGTGCAAGCGCCGCAGTCTGCGCTGCAGCTCAAACAGCTTTCAGTAGGCTGGCAAATCGTGTCCCCGCAGTAAGGTGGCGTTGGAGTGGGTGTTGGCGTTGGTGTCGGGGTACAGGTGGGGCAGGGGCTTGGCGTTGGTGTGGGCGTAGGGGTTGTAACGGTTTGGTAGAACTTGACTTCGTCAAAGATGACCGGGGAGTTGGCGTCGTTGGGCTTGAGTGAATAGAGTGCTGCAAACCAATTGTGGGTCGAGTCAATTGGGCCGCAGTCGTCTCGGGCCGGCACGCCTACGACTTGGCCGAGTGGCTGCCACCCTGTTCCTTGCGTGAGCACTTTGCTTGAGAAGCGTTTACCAACGCGGCTGCAACTTGCATCCCGCCAGTCGTTGTCAAAGAGCGTGACTTGGGCGGTTGAAGGCGTCGCGGCCTTTACTTTTGCTTCAAGCGAGTAGGCCGTGTCGGGCTTTAGCACGCCCAGCTGCTGTTGGACAAATGGGTTTGGCGCCGCGTTGGGCTGTATTGACAGGCACTTTGCGCCAAGGCAACCAACCGTTTCTATCTGGATGTTGGCTTGCGCGTTTGAGGCGAAGTCCTTGTTCCAGTAAGCAAAGTCGGCCTCAAACCCGCCATTCTTGACTTTCGGCACTTCCGAGAGGGAAGCGTCGTCAAAATCAACGGGAGCGTCGGCCGGGGTGACTGCGTAGATATAGGCGAACCAGTTGTGCTGCGATAAGTCGTTGCCGCAATCGTCCTTGTCAGGGATGTCGGCATCGTATGCGTATTCCTTCCAAGCGCCCGAACCGGCTTTTGGTCCGCTGTTTAGGAATTTTCCCTTTGTGGTGCAGATAGAGTCCTGCCAGTCGCGGTCGGACAGTCCTATTAGTATGTTTGAGCCGGCGGTTGCTTTAGCCCATACCGAGAGGCGATAACGGGCTTGGGGCAAGAGTTTTCCAATTGGCTGGTTTACGCTCGCCCTCTCGGCGTCGTTCAACTCAATCCGGTAGCAGCTTTCGTGCAGGCAGCCGGCGGGGACGTATTCGAGTGCAGGCGACTTGGCCGGGTCGTGAGTGAAAGTCCAGTCCGTTAGCCCCTTAAATTGGCCGTTTTTTAAAAACGGCCTTTCGATAAGGGTGACGTCGTCAAAATAGACTGGCGCGTTTTGGGCATTAGGGATGACTGCGTACACATAGGCGTACCACTTGTGGTAAGAGTCAATGGCGCCGCAGTCGTCGGCAAATGGAATCTGGACTTGGTAGGTGAACTTGCGCCACTTTCCCTCTCCCTTGATTATTTGGGGCCTCAAAAACTTGCCTATCTCGCTGCAGTTTGCTGCCCTCCAGTTGCGGTCGTAAACGCCCAAAAGCAGCGACGAGTCTGCTGTTGCATTTGCATCGGCAATCATTAGGAGGGTAGCGCCGGGATTGAGCGCTCCCAAAAACTGGTTGGCATCAGCGTTTTCCCCGCCGTTAAGCAATATTTTCAGGCACTGCCCGGTCTTGCAGCCTTCAGTCCCAACAGAAACCGCCGCTTGCGAAGTTGGGGGAATGCCGAACGCCCAATTGACGTTGCCGTTCTCAAAATCGCCGTTTTTAATCAATTGCGCAGCGTGGCCGAAGCTGGGCAGCAACAAGAAAAGTAAGACTAATAGCGCGTGCCCTTTCTTCAACACGAGGAGAATCATTGCAAGGCAGAATAAAAAACTATCTTAATTGAAAGCGGGAGTTGTGTTCAAGCTGGCCGCTTCACAAGCAGCCCGCTAAAGCGTTTTAAAAGCGTTTAGCGACACTACTTTTCTGATTACAATGCGCGTTTTAAGCTCCGAGCTAGCCAACCACGATGGCGCCACTGTCGAGTGCGCAGGGTGGGTGCGGTCAAACCGCGAGCTCGCCAAGCTGGTTTTCTTCACAATAGCCGACAGGTCGGGCCGCTTCCAGGCAATAGTCAAGGACCCGGCGCTCGTGCCTGCGGCAAAGAACATTGGCCTTGAGGACGTCGTTTGGCTAAAGGGCATTGCGCACAAGAACGAGAAAGTCAAGGAAGGCGGCGTCGAGCTCGAAGTCACCCAGTTGGCCGTTTTGGCAACTGCCGACCGCAAGCTGCCGGTTGACGTTGCAGGCAAGACTGAATCCTCCTTTGAAACTCGATTTGACCACCGCGTGCTTGACTTGAGGGGAGAGCGCAGGCAAGCCATTTTCAACGTCAGGAACACCATTTGCCAGGCCTTCCGCGAGTACTTAGTGAGCCAGGACTTTATCGAGATTCACACTCCAAAAATCATTGCAACAGGTACAGAAGGCGGCGCCAACCTCTTTCCGGTAGTCTACTTTGGCCGCGAGGCCTTCCTGGCACAATCGCCCCAGTTCTACAAACAAATGCTTGTCGGCGCGGGTTTTGAGCGCGTCTTCGAGGTCGCGCCAGTCTACCGCGCCGAAGAGCACGACACGCCATTCCACTTAAACGAGTACATTTCCCTTGACCTCGAGTTTGGATTCATCAACAACGAGGAGGACGTGATGAAAGTCACAGCAGGCGTGATGGAGTCAATCTTCAAGCGCGTGATTGAGCAAAACCAAAAAGACCTCGAGTACTTCAAGGCAGACCTGCAGGTGCCAAAGCTGCCGATGCCAATTGTCCGCTACTGGGAAATCCCCAAAATCATGGAGTCAATGGGCAAGGCGTTCCCCGACCCCATGGCCGACTTGGGCCGCGAGCACGAGGAAGCGCTTTGCGCGTGGGCAAAAGAGAAGCACGGAAGCGATTTTGTCTTCATTGACCACTACCCTGCCTCCAAGCGGCCGGCCTACACCATGCCGTACGAGCAGGATGCCCGCTTTACCCGCGGCTATGACCTGCTTTACCGCGGCCTCGAGATAGTGACCGGCGGCCAGCGCATCCACAATTACACTATGCTTTGGGACGCTTTTGTCAAGAAGGGCTACCGGCCCGAAGACTTCGAGTTCTACTTTGAGGTATTCAAGTACGGCATGCCGCCCCACGGCGGCCAAGCTGCAGGCCTCGAGCGCCTGACGATGAAGATACTTGGACTCGACAACGTCCGAGAAGCCAGTTTCTTCCCGCGCGACAAGAAGCGGCTCTCGCCCTAGAAAGCGGCAGATTTTTTGTCTTTTCAGCTGTCTCGATATAGCCGTCAGGTATGGCCATGCCCGAATTGAACCTGCTTTTGGCCCGGCCAAAGCGCCTTGGCTCCCCGAATATATCGAAAAACGGTCCGGCCGGCCCAAACAGGGCCAAATATACTTATCCGGTATTACTTTTTGCGCTTGGTTGCCTTAGCTGATGGGAATAGATTTTTCGGCTTTACCGGCCCTGGGTAAGGCTTTTCCAGCACCACGCAAATGTTCTGGGCGCCTTTGACGTGCATTGTGATGTCGTGGTGTGCCTTGCCCCTGTGCTTGTCGTAGAAGACCTCGTTTACCTCAAAACCCGCCTTCTCGGCCAGGCCTCGGAACTCGTCTTCCTCAAAAAAGTGGTAAAATCGCTTGACCGTCTCGCCGCTCTTGTTTTTCCAGTTGACTATGGCGTCCGCTTGCGTCAGGTTTTCGAACTTCTTTTGGTGGCGGTTCCACACAGTGACGAAAAGCAGGCCGCCGGGCTTTAGCACGCGGTAGAGCTCAGCCATCGCCTGCGCCCGGCTTTCGGGAGTTGAGAGATGATGCAGGACCGCCAGGCAGAAGATTTTGTCAAAGTGGCTTTCAGGCAGCGGGATTGCCGTGACGCTGCCCTTAAATGCTGTTGCATTGTCAAGGCCGGCGATGCGCGCCAAGGCGAACTTGACTAACGCCGGGCTGATGTCAAAAGCAATTACGATGCGCGCTTTTGCAGCAAGCGGGGGCAAATTGCGGCCGTTTGCGCAGCCTGCCTCAAGCACCGCGTCATCGCCAGCCACTTGCGGGAGAAAGAACTTGAGCGCAGTGTTGGGGTGGCTGCGGTACTCTTCCCACTCGTTTGCAATTGAGTCGAAGACGCCGTCCTCCTTCCAGCTGGCGTGCTTTGGGGCCTTAGGCTGTTTTGGAGCCACTGTTGGCTTGCCCGCTATTGGCACCTTCGCTTCACTTTCGCTCAAAACGTCTCACCAACAAAAGTGCCGCCAGGGCAAAGAAGGGTGCGAGAAGCGGGTTGAAGTCAGGCACGCGCCTTGACTGCCTGCCCGGCAGGCCGCGGAATGTGATGGCGCACGATGCGTTGACTCCGGGTTCGCTGCCCTGGGCGTTAACGACATAGTCGCCTGACCCGGGGAACCGCAGGTCGTAGCGCGGTCGGCCCCCTTGGCAGCCGCGGTCCAAAAGCGCGTCTTGGGGCAAGGCCGAGCCGTTGGCGTAGCTTGCGGTGATGCCAAAGCCGGTGCACGACAAGGCGTTTTGCTTGTAGTTGCTCACCGTGATGACCGCGCTTGCGTTAAGCGAGGCAGGCGGGCAGTCGAGGCTGATGCGGTTAAACACCTGCGGTACGGGAGTTGCCGCAAACACGCGCCGCACTGCCGAGATAGTGAAGCTGTTGTTGGCAAAAGCGGATTGGCTCGCGCTGTCTGCAGCCAGGCAGTCCCACGAAAAGACGCCGCGGCCAAGCGTGACTGTAAAGTGCTGGGCCGTGTTGTTGGCTGGCTTAAAGCGCGTTTCCACAACTTCAGTCTTGCCGCTCCAGTTGCCAAGCAAAGCCAGGCTGTTTAGGCCCACGTCGTCAAAGCCCAGGCAATCGAATGTCACGACTCCTTCGGCGACACTCGCGCCGTCGATTGGCGTGACGAGCGTGACATTGGGCACGGCATCCGCGCTTGCGAAAGCTGCGGCTAGTGCAAAGGCCAACAACGCGGTGAAAGCAAGTCTCATCTTTAGGCAACTCCGGCCAACAGCAGCAGGAAGTACATTGCAAGGACGCCCGCTGAGAAGTACACCATCCGGCCCGCCCCGTCGCGCGGCAGCACATCGCGCGCGACAATGTAGAAAAGCTCGCCTGTGATGAATGCGAAAGCGCCTGTGGCAAGGAGGCTGCTTGAGCCTAGTGGGACTGCCAGAAGTGCGCCCAACAGTGTGCCGGAACTTAGTAGGAGGCGGTGGTTCTTGATGCCCTTGATTCGCTCGACTAAGTGCGAGAGCACTAGCGATGACGAGATGGTGTGCAAGAGGAGGGCGGCGAAGAGCGCGTACCCGAGGCCAGTGCCGCTGTCAAAGGCAATGACGAGGACAAAACCGTTGAGAAAGTTCTTGCCAAAGAAGCCTATCGTGTCCAGGGCGCCCACGCGCTTGCGCAACTCGTCCTTGTGGTAGTGCTGGTAAACATACTTCTCGACAGCGTGGAAGCACACGAAGCCAAGCAGCATGAACGACAGGCCGTAAGGCACTGAAGTCGCGCGCGGCATCATCTCGAGGAACAAAAGCGTGATGAACGCGCCTGCGGAAAACGAAAGGATGCGCCAGTGGTGCTTCTCCTGGTGGCCAGCGTAAACTTCGCTTGCGTAGTGGATGACCGTCAGGGCAGCGGCAAGGGCAATTGGAGTCAGGTCCATGTCGCAAGCATTACTTATGTGGCGTTAAAAAAACTTCCCAGTGGCGGTTTGAAGAAAAAAAGGCAGAAGAGAGGGGGGCCGATATAGACATCGGCCCCCACAAACGCTTATTCAGCGTCTTCTGTTTGTGGTGGGAAGGGATCGCGAGTTTAGAACGATATGGAGTGCAGGCCCAGGCCGCTCATTGCAGCTGCTTTTTTCTGGGACTCCATCTCGTTTTTGCCTAGGATGTGCGGGCTGTGCACTCCGGTGACAATTGCGGTGACAACAATCTTGTCGCCGAGCTCGGGATTGAGGCGTGCACCCCATTTCACGTAGGCGTTCTTGTCGAACTCCTCAGTGATTTCTTCGCCGATTCTAACGGCTTCTCCAAGTGATAGCTGGGAGCCACCGCTGACCAAAATCAACGCTCCTTTGCTACCGGCATAATTCACGTCCAACAGGGGGTGTTCGAGGGTGCTTTTTACAGCCGCCTCAACCCGAGCAGTGCCTTGGCCCTCACCGATGCTGATTGCAGCAACGCCGGCGTCGCTCATTATCATGCGAAGGTCGGCGAAGTCGATGTTCATGAGGGAGGGAAGCATGACGGTGTCGGCAATGCCCTTCACAGCCCTTGCAACAAGGGTGTCCGCGACTGCGAACGCCTGGTTCATGGGAAGGTTGGGGACATAGCTAACGAGACGGTTGTTGTCGATGACAACGACAGTGTCGCAAGCCTCGCGAAGCGCGTCAAGGCCCCAGTCGGCCTTGTCAAGCCGTGCGCGCTCGAGTGCGAACGGGTAGGTGACCATGCCAACCGTGATTGCGCCAGCCTCTTTCGCGAGGCGGGCCACAACGGGTGCAGCACCAGTGCCGGTGCCACCGCCCATGCCAGCGCAGATAAAGACAAGCTCGTTGTTGGCGACTATCTTGGCAAGCTCATCGCGTGATGCTTCGGCTGCCTTCATGCCTACTTCGGGAAATCCGCCGGCGCCCATGCCGCGCGTGGTGGTCTTGCCAATCAGGATGCGCCTGTCGGCCTCGATCATCTTTAAGTGGTTAGCATCGGTGTTAAGGGCGATAGTGTGCGCGCTCTTGATTCCCATGCGGTGCAGTCGGGAGACTGTATTAGTTCCAGCGCCGCCAATTCCGATTACGGAGATGCGCACTTGCTGGGCGTCCAACTTGGGCGCTTCTTTTGTTCCTTCTTGTACGTTGTATCTCAACGCTTCCTGCACCAATGAATCCATACCAAATCACCTGTTCTCCCGAACGTTTTTTTTCTTTCAATCGTTTTGTACCGTTTGCGTCACGGCACGCGCTACCATCTTCTCAATGACTGCCGTGCGCACGTCGTCGGTAATCAACCGCTCAACGTGCACGAAGGCTTCGCCGAGGTTGTCCGCAGCTTCAAGCGTTCCTTCGTACAATCGCCCAATCACCTTGAGGTGCACCACGTCAACGACGAAGTGCGAGCCTGCAAGGGATACGAGCGAGTGTTCCGACGCGTTGATGCGGATTTTCTCGACCATGTTGCTCATAGGACCTCGATGTTGCCGTACGCCACGGCTTCCTTTTGCTTGCTCTTTGTCGATGAAGTCTTGCCGATGATGTGCGGGCTCTTAACCCCGGTCACAATGGCGGTAATCTCGAGGGTGCCGTCGTACTCGGGCACGAGGCGCGCGCCCCACTTGACCGAAGCGCTCGGGTCAATCTGTTCGGTGACAAGCTCGCCAGCGCGGATTGCGTCGCCCAGGGTGAGGTCAGTGCCGCCCGAAATGTGGATGATGGCGCCCTTTGCGCCGGCAAAGTCGACGTCAAGCAGGCGGTTCTCGCGAACGCCCTTGGCCGCGTCTTCGACGCGGTTGTTGCCCTTGCCAGTGCCGACTGCGATCATGCCGACGTCTCCGCCGCTCATGATGGCGCGGACATCAGCAAAGTCGATGTTGACTAAGGAAGGCTGCGTGATGGTGTAGACGAGACCGTCAACTGCCTTTGCCAGAATCTCGTCTGCGACGAGGAAGGCCTGGTTGAGTGGCAGGTTCGGGACAAGCTCGACGAGCCGGTTGTTGTCTAGGATGATGACGCTGTCGCAGGTCTCGCGCAGGCGCGCCAGGCCGTCGTCGGCCTTAAGGGTGCGCGCTCGCTCGAGTGCGAACGGGTAGGTGACCATGGCGACGACGATTGCGCCCTGTTCTTTTGCGATTTGCGCGATGACTGGAGCTGCACCCGTACCGGTGCCGCCGCCCATGCCGGCGCAAAGAAAGACGAGGTGGGCCCCGCCGATTGCCTGTGTAATCATTGCCCTGTCGGCCTGCGCGCACTTCTCGCCGATTTCGGGAAATCCGCCGGCTCCGAGGCCGCGGGTAACTGACTGTCCAATGAGGTGGCGTTCGATGCCGTCGCTCATTATCTTCAAGTGCTGTCGGTCAGTGTTGAATGCAACTAGGTTGGCGCCCTTGCAGTTGAGTGCCTTAAGTCGATTAAGCGTGTTGTTGCCCCCGCCGCCGACTCCGACGACTGAAACTTTGATGCTCTCTTCGTCTGAATTGGCCGCAGCATTGCGGACTGATACGGTCGGGCTCTCTAAAACATTCTTGATTATGTCATCCAGCATTGCAATCATCCTCAGGTTGGGTTGTGCATTACACACATAGGCTCAATTTATAAACCTTTTTATTCCGGTAATATGATTCTATATGTTGGGCTATGTTTTGCGTGGCACCACAACTTTTACGAGATTTTTGGCAGTGTTTTGTCTCGGTTCCAAGCTTTTCGGCGATTGACGGAGGTTTGGGGCGTTTACCCCCCGTAGTTCCCCTATTTGCGCAAATCCTTAAATATCGGGGGGTGGTAAGACTATTGGTGGGTTAGAAGAGTCGAAAGCCTATATGCCGAATGAATCTCAATCTTTTTTGGTAACCGTCCCGGGCGACTGGGATTTGGAAGCGTACGCTAAGGATAAACGCAAGTTCCCAAGCGTCCAGGACTACATCCGCGAGCTCATGCGCCGCGACATCGAGCAATACGAGAAAGACGCGAAAGAGTCGAAAGACAAGCGCTGATTTTCTCCACATTTTGGCAAAAGTAATTTAAGGCCTTAGCATCAAGCTTGTGTGCATGCGACTAGAGGAAGAACGCGAGCTTACCTTGAAGGAAGTCCGCAGGACACGCCTGATGCCAATTGGTTATATGCTGAGCAAGCGCCATCCCTACAAGCTTGAATTCAGCGAAGTGCTACCGCCGCAAGGCGACACGCATTCGCTTAGGACCTGCTTTAAAATACTCAACAGCCCGCTTGAAACGGGCCTGACGCAGCAAGAACGGCACGAGCGCGTAAAGGAACTTGCAAAACACTTGGCCCAGGCCGTATCGGGATATTCTAGCGACCCGGCGAAAGGCTTTGGCAAGGTCGTCACAGGCGTTAAAAAGAGGTTCCGGAGGCTTACGCACTCGGTAAAGGACTTTGAAGCTCCCCACCGCGTGTACCGTTCAGTTGAAAGCGCGCTCTTGCAGGATCTTTTGCGCTATAATTCCAGTGGCAATCCAACAACTCCTTTCAACCAGGCGATAGCAACAACCATGGTCGGCGATGTTAGCCACAAGGTGATGGTAGACCTCTCGGCTGGTTTCTTGTGGATACAGTCAAGCGCACCAAGGCCAATTGACGGCGAGTTTCTGGAAAGCGCACAAAAACTGCTAAAGCGTAATCCAATAATCACTACGGCTGACCACAGGCTCAAACACACGTTCAACTGGACCGTCCCGCCCTCAAGCTAGATTTCCAAACATCACTCGCCACCCTCAACAATCGAGCTCGCGCGCTTTTGCAGCTCGAACAGCTCGAGAATTTCCCGCTCCGTAGTCGCGTCCTTCGCAGTCTTGTCAGTGCGCAACTGCACCAAACGCGGGAACCTCAGGGCGAGGCCCTCGTCCTTGTGCGGCAGCTTGCCGAGGGCGGCAGCGTGCATTGGCGAGCGCGTAAGCTCGTCGGCATTTAGTGTAACAACAAACTGTGGCTTCACCCAATAGTCCGCACCGATGATCGAGTCGACATTGGCGGGCTTTTCCTTCACTAAAATTTTGTCGAGCATTTCCTTGTACTGCGCCATTTCTTTTTCATCAAACCCGCTCCCTACCTTCGCAATCGTGCGGAAACGGTTGTTCTCCTCATCATAAATCGCAGTGAGCACGCCACCGAAACCGAACTTCGTGCGCTTGCCTTTCCCCTCGTAATAGCCTACGATGACCGCGTCAATCGTGTCAGCAAGCGCGCCCCTGTAGCTTCGCTTGAACTTAATCCACGCAAACTTGCGCGCGCCGGCAGTGTAAGGCGCTTTCAGGTCTTTTGCAATGATTCCTTCAAGGCCCGCGCCAACGCAAGTGTCAAAGTACTTTTCGAGCTCCGCGCCTGTTTTTACGAGTATGTAGTCAGCTGGTGCAATCACGTCGCCTTTTTTCACAATTTTCTCAAGCCGCCTGCGCCTTTCCTTGAATGCCAGTTGCGTCAAGTCTTTTCCATCGGCATAGAGTAGCTCAAATGCAAAGAGCTTGATTGGAAGTTCCTCGGCTTTGGCAGCAACGCCGTGCTTGCGCTTGCGTTGGATGGTTGCCTGGAACGGCAAAAATTCGCCTGTTGCGTCATTGTAGGCAATTGCCTCGCCCTCGAAAATGCATTGCTTTGCCTTAATCTGCACGCGAACGGCCTTCACAACGTCTGGGAACATGTCGGTCATTGGCTCCTGCCTTCGCGAGTAGATGCGTACTTCGTCGCCGTTTTTGTGCACTTGGATGCGGAAGCCATCGTACTTTGCCTCAACAGCGCACCTTCCGAGCTTCTCGACAATAGCCGCCGCGCTCTCAAGCCGCTCTGCAAGCGCGGGGCGAATGGGGAAGAATGGTTCTGGCCCGATTTTGTGGATTTCCTCAATTCCTTGGTTGATGAACAATTCCGCAACAAGGCCCAGGTCACTTCGAAGGTTAAACGCGCGCTCAAGATCCGGCCGCAGGCTCTTGTCACCGACTGCCATGGTGCTTAATGCGTCTAGGATTGTCGGCTCGGCAATGCCTAAGCGCAGGTTGCCGGTGACGAAGCGCACGATGACTTTTGCCTCAAGCGGCGATGAGTTGGACAGGAGTTCGGCCAAGAGCTTGATTTTCGTGTCCTGGCTGCCTTCGCCCCCGGAGGTTGCAATCTTGTAGAAGTTGTCGTAAACTTTCCTCACCGAAAGACTTGAGTTGGCGAGGTTTTGCTGGGTTTTCTTCTCAAGCATAGACGCCGCCGTGTCGCCCAAGTCGCCGCTCTTGCGGTAGCTCGCCTCGACTTCCTTTATCGGCTTGCCTGCGACGAGTGCAATCGCCTGCGCCGTCAGCTTGTCGCCAAGCCCGATTTCGACCCCGTGAAAGTCAGGCAAAAGCACGCCCTGGCAGAGGTAGGCCAGGACCTTGGCGTCGCGCTTGTCCGCTTCCTTGAATAGTTTTGCCAAGTCGTCAGTAAGCTCGAGGCGTTTTGTAGTTGACTCAAGCTTGCCAAAGACGGCCGCCAAGTCGAAAAAGTCCATGTGCAATTATTAGACGAAGGGCGCTGATTAAAAGCTTGGCCGGGGGGTGGCAAAGGCTTTAATTGCGCCTCAAGCTGACTTCTACCGTAAGCATGCCAATTGACAAGCGGTTGATAAGAAATTACGCCGTGGGAAGTAACGGCGTTCCGACGATTACGCTTAGGCCCGGAGCTATCGCCGCGCCATCGAGCATCTCAATTTCAGGCGAGTTTAAGGATGCGCTTAACGGTGCGCTTATTTTCCCAAGACTGGGCGCGAGCTTTATACGAAAAAATCCGCTATCCGTTGGCGCATGGATAAACGAGCTAGGGTCCGTAGCCGGTCTCTTCGGGCCCACTGGCACGGAGACCGTCTTTAGGATAGGTGCAAAGTGGGTCGACCCGCGCTTTGGCGAGGAATGGGACAAGCGGGGAAGGCCGTTCATCAGCCAGATGGGCCGCAATGACACTTGGCTAAAGGCTTACGCGGTTGAGAAGTTCCGCCAGTTCGCTTCCAGTCCTCCGCGTGGCGCTTTCGCCACTCCATCGTCGTTGGCGGCACTTGTTTCCCGAAGGCGTGTGCCGATGTCTCAGCCTTCCGTACTTACGCGTTCGCGGGAAGTTCCGACAACCCGCCAGTCGATTGGCCACGAGACTGTGCGCTTGCTCAGGCGCTCCCCAAACGCCGATGTTGCGCCAAACTATTCCGTCTGGGCTTCACACCTGCACGACCAGCGGACGCGCGCGTTGCATAGGGTTGCTGGCGCCAGGGCCTGAGCCCGGGATTGCGTTTTTGTCCAAAAGTGAATTGCAATGAAAAAAGCTTCGGCAAAGCCGACGAAGAAAATTCCCGCGTCGCGACGAGCGAAACCCGTGGCGCCAATTTCTTCACACCCCACCTTTGCCTTTCGGTCGGCGTCATTTAGTCTCAACGAGGCCGTCAACTTCGGCCTTGCCTTTGCCCGGCGCCGCGAGCTCCTAAAAATCGGGATGGCCTACTATGCTTTCTTCGCCGTTGCCGCACTCGTGCTTGTCGCAGGTTTTGCGCTGCACTCTTTCACGGGATTGCTTGCGGGCAAGGTTGGCATCGAGAGCTTCGCCGCATCGCTTGGCGGCCTCGGCTTCGCCGGCCTCTTTCTTTTCGGTCTCTTTGCAGTGACGGGCCTTTTTGTAAACGCGTTCATGGCCTCTTCCGCAGCACAGCTCTTGCGCTACCGCGTCAGTTCAATCGAGCAGGCACGGGTGCAGGCTTTCGGCAGGTTCCGGCCGGTGCTGGGCGTTGCAATACTAAGCGGGCTCGCGTCGTTTGCAGTCAGCCTGGTTGTTGACGCAACCGGAACAGCTGGAGGAAAGGCCTTGGCCAGCGTCATCAATTTCGCCGCCTCACTCTTCTTGTCAATGGCATTTCTCTACGCCCCGTTTGACGCAGTCATCAACAACCGCGGGGCGCTTGACGCAGTTAAGGCGAGCTTCTCTCGGTTTTCCCGCCGGTCACTAACGACTCTCGCGTTTCTTCTTGCCGAGCTGGCTGTCTTCATCGCAAGCGCCCTTGCGGCAGTCATCGTCGGCGGGTTTGCGCTCTTGCTTGCAGTCGCCGGGTTCGGAGTCTTGGGCGCGTCCCTACCCGCGCTCTTGATTGCCCTCGTGCTTTGCGTGGCCGCGTTTGCATTCCTGCTGGCGTGCCTTGCCTTCGCGTCGCAGTTTTCAATCGGCTTGCTTTCCTACGCGGTTGAGTCGGGCGCGTAGTCTTTTTCTAAATTTTGCAGTCACGCAACAAACGAGCTTAGCCCGTGCTTTCAAGCACTGCGGCGAGGACGAGTGCCGCCAGTGATGCGATTGTAATTAGTGCAACGTCGGTGAGTATGAACTTGAACTCGTCTCGCTTGTGGTGCTCGTGCATGAGGGCGAAGCTTAGGATGCCGCCGGCGATGCTTGCGAGGAAGTACGCCGTCACTTCAAGGATGCCGTGCGGCAATATTGCGAGCACGGAATGAAGCATTCCCGGCACGCCAAGCTGGGTCAGTTTCGAGCCGATGAACACGCCAATGATGCTGGCGTTCCAAAGTAAAAGGTAGATCGAGCCGATGCCGTAGACGAGCGTGAAGATGAACATGAATGCAAGGACCGTGAGGTTGTGTTCAAGCACGTGCAGCGCAAACGACGGCTGTATTAGGTTGCCTGCAGCATCGTTTGAAGAAAGCCCGATTACCTTGATTTCCTTTAACTGGGCCGCAAACATGTCGTCGGCCGAGGCCGGATTGATTGTGGCTAGAGCCGCGTACCACGCCATGTAGGCGATAGTCGCGCCAAGGAAGAAAAATGCGAATACCTCGATGATTGGCAAATGATAGCGGAACGAGCGCGTCTTTAGCATCGCCATTTTCTCGTCGTCCTTCTCCTCCCGCACTAGAAGCATCCAGATGAGTGGTATGGCCGGAATCATGGCGAATGTGATTACCCCGCCTGCAAGCGAGGGGATAGTGAGGTTGACGACAACAGCCAGGGAGACGAAGAAAGCCGAGAGCAGCATGAGTTCCCACGGCTCGCGCTTTGCGCGCTTGGGTGAAATGAGTAGCTCAATCATAGGGCCGTCTGCTCCGGGAATACTACTCTAGGACAATTCTTAAACCATTCGAAACAATCTACTAAGTGAGCGATTGTGGGTTTGTCTTATGGAAGTGGCCATCTCGATAGTCAAGGCAGAGGAGAAGCACCTCTACGCAATCGCGGCAATGACTGCGCACTACTTCCCTTACACCCAATTCACTTACACCGCGATAAAGACTCGGCTCGCCAACCCCGCGATAGTCTATTTTGCCGCAATTGAGGACGGCCACTGCGTCGGCTTTCTGGACTACGAGCTAAAGGAAGACCGCGCCCAAGTGCTCGGCCTCGCCGTTTTGGAGGAAAGCCGCAGGAAGGGCATTGCGGCGGCGCTCTTGGAGCACGCAATTGCCCAAATCAAGGCGGCCGGCAAGGCCCGCGTCGACCTGCTTGTCGCAGCAGACAACGATGCAGCCAAGGCACTCTACCAAAAATTCGGCTTTTCCCACACCGGCAAGCTAGAGCGGCAGATTTGGGGAAAAGAAGTAGACGTCTATTCGAAGAAGTTGTAGAAAAGCCGCAGTACTCGGGGTTATTAAATTGTGGAAGTGCATTTTGTTCTCATGGACGCAATAACGAAGGCAGGGGTAGTCAGTGGCCTTGCGCAGGAAATCGTGACGCAGGAAGAGCTAGTGCAGTTGTTCGAAAACGACCGCCACCCCGTTGCCTACGATGGTTTTGAGCCAAGCGGCGTGGCGCACTTGCCCGTCGGCGTCTACCGGCCGCTTTTGCTTAAGCAAATGCTTTCAACCGGCGTGCGCTTCAAGCTCTTGCTTGCCGACAGCTACGCCTGGATTAACGAGAAGATGGCGGGTGACTTAACCCGCATCAAGCTCGTCGGTGACTACTTTGTCGAAGTCTGGAAGGCTGCGGGCGTGCCTTTTGCAGCAAAGCCGACCGCAGGCAAAGTCAGCGTCGTCTCACATTACGATGACTTCGTTTCAGACAAGGAATACTGGTTTAAGGTCTTCCAAGTCGCAAGGCACCACAGCGAAGCGCGCACCAAGCGCGCCCTCACCATCGCGGGGCGGGGCGGGGATGACTTGCGCCAGGCCGCCCAGCTTTTTTACCCCAGCATGCAGGCTGCAGACATCTTCCAGCTTGCAGACGACCCAGTCAATGAGCCCATCATCTGCCAGCTCGGCCTAGACCAGCGAAAGGCTAACATGCTTGCGCGAGACGTTGCCGACAAGCTCGGTTTCAAGAAGCCAGTCGCAGTCCACCACCGCATTCTTTTGGGCCTTGACGGCGAGTCAAGCGCGAGCGCCTCTGACGAGGGAGTGACCGGCAGCGACGCGGACGAGCGGGCGCTTAAGTACAAGATGAGCAAGAGCAAGCCCGAATCATGCATTTTCGTGCACGACTCAAAAGAGCTGATCGCGTCAAAGCTTGCAAAAGCCTATTGTCCCGCGAAAATCGTCGCCGGCAACCCGGTTCTCGAGTACGCGCGCGAAATGGTCTTCCGTGCCAAACCCGAGTTGGTCGTCGAGCGGCCGGCTAAGTTCGGCGGTGACCTCACATTCACTTCCTACGCCGAGCTCGAAGCGGCTTTTACGGCCGGCGGGCTGCACCCGATGGACCTGAAAACCGCAGTTGCCCGCGAACTCGACTTGCTCATCTCGCCCGTGCGCACGCACTTCGAGTCAGGCAGCGCAAAGTTGCTTCTTGATGAAATCCGCGAGTTTGAAGTCACGCGCTAGAGCCCATAAAATTAGCCGCGCGCCAGGTCAGTAAAATTTCAGGGCCGCACGCTTTGCTTCATCGATGTCTTTTCCAAACGCCACGAACCCGTGGCCCTTAAGCGCAATCACTCCCGTAGTCCCCTTGATGCTTTGCGCCGCTTTTGCCGCAAGCTTTGCGAACTCTACCGTGCCAGCGGGCGCTTTCCCGTCGGTTTCAACCACGCCTTTTGGAATTTTTTCGAGCAGCTTGTCATCATGCCAGTGGACTATCGCCCCCACCCCGGGTTTGGCAGAATAAATCGCCAGGTGCATGAGCGACTCGCTTGAGGGCAGCTTCAATCCCGTTGAAATGACCTTGTTTTTGTCAAGCTCGCCGCCGTGCACGTTGACCAGGCCTTCGGTGTCGATGGTAGCCGCGTGCTTTGGCGTGCCGGTAATCAGAAAACCCGATTTGGTCCGAATACTGAAGTTACCCGCAGTGCCTTTGCCCCCTGCGTGAGTATATTCGGGCGAGAGCCCGAACTTGTAGAACTCGCGGCAGCATTCCACAAGCAGCCTGCGTTGCTCGAGTTCGGTCTTCCTGATAGCCGGTTTGGCGCTGTAGCTGGGGCTAGCCGTAGTGTGACGCGACTCAAACCGCGGCCCGCGGTATTCTTCAGGCATTTCATTCCACCAATTCTTTGATGCGCGAAGGAGTTGAAATTCCTTTCTCCGTGATGATTTGCGTAATGAGCCTTGCAGGAGTAACGTCGAAGGCCGGGTTCCTAGCGTGCGAGGCCGGGTTCGTCCAGCGCACCGTGCGTACCACACCCGCCTCATCAACTCCGCGCACGAGGTGGACTTCGTTCTCGTCCCGCTCTTCTATCGGGATGCTTTCCCCGTTCTCTAGGCCGGGGTCGATTGTGGATGTCGGTGCGGCGACGAAAAACGGCAGGCCGTGCTCTTTTGCCGCAATGGCGTGCCCGAAAGTGCCAATCTTGTTTGCAGTATCGCCGTTGGCGGCAATCCTATCGGCGCCCACGATGACCGCGTCAATCTCGCCTTTTTTCATCAGCCACGCGGCAGCGCCGTCGGCGATGATGGCGTGGTCGACGCCCTCGTTTGAAAGCTCGAAAGCCGTTAGCCTCGCGCCCTGCCCCCGCGGCCTTGTCTCCGTGCAGTAAACAAACGGCTCGAGGCCGCTTGCCTTGGCGGCGTAAATTGGCGCAAGTGCGGTTCCCCAGTCGACACAAGCCAGCCAGCCCGCGTTGCAGTGCGTCATGATGCGCATTTTTTTTCTTTTGCCA
This sequence comes from archaeon, assembly GCA_020057405.1. GTDB lineage: Archaea > Micrarchaeota > Micrarchaeia > Norongarragalinales > UBA97 > JAGVFW01. Next base: position 14,050 of record JAGVFW010000014.1, on the reverse strand, counting down.
AAAACTTCGTCAAGGCCGGTTTCCCCGATTGCTTTGCAGGCGGCCACGCTCTCCCCTGCAATGGCGTTTGCCTCGCTCCAGGCGGTTTTTGCCCCGTCGGTCGCCTGAGCCGCAGCGTCAAAGACGCGCTTGGTTGAGTAAAACAAGTCAACTGCAGTTGGCCGGGTCGACTCAATCGTTGCCCGCGCCGCGGCTGAAGTCTTTGGATTCTCGCTAATCGCCTGGGCCATTGCAAACCCGGCTGCCGCGCCGATTGCGGGGGCGCCCCGCACAGTCATGTCCTTGATTGCCTTAGCCGTTTGCGCGGCAGTGCCGCAAGCGGTTATTTCAAAGGAGTGCGGCAGCTTGTTTTGGTCAATCATCAAGACCCTACCGTCTTGCGTCCACACCGTGCGATAGTGCTTATTGGCTACTTTCACGCAAGAATTATGGGAAAAAGCAAGTTTTAATTGCCTCAGGCGGACTCGACTTGCCTGTCGCGGCGCCTTAGCGCGGTCTCAAGCGCTCTTTGCATTGTTGGAATGCATTCTTCGGGTAGCTTGCGGTCAAAAAAGTGCTCGAATCCTTTGACCGCCTGCATTACGAGCATCTCGCTGCCAAAGACGACGGGCCTTCCCGCGCTTGCGGCGAGGGTCAAGAGCGCGGTTTGGCGCGGGCGGTAGACGACGTCCATGAAAAAGCAGTCTGGCCGCGAGATGTGCACTTGGTTGGCACTCAAGATTGACGCCTCGCGCATTTCGCCAAGCGCCCCAAGCGAGGTGGTGTTGAGAAAGACTGTCGCGTCGCCGAGGTTCCCGTCAATGTCATCAAGCCCCGCGGCTTCAACTGCCGTGCCAAGGGCACCGTTAACCTCGCCCGCAAGCTCAATCGCGCGGCTGACCGTGCGGTTGTGTAACTTGACGAGTGCGCCAGCTGAGGCGAGTTCAAAGACAATTGATTTGGCAGCGCCGCCTGCGCCAGCGACTACGACCGTCTCGCCCCGCAGTTTGGCTCCGGCGGCCATTAGGGCGTGCACCGCCCCCCAGCCGTCTGTGTTGTAGCCGTGAAGCTCGCCCCCTTCAGTGCACTTGACCGTGTTTACCGCGCCAATCGCTTTTGCAGTGCCGTAAAGACTATCAACGTGGCGGGCGACTTCCTCCTTCCACGGCATGGTGATGTTGAGCCCCACGACTTCCTTTTCCGCGCGGGCTTGGTAGAGAACGCGGTGGAGTTCTTCTGAAGTCGGTGCCGAGACTGCCTCGTACTGGGCCTTCATCTTAAGTTTTCGAAAAATCGCGTTCCACACTAGCGGCGTCAAGCTGTGCTTCGCCGGCCTGGCTCCCACCACGAAAAGCCGTTCCATCGCCACTTGATGAATAAAGGGACTAAAGTAGAAAAACCCTTGCCCTTAAGTTCACTCGTAGCCCAACTAATGCCGTGGAGAGAATTCGCGCCTGCCCCGCTTGCGGTTCGGTCAACCTGCAGTGGGTTAGCGGTGGCGCTTTTGCGGCTCTTGATGCGATGGGCGGCACGGGCCTCGGGCTCGTAACTTGCGCCGAGTGCGGCCGGAGGGTTATGCCCATAGAATTCGAGAGCGTCAAGGCGCTTGAGGGTTTCAGGGCGCAAAAGCGATTAAAGCAAAAGCGTTAGGCGGCCCTCCCCCCTAGTTTGCGGCCAGCTCGCCTGCCTTTTGCACGACCGTGCCGGAAACTTGCGTGCAGTAACCGTGGAATTCGCACGCAATTTCAATGAACTCCTTGGGCTCGTCCGCGTAGGAGAACGTCCTTCTCGCGTCGGCCATGGGAACGCCCTTGTCGTTTGGTGAATGCAGAAAGACAATTTTCCTAGGCGTTAGCTTGCCCACGTAAGCGTCGGGGTTCACTGAAGCGAGGTATTGCTGCGCCTCAACCGGCGGGGAAATAAATTCATAGCCGGCCGTGCTGATTACGAGTGCGCCCCTGGCTTTTGGTTCTAGAGCCCCGGCCATTATCGCGACCCTGCCGCCGTGGCTCTCTCCGGTAAAAACTATTTTGCCCGCGTCTACTTCGGGCCTAAGGGCCAAATAGTCAAACGCCCGCAGGTAGTCGAACACCATCAGGTGCTGGCTCGAGTAGTTGCCAGCGGCAAACTCTGCGTAGTCGGCGTTAAGCGACAGGCTGGTACCGCCGGTTTCCCCAACGCCGCGCTGGTCAAGCACGATTACGACAAAGCCCGCGTCTGCGAGTGCCTTGCCAACCCCGACGTTGCCGCCCTCCTTTGAAACACCCAAGCCCGGCATGAACACTGCAGCCGGCGCTTTTCTGACGGGCTTGCCGTTTTGCAGCGGAATGTCAAGGAGGGCGTACACTTTGCTTCCGTCGGCGCTTGTAAAAACAATTTTCGTCACGCTGAAGTTAGCGTCAGCCGACTCGACCGGCGTTTGCGTCACCTCTAGGGGTCCCCTGTCGGCCGAAACAGCCAGCAAGTTGTCCGACCCGACATAAAACTGGTCGTAGGCTGCAGGGGGTGAAACACATCCGGCGAGTAGGAGGGAAAAAAGCGCCGCAAGAGCGACGACGGGGAGCTTCATGGCTGATTGCCCTTTTTAGATGTCCCCGCCTGAGGCCAGCCTCGGCGTGTCGAAGTTGCGCAGGTCGTCGACGAGCTTGCCGATGATGTCCTCGAGGGTGATGATGCCAATGACGTGGCTGTGTTCGTTGGTTACCATTGCCATCTGGCGGTTGCGTTTTTGGAATAGCTCGAAGACGTGGCTGATTGGCGTGTCTTTCCCAACCATGATGGGCGAGAGCATGATTGTCGTCACCCTCGCCTTGCCCAGGCCCTTGCCGCTTGCGCTAAGGAGGCCCTTTTCAGTGACAACCCCGATTATCTTGCCATGCTTGTCGCGGACTGGAAAACGGTAGTGCGGCGACGAGGTCGCCTGAGCCAGGGCCTTTGAAACAGTAATTGCTTCCGGGAAGTACTCGATTTCTGCAGTAGGCGTCATGACTTGCTTGGCTAGGTGGTCGTTAAAGTCGAGCGCGTCGCGAACCAGCCTCGCCTCGTTTTGCCCAACCGTTCCTTCCTCGACGCCAATCAGCACGAGCGCGTCAAGGTCGTCTTCGGTTAAAAGCGGGGTTTTCAGTTCCTTGCCCGAGCGGGTTAGAACGCGCGCAATTGCTTCAAGGGGCGATACAATAGGGTTGCTTATCGCCGTCAGCACTTCGAGGGATGGGGCGACCAACAAGGCTATCCTGTCGGCGTGGGCGGTAGCGAAGGTCTTTGGCGTTATGTCGCCGAAGAGGAGTAGGAGGAGCGTCACCGAGCCTACCGCGAGGATAAGCGATTGCTCGCCAAAAGCGTTCGTGAAAATGAGGGTGGCTATTGCCGATGCGGTGACGGCTGACGCGTTGTTCCACAAAAGTATCGTCGCAAGCACGTTGCGCGGGTTTTCCCGCAGGCGCACTAGCGCCTCGGCGCCCGCCGCCTTCATCATCTTGAGGCGCTTTGCGCGCAAGAGGTTGACTGAAACAAAAGCGGTTTCAGTCATGCCAAACGTGGCCGACAGGCCGAGGAAAAACAGGAACATCAGCACTTCGCCGGTTACGTCCATTAAGTGGCACCGCAACAAATTACGCAAAGCCTGTATTTATTAGCCCTTTTGCTGACAAATCTTTTGGAATTACTATGCACTCCAGTCTCAACATAGCGGTAACGGGCGCACTCCCCGACAAGCGTGCCGAAGTGGCGCACACTTTCGGCAAAAAAGGCAGCTCCGACGACATGACCTTCTACCACACGGTATTCCAAGGCAAGATTCTATCCGTTGTCGAGCCAACAGGCTATCCCGACAAGCTGACGCCCTTGCTAAATTCTCTTTCGCTTTGCGACTGGAACCTCGTGATTGGCAACGAACTCACCCCCGCCCTAGGCGAGTGCATCGTCGCGGCGGACTTGCTTGGAGTGAAAACCGCTTTTCTCTCGCAAGCCGACTTAAAGCCCATCCTTTCCAACACTTCTTTGTCAAGCGCTCCCTTCTTCGATACTCTGGATGAGGCAAAGGAATTTCTCCTCACCCAGGCGAGTCCCGCGGTTGCCGGACCAGTTCGCGTGACAATCGACCACTTTTTCGAAGTGAAGGGAGTCGGCAGCGTGGCACTCGGTTTAGTCAAGAGCGGGGAACTGCACATCCACGACAAGCTCACGGCCTACCCCGCGGGTTCGCAAGTCGAGGTAAAGAGCATCCAGATGAACGACGAGAACGTCGAAGCGTCTGGCGCAGGCGGACGCGTGGGCTTGGCACTAAAGAACGTAGTCGCCGGTGACGTCGAGCGCGGCACTATCCTCGCAAAGGAGGGCGTGAGTGTCGCAAAGGAACTCTCGTGCACTCTCGCAGTCGCCAAATTCTGCCGCGACCCGGTGAAGAACGGCGCGGTTTTCCACCTCTCGGCGGGAATGCAGTTTGACCCCTGCCGGCTTGAGTGCGCCGCCGACATCACTGCCGGCAAGTCGGGGCCCGTGAAACTAGTTTTTGAAAAGCCAATCGCCTACTGGCCAGAACAAAAGATGCTGCTCTGCAACCTAAACGGCAAGGGCCTGCGCGTAGTCGGCGTGGCGACAGTTTAAGCCAAAGGACCCAAAGCAAGTTTACCTGTAGATTTCATCGCGCTTTCCAACACGCAACAATTCTATGCGGTTGTTTATTACTTTGTAAAGAACTCTATAAACTTCAAAACGGACGCTGAATCGTGGTACGCCTTGTTCCAAGTGCTTGAAGCGCTCAGGATTTTCCCATATCTTGGCAATGACTTTTCTAAGCCGTTGCTGCATTGAGTGATCAAGTCCTTTAGCGTCTCGCTTGAATTCGTCAGTATAGAAAAGCTCGTAAGCCACGAAAATCGCCTCAGGTAAATATTTCGTCGATGCTCTTGACCTTGTGTAGCTTGGTTTTTCCTTGTGCAATTCGCTTTTCCATTCGGTCAAATTCGGCCAAGTCCATTTCGAGCTCGCGCTGCTCCATGTCAGTAACAACTAGGCCGTACTTCTGGTTAAGTTCCAGCAGGCCCAGCCTCAAGGCTTCAGCCTTCGTCTTGGCAATCCCCTGCTTGAGTGCCGCCTCGATAATCTTCTCAACGTAACCCTCGAAATGCATGCTGATATTCACGAAATCACCATTAAAAACAGTGTATTTTCACATATATAAATTTAATGTGTTTTTAAGTCAGAACTCAAGGTCGTCGTCACCCGCCCTTTGGGGGGCGTCTGAACTCATTAGAGTCATCACAACACTAGTTGAGGGGGCGAAAGGAATTAACTTCTTTCCTTAGACCCAGTCGTTCCACTTTAGGTAGGCGAAGGTTGCGACGACCGCAAGGAACATGAGCACGAGCGACCAGTAGAATCCCCACTCGCCGTGCAGTTCGGGGATGTTGTCGAAGTTCATGCCGAAAATGCCGGCGATGAGGGCCGGAACCATGATGAGTGCGGTGATTGCGGTGAGCTTCTTCATGATGACGTTTAAGTTGTTGCTAATCACGCTGAGGTAGCCTTCCATGCCGCTTGTTATCATGTCGCGCAGCGTGTCGGTCATTTCGCTAATGCGCACGAGGTGGTCGTATACGTCGCGGAAGTAAATCGCGTTGTCGGCTTTGATGAAGCGGAAGTCCCGGCGGGCGAGAATGTTGAGGATGTCGCGCATTGGCCAGGCCACGCGGCGCACGGCGATGACGCGGCGCTTGATTTTGAAGAGCTTTTCTAGCGTCTTGATGTCGGTCTTGACGAAAATCCTGTCCTCGATGTCGTCAAGCTTGTCGTCAAGGTCCTGCAGTACGGGAAAGAACTCGTCTACAACCGCGTCAAGCAGGCTGTAGGCAACAAAGTCCGGCCCGCGCTTGAGGATGAGCGGGTTTCGCCTGACTTTAGCAATGACTTCCTCCTCGCCCATAATCGGCCGCCTGTTGACCGTGACGATGAAAGTCCGGCTAAGGTAGATGTTGAGCTGCGAAGTGTCTTCAACGCCGCCCTCGCCAACGCCGCGAACGACGATGAAGGCGTACTTGTCGTAATCGTCGATTTTTGGCCGCTGGTTCTCGTGCATCACGTCCTCGTGCGTGAGCGGGTGGAAGCCGAATTTCGAGTGCAAGTAGCCAAGCTCCTTCTCAGTGGGCTTTTCAAAGTCAACCCAAATCGTGTGCTTGGCCGCCTTTATCTCGCGCGCCATCTCGTCGGCGTCGCTAGTCTCCTTGATTTTGTCCCCGCCAGTGTGGATGAAAGCACGGATCATTTCCCGTTAGCAATTACGGAAACCGCTTTAAAAAAGAGCGCTTGGGTTGGCGTTGCGCGTCCAAGTGTCCTAGATGCTCACTTATTTGAGGCGGGCGGTTCTGGCGGACACCACGCGCGGGCCTGGTTTTGCCGGCCGGTGGAGCATGAGGCCGGCGCTTGCGATGATGTTGGTGGCGACTATGACAACTAGGACGGTTTCAGTGAATCCAGGTGCGGGAATGCCCCTGGCTGCGGGCATGCCTGCGATGATTGCTGCCGCCAGGCCGCGGGGGACGAGCATGACGACCAGGCGGCTGTCGGGCTGGCCGGAGAGGAAGAGTTTTTGGCCAACTAACCTCGCGGCGACTATGGCGGCAGTGAGGGCAAGAGCGAAGGCGGCAATTGCTGGCGTTATCCCTGCCGGGTTGATGAGCAGGCCAAGCAGGACGAAGAAGAAAGTGCGCGTGAGGAAGGATACTTCCTCGTGGAATTCCGGAATGCGTTCGCCCATACCATAGCCTCCCTCAAACTTGAAGAAGTCACCAACGCGCTTGGCGTTGCCAAGCACCAGGCCGAATGAGAGCACGGCGAGGCCGCCGCTTCCGCCTATTGTTTGGACTGCGCCGTAGAGCACGAAGAGGGCAGCGAGTGTGAGGACGTAAGTCGAGTGGTTTTTGGAGAGGCGCTTTAGCACCCAAAGCCAAGCGAGGCCTGCAATGGCGCCCGCAAGCAAGGCAATTGAGAACGCAGCGGCAAGAAGGCTGGTTGCCGACTGCAGGCTGACTGTACCCTTGGCTGCAAGCAATTGCACTGCGGCAAAGGCCGTGATTATGGACAAGTCATCGGTGAGAGCAGAGTCAAGGGCAAGGAGCGAGCGCGTGTACTCCCCAACGCCGCCGGCCTTGCTCACTATCGCCATGACTATTTCCGAGCTGCTGCCTCCAATGGCCGCGCCCAAAAGCACGCCCAAGAGCCAGTCCCAGCCGAGCGCAAAGTGCGCAAGGGAGGCGCATGCGGCAACCGTGATGGCAAAGACTGCTACTGTGAATGCAGTCGCGCGGGGAAGCACGCGCACTAGCATGAAGACGTCTAGTGTGATGCCGGCGTCAAAAAGCAGGATGATGAGTGCAAGTGCGCCCAAAAACGGCGTGAAGGAAGCGAGGCTTGCGGCAGCGGGCGTGCCTGCCAAGCCAAGGGCATAGCCAAGGAAGAGGCCAAACGCAATGAGTAGGAGGACCTGCGAAATTCTGGTGCGGCTAAATGCAAGGTTGGCGGCAAACCCTGCAAACAAGATGATGCCAATTACGAGTATTGAGTCCAACTATAGCCCACTTCCCGGCTAAAGCAGGCGCTAATCTTATTTAAACAATTCGGGGATTGAGACTTAGCCGAAGATGCTGCCAAAACCGCTTGCGGCAGTGTCCGCCTCGGCATTGATTGCGCTTACGACTGCGTCCTTGTCTGCGCCAGTAAGCTCCTCGATGCCCTCGACTTTTGCGAGGCGCTCTTTCAGCTTTGCCGCGAGCGCAGCGTCGTCGGTCTTGAAGAAAACGATGTACTTGCCTCCCTTTAGCCCAACCGAGCTGCTTTCCTTTAGCGTGTAGCCCAGGGTGCCGAAAGAGTCCTTGGCGTAAGCGTCTTCCTCAAGCACTTTTTTGAGGCTGCCCTGCTTGTCGCCGGTCACGGCAAAAACGAATTCCATGAAATGATTAATGCCCGCAAACGAATATAAACTCACTTCAGGAAATACCTCTCATGGCCGACAAGCACCACTCGACAGTGCAAGACGAGAAGCATTCGGACGAGAAGAAGCACTCGCCCGACGAGCACCACGCTGGCCAGAAGGCGCATTCGCCCGAAAAGTCCCACGCGTTAGAGAGCCCGGCACAGCAGCCCGCGCCCGAAATGTCGCTTGACGAGGCGCACGAGGACGTTTTCGAGGGCTATGCCCTGATGCGCCTTGGGTTCAACATGCACTACTGGTTCTTTCCCGGCCTCATCATGCACGAGCTCTCCCACTACCTTGTCGCAAAACTCTCGGGCGCCTGGGTTGCCGAAGTCGTGTTCTGGAGTCCCCGCGGGGGCCACGTCATGCACCAGCGCGTGCGCGGCAGCTCGTCAGTGCTAATTTCGATTGCGCCCTTACTCATCAACAACCTGCTTGCACTGTGGCTCTTGCAGGACGGCTTTAATGTCATTAGGACAAGCGGCATTGGAGTCACCGAGTGGCTCTGGGGAGCCGTTGCCGTCTGGGTGGGCTTCGCTTTTGCCATCTACTCGTTTCCAAGCAAGCCCGACTTGCGCGTCTCGCGAATGGCCCTTAACCGCAGCTACTGGGGCAAGCTAGAAGGCGGGTTCCTCGCCCGGCTCTTGGCTCTCTTGCTTTATCCCTTCCTCTTCGTCATGCATGCCCTCTTCGTCCTCTTCGTCGTGCCCTTCTCCACCAACCGCACGCTGCGCTTGCTTTGGGGAATAGCGCTAGTCGTCTTTTTCCTCTCCGTAGTGCCCGGCCAACAACTGTTTTAAAGCACGCTGCGATAAACCAAGTTATGGAACCCGCAGGAATTTCCCGCAAGCTAGAGGCGTTCATCCGCACCCAAGTCAAGTCCGCCGGCGCCAAGGGCGTTGTCGTGGGCTTAAGCGGCGGCGTTGATTCCGCCGTTGTCGCAGCCCTGTGCGTTCGCGCGCTTGGCAAATCGCGGGTGCTGGCGCTTTTGATGAACGAGGACTGGCAGGCTAGCTTGCAGGCCGAAAAGTATGCTGAACGCTTGGGCATAGAGTACAAAAGCGTCGGCATCACGCCAATCTTGAGGTCGTTTGCCCTAGCCGGGGGCAAGCCGGGCTCAAAACTCGCCGGCGCCAACCTGCGCCCGCGAACGAGAATGGCCTTGCTCTACTATTTTGCCAATTCCTTGGGCCTACTCGTTGTCGGCACTGGAAACAAGAGCGAGCTTTTGACTGGCTACTTCACGAAATACGGCGACGGGGGAGTCGACTTCCTTCCCATCGGTGATTTGTACAAGACGCAAGTGCGCGAGCTGGCAGTCTACTTAGGCGTTCCCGACCCAATAATCCGGGCCCCGCCCACAGCGGGCCTTTGGAGGGGCCAGACTGACGAGGGCGAGTTGGGCGTCACTTACGCCGTGCTCGACAAGCTGCTGCATGAGATGAATGACCACTGCATGACGCCTGCCCAGGCGGCCAAGAAGACCGGCGCGCCGCTAAAGACGGCAAAACTAGTTGAAAAGAAGATGGCCGCCGGCCGCCACAAGCTCGTGATGGCGCCGGTTTGCCTGCTTTAGCCGGAAGCGCCGCTTTCCCGGATTATCCTTTCGGCGTTGATTTCGTCTAGGTAGGCTGCGACTTTGGGGTGCACGAAGTCGGTGATATCCTCGCCCTGGGCTTTCTTTTGGCGGACGTGTTTTGCCTGCACTTCGGCCCGGTTAAGCAGGGCGGGGTGCTCGAGTTTCGCCAATCCCCCGATCTTGCCCAAGCAGCGTTTGACGTTTTTGTTAGTGGATACGAATGCGTCAAAGTCGCCAAGCGACTTTACTTGCGCCGTCCACTTGGCGTCATCGTACTTGTCATTGATTGCGATGATGTCAATCTTGTGGAGGATGTCGGAGAGAGCCAACTCCAGCATCACCTTGCGTTCCGCTAGCGTGAAGGGGTTGCGCTCGTTTCGGCTCTCGTTTGCGCTGCCGATGCCTACCGTAAGCTTGCCGCCTGTCTTCTCAAGCTGGCCTACGATATCGCGGATGACCGCCTCGTGGCCCTTATGAAACGGCTGGAAGCGGCCGATGAAGATGACCTTCTTCGGGCTAGCCGGTGGAGTGGGTTTCATAGTTTTATTGTGTTTTTTCAAGGTTTTAAACCGTCTACGCCCGTGCTTGGCGCCGGGCGGTCCAGTAGCGGCGCATGATGTAGAAGAGGGCCGCCAGGATGACGAAGGAAATGGCGACTGCGGGCCAGATGAATGGCTGTGCCACTGGCTCGATTGCAATAAGCCGCGTCGTGCCCGACTGGCGCCACTGGTGCAGGCCGGGGTCAAAGTAGGTGACTATGGCTGATGCCTTGTAGACTCCGGGGCCCAGTGACGTCTGTTCGTCAAGGCGTTTGTCCAGGTGCACGCTTGTCTCAAGCGAGATTGAATCGTTGAGCTCGTAGACGCGCTTGCCGCCCGCGTCGGAGAGGGTAGTAGTCAAAGTCGCGTCAACGCGTCCCGGGTCGCCCAGGTTCTCAACATCAATGCCAACATTCACTGGTCTTCCGGGCTCAAAAGTCTGGGCCGCCGGGGTGATGAACACGTCGACGAGCTTTTCGCGCCGCCTCAATAGCACTATCCTTACCGGCAGGGTCGAGACTATCTGCTCTCCACCAAGCGTCTTGACTATGAATGCCGTGTCGTACTCTCCTGGCTCAAAAGTGGGCTTGCCGTACACGCGGTACTGCACTTCGGCGCTCTGGCCGGGTGAGATGGTAAACGACGTTGTGTCAAAGCGCACGAGTTCCCGAGCCAAGCCAGTCACTTCGGCCGTAAGGGTGAGGGTATCCCCTGTCGGGTTAAACGCGAGGAATGAGCCTCGCCTGACTGCGCCAATGTTAATGACGATGCGCGGTATGTCATAGACCACTCCGCCGGGCCGGTTGCCGCCGATTGGCGTCGGGCCTACTTGGGGCGTCGGGGAGATGTTTGAACCATTGGCGCCCGGCTTGGGGGTTGGTGTTGGCGTGCTGGGGCTCCCGCCTCCTCCGCCTCCACCGCCTCCTCCTCCGCCACCCCCGCCTCCTCCGCCGGGAGTGGGGCTTGGCGTTGGCGTGGGTGTTCCGGTAGCCGGGTTAACCGTGTAATTGCGTTCTTGGGTGGCGTTCCAGTTGTCGCGGCTGTCGCGCGCGAACCATTGGAGTGAGTAGTTGCCTGCAGGCAAGTCGCTGAAGTTGGTGGTGTAAATGTCGGTTCCGGCGATGTTGTTGGCAGTGTAGTTGGTGTTTGCAAACTCGATGAGCACTTCGGCCACGCCGTTGCCGGAGATTACGCTTACGTTAAAGTAGTACGTGCGCGGCACTGCGTAAGTCACGCCCGACTGGGGGTAATCGGTCTCGTTAAACAAGGTGATGTTCATCGGCACTCCGCCGGCAAAGAGGAAGACTATTGCCGACGAGGTCCAGTTGTCTGCGGAGTCGTTCCCGTATGCCATCCAGCCGAACGTGCCGTTGGTTGACGGGGCGTTTAGGGTGAAGTTCGTCCAGTTCTGTCTTGCGCCGGCGACTGCCACAAACGAGTTGTTTGCCCATGCGCCGGAGAAGTTGCTTGAGAAAATGTAGCCGCTGAAGTTCTGGGCGGCAGTCCAAAGCACGTAAAACTCGACGGGCGTGCCAGTTTCGGGGCCAGAGTCGTTGGCGAAGATGGCGTCAACGCGAAGCAAGTTAGACGCGAGGACTTCAATGGCCGACGAAAAGTTGGAGTTAGAGTTCCCGTTGACATCCACCGCGGTGACGTTAACCTTGTAGTCCGGGCCGGGCGGGTTTTGGAACGTGACGTTAACCGAGCAAGAAGCCATGCAGGAGAGGAGCGTGCAGGAATATAGCGTCACGCCCTGTATTCCTGAGGAAGAGGCGTTTGTAGAGTTGAGAAACGAGCACGAGCTTGAGGCCGCGCTAATGTCGGTAATCCCGTTAAGGTCTGACAAGTTTGCCGTGATTGAAAGCGTGTAGTTTGGTCCGGGGGGCACGCTGGGCGGTGCAAACACTTGCACTCCTCCAGTGTAGGGCAGCTCGTCTCCAAGGACTGTGATGTTGTCGATGCCGGTAACAGCGTTAAGCACGGTGGCGGCTGTTGCAACTGCTTGTTGTCCCGCAACAACTCCTGCTACTGCCGCTATCAACACCATTGCCAACAGGGCATGGCGCAAAGTTATTCCGCTCATGTCTTCTGCACGGTCTTATTGTGGGTCGGGCGCTTTTAATGCTAATGCGAGGGGGCAAATGAGCCTGATGGCGCCGTCGGCCTTTAGCGTTTCTTGCGCGGTTTTGCCGCAGGAATGCGCGCTGGGACTACTGCCGTGGCGGCGCCCTTTCTTGTGTAAAAGTAGGCAATGGCGGCCAGGACTACGATCGCTGCAATTGCGTATGACCACGGGAAGGATTCTTCCTTGCTAGAAACTTTGACGATGACTTCCTTGTCGTCGGTGGTGCGTTTGCTGTAGATTACGCGGCCCCGGACGGCGTAAGTGCCTGGCTTTTCAGGCTTGAAGAAGACGTTGAATTCCTTTGACTCGCCGGCTCCGATTGCAAGCTCGTCGCTCGTCAGGGTAGCGGCCAAAGCAGAGTCGAGATACACTTCGCCAACGAACTTGGCGTCAAGCCCAAGGCTGCCCGTGTTCTTGAACGCTGCCGTCACCTTGACTAGGCTGCCTGCCGCAGCTTCGCTGGGCGAGGCGGTAAGCGCGGTGAGTTCGCCAAACTTGCGCAGGCCGCCGACTTCGACGATGTTAAACGGCGCCGAGCGCTCGTCAATCTTGGATCCCCTGATGAGTGTCTGTACCGTGGCCGTGTACGGCCCGAGCACGAGGTCGGTTGTGGGAAGTTGGACTGGCACTTCCTGGACGGTAGTGGGCATTAGCTCCATGCCATCGGCCTCAAGAGTCTTTACTTCCTTGCCGTTCTTGTCAAGAATTGAGATTTTGAACGTAGGTATGACGCGCACGTTGCCGTCGTTTCTCATGCCTACGAAAAGCGTGCCGGTTGACGACTCTTCGACATCCTTGGCTGTCACGTGGTCAACATTCACGCTCAAGCTCTCGTGGTCTGAAACAGTGATGGAAAGGCGGGCTTCGACGCCGACTGCAATCTTGGCGCCAATGCCGCCGCTCTCGCCCGGGGCGGGCTGTGCCTCTGCGCGAATATATACGTTATACAGGCCATTGCCAGCGTCAGCAGGGGGCTTGACGACTGCCACGATGGTGGCTGACTGCTTGGGGCCGACGGTTATCGTGGAGCCGCCGGGGTAAGTTATCCAGCCCGACTGTGCGCCAAGCGTCCTAATCGTGATTATGGTGCTAAAGTCGTCAGTGTTGGAGACGTGGAACTGCGCTTCAGCATAGCCGCCGCGAAGGACGCCGTCAACGTTTGCACTGCCCGGAGAGATGCCCACGGCAGTTGCCGAACTCAAAAAGAAGGACAACACTGCGAGTAAAACAATTAGCCTATTCCTTTGCATATTGTTGTTTCGCTTCCCTGCTTTTTAAACCTTAGCAACCGGCTTATGCGTTTGCCGTGCCGGTTACGTAGAGTATGCCAGTGTAGGTGCCCGTAGGCTGGCCGGTGTCGATGTGTATGCGGAAGTATTGGGTCTTGTTGCTTTGGTTGATGTCCGCCATGACGCTGCCCTGCATTCCGGAGTAGCTGACGTTTAGGTTGTAGCTCGCGATGTTGTCAACGCCGCTTGGGCCCGATGACGAGTTTTGTACCGCCTTGAAGAGGCCCGATGTGCCGAAAGTGATGTTGTACCAGAGGTTGGAAGCGTTGATGTCTGGAGGAGTGCCGTCGCTGAGGTTGTTTGCAGCGAACTTGGCGTCTATGATGACGTTGCCGAAGTTTGTTACGTTAAACGGTACGTCGGCAGTGTTGTTGGCGTTAGGCGAGATTGAGCCGAAGTCGACGGTTGTTACGTTGAGGACGATTGCGATGAGTGAGGCGATGGTGAAGTTGGTGGCGTTGCTTGTGCTTGCCGAGCTGGAGTCGTTGGCGTACATCTTGCACTGCCAGCCCATTGCGAGGCTTTCGCTTGGCGTGGCGTAGTAGTTCACGTCGAAACTGCAGTTGGCGT
>JAGVFW010000006.1 GCA_020057405.1 archaeon | reverse complement strand
TCAGTGGTCTTGATGCCCATTTGCCGCATCATTTGCGCCATTTGCTTGGGGTTTCCCCCTAGTCCCGGAATCATTTAAGTCCCCTCGCGCCACTCGGCCAAGTACTTGACTTGCTCGGGAGTCAGCACTTCAAGGCCGCACTTTTCGGCAGCCAGCTTCATTTTCGCAACCTGCAAGTCAAGCTCGGCGGGCACTTCGACAACGCCTTTTTTGAGTTTGCCCTTGCTCTTGACGAGGAATTCGCTCACTAGCGCCTGGTCGGCAAAGCTGAGGTCCATCACCGCACTCGGGTGGCCCTCGGCTGCGGCGAGGTTGATGAGCCGGCCTTCGCCAAGGAGGTAGACGCGCCTGCCGTCGGTCATGACGTACTTCTCCATGTAAGTCCGCACCATCTCGTGGCTGACTGCCATTTTCTCTAGAGCGGGGATGTCAATTTCGACGTTGAAGTGACCCGTGTTGCACAAGATTGCCCCGTCGCGTAGAAGCTTGAAGTGCTCGGCCCGGATGACGTTCTTGTTGCCGGTTGCAGTGACGAAGACGTCACCCACTTTTGCGGCATCCGACATCGTGAGGACATCAAAGCCGTCCATGTGACCGCGGAGCGCTTCGACGGGGTCGACTTCGACGACAACGACTTTGGCCCCAAGGCCGTGGGCACGCAATGCAACGCCCTTGCCGCAGTGGCCGTAGCCGACCTGAACTAGAGTTCTGCCAGCAAGGAGGACGTTTGTCGCGCGCAGGATGCCGTCGATTGTTGACTGGCCGGTGCCGTAGTAGTTGTCAAACAAGTGCTTTGTCGGAGTGTCGTTTACTGCGACGACGGGGAACTCGAGTGCGCCTTCAGCAGCCATCGCGCGCAGGCGGATGACACCCGTAGTCGTTTCCTCCTGGCCGCCGAAGATGTCCGGGAGGAGCTCTCGGCGCTTGGTGTGGATGGCGTTAATCAGGTCGGCACCGTCGTCGAGGGTGATGTTGGGCCTCAGGTCGAGGCAGGCGTTTAAGCACTTGTAGTAGTCCTCGTTGCCCATGCCTTTCACTGCGAAGGTGGGAATACCTTCTGCCGCGAGTGCGGCTGCCACGTCATCTTGGGTCGAGAGGGGATTGCTTGCGGTGAGGCGAACGATTGCACCGCCCGCGACGAGTGTGCGCATGAGCACGCCCGTCTCTTTAGTCACATGAAGGCAAGCTGAAATGCGGACGCCCTTGAGGGGTTGTTCTTTCTTGTATCTCTCGCGTATCGAGAGGAGCACTGGCATCTGCTGCTCTGCCCAGTCGAGGTTGCGTTTTCCCTGTTCTGCAAGCGCCATGTCTTTTACAAAGTATTCCATTTCCAACATCTCCCCCTAAATCAGCAATTCGAAGCAATTAAGTAAGGCCGAAAAAGCATTAAAAACGGGCGGGTGGGGAGGGGGATTGGATTTGTGCCGCCGTCATTCATAGCGGAGGGCGTCGACGGGCTTCATTCGGGACGCTTGCATGGCCGGCAGCACGCCGGAGATGGTGCCGATGCCGATTGAGAAGAGCATTGCCCCGGCGATGAGCTCTAGGGGGAAGAACGTGGTGAAGGTGGCAGTGCCAAGGGCTTGCCTTGCGACTGTCTCGACTATCTTGCTTAAGCCGAAGCCGGTTAGCACGCCCAAGAGACCGCCGACCATGCCTAGGAGGGCTGACTCGATGACAAAGAGCGTGAGAACGTCGGAATTTCGGGCGCCGACTGCTTTCATGGTGCCGATTTCCTTCGTGCGCTCAAGCACTGAAGTGTACATGGTGTTCATGATGCCGATGCCGCCGACGATGAGCGAAATCGCGGCCAGGCCAAGCACGATCATCTGGATGACGCCAAAAATGGTGTTAAACGTCTCAAGCAATTGTTCGGAAGTCGAGACGGAAAACGATTCGCCGCCCTCCTTTTCCCCGCGCCGGGAGCGCAGCTTTTCCTTCACAGCGGCTGCAACGTCGGCCGGCACTTCTCCCGGCTGGGTTTGTGCAAAAATCATTGAAACAAGCTTTGGCTCGTTAAAGTCGTCGCGCATGACCTTAAGAGGAACAAAGACTGACCGGTCGTTTGTCGGGTCGCCGGTAGTGTCGAAGATGCCGACAATGTCGTACCTGATTCCTTGAACCCGGATTGACTGGCCGACGCGCACTTTATGTTCAAACAGCTTGTCGGCAACGTAGGAGCCGAGTACCGCCTTGCGTCCGTCGTTGGGCCTTAGCTGCCGGCCGTCGCGCATGGAATAGCCGCCCGTATCTTCGAAGATTTTCCGCGTATCATCAAGCGGGTAGCCGACGATGATGGTATTTTTCGTCTGGTCGCCAAAATCAACTATCGCGGGCTTCATCAGGACGTCCGCAGCTTGCATGATGCCGCGCGTTTTTCTCACGGTTTCAAGGTCGGTAATGGTGATGGGATTTGCGCTTGACGAGAGCGGGCTTGAGCCAAAGCCGCTGCTTGCAAGCACGGTAATTTTGTCCTTGCCTAAAGTCTCAAACTGGCCTGCAACAAAGCCCTTCATCCCTTCGCCTAAGGACACGAGGGCGACGATTGCCGCGATGCCGATGAAGATGCCGACTATGGTGAGGAAGCTGCGCTTGCGTCGCTGGAAAATGTTGGCAAGCGCGAGTCTAAAGTAATCGCCCAGCATTTTTCTTCACCAAAACTCCGGTAAATTCATTCCCCCTTCGCCACGCCGGCACAAAACCCCTTATGCGCCTACGCGTTCTTCTTGCGCTTGAAGAAGTGACGGTAAAGCAGGTAAAGCACGACTACTGCAGCGAGGCCGAACAAAATGTTGTTCAGACCACCCGTTGCAACGCCAAGCTGGAGGGCAGTAATCTCTTCGGTAGTGTAGACGCGGGCATCGACAAGCTCGCTCTTCGTATTCATGTTGTTGAACTCGTCAAGGAACGAGTACTTAACGGGGATTTTGATGATTCCGCCGGTCGAGGTGACAAAGAGAGAGACTTCGACGGTTTCAAAGTCGTCGCTGTTAATGTCGCCCAAGTAGTTCTCGGCGGTAGAGAGCACCTGGAAACCGTCACCGTCACTAATTTTTGCCGACAGGCGCTTGACGTCGGACAGGCCGCGGTTGGTAAAGGCGATGAAAACCTTGCCCTGCTTGCCTGCTGTGAGGACATCTGAACGGTCAACCGACACCATCATTTGGGGTGGGGCGTAAACAACTGCTGAAACAGTCGAGTCCCGGCTGTACCCGTTGCCAAGCTCGTCCTCGTAGGAGAGGGAAACCGGAATTTTGTAAACTCCCGTTTTTGCCGAGGGCGGGACAAGCATGTCGAAAGTCAACTCTCCCTTCTCGCGGGCCGAGAGCTTTGCGAAGTAAGCGTCGCCAGAAGACTTGATTGGCGAGAGGGGCAGGTCGGCCGAAGAGAGGTCGAGCTTGAGTTGGATGTTGCGCAACACCGCATCAGCCCGGTTTTCCAGGGTGAAAACTAGCTTGCCTGTGCTGCCGGGGGAGAACTGCGTCGGCTCCTGCACTACTGAAGCGATTTCAAGCACCGGGTTTCGGACTTCCACAGCAATGCCTAACTTGACCGGAGTCCAGTCGCGCCCGGCGCTTCGGCAACTGAAAAGCAGGTCGTTATCACCTGGCACGGCATTCTCGTCTGCACGCAGGTTAAACTTGAGTATGACTTGCTGCTCTGGGCCAAGCGAACCGATGTTCCAGACTAAGCTATCTTTGGGGTCAGCGGAATAGAATGGGAACTTGGAATTCACTTTGCACTCGACGCCATTGATTGCGGGGTCGGAGCCCTTGCCGGGATTCTGCACGCGCACCCACAAATTGAAGAGCGTGCCGGGGCTCACGGGATATGGCTCGTAGTAGGTCGCCTTGCTTACAAGCACCGAGGCGCCAAGGAAAGTCGGCACGCCCGTTGGCGTCGAATTCGCTGCGCTTGCAAAAGGCAGGAGAAAAACAGCCACAATCGCCAGTGAAAATATTTTCCAGTTCATGCAAAACCCCTCCCAACAAAACTATTTGAAAACTAAAGCTATTTGAAAATCATTTGAATCGCTTCGGCTATTTTACCACGGCGCCGTCCTTAAGCCTTATCACGCGCTTTGCGTGCTTTGCTAAAATTGCATCGTGGGTAACCATGACTATAGTCTTTCCTTCCCCGTGCAGCTCGTCGAGAAGCGCCATGATGCCCTCGCCGGACTTGCTGTCAAGATTGCCGGTTGGCTCGTCCGCCAGGATGAGCTCGGGCTCGCCCGCAATCGCCCGCGCAATGGCGACGCGCTGCTGCTCTCCGCCGGACAGTTGCGAGGGCAAGTGGTCAAGCCGGTGGCCCAGGCCAACGCGCTCTAGTTGCTTTCGGGCGATTTCCTCGCGCTCTTGGCGGCTAAAGCCGCGGAAAAGCAGCGGCAGGGCCACGTTCTCAACTGCGGACAAGTAGGCAACAAGATTGAAGCGCTGGAAGACAAAGCCGATTTTTCGGCCGCGCGCCTGCGCAAGGTCGCTCTCGTCAAGCTCGCTAATATCAACGCCGTCAAGCTTGACCGTGCCCGTTGAAGGATAATCTAGGCAGCCGACGAGGTTCATCATCGTGCTCTTACCCGAACCGCTTGGACCCATGACGGCAACGAACTCGCCTTCCTCAACGTCGGCTGAAACGTCCTTGAGTGCAGGGACGGTGACTTCGCCCATAGTGTAGATTTTGGAGACATTGTGGAGTGAAATCACTTTTCGCTTAGCCATACTCGCCACTGTCGCGCTAAATTCTTCCCAAGATATGCTACTCAAGCGAGGCATAAATAGTCTTTGGCGGCCTTTGAGAACCCCCGCCTTACACCACCATGGCAGTAGGCAATAAAAGCGGAGGAGGCCTTTGTTAGTATTATGAAGCCTTTTGCAGCGCCAAAGCGCGTGATAATCACCGGCAGGCCGGCCCCGGCCCTCCGAAAGTTGCTAAAAGAACGGGGTGTCGAAGTAGTGCGCGCTAAGCCCGACATGGTAATCAGCTTTGGCGGGGATGGCACGATTCTCTTTAGCGAAAAAAAGTTTCCGGGCGTCCCAAAGCTCTGCGTCCGCGCCAGCAAGGGATGCGCAAAGTGCACGATTAGCCGCGTTGAGCGCTTTGAACTGCCGGAACACGAGAAAGTATTCTACTGCCTAAACTGCATTGCAGCTGCCCTTGACCGCATTGTCGGCGGCACTGCCGTAATTCGCGAGGAACCCAAGCTTTTGGGAAAGGTTTTCTACACTAGAAACGGCAGGCAGCGGACACAGGAGGCTATTGCGCTTAACGAAGTGCAGGTGCACAACAAACGGCCCACCCACGCGCTCCGCTGCCGCGTGAAAGTAGGCGACGAGACTGTCGCGCCCGTGTTCATGGGCGACGGGGTTATTGTGGCAACGCCTTTTGGCGCAAGCGGCTACTTCAACGCCGTGACGCGCCACGTCTTCAAGAAAGGCTTTGGCATCGCATTCAACAACGGCATCTACCACCGCGCGCCCCTCTTCCTCGACGACTTGAAAAAACGGGTTACGATTGAAGTCATCCGCAGGCAAGGCCTCTTCATCGCAGACAACTTCGAGTCAACCGTCGTCATGCTCGAGGGCGACTTCGTTACAGTCGAGCAGGCGGACGAACCCGCGCGGTTTGTCGTAACCTAGACAACGCATTTTTAAAGTCCGCCCGCGTAGCCTTTTCTATGGACGTTTCTTGTCCCCAATGCGGCAATCCCCAGCTTGACGTTGATGCAGAAAATAGCGTTGTTTACTGCAAAAACTGCGGCTTTGCGGTCAAAGTCGACCCCCAGACGGGTCAGGCGACCCCAATTAGCAATGGCAGCGGGGGCGGGGCGCCGATGGGCGGGGGAATGCCGGCCGCGGGCGCAAGCTACGGCGGCCCTAGCCTCATCTTGGGCACCGAACCGCTGACGTTCTTCATGGGCGGAACGGTAATCGCGCTCTTACTCGTCTTACTCAACATCACGGACTTAACCATTGCCGGCGTGCTTTGGGCAATAGTCGCCTACATCTACTTTACGCACCACTAGCGCCGCACGGAAGACTTAAGTCTGGAAACTACCCACAACTAGCTTATGACACGCACGGCAGTCCGCAAGTTCATCGACTGGAACGTAGGCACTACTGAAAGACAGACGCGAATTAAGCGCGTTTTAGGGCGGCCTGAACTCCGTAAAAGCAAGGAAGCTGTGTTCGCGATATACGTCAGGGCGGCACGGCACCTGCTTGAAGATCGGAAGAGCACAC
>JAGVFW010000012.1 GCA_020057405.1 archaeon | reverse complement strand
TTCAAATGATTTACGAAGAAACGCTTCTTCTCCAAAACACCCACTTTCCACCACCCAGAACATTAGGTGGAAAGTGTGCCATAGTTATCGTGAAAGACACAACGCCCTAGCCACCGGCAGGTTTAAATACTTCAAATGTGTCATGATTGTGTCATGACAGAATTAGTATGTTGTCGTGACGCATTTCGTGCGTCGTTATGAGATAACGCGTCCGAAGTTAAAAAAGGTTGTTGTTGTGGCTGAAGAAACCCCTGAGTTCCAAGTAGTTGCCAAGGAGTTCAAGGAATTTAATGACAAAATGCGCGACCCGCTCGTCGTAGGCGCGATGTTAAACCGTTTGTCTGAAGAACGCAGGTCAACCAACCTGCTGTTGAAGGAAATCCACGAGAAGCTTGAACGCATCACGTCGCGCCTGGGCGCATTGGAAGAAAATCGAGGTAACTCCCCCAAGGAGGCAATCCGAGAAATTTTCCTAAGCGACGTTGACGAGCGCATGGTCGCCTTTGTAAAGAGCAAGGGCCGTGCGAACGCAGAGGAAGTGCAGAAAGAATTCGGGTATAAGAACAGAAACGCAGCTTCTGCGCGGCTTAACGCGCTTTGGAAGCAGGGCGTTATGACAAAGAAGCTCGCCGGAAGGACGGCGTTCTTCACAATCACGCTGATCGTGCCAAAAGCTGGGCCCAAAGTCCCCACCACCGAGGGCTCCAGTCAAGACGTAAGTTTTGATTAGGTACGGTCTGGCCCACCTTCACAGTCGAACCGCGCAAGGCGGACAAGAACGGACTACCGTTTGAGCCCGCCTTGACGGTTCGAGGCCGGCGGCTCCCACCGCTGCCGGCCACCTAATTTTTTACAATCCCTAGCGAAAGCGCTTTTAAGAGACGGACAGCATAACGCTGATTATGGCCAACGCGGCAGCTCCTGCACTCAAGCTTCTTTTGTCCATCATGACGCTAATCGTCATCATCTGGGTGCTTGCGAAACTAACGCAAACGCAGAAAGAAGACACCCGCCGGTTCCACCGCGGCTGGCTCAAGAAAAGATAGTTTAACCGCCCGAAGGCAGCGCCCTCAAGACAGCATACTTCCCTAGAGACTCGCTTGCAAGGAACTGGACGGTGTTGACCGCCAGGCCCGGCGCTCCCGTAAGGGCATCAAAGGCAAAGTAGTAAACGCATGGCCGCGTTAGCTGGCATGTGCGCACTATCGCGGGGTAGACGGGCGAAGTGGGTGAGGGTTCAGTGCTTTGCCGCACCCATGCGACTAGTTGGCCGTCGTTGACTGGCAGGACGAAAGTGATTTTGAGGCCGTCAAACTGCCGCGTCAGCTCTCCGCCGTTAAACGCGGGATCGTCGCCAGTCGCATAGAGCGTTCCCGACATCGTCGTGCTTCCAAGCAATTGCGGGTCCTTGTTGCCAGGCGCGTCGGCCCTTACGGGCAGGATGTCCTTGAAGCCCGCGTCCCAGCCGAGCACCGACTTGTCGTCGGGGGCATGCGTGGCCCCTGAACCAAACACCAACAGGCCCGCGCCTCGGCTCACTTGCTTTGCAATTGCAGTGCGGTGGGAGAGAGGCAAGTACTTGCCGACCTCGTCGTCGCGGATGACGATGACGACGCAGTCAAAGTAATCGGTATAGCGGGAGTCCTCGTCGAGAAAACGCGTTTTGAGCTGCACGTTCTCGTTAAGCACGGTAATTGAGCCAAAGTAGTTTTCATTCAAGCCGTCGGGGGCGCCAAAGACGCAGACGGTAGCGTTTTGCGGCACCACGCGCCGGCCTAGGTCTGACGTGTTTAGCGGGATGGTGAGGTTTTCGGGAAGCGAAAGGTTATCGGGCAATCCGGCGGACTCGTTTACGGCGATGTTGACTTCGCCCAAGCCCGGAGCTGTTGCGTTGAGGCCGCCCTGAACGCTGATGCAGCCGGCAAGCACTAGGGAAACTGCAAGCGCGGCGATGGCAAAGCCCTTTTCCACGAGTATTTCTGGGTTGGGCAAGTTTTAAAACCGCGCGGCAGCCTCTTAGTACCGATTGTTATGCCGCTTCTACCGGTTTCAAGAAAACTGACCAAGTACCGCAAGCTGTCTGAGCAGTTGTCCGAACACTCAAAATGGGTGATGTCTGACTTCGTCAGGCGAAGGGCGATGCTCAAAAGAGCAACCGGCAGAATTAATGAAATCGCCAAGGCACAGCCATCACTTTTTGACGGTGACTTGAGCTCAAAATCACGGGCTGAACGCAGATTGTGGCAAACCGGAGACAGGCTTGGTCCGAAGATACGCCAGATGGAAGACTTGTTCGTAACGCTCCAAGAATCGCAAGCCCAGCTCGGGCGGCTTCACCAGGAAAGTGCAGAAGATTCGCTCACGCGGCTGGGAACAAAAGCATACCAAAAAGCAATTTTGCCCCACATGGCTAGCCGGGCGGAGAGGGAAGGAAAAAACGTCGCCTACGCCGTAACCGATTTGGATAACTTCAAGAGATTTCAGGATCATTTCAATAGCCACGAGCTGGGAGACCGGGTCCTACAGCTAAAGGCCGAGGCAATACGCCGGGTGCTTCGCGGCTCTGATGAAGCCTCCCGGGTGGGCGGAGACGAATTCCACTTACAGCTTTGGAACTCCGACGCCATAAAAGCCGCTTTGCCAATGGAGCGAATCAGAAACAAGTTTTTGGAGCTGGTTGAGGGCGACCGCGTGGTCGGACCAAAGCACAGGAAATTCAAGAAAGAAACCGGCCTGAGCCTCGACATTTCCTACGGCCTCTCACACGCCCTCCTAAGCGGCGGCAAGGTCAGCGACCCAATGGATTTATTCAAGACCGCAGTTAGAGAAGCGGACGAAAGAATGTACGAAATGAAGAAAGCTAGGAAAGCGGCAGGAACGGCACAAAGATGAAGGAAAAATTCGTCGTCACGCCATGGGAAGTGCGCGGCGCGATTGACTACGGGCAGCTCGTCAAGGACTTCGGAGTCGGCACGATTAGCGAAGAGCAGCGAAAGCACATTGCAAACGCCGCTGGCTTTGAGCACTTCATGCTGCGGCGCGGCATCTTCTTTGCCCAGCGGGACTTGGGAATGTGGCTAAAGGCAGCAAGCGAGGGAAAGCCGGTCGCCCTCTACACTGGCCGCGGGCCGAGCGGGCACACGCACCTCGGCCACCTCATGCCGTGGGTCTTCACGAAGTACTTGCAGGACGCGTTTGACTGCCCCCTTTACTTCCAGATGACGGATGACGAGAAGTTCCTATTCAAGGAAGACCTGACGCAAAAGCAGGTTGCCGAGTACACGCAAGAGAATGTCCTCGACATCATCGCAGTCGGCTTCAAGCAAGGAAAAACGCGCATTTTTTCTGACACGCAGTACGCAAAGACGATTTACCCACTCGCGCTTGAAGTGGCAAAGCGCGTGACGTATAGCACTGCAAAAGCGACGTTTGGCTTTAACGATTCGAGTAACATCGGCGAAATTTTCTTCACTTCAATGCAGAGCGTGCCCTGCATGCTGCCGACAATAGACGCGCGCGAAAAGGGATTGATTGGGCCAAAAGAGTTCGTTCCAGTGCTCATTCCCCACGCGATTGACCAGGACCCGCACTTCAGGGTGACGCGGGACGTCATTGACAAGATTGGTTATCCCAAGCCCGCCTCAATCCAGTCAAAATTCCTCCCAAGCTTAAAGGGCGGGGACAAGATGAGCGCTTCAGACCCCGACTCAAGCATCTACACTACCGACTCGCAGGAAGCGGCTGAGAAGAAGATTAACCGGGCCTTTACTGGCGGGCGGGCGACTGTCGAGGAGCAGCGGCGCTTGGGTGGGAACGCCGAAGTCGACAGCATCTGCAACTACCTGACTTACTTTTTTGAGGAGGACGACAAGAAGCTGGAGACGCGTATTGACGCTTACGGCAAGGGCGAGATTCTTGACGGCGAGAACAAGAAGTACCTGGCGGAAAAGGTAACGGCGTTTCTCAAGGAGCACCAGCGCAAGCGCGAGGCGGCAAGGAAAGTCGTTGACAAGTTCGTGGTGAGTGACTAGCGTGGCAAGAGCGCAAGTGCCGGTTCCAACAGCGCGGGCACTCCGATGGCTTCACGGCCACATCCGCGAGGGCCTCGAAGCTGAAGTCAGCCGCGCTGGAGG
>JAGVFW010000004.1 GCA_020057405.1 archaeon | reverse complement strand
TACTGCCGCCCCCACGGCGGCATAAACTACCGAAAACCCTACGAAAGATACTTCGCATTCAAACTATGAAAAAGTGTGTCACGGTTTCCGTGAAGAACATAGTTTGCCGCAAGCCGCAGGCTTTTTATAGTTGCACCAAACCTATTTTTATTCGGTGTCAGTGGTGTACCTTTTCGGCGACCAGCTGATTGTAACGCTTCTGGCATTTTGGGCGGTCATCTGGGCTAGCGCCCGTATGGTTACCGAAAGCATTCCTCTAGTGGGGTTGGTTGTACTAACGTTCGTAAGCGCAATGTTCTTAAGCGACCTTGGGGTATTCTTATCTACGGATTTCGTGGGCGCGATTGCCGCGCTCGTTGTTCTGGTGCTTTTCGCACAGTTCGCTTTCCGTCTGTCGCTCGCCCAAAGCGCGGCTGTCATGGCCGTTGCCTGGGTTGCCGGTGCGGCGCTCGTGTATAACGTGTTCTGAAAAGCAATCGCTCAGGACAGCTTTCAATGACTATCGCGGTTCATAGGTTGGTTTGAAAATGGGATTGTACATTTGCTGGAAATGCAACAAGCAGTTCAAGTCGGAGGAAATGGCGGCAGCCACGAGCCGCTGCCCTTACTGCGGTTCGAAGGTACTCTTCAAGCAGACTCCTCCAATACTCAAGAAAGTGAGCAGTGACTAATTAGATGGGAGATCGAAGTCCCCGTCGGGGCTCTTTGGCATACTGGCACCGTTCGCGTGCAAAGCGGCTAGTGCCTCGAGTGCGCAGCTGGCCGAAAGACGGTTCAGGCTTGGGCGCTTTTGCTGGCTATAAGGCCGGCATGTCGAGCGTGATGATGCTTGACGACACTGAAGCCGCGACAAAGGGCCAGGAAATCATTGTTCCCGTCACCATTGTCGAAGTTCCCCCTCTTTTCATTTGCTCTATCGTCGCTTACAAGAAAACGACTTTTGGAATCAAGGCCGCAGCGCAGGTCAACGCCCTTGGTTTGCCCAAGAATCTCAAGCGCGTAATCACTCCCGCAAAGAAGGCGGGTGATGTTTCAAAACTCGCTGGCTTTGACGAGTACCGCGTGTTTGCCGCAATGCAGCCGTGGAAGTCAACCGTCGGCAAAAAAACGCCTGAAGTGCTTGAGATTGGCATTTCGGGAACCCCCGACGCCCAGCTTGAGTACGCAAAGAGCGTGCTTGGCAAGGAAGTCAGGGTCTCCGACGTCATCAAGCCCGGCGAGTTCATTGACGCCATCGCAGTTTCAATCGGCCGCGGCTGGCAGGGCATTATCAAGCGCCACGGCGTTTCACTCAATCCCAGAAAGGCCAGCCAGTCGCGAAGGCACGGCGGCAGCATTGGCGGCGAACGCCAGGCGAAAGTCATGTACACCATCCCGCGGGCAGGCCAGCACGGCTACCACCGACGGACCGACAGCAACAAGCGCGTGCTCGCAGTCGGCGACGCAACCGTTTCTCCCGCAAAGATTTTCCCCCACTACGGCCCAATCAAGTCCGACTTGCTCTTGCTAAAAGGCAGCGTACCTGGCCCCAGGAAGCGATTCATCACGCTAAGGCGCGCCCTTGAAGCGCCCATGGCAGTCAAGCAACCAACCTTACTCAAGTGATTATAATCATGAAAACTCCAGTACTCGACCTTGAAGGAAAGAACGCAGGTGAAATAGAGCTGCCCGTGCAGTTTAACGGAAACGTTCGCCCTGACGTAATCAGGCGCGCTTTCCACGCTGAAGCCACGCTAGACTTTCAGCCCAAGGGTGTCTCGCCTTACGCAGGCATGCAGACGAGCGCCGAGTACTTCGGCCGACGCCACCGGCCCCGCGCGAGCATCAACGTCGGCAAGTCCCGCTTGCCGCGCGAAAAGCTTGCAGGAATGCGCCTTGGCCGCGTCCGCCGTGTTCCCCACTCAGTAAAGGGAAGGCGCGCTCACCCTCCAAAGCCAGAAAAAATGATTATCGAGCGCATCAACATGAAGGAAAAGAAGCTCGCAGTACGAAGCGCAATCGCCGCAACCGGCAAATCGGATGTAGTGACGAAGCGCGGCCACATTTTCGAAGGCAAGCTCCCAGTAGTTGTTGACAATTCATTCGAGTCAATCAAGAAGTCCGCTCAGGCTCGCAGTATTCTTGTCAAGCTCGGCTTCGGCAAGGACCTGATGCGCGCCGAGTCGGGCCGCAAGCCCGCTCGAGGTCGCAAGGGCGGCTACAAAACCCCCCGAAGTGTCCTCGTTGTCTACGCCAAGGACAATGGCGTCGCAAGGGCGGTTGCCAACCTTCCCGGCGTTCAGGCCGTGCGCGTTGACGCGCTTGCCGCTTCACTGCTCGCTCCGGGCGGAGTTGCAGGCCGCCTCACGCTTTGGACAAAAGACGCGATAAGCGAGCTTGGCGCAAAGAAGTTGTTTGAGTGATTAACATGGCAGTCATCCTCTACCCCGTTGCAACTGAAAAAGCCCTTTCGGCAATCGAGCGCGAGAACACGCTTACTATTGTCGTTTCCAGGGATGCGACCAAGCCAGATGTGAAGAAGGAAGTCGAGGCACAGTATTCCGAGAAGGTTGCTAACGTCACGACCACGATTACCGCTGATGGCCGAAAGAAGGCGCGCGTAAAATTCTTAAAGAAGGGCGCTGCAGCAGACGTTGCAGCCAAGCTCAAGATTCTCTAAGTGATGCACTATGGGTAAAATGCTGACTCACCAAAGGCGCGGCAAGGGCGGAGTTTTCGAAGTACCGTCACACCGGTTCTTCGCCAAGCTCCAGTACGAGCCCTGCGTCTACACTTCAGACTCAAAGGCGCAGGTCATTGCTCTCCACGACGACGTCGGGCGCTCGTCGCCTTTAGCAGAACTTCAGTCGCTTGAAGGCAAGCGCATCCTCTGCATCGCAGCCGAGGGCCTCGCAATCGGCGACTGGGTATCGTTAGGCTCTTCAGGCTCGCCCATCATCGGCAGCATCATGCCCCTTGGCAACATTCCTGACGGCACTCCCATTTTCAACATCGAAATTCACCCGCAAGACGGCGGCCACGTCGCCCGCGCAGGCGGCACGAGCGCATTCATCGTCTCGCATGATGAGGAGACTGGCATCGTCAGCGTTCAACTGCCCTCAAAGCGCACCCTTGCCCTCTCGCCCAAGTGCATGGCCACAATCGGCATCGCAAGCGGCGGGGGTCGTCTTGAAAAGCCATTCAAGAAGGCTGGCAATGCATTCTTTGCCGCTAAAGCTCGCGGTCGCGTGTACCCGAAGGTCCGCGGTACCGCAATGAATGCTTATGACCACCCGTACGGCGGCCGCACTGGCGGTCGGCCCACGGCAGTCAGCCGACACGCGCCCCCTGGTAGAAAAGCCGGCCACATTGCCGCAAGTTCGACCGGCCGGCGCAAGGCGAAGCGCAACATAGGAGGAGAGTAAGTGGCACGCAAATTCAACTACCATGGATTGACGAATGACCAGATGAAAGCCATGCCATTGGCAGACTTTCTCAAAATCATCCCCTCAAAGGCACGCCGCACGCTAAGCCGCATGGGCCTGCAGGTGCGAAAGTTCCTTGAGAAGTTCCGCGACGACAAGAAGAAGGGCAAGGTCCACAAGACGCACTTCAGGGAGATGGTCATCATTCCCGAAATGCTTGAATCGCAGGTCCTAGTCTACGACGGCAAGTCGTACGTCACCGTCATGTGCACTCCCGAAATGCTGGGCCACAAGCTCGGCGAATACGCGATTACCACTAAACTTGTCAAGCACTCGGGCCCAGGCATTGGCGCCACCCGCGGAAGCAAGACCGTGGAGCTGAAGTAAAAAATGGCTTTCTACGACTATTCACTCGAGTTTGGCGCCGGCAAGGCCGCCCGCGCGCAGGGCTACGATGCGAACTGCTCCTACAAGGACCTCACGCAAGTCTGCGGTGCAGTGAAAGGCAAGCCCTACGCCCAGGCAATTTCGGTGCTTGAGGACGCCCTCTCGTTGAAGAAGCCGCTGCCCTACAGCGCCCACGCAAAAGGCACTTCGCACAAGAGCCAACTGGGCGGCAAGCGCGGCCGGTTCCCGCAAAACGAAAGCAGGTACGTGCTCGGGTTGCTGAGAAACGCCTTTGCCAACGCGCAGTCACTGGGCCTTGACGAAAAGACACTCACGGTCGTTCACGCCCAGGCTTACAAGCAGAACGTCTTTCCCCGCTACAAGCGCTACTTTGCCACAAGCGCGGTTCTCGGTTACGGCAAGAACTCAATGATTGCAAACTACTCTACTGCCCGCGTCGAGCTTGCGCTTGGTCCCAAAGGGCTAAAGGCCTCGCCAAAGAAGACGAAGAAAGTGTTGGCCGCAGAGAAGAAGCGAAAAGTTGCCGAGAAGAAGGCTGCAGCCGAGAAGGCAAAGGCCGAGACCAAGACGGTCGAAGCAAAAACCGAGCAAAAAGCCGCGGAAAAGAAAGCCGAGGCCAAGTCAACCGAAGCCAAGCCCACTGAAGCAAAGGCAACTGAAACAAAAGCAACCGACAAGACTGAAGTAAAAAGCTAAGTAACGAGGGAATTTGATGGCAACTGAAAAGAAGTTCTTGCAAAAGGCGATTAACGATTTCGAGGTAAAGGCGTTCCTTGAGAACAAGCTCGAGCGCGCCGGCGTAAGCAGCGTGACCATCCAGCGCACTCCAATTGCCACCCGAATCACCCTCGAAGTCCAAAAGCCGGGCATCGTCGTTGGCAAGCGCGGCACCGCAATTGACGAGCTTGCTGCAGACCTCAAGCAATTCGGCATTGATAAC
The DNA here is from genome assembly GCA_020057405.1 of archaeon. GTDB lineage: Archaea > Micrarchaeota > Micrarchaeia > Norongarragalinales > UBA97 > JAGVFW01. The sequence goes on along the minus strand of JAGVFW010000004.1, from coordinate 180,907 downwards.
CCGCAAATCGAAGTCATCGAAGTCGCAGTTCCCGCTCTTGACTCAAAACTCATCGCACACCGCATCGCAAAGTCAATCGAGCTTCGCGGCAACGTCAAGCAGTCGATGCGCATCGCGCTTCGTGAGATAATGGCTGCAGGCGCACTCGGCGCAGAAATCCGCGTCTCCGGCAAGATCGTCGGCAAGGGCGGCAAGGCAAAGACGATTACCGTCCGCTCGGGCTTCCTAAAGAAGAGCGGCGAGCTGATGAAGCTTGTCCGAAAAGCGGCGTTTACCACCTATCCCAAGGCAGGTGCAATCGGCATCCGCGTGAAAATCCTCCCGCCCGGCACCAAGCTTCCCGACAAGATCCAGCTTCCTCCAGAGGCCAAGCCCGCAGTGGTCCAGGCACCAGCCGAACCAGTGGCGCCAGAAGCGCCCGCAGTTGAAGAGAAGCCATCAGCGGCCTAAACGAGTGATTGACATGGCTATCATAAAGAAAAAACAGCTCAAGGAACTAGGCAACGAGGACATGCAAAAGAAGCTCGCCGAGCTTGAGCTTGAAATCCAGCGCGAGACGGCGCAAAAGCACACGAGCGGCCGGCCGGGCAACCCTGGCAAGCTTGCCGAGTCGCGAAAGCTAAAGGCGCGCATAAAAACGCTTTTAAGCCAACGCGGGCTAAAAGTATAGAGTAGAGGTTAGGAATTAAACTTGCCACAGATTTGCAGCGTTTGCGGACTTCCAAAAGACATTTGCGCTTGTACGACAATCGCGAAGGAAACCACGCAAAAATTAAGGGTTTATCGCGAGGAAAAGAAGTTCAAGAAGCCCGTCACCGTCGTCGAGGGACTCTCGGGGGAAGACCTCGAGCGGACCGCCAAGGAACTCAAGCACAAGTTGGCGTGCGGGGGTTCCTATAAAGACGGTCGGGTAGTGCTTCAAGGCGACCACAAGGAAAAAGTGCGCCAGTACCTGGTGCAGCTTGGTTACCCGCCTGAAGCGATTTTGGTTGTTTGAAGTGGTCTTCGTGTCATCAAAAGCACGAAAACCCCGTTTCAAGCCGGCAGAGAAGGAATTCCTGCTCGGGGAACTCATCGGCAAGCGCGTGAAAATCGCGTTTTCTGCGGAGCCGTCCCTGATGGGCTTGGAAGGGAGCATTGAGGACGAGTCACTCAACACGTTCGTGTTGCACACCGGGAAAGGCACCAAGCGGGTCTCAAAGACTTCTTGCACCTTCGCTTTCCCCGATGCTGGAGTGACTGTCGACGGCAAGTTGCTGTTGCACCGGCCTCAGGACAGGACAAAGAAGTTGTACAATAGGATTTGATGCAAAAATGACTGAAAAAGACTGTAATGACTACCGTTGCCCAATGCACGGCGGGCTAAAGACTCGCGGTGCGGTAAAGGAAGGCGTTGTCAAGAACGCAAAGTCCAAAAAAACGATTGTCGTCGAGATTCCGATGCTTCGGCGCGTTGCGAAGTACGAGCGCTTTGAAAAGCGCCGCAGCAAGATCCATGCCCACGTTCCCGAGTGCCTGCTTGGAAAAGTCCTCGTAGGCAGCAAGGTGCGCATCGACGAGTGCAGGAAGCTCTCGAAGACCAAGGCATTCGTCGTCACAAAGGTGCTTGAATAAATGGCCCTCGCAGTTGCAGCAAAGATTTCCAAAGGCATCATGACCGGCACGCAGCTAATCTGCGATGACAACAGCGGTGCGAAAATCGTCGAAGTCATCGGCGTGCTTGCCACCCGCCCTCGCTTGCGCAGGCAACCTTCAGCCGGCATCGGCGACGTCGTCATTGTCGCAGTGAAGAAAGGCAAGCCCGAGATGGTCAAGAAGAAAGAGCGCGCCCTAATCATCCGCCAGCGAAAGGAGTTCCGCCGCGGAAAAGAGCGCGTGCGCTTCGAGGACAACGCCTGCACAATCATTGACGAGAACGGATTGCCCAAGGCAACCGAAATCAAGGGCGCAGCCGCCCGCGAAATCGCCGAGCGCTTTCCCAAAGTAGTCGCAATCGCATCCAGTGTGGTCTAAAAATGAAGAAGTCAAACGTTTCAAAGCAGCCGCGCAAGCAGCGCAAGTCGGTTAACCAGGCGCCCCTTCACGCAAGGCGGCCGCTCATGTCCGTCCACCTTGCTAAAGACCTTCGAAAGTCGCTCAAGAAGCGCAATGTTCTGGTCCACAAGGGCGACAAGGTCCGAGTGATGATGGGATCGTTTAAGGGCGCAAGCGGCCTTGTGACTGACGTTGACTATTCTACCCTGAAAGTTAAGGTCGAGGGCGTTGTCACGCGCATGCAGTCGGGCCGCGAGAAGCTCGTTCCCATGCAGCCAAGCAACCTCGTAATCATTGAACGCGCTTCAAAGAAGGTGTAAAAAATGGCATCGCACGGCGGCAGTCGACACTTGAAGAGAATGGCAGCCAGCGTAGCCCTTAAGATTGGCCGAAAAGCCCACCGTTACTTAAACAAGCCCGACGCAGGCAGGCACGCTGCTGCAGGGTCAATGTCAATCCTCCTGCTCCTTCGCGATTACCTCAAGATTGTCCGCCAGAGGCGCGAGGCAAAGAAGGTTCTCTCAGCCGGTGGAGTCATGGTTGACGGGATTGCCCGAAAGCACGAGGGATTCCCCATCGGCCTGATGGATATAGTCTCAATCCCCAAGATGAAAGCATACTACCGCATTTCAATCATCAAAGGCAAGCTCGAGCCGGTTGTAATCTCGGAGGCCGAAGCGAAAGTCAAGCTCTGTAAAGTCGTTGGCAAGAAGATTATCAAGGGCGGCAAAGTTCAGCTCGCTTTCCATGACGGCCGCACTCACGTGATTGAGCGCGAGGAGGACCAGTTCTCCCTGGGCGACACAGTCAAGTTCGAAATGCCGGCCCAGAAGATGGCGGGCTTTCTAAAACTCGAGAAGGGCGCGCGCTGTTACGTCCACGCGGGACGCCACGCGGGCCAAATCGCAGTTCTCCAGGAGCTCCTCGAACGCCCCGGCAGCGCATCAACTGAAGTCAAGCTAAAAGCCGGCGGGTCAGAAGAGATTATCACGCGCAAGTCATACCTCTTCGTAATCGACGATTCGTTCAAGTTGTGATTTAAATGAAAGGCATCCACATTGCGAAAGTCACCCTCAACATCGGCGTTGGGGAAGGCGGCGAGAAGCTTGCGAATGCAAAGACGCTCATCGAGCGCGTCTCTGGCCGAAAGGCAATCATCATGAAGGCGCAAACGCGCATTCCATCATTCAAGATTAGGAAGGGCGACCCCCTTGGCGTGAAAGTCACCATCCGAGGCAAGCCCGGTGAGGAAATCGTGAAAAAGGCGCTTGAAAGCCGCGATAGCTTGATTCCGCTGCGTTCAATCGACAGGCACGGCAACCTGGCGTTCGGCGTCGCCGAGTACATAGACTTTCCCGGCGTGAAGTACGACCCGAAAATCGGCATGCTGGGGTTTGACGTTTGCGTAACAATCGAGAAGCCCGGTACGCGCATCGCGCGCCGCCGCATAAGGCAGAAGACACTGCCCGCAAAGCAGCGGCCAAAGAAAGCGGAGACGCGCGCATATCTCGAAAAAGAGTTCGGCGTCAAGTTCCAAGAAGAAGTCCAGGAGTGAGCTTTAATGCAGAAGATTGAAACCAAGTTCAAGCACCGCGGGAACCGCAAGTGCAAGTTCTGTGGAAACGTGCGCGGCCTCATACGCAAGTATAGCCTCTACATTTGCCGCAAGTGCTTCCGCGAACGCGCGGTAGAGCTCGGATTCAAGAAGTACAACTAGGGAAAAAAATGGACACACTTGCTAGCGCATTAAATTCAATCAAGATGGCCGAGCTCCGCGGCCGCGACACCGTCACCGTCAGGCCCGCCTCCAAAGTGCTAAAGCAGGTTCTTCTCCTCCTGCAACGCCAAGGCTACGTCGGCGACTTCGAGTTCATTGACGACGGGAAAAGCGGAGAGTTCACTGTCAAGCTCGTCGGCAAGATAAACGACTGCGGCGTCGTCAAGCCCCGCTTTTCAGTCAAGAAGACCGACTGGGAGAAGTTCGAGCAGCGCTACCTGCCAGCCCGCGACATCGGCCTCCTCGTCGTATCCACTTCAGCCGGCATCATGACGCACTCCGAAGCCAAGGAAAAGGGCTTAGGGGGCAGGATGATGTCATTCGTTTACTAGGTGTAAAAAATGAAAGTTCCCGAAGGCGTTTCGTTTGACGTGTCCCCAGGCGCGATGAAGGCGTCCGGACCAAAGGGCATTGTCGAGAAGCGCTTTGACTCAAAGACCGTCATCGTCGCTCTCACAAACGGCGAGGTCGAGGTCACCGCAGCCGTGCGCGAGAAGAAAAGCGTTCACGCTGCCGTAAACTCGGTAAAGGCCCACATCAACAACATGTTTAACGGCGTGACGAAGGGCTTTGAGAAGAAGTTGTCCGTCGTCTACGCGCACTTTCCAGTCACAGTCGAAGTCAAGGGCGAAGAGGTTCACGTGAAGAACTTCCTTGGCGAAAAGAGCGTCCGAAAGGCGCGCGTCATCGCGGGTGTCAAAGTCGTGGTTCAAAAGCAGGACATCACCGTAAGCGGCGCTGACCGCGACGCTGTCGGCCAGACTGCGGCGAACATAATTCGCGCTACGGTCATCACCAAGCGCGACCGCCGCATTTTCCAGGATGGCATTTACGAGGTTGTTGCTTAATGGTTGAAAAGAAAGCGGCTCCCGCTGCCCCAAAGGCAGCAGCCAAGCCCGCTGGAAAGAAGATTCCGCACTTCACCCGACAGAACCGCTTTAAGGCGCGTGTCGGCGACGCTTGGCGCAAGCCCCGCGGCATTGACAACAAGCTTCGTATGATGCGCAAGGGTTTCAGCGCTATTCCCCGCATCGGCTACGGCACGCCGAAGGCCGAGCGCGGATTGCACCCCAGCGGCGTCCGCGAAGTGCTCGTCGCCACCATAAAAGAACTTGAGGCAGTGCAGAAGGGCGTTGCAGTGCGCTTCTCCGGCACACTCGGCGGCAGGCGCCGCAAGATTTTGTCAGAAGTTGCGAAGAAGAAGGGCTTGAAAATTCTCAATTAAGGTGTTATGAAAAATGTCTTTGAAAACAGTCAAGCGCGTCGTCTCCCGCCTGGAAAAGACCGGCGTTAGCCGCGTGCGCATCATGGATGTCAAGGCAGCCGAGTCCGCACTCACTGCAGATGACATCCGCGCTCTTCTAAAGTCCGGCGCTGTTGTAGTTATTCCCGAGACCGGCACAGGCCGCGGCAAGGCACGAATCCGTGACATTCGCCGAAAGGCAGGCCGTGGCCGTGGCGAGGGCAGCAGGCACGGCACGCCGAGCGCAGTCTTAACCGACAAGAAGCGCTGGATGCGCCGCGTTCGCGCGCTCCGTCGTCTCCTAAAGTCGCTTAAGTCATCACTTGCGCTGGGTGATTACAAGCGCCTTTACCGAATGGTGAAGGGCGGTTCCGTTCGCGACAAGAAGCAGCTGGTCGAATACGCAAAGGCCGGCAATGCAGCTGAGGGTGCCAAGAAATGAGCAAAGCACACGGTCCACTTTACCGCGTAGCACTCCGCCGCAGGCGCGAGGGCATCACCGACTACACCAAGCGGTTGGCCCTACTGCGTTCGGCAAAGACGCGGCTAGTTGTGCGAAAGACGAACAAGTACATAGTCGCACAGCTTGTCAACTACGCCCCGACGGGCGACAAGACTGTAGTCGGCGTTTCCTCGAAGGACTTGAAGGAATTCGGTTTTGACGGCAAGTGCAACACGCCTTCCGCCTACCTTACCGGTGCCCTCCTTGCAAAGAAGGGCGCGGCCAAAGGGGTCAAGGAAGCAATCGCCGATTTTGGCAGGCACGCGGCCTCAAAGGGCAGCCTGCTTTACGCAGTCCTCCAGGGCGCCTTTGACGCCGGGCTAAAAATTCCGTTTTCGCAGGAAAAAATGCCTTCGGCCGACCGGCTTGAAGGCAAGCACCTGAAGGGCGAGTCAGCAAAGAAGTTTGCCGAAGCTAAAAAGAAAATTGTTGGTGGATGAACATGATGAAACAGCGCAGGGAACGACGGGAACGCGACGACAGCTTGCAGCGCTCGGCTGACTGGATACCGCGAACGACGCTTGGCAAGAAAGTCCGCGCTGGACAAATCACCTCGATGGACGAGGTTCTAGCCATGGGCGCCAAGATTCTTGAGCCCGAGATGGTAGACTACTTGATTCCCGAACTGCGAAAGGAAGTCGTGCAGGTCTCAAGCACGCAGCGCATGACCGCCTACGGCAGAAAGCAGCAGATGCGCTCGGTTGTCATCATAGGCGACGGCACCGGCTTTGTCGGGGTTGGCGTCGGCAAAGCTGCCGAGAGCAGGGACGCAATCAACGAAGCGATTACTGACGCTAAAAAGCGCCTTGTCAAAGTCCAGCTTGGCTGCAGCTCGTGGGAATGCCGGTGCGGCACGCCTCATACCATCATCCGCGAGGTCAAGGGGCAGAACTCTTCAACTGAAATTTTCCTCAAGCCCGCGCCCCGCGGTGTCGGCATTGTCGCCAACGAGAACGCAAAAAAAGTGCTAAAGTTGGCTGGCGTCAAGGACGTGTGGACCTTCACAAAAGGCCGCACGCGCAACATTCTCAACATGGTTCTCGCCACCCTAGACGCGCTTGACTCGCTAAACGTCCTAAAGCAGGGCGTTGCAGACGACGTAGCAGCGGAAGTGGGAGAGGCTTCAACAGCGGAATCAGCTTAAACGGTGTAAAAAATGGCAGTAGCTTTGGTTGCAATCATCCGCATTCGCGGCGTTCAGGGCGCTAGGTGGCGCGCTAAGCGCACGATGGAGGCCTTGCACTTGACCCGCAGGCACCACATGGTGCTCTTGCCCGAAAACCCAGCGCTTCGGCCCATGCTTAACCTTTGCAAGGACTACGTTGCCTGGGGCGAGGTCGACCCCGAAGTGGTTGCCAAGCTAAACGCGAAGATGGGCGAAAAAGCGGTCTACCGCATGCACCCCCCGCGCAAGGGCTTCCGTTCAGTCAAGAAGGGCGGTCCAAAGGGGGCGCTTGGCAACATCGGCAAGCGCATCAACAACGTTATTGAAAGAATGCTTCCAATGTGAGAAACATGGCACGAAGAATAAAATCCAAAAAACGCAAGCACATGGGCAACCGCACTTACGGCGGCGGCAACACGAAGAACCGCCGTGGCAAGGGCAACAAGGGCGGCAAGGGCAATGCCGGTTTCCACAAGCACAAGTGGCTTCGCACTATCAAGCGCGGCGAGCACAAGAAGCGCAAGTACGGCTTCCGTAGCGTAGCGGGCCAGTTCTCCACAATTACTCTTGAGCAGATTTCCGCAATCATCGCGTCAGGCAAGTGCGAGAAGGAAGGCAATGCCTTCAAGCTCGTGCTAAAAGACACCAAAGTGGTCGCCACCGGCGCTCTTTCGGCCGCCGCAGTAATCCTCGCGAGCGGATTTTCGGAAGGCGCGGTCAAGAAAATCGAGGCGACTGGTGGCAAGGCCGTGCTCTTCGAGGTCAAGTCGCCCAAGAGAATAAAGTCCGCGGCGAAGGCCAAGGCCAAAGCCGACGCAAAGTCCGCGAAAAAGGCCTGAGGGGCGCAACCGCCTTTTAAGCATAACCTGCGTTAGAGTGTAAGTGGTTGGAAAATGGCACTCGAATGGCTCAAGCCGATTGTTTCTGTTTTGCCTGAAGTCCGACGCCCCGAGCGCGCACCAGCGCTTAAGGAAAAGTTGATGTGGACTGGCGTCGCGCTCCTCATTTTCTTCGTTCTCGGCCAGATTTACCCCCTCGGCGTAGACCCGACGCGCCTCGTTTCCTTCGAGCGGCTTGAAATTCTTCTCGGTAGCAAGGTCGGCACGCTTCTCACCGCAGGCATCGGCCCCCTCGTTCTCGCCAGCATCTTCCTGCAGCTTTCGGTTGGCGCCGGCCTAATCAATATGGACCTGAGCTTGCCCGAGAACAAGAAGACTTTCCAGGGCTTACAAAAGCTCCTCGGCATCGCACTTAGCTTTGTCGAAGCCGGCATTTACGTCATTAGCGGTTATGTCAGCATCAACGTAGCGAACCCGCTCTTTGGAAGCGTCATTGGCGCGCAGTTGTTCGTCATCCTGCAGCTCGCAATCGGTTCAATCATTCTCTTGTACTTAGACGAGGTCGTGCAAAAGTACGGTATCGGCAGCGGCATCAGCCTCTTCATCGCCGCCGGAGTATCGCAAGCGGTTTTCCTGGGAGCCTTTAGCTTTGGCACAAGCGCAACCGGCGTTTTCTATGGCCTGATTCCAAAGGCAATCCAGGTGGCCGCGAGCGGTGACATTGTCAATGCCATCTGGTACCTCCCGCCCGTAATCTTTACTGTACTCGTTTTTCTTGGCGTCGTCTACGTCGAGGGCATGAAAATCGAGTTGCCGCTCGCCTACGGCAAGGCCCGTGGACTGGGTGCGCGCTACCCAATCAAGTTCCTCTACGTGAGCAACATTCCCGTCATCTTGGCAAGCGCAGTCATCCTCAACATCCAGCTTATCGGCCTGGTCATCTTCAACGCGGGCTTCCGCTTCTTCGGAGAGTATGCGAATAACCAGCCCGTCAGCGGGTTTGCTTACCTCTCAAGCGCGCTTCCGTCGCCCCTCCTTCTCTTTGACGGCAACTACCGCGCGTACCTAGACTTCATCGTCCAGCCCTATGAGCTCCTCCATATGCTCGTCTATGGCCTCGTTCTAGTCACGCTTTGCGTTATTTTCGGCTGGTTCTGGATTGAGAGCACCGGCATGAGCGCCTCTTCAGTCGCGCGCCAGCTCGAGCGCACGGGCCTGCAAATCCCGGGCTTCCGCGCCGACCCGCGCATCATCGAGGGCGTGCTTAACCGCTACATTCCCGTAATTACCGTCCTCGGCAGCATTTTCGTCGGGGTGCTTGCGTGGTTTGCGGACATTACCGGTGCCTTAGGAACGGGCACGGGCATACTGCTTACCGTAGGTATTCTCTACCGCTTTTACGAGGAACTCGCTTCACAGCAGCTTTTTGAAACATACCCTGCCCTAAGGCAGATGATGGGCTGATAAAAATGGTTGCGGAGTACGTCATTCCCATCGCTTCCTTCCTCTACGTAGGCGCAACCATCTGGTTCAATCGCTTTACCGGCACTCGCCAGAAGATGAAGAAAATCCAGGCCGAAACCAGCGCTTACCAGAAGGAACTTGCCGAAGCAGCCAAGGCCAATGACGAGAAGAAGATGGAGCGCCTCAAACTGCGCGAGAAGGAAGTAACCGGCAAGATGATGGAGATGATGTGGCTTCCATGGAAGTCCATGGTTTTCATCCTGCCCGCGTTCTTTTTGCTCATCGGCACTAGCGGCTTTCTCGGCATCAACTTCCCCGGCCTCATCCCGAGTGCATTCCCCGACTTCATCATCGTACTGCCTTTCGGCATCCACTTGCCAGAAATTCTTTCACTAAACGTCCTTAACCCAAGCGTTTACGGCGCCCGCGGCTACTTCATAGTTTGGGCCATAATCTCGGGCTTCATACTAGAGGCGGTAGTCAGCCGATTTGAAAAGCAGGCTGCAGCCGTTCCCGCGCCCAATCAAACGCAATAAATGCCTTTTGCCCTCTCAATAAACATATAGGAAGTGGTTTAGAAATGAAGTCCAAAAAGCCCTCTCACGCCAAGTGCGCCCTTTGCCACGCTAAGCTCAACGCAGTTCCAAAGCGCGGAACCGCCGGCATGCGAAAGCTTGCCAAGACGGAAAAGCGTCCCGAACGCGTTTTCGGCGGTGTCCTTTGCGGCAGCTGCACGCGGCTAGTGTTAAAGGAGCACACGCGGCTAAAGTCGGGCGCAATCGCAAAAGAGGACCTTGACTTGCGTCGCGCGGCCTACGTAAATGCGCTCAAGTGAAAAGGCAATGCGCATCACCATCTCTGGTTTGAGCGGTTGCGGCAACACGACCGCCACGCGCAACGTTGCCAAGGCACTCGGCCTCAAAGTCATAAACTACACTTTCCGCGACTTGGCAAAGGACCTGGGCCTGCCTTTCGAGACTCTCCAGAAAATGTCGAAGAAGGACCCCGTTTACGATTACATCCTAGAGTACCGCCAGATTTCGTTTGCAGAACAAGAACCCGGCTGCGTCATTGGCACGCGTTTGGCCGGCTGGGTAATCGACAACGCGGACTTGCGCGTGTGGCTGCACGCCGCCCCCGAAGCGCGCGCACGGCGCATTGCACTGCGCGAGGACAAGCCGTTTAGGGAAGTGCTTGGCTACACGACCCGGCGCGACCATGAGAACGCCGTTCGGTACAAGAAGCACTATGGCATTGACTTAAACGACCGGGACGGCTTTGACTTAATCGTCAACACCGAATACCTGACTGCTGCGCAGGTTTCCGCCCTAATCGTCGCAGCCGCGAAGCTTGCTAAGGAAAACAATCTCCTCAAGCCGAGCCGAATCGCAAAGCACGTAAAGGCGCTCATCACGAAAAAATTAAAGAATAATAAGTTATGGAGGGAGTTACATGGCAGCAATCCAAGTTGGTCGCAAGTGCGTTAAAATCGCAGGAAACGACGCCGGCACCGAAATCACGGTGACGAAAGTCATCGACGACGCTTTCGTCGAGATAAAGAACGCGAAAGGCAAGGTCCAGCGTTGCAACATCAAGCACCTAGAGCCGGTCTAAGCTAGACCGGACTAAGGCTTTTTTTCCAGTTCTTATTTTCAAGCGCTCAGTCTTTTTTGGGCGTCGACTTTTCAACTTTCTTTGAAAGCTCCTGCATGATTTTCATGAAGGGCGCGTATTTGGCTTCCCGACTTATGGAATCCCCGACTACTTTTAGCGCTTCCTGGTGTTCAGCGGCGCTTAATCCGGGCTTGTGGCTTGATATCGTAAGGCTCTGTCCATCCTTTTCGCTTGTCGCGAGAAGTATTGTTTGGAATCTCCCGCTTTTAGTGAAGCCCACCGCAACGCTGTAGTAGGGCTCTTCGCCGGTCTTATGCACTCTGGAGTCGAGCCTTATCACGGGTTTCTTGCCCAGTAACTTGCCTTTTGGTTCGAGGTGAAATACGCCGGGATTCTCCTCGGTTATCATCGTGTGTTTCGCTACAATCCATGCCATCAACATCACCCTCGTCTAATCCTTGAGCACGGTGTCTACCGTCTTGATTATTGAAAAGCCTTTCCTATTTAACTCTTTAAAACACTTATTCTTACGTGACGCTTGTTACTGTGCGGAAGCACGAAAGCAAAATTGGCATTGAGCCTGAAAAGCGCAGCTTGCGGCAGCTCTTTGACTCCGGCCTCGTTTTTCTTGACAAGCCCCGCGGGCCAAGCAGCCACGAGGTCTCAAGCTTTGTCAAGAAAATGCTCGACATCCCGAAGGCCGGCCATTCGGGCACCCTTGACCCCAACGTCAGCGGAGTCCTGCCAGTCATGCTTGGCAACGCGACCAAGCTCGCTCCACTCTTGCTCGGCAGCCCGAAAGAATACGTTTGCGTAATGGCGCTTGAGGGCGAGGCCAGTGATAAAGAGCTTGACGAAGCGCTTTCCCACTTCTACGGAAAAATCTACCAAACTCCGCCCCTAGAAAGCGCGGTGAAAAAGGCCCTGCGCATCAGGGAAATTTACTCCCTCAAGCTGCTTGAGCGCAAAGGCAATCTCGTGCTTTTTGACAGCCGCGTGCAGGGCGGCACTTACATCCGCACTCTAGTAAAAGACATCGGGCTATTGCTCGGCATGACTGCGACGATGGCGGAACTTCGCCGCACCGTAGCCGCGGGCATCAAGGAAGGCCAGTGCGTCACGCTGCAGGAACTCTCCGATAGACTGTGGCTTGCGGCAGAGCGTGGCGACGAAAAGCCGTTGCGCAAGTGCATCGTGCCGGTTGAGGACGTGGTCAAGCTAAAGCGCATTACCGTTGACGACGAGTCGCTAAAGCCGCTTTGCACGGGTGCCAACCTCGGCTATGCGAGCATCGTGTCCTACGACGATTCAATCGAACCGGGCCAGACTATCGGCTTATTCACGGGCAAGGGCGAGCTTGCCTGCATCGCAAAGGCGATGGTTGACGGCAAGAAAATTTCTTCGGCAATTCAAGCGGGCGAGCGCGGCCTGGCTGCCGACGTCGTTCGCGTGGTGCGGTCATACGGTGCCTGAAAACAAGCCTTAAAAGCCCTTCCTTTCATTATTATTATCGCTGCCGGGATGCCTGAGCGGTTAAAGGGCTGGCCTGGAATTCTGAGACTTTTAGGCATAAAAGGGTCTCGGGACAAAGAGCTAGTGGCTGTAAAGCCTCCTGGGTTCGAAGCAATTTCCTCGCGAGAGCGGGGTTGCCTAAATAGAGCTTTTTTGAGCGCGTAATGGCGCAAAAAAGTTGTGCGGGAATCCCAGTCCCGGCGCTTAACAAGTGATTTGAAACATGGCCGAACCTGTAAAAGAGTCCAAGGAATTCCGTGGCATAGTCCGCATCATGGGCAAGGACCTTAAGGGCCAGCTCAAGGTGCGCGAGGGGCTTGCCAAAGTAAAGGGCATTGGCCGCAACTTGGCTAACGCCATTGGCCTCAAAGTCGAAAAAGACCTTGGCATCAGCTTGGTGCTGCCAGTCGGCGAACTTACCGACAAGCAGATTGGCCAGATTGAAGACATTATCCGCGACCCGCTAAAGTCCGGCGTGCCTGTTTTCATGATTAATCACAAGGGCGATGTAGAGTCCGGCACCAACAAGCACGTTGTGCAGTCAGACTTGCAAATCGCAGTTCACGCTGACGTAGAGCGCCTCAAGAACAGCCGCTCTTGGCGCGGCTGGCGCACTGCGCTTGGCCAGAAGACCCGCGGGCAGCACAACCGCACCACGGGCAGAAGCGGCATGACCGTCGGCGTTCTTAAGAAGTCAATCAAGGCGCAGAAGGAAGCCTCAAAGGCCGGCGACAAGAAGGACGCCGCTCCCGCAAAGAAGTAACTAGCGTGATTTGAATGGGTAGTCCACGAAGGAAACGAAAACTTTACGAAAGGCCTAAGATGCTTTGGGAGGCTGGCCGCCTTGAAGACGACCACCGCCTGCTAAAGGAGTATGGCCTGAAAAACCAGCGCGAGCTGTGGCGCATGGAAACGATTCTAAGAAAAATCCGCCGCGAGGCCCGGCGCCTGCTTGCAGCCCGCGGTGCCGGCATCGAAGGCCGCGCCGAGCGTCTCCTTGGCCGCGCCAAGCGCTTCCTCATCAATAAAGCGCAAGTCACACTCGATGACATTCTCGCCCTTTCAACCCGTGACATTCTCGAGCGCAGGCTCGAGACCCTAGTGGTGCGAAAAGGCATGGCCAAGACGCTAGGCCAGTCGCGACAGGCCATTGTCCACGGTCACATCGCGGTTAGCGGCAACAAGACGACTTCCCCCTCGAGGCTCATCGCGTTTAGCGAGGAGACCGACATCCTGTGGTACTCCAAGCCCATTCGCTATGAAGGCGCTGGCGGCGAGCTCGCAAAAGAGGAGAAGCCCGAAGGCAAGGTTGCAGAGGCTGAAAAGCCAGTTGAGAAGCAGGCGCAAGGTGCGTAATTATGGCTGAAGAAAAACCCAAGGAACAACCCGCCGCCGAGAAGGCCCAGCCTGTAGCAGAGAAGGCGCAACCCGAGGCATCCCGCTACGACCGCGCGCCCGTTCCCGAGCAGGGCAACTGGGGCGTCGCCCACATTTTCTCGTCAAAGAACAACACGATTATCACTGTCACCGACCTTAGCGGCGCCGAGACCATTGCAGTTGGCAGTGGCGGCATGATTGTCAAGTCCGACCGCGAGGAAGGCTCGCCTTACGCTGCCATGCAGGCAGCCTTTAGGGCTTCCGACAAGGCAAAAGAGCGCGGTATCACTGGCGTTCACATTCGCGTTCGCGCCCCGGGTGGCCACAAGAGCAAGACTCCCGGCAGCGGCGCACAAGCAGCCATTCGCGCACTCGCGCGCAGTGGCCTTCGCATTGGCAAAATTGAGGACGTCACGCCTATTCCAACCGACACGACGAAACGGCCGGGCGGAAAACGCGGACGCAGGGTGTAGGTGAGAAAAAATGCAGTTCACCGTACTTGAGGCAAAGGGCGACGAGAAAATCGTGCTTAAGGTCAGCGGCGCGAGTGTAAGCGAAGCCAATGGCCTTCGCCGCGCTATCATCAGCCAGATTCCATGCTTTGCAATCGACGAGGTTGACTTCTACGAGAACAACTCGGCCCTCTACAACGAGTACCTCGCCAACCGCATGGGCTTAATCCCGCTCACTTTCGATGACGACGTTGCCGACGACGCGCGCGTTTCCCTCACAGTCAACGTTCAGGGCCCCGGCATCATCTACTCAAAAGACATGGTCAGCGCCGACGGCGTAATCAAGCCCGTCAATGACAATTTCCCCATCGTTGACTTGGGCGACAACCAGCGCGTGCGCGTTGAGGCATGGGCTGTGAAGGGCACTGGCAAGAAGCACGCCAAGTTCCAGTGCGCCCACGCTTCATACGGCATGATGCCGTTTTTCAAGGTCAAGAAGAACTCCCCCAAGCTAAAGGAGTTCATCGAGAAGCTGCCCAAGAGCATGCTTGACTCAAAGGGCGAGCCCGTCGCGTGGAAGTGCACGGCGCTTGAGAAGTTCGCCACCGACAATCCCGACATCGCAGAATACGGGCTTGACGACAAGGATTTCGTTTTCACGGTTGAAAGCTTCAACAATGTTCCCGCAGCAAGCCACTTGCGCACGGCGCTCAAGGTAATGGCAACGCATGCGGGGGAGATTAGAAAGATTTTGAAGTAATCGCGCGGGGGTGGCAGAGCCTGGTCAAAAAGCTTTTTGTTCAAAAAGCTTGGCCAAATGCGCAGGATTGAGGTTCCTGTCCCTTAGGGGTCCGAGGGTTCAAATCCCTTCCCCCGCACTCTCGCATCAAAAAGTTCATTTGGTCGATAAATATGGTAAAAACAGGCGCTGAAAGTTTCGAAGTCCTCGAGGCACTACGGGCACTCAAGAAGGCCTACGGCAAGACGAAGAAAGCCGTTTGGCTGCGCGCAGCCGAGGTGCTCTCGCGCTCAAGCCGCAGGCGCGTTGAAGTCAACCTTTACGCCCTTGAAAAGTACGGCAAGGAAGGCGAGCTCGTCATCGTCCCAGGCAAGATTCTTTCATTAGGCAAGCTTAGCAAGAAACTCACGATTGCAGCCCTCTCGGCAACAAAGCCCGCCCGCGACAAGATTGTCGCGGCTGGGGGCAAGCTGATGACTTTGAGGGAAGCTGCAGACAAGGGCGATAGCAAGAACGCCCGCATTCTAGGATAGTGATTAACAATGATAGTTTTTGACGCAACCGGTAGTGTCGCTGGACGGCTCGCTGCCCTGGCGACTAAAAAAGCACTAGCAGGCGAGGACATAGTCATAGTCAACGCAGAGAAGGCAATCATCAGCGGTGCCCCAAAGATGGTTGTTAGCAAGTACTACAACCGCAGGCTGATGACGCAAAAGGGCAACCCCGACCACGCTGCCAAGTGGCCACGGCGGCCCGACCTACTCTTCAAGCGCATCATCCGCGGCATGGTTCCCAAGAAGAGCTCCCGCGGTTCCGTCGCGTACCACAAGATAAAGACATTCATGGGCGTTCCAAAAGAGTTCGAGGGAACCCAGAAAGAGCGGTTTGCAGTAAAGAACTTAAGCATCGCATCCATCACGCTAGAGCAGCTCGGCGAACGGCTTGGCTGGAAGGCAGGTGACCGTTAAAATGGCTGAAGAAACTACTACCAAACGCTCTCCCCGAAAGAAGGTCCTCAAGGCAACCGTCGCTTCAGGCAAGCGCAAGCGCGCAATCGCCCGCGCGTCGGTCAGCAAGGGCACCGGGCGCATCACCTTTAACGGCAGGCATCTCTCGCTTCTTTCAGACGCGACCGCCCGCGAGATTATCGTCGAGCCACTTTCGTTCGTTACCGCCTCGGACTATGACGTCAGCGTCAAGGCCAACGGCGGCGGGGTTATGGGACAGGCGCAAGCCGCCCGCACTGCAATCGCAAAGGCACTAATCGCACTTTCAGGCGACCCTACGCTAAAAGCCAAGATGGTCGCTTTTGACAGGTCGATGGTAATCAACGACCCACGCCGCGTAGAGCCCAAGAAGTTCAAGGGCCCCAAGGCGCGCGCCCGCTTTACCAAGAGCTACAGGTAGAACCTTTTCTGCGCGCTGCGAGGCTCCCGGCTGGTTGCCGGCTCGGTGCCCGGAGCTTGAAAAGCTTCACCAAATTGGAGTGATGAAAAAATGATGATTCCCGTCCGATGCTTCACGTGCGGCAAGCCCGTCGCAGACAAGTACGACGCGTACAAGTCGGCAGTCGAGAATGGCACGCCAGCGGCAACCGCCCTCGACGACGTTGGCATGGAACGCTACTGCTGCAGGCGCATGTTCCTCGCCCAAGCGGAGCTCATGGACGAAATCAGGAAATACCCCCGCTTCTAAGTCGACTCGGGTATTTCTTCCCTTTATTATTCTTTTTCGACCATTAGAGTATTCCTTATCCCAACGGGGCCGTGGGGTAACCTGGCATCCTACTTGCCTGGGGGGCAAGTGATCTGCGTTCAAATCGCAGCGGCCCCACTTCTTAAACTCTTTCGACCTAAATTCCTAATCACGCGCGGTCGTGATCTAATGGTATGATACGAGCCTTCCAAGCTCGCTGCCCGGGTCCGATTCCCGGCGACCGCACTCTCTTCGCTTTAATAATCGCCGTTGCTTTTGGGTAATTAGCGTACAGCTTTTGGTGGTTTGATTAGTGAAAATTTCTTCCCTTGTTCGAAAGTTGGGCTCAAATCTAGAGTCCGCTAGCTTTTACTCAAAGGGGGTCGTCAAGGGCCCGGGCAAGCTCCTGCTAAACTCCCTTTCGAGTGCTGCAAAGAAGGCGCGGCTCTTTCAAATAGTTACTGACCGAAGGGAAGCAACAAGGCTTGACGAGTTCCTTTTCTCACAAGTGCCGCTTGCACCTGGAGGAAAAGAGTACTGGTTCATTCAAATCGCGTCAACTTCGGGCGATAAGACCCAGCTCGTCCTCACTTTCGGCCGCTCGTTTTTCGACGCGTGGGTAAACGGCAGGGCAGGCCACGGCGGAAAGGTAGCTGCAGTAGGCTGGTATTATTCTGGCAAGAAAAACGTTTTTGTCGAAGAGTCAGTTGCGCTTGAAGCGACCAAGAACTCACTAAAGGCCCGTTCTTTTGAGCTTACGGGCGCTTTTCCTCACTACGAGCTAAGCGCCGGCAATGGCACGCGATTGAAGTTATCGACGCCCAAAAGTGGCGTTCCATTTGAGGCACTTGACGCCTCGGCAAATTCCCTGGGCCTCGGCATGTACAACCTCTACCTTGACGCGCGTGGCACGATTGGCGGGAAAAAGTTCTCAGGCTTTGCGTATGTTCAAAAAGTCATCGTGACTGCGCCGTTTGTTCCCTGGAATTGGCTGCGGCTCACTTTTCCCAACAAGTCGGTTCTTGACTTTTATGCAGTTCGCCTTGACAAGCTTGACCTTGGCGAGTACTTGTTCCATTCGGGAACCTACCGGCTGCCTTCCGGAAAGACGGTTAAGCTTGGCAATTGCCGCTTGCGAAAACTTGCGGGAGACAGGTGGGTGCTTGAAGGAAACGAAGTTGTCGCCTACCTGAAGACTTACGCCTTCAAGCAGTTTTTGCTCAAGGGCCGCGGAGAATTCCATTACGACGAGTACTTCGTAGAGTGCACGGACTTTGTCTTCAAGGATGTCAAACTAAAGAAGGGCATTGGCTTGATTGAAGACGCCTACGGATTCCTGCTTTAGGCCGTTTCCGGGGATTTAGTAATAGGTTCTACGGGCTGCTCTTCCGCCTTCGCTTCTGCCGGTTGAGGAATGTGGGCCGGGTCTAGCACTTTTATGAACACTTCGCCGAAAAAGTCGTTTTGCCACGCGTGGAGCTTCTCGTCCTGAACGAGGTGGAGCACCGGAATCAGGTGGTAGACTACTTTCTCGCCCCGCGTTTTTGCCGAGTCGAGATGCTTAAACGCGTTCTCGACTTTGGCGCGGTTGCCGTTTAGCCCGCTTGTGTCAACAGTAGCCGTGTTGGCCTTGATTAGGTCGGAGAAGATTAGCACGCCTTCGGTGTCTTTTAGCGAGTGGGCTTTGTGGTAAACGGCCGCCATCAGTTCGTCCATGTCGGTCTTCGGCAAATCGAGGTTAAGCTCCTTGGGTGCAGCAAACTTGACTGCGGGCCGCTCGCCGTCCTTCATCACCTTCTCTACTGCAGTGATGAGTTCCTCGAGGGTGACGCCGCGGCGCCTGGGCAGGTTGGGGCGATAAAGAAGGTCTGGCAATTCCTCGTCGATGAGCGCCGGTTCCTCGTAGTACTCTTCCTCTATCGGGTCTGCAAAAGAGATTGTTTCGGCCTTGTAGCGCAGCATGAGTGCGCAGGCGAGGATGACGTTTGCAGGAACGCGCAAGTCAAGCGACTGGAGTTCGCGAACGCGCTCTAGGTATGCCTCGGCGACTGCTGAAATGTCGATGTCCCACGGGTCCATTTGCTTGGTTTGGACTAAGTCGATGAGGAACTCTTTCCAAGTGGGCTTGACCACTACGCTTAGCAGGTCCATTCTTACTATCACTTTCTCTGGTGGGTAAAGGAGTTTACGGTTGCCGGGTTTTTAAAAGCTTGCCGGGGGCTTCGGTGCGCGTCTGTGCTAGTCTTTTTTAAGACCGCCCGTGAAAAGCCTATCGATTGCATTGAATCGAGTTAAGACCGGCATTCCCGGCGTTGACGAGCTCATCGAGGGCGGCTTTCCGGAAGGCTCCAGCATCCTTCTTAGCGGCGCTGCTGGAGCTGGCAAGAGCATATTCTGCCTCCAGTACCTCTACTACGGCGCGAAAGAGCAGGGCGAGCCAGGCGTCTACATCACGCTAGAGGAAGGCCCGCACAACCTGTGGTGGAACATGCAGCGCTTCAAGTGGGACCTCTTGCCCCTAGAGCGCGACAACCTGCTTAAAATCTACAAGTTCGAGCCCGGCGAGGACATGCAGACTAACGCGAACGAGCAAATCAAGCGCATTGTCGAGAAAGTGAAGGAAATCGGGGCAAAGCGCCTCGTCATCGACAGCATCAGCGCCTTTAGCTACTGGTTCATTGACGAGAACAAGACGCGCTACGTGATGTACAACCTCGTCGAGGAGCTGCGCAAGCTAAACTGCACGACGATAATCACCTGCGAGACTAGGGGCGGCAAAAGCGACTTTTCCCAATTTGGCGTCGAGGAATTCCTTTCCGACGGCCTCCTCATGCTTTACTTCATCGCACCGCAACGGCTGTTTTTCGTGCGCAAGATGCGTGGCACCAACCACGACAAAAACGTTCACGCAGTCACAATCGACGACACTGGCATTTCAGTAAACTCTAAGGAAGGCCTCGAGTGGTCGTCGCTTAAGGACTAGTTATTTGGGAGTGTGGTCAAATTGGCTTTGAAGAAAACGCGCGAGAAACACGAACCGGAGAAGCCACCCGCAGTCGTCGTAGTCAAGCGCCGCGGCCGCTTCGAACCTTTTGACGGCAAGAAGCTCTTTGCCTCAGTCTACCACGCTTGCCGCGATGCAAGAATGGACGAGGAGAGCGCCGAGACAATTTCCGCAAAAGTGCTCGCCCGCGTCGAGGCAGCTATAGCCGGCAAGGGTCAAGTCGAGTCAATCGAGCTTTTCCGCATTGCCACGCGCGAGCTGCTTACGATAAACGGCGAAGCCGGTTTCCAGTACGAGCACCACCTCGACGTTGCGTAACAATCAAAATTCGAGTAGATAACCGCAGTTTTGGTGACAACAATGCCCGCACGAAAGAAGCTCTCCAAACCCAAGAAGAAGGCTAGCGCCTGCGAGTTCTGCTAAATGCAGCAGTTTTTACTGGCCGCAGCCGCGTCCCTCACCCTAGCCTACTATGCGCCGTCGGCAGCAGCGACGCTTTCAGGCCACGGCGGCGGGGAGATGCACTGGCCGTCAAGGCTTGCGATGTACGCAACGTACGGCTTTTTCTTTGCCGCTTCGACAGCCGACTTCATTAGTTCGGGCGCCTCAAGCGCAATCAATTACCTAGGGTTCTTGCCCGCAGCCGCTGGCTTAGTCCTGCACTTCAAGTCGGTTAGGGGCCTTGGCAGGTCTTATAGCGCCGGCATCACTTTTTCAAAAAAGCCAAGGCTTGTGACGACCGGAGTTTACGCAATCGCCCGCCATCCCCTCTACTCTTCAGCCGCGCTTTTTTTCCTCGGCCTCGCGGTGCTTTTGCTTAGCACGGCATCGCTTGTGGCTTACGCCTTAGTCGTTGCATACCTGGCCTACCGCGTGCGCGTTGAGGAGACAATACTTCGGAAAAAGTTCGGAAAGCCGTACGAAACTTACGCCCGTGCAGTGCCCTCGACGGTTTTCGGCTGGCTGTTGCGTCAGTAAAGCCGGTCTGTCATCTTGTGCCGGAAGAGCTCTTCGGGTATAGTAACATCGCCGCTCACTACCGCGCCGATTTCACAGTAGGGCCACACGCGCGTTTCCCCAAGCACTTTCGCATTGGGGCAGACGAAGGATTTGTAGCCCAAAATGCAGTTGGGCCCCACTTGCGCGCCGCGACCCACGCGAACGCCAATGTCAAGCACACTATCGACAATCCGGGCGCCTTCCCCGATTTCGCAGTCCCTAAAGACCACGCTACCTTGGACGGACGCGCCCTTGCCAACGCGCGCGTTTTTCATCAAGTGAGTGCCGGAGCCTACAACCGTGCCCGCCTCGACCACACACCCTTCCTCGATTATCGCCGGGCCCCGGATGGTAGCGTCAGGTGAAATGTGGGCCCTTGAAATGCAGACGTTTCCCGGACGGTAAATCGTGCACTCGATGCCCTCAAGCGACGTCGGGGCAACGAAGTTCATCGCCTGCTTGTGCGTTTCGATGTAGGTTTTCGCGTTATTCGTATCGCCCCACATTCCTTGGAAGGCGTGGCCGTAGAGCGGCAGTTCCTTCACAAAGTGCGCCCACAAGTCGCCAAGCTTGTCGGCCTTCTGCCCCTGGGCCTTTAGCCGCTCGACGTAAGCGGGCAAGTACTCGCGCACGAACGACTCCTCGAGGTAGTACGCAGCAGTTGCCACTTTGTCCGAAAACACTTCCTCCGGTGCGGGCTTTTCCTTAAATCGCGTGAGCCTGCCTGACGCGTCGACTTTCGCGATGCCGTACTGGGGCGCGTCGCGCGGGTCGGAAAGAGAAAATAGCGCGATGCTTGCAACCGCGCCGCGCTTTTTATGCGCCTCGCGCATTGCCTTTACATCAAGGCCGTAAAATACGTTGTCCCCGCCAAGGATGATGCACTCGGCAGGCCCGCCCGTCTTCTCGAGGGCGTATTGGATGGCGCCGATTGCGCCAAGCTTGTCCTCGTCATTCGCTGTAGTCTCGTAAGCGTATGAAATGCGTGCGCCAAAGCGGTTCCCGTCGCCAAAGTACTCCTCAATCACGCGCTGGTTAGTGTTAAGTGAAATGACGATGTCGTGAATGCCCGCAGAGACGCAGACGCGCACCAGGTGCTCGAGAACCGGTTTTCCCGCAACCGGCACCATTGCCTTTGGGATGCGGAGGCTTAACGGAAAGAGCCGCGTGCCATAACCGCCTGCGAGAAGAAGGGCCTTTGTGCCGCTATTAGCCGTCGTTTTTGAACACCTACCTGATTAAAAACACAGAGTGATTTAAAGCGGTTATGATGGGCAATTCGCCACCACTTCATGTCTTTAGAGAGTACGACGTGCGGGGCCTGGCGCAAAAAGAACTCTCGCCTGCCTCTTACGAGCTATTCGGAAAGGCTTTTGGCACCCTGCTTGCCAAGCGCAATGGCGGCAAAAGACCCTCCTGCGCAGTCGGCCGCGACAACCGCGCCTCGTCGCCTTCTTACGAACGCGCTTTTGTCAAGGGCCTGCGCTCAACCGGCTGTGACGTCGTGCGCATTGGGCAAGTGACCACGCCGATGGCATACTTTGCCAACGAGTTTCTGCACACCACTGGTGCGGCTTCAGTAACCGCGAGCCACAACCCGCCCCAATACAACGGCCTCAAAATGCGTTTCAAGATGCTTCCCGTAAGCGGCCTTGACCTCAAAGATTACGTCGTTAGTGGAAAGTTCGCAACCGGTTCCGGCAAAGCAAGTTCGAAAAACATTTTTTCAAACTACCTCAAGGCAGTTTCTTCCGGTAACAAATTGCGCGGCAAGTTCAAAGTCGTCGTCGACTGCGGCAACGGCACTGCCGGCCCGTTCGTCGTCCCGGCGCTTCGCGCAATCGGCGCTTCAGTCACTGCCCTTTTCTGCAAGCCAGACCCGCGCTTTCCAAACCACTCGCCCAATCCCGTCAAGCCTGAGAACTTCCCGTGGCTGATTGCGCAAGTGCGAAAACAAAAAGCCGACTTGGGCCTGATGCTCGACGGCGACGGCGATCGCGTGGCCGCAGTTGACGCCAATGGCAACATCATCTGGCCCGACATGCTACTCCTGCTCTTCGCCCGAAGGGAAGTGGCGGTGCGCAAGGGCGCCAAAATCGTAGTTGAAATCAAGTGCTCGCAGTCTGTCATCGACGACGTGAGGTCGAGGGGCGGAAAGCCAATTCTTAGCCGCACGGGCTACACGAATGTTGAGAAGCTCATGGCCAAGGAGGGCGCTCGCGTCGGTGCCGAGATGAGCGGCCACTTTTACTTCATGGAAAAACGCGCCTGGCTTAGCGACGCAATTTACGCCTCGAACCGGCTGTGCAAGCTCGTTAGTGATTCGGGAAAATCCATCAAAGACTTGATTTCCGACGCGCCAAAATACTATTCCTCGCAGGAATACCGCCTTCACGTGACCGGCGAAGGAGCCGAAACTCGAAAAGCGGAGATCGTGGCTGAGCTCACCCGTGCCTTCAAGAAGACTAACCGGGTAATCGACATTGACGGTGCCCGCGTGCTCTTTTCGGACGGCTGGGGCCTCGTGCGCTTTAGCAAAAACGAGCCCGAGCTCTCGCTTCGCTTTGAAGGAAAGACGCCTGCGGCACTTAAACGCATCCAAGGCGTTTTCAGACGTGCGCTCTTGCGCTATAAGGAAGTAAAGGCAGGCTTCTAGTTTTTCTTCACAAGCGGCAGCAAGGCGAATCCCAAAAGTGAGCTGAAGCCCAGGCTTGCGAGGCGGCCGAGTAGGATTGCGCCGAAGACCTGCGGCAATACTGCTTTTGTAGTGCCCAGTAATAGCAAGAATGCTGCTTCGGTGCTGCCGATGCCCCCCGGCAGGAATGACACTACGCCGACGATGATGCTTGCCGCGTAGGCGCTTAGGATGCGCATGAACTCGTAGTCAAGGCCTACTGCCCGAAAGGAAGCGAACATTACACCTGCGTCAGCAAGCCACGCGACTGCGGTGACTAGAAATGCGGCAAAGAGCGTGCGTTTCTTGAACGAATGCGGTTTTACTTCCTCAAGCACGGCGAGCTTGACGTGCTTTTTGACAAACGTGAGGATCTTTTCGAAGTGGCGGAACATGAGCAGCATCGCAGCGACAAGTGCGATAAATATTGCCGTTAAGACCGTGCCGACTGCCGGGTCAAGGAGGGAAATTACCGAAAACGAAAAGCCGAAGAGCACGACGAGGTCGAATCCCCTTTCCCAAAACACGGTGAGCATCGAGTAGCTGTACGTCAAGCCTCGCTGCTTTAGGGGCACGACTTTAAGTGCCTCGAGCATTTTTCCAGGGGAAAAGTTGCTTGTCGCAATGCCCGCCACCTGGATGGGAAAGAGTTCCTTAAACGGAATCGCCTGCTTTTCTGAGAGCAGGATTTGCCACCTGACCGTCTTTAGCGCAAGCGAGATTGTAGTGAAGCAGATTGCGAGGGCGACGAGACCCAAGTCCGCCCGCGAGAGCACGCCTGCAGTTGCCTTAAGGTCGATTTGCGAGAGCAAAAAGCCAATGAGCGCTATTGAAACGAGGGGCAAAAGCCATTTTGGTATCTTCAATCCGCACGCCTAACGAATTAAACCACCTCGCCGCTTTTTAACCCATTTCACGGCTAACACTATTTGCTGAAGGGGGGACGAAGTGGAAGCGAAGGCAATAGTGGTTGGTTCAAGCGCTGTTGGGGGCGTGTGCGCAAAGGCACTAGCGAACCACGGCGTCGAAACCCTCGTTTTGGAAGAGAACTTCAAGCCCGGCAAGTTCCACAAGTGCAGCGGCATCATGTCAAAAGCGGGCCTCGAGTCGCTTGGCGTTAGCATCAAGGAATGCACGCTAAACGAAGTGCGCGGCGCGCGCGTCTTTGCCGGCGGCACTGAACTAAAATTCGAGGCTTCCTCCACAAAAGGCGTCGTCATCGACAGGCAGGCTTACGACGAGCGCTGCGCGCAAGAGGCGCAGGAGGCAGGGGCAAAACTCGTGCTAAACGCGCGTGTGGAGAAAGTTTCATCGCACGATGGCGGCTTCACCGTTTCGACTCCCTCAGATTCCTTTTCGTCTAAAGTGCTAGTGGGCTGCGACGGGGCAAACAGCACTGTCGCCCGCACTCTGGGCTTTCCGCCAATCGAAGCGCGGGACTTCGTCCTCGCATGGGAAGGCGAGTTTTCCGGCTGCCGCGTGAGCGATCCGCGGCTTGTCCACATTTACCTGGAGCCGTCAATCTGCAAGGGGTTTTTCGGCTGGCTCATTCCCGTAAGCGAAGACCGTGCCCGAATCGGCTTTGCATCCGCCGATTTTCCAAAAGTGCGCGAAGCAAAACAAGCCTTCCTTAACCTGGCCCCCGTGCAGGAAGTACTGGGCCCAACGGGGAGCGCCTCCTGCGAGTGCGTGCGGGAATTCAACTACGTCATACCCATCAAGCCTCGCGCTGCCACGCAGGCCGGCAACGCCATGCTGTGCGGCGATTCAGCCGGCCAGGTGAAGGCGACGACCGGCGGGGGCGTGGTATTCGGGGGCAAGTGCGCCTTTATCGCAGCTGACGAGATTGCAAACCACTTTTCTTCAGGCACGCCAATCAACTACGAACGGCGCTGGCGTGAAAAGTACGGGGGCGTGCTTAAGGCGCACAATTTCATTCGCGCGGCCTACAATTTTGCTGAAGGGTTCGACAACGGCAGTGTGCTAAAGGCCAGTCTTGCAGTCGGCAATGCGATTGGCCTGCCTGGCTTCCTCTCGGCTAAAGGGGACATGGACTTCATAGTGAGCTAGGTGTTTTTTCCGCGCAATTACTTTTTAAGGAGTTTTCCTGTCATACAAAGAGCTTCGTCAGATTCCTTGTTTTGTTCGTAGTACTTTTTTAGGTGTGGATCCAGCTTTTTTGGGACTTTATGGCCCTTGAAGGGATTGAGTTGTGCGTTAATGGCCTGGAGCAGGCTAGCTGATTTAATGCCGTACACCAGTCCGGCGTCCGCTGCTTTCTGTAGTGTTTTGACGACTTCATTCAATCGTGCTTTAGCAAGCGGTTGTTCCTTAACCTGAGGGTGGTGATAGCCCAGCGCCAGCAGCTTTAGGTGAGCTTCTGAAAGCAACCCGTGGTCTACATAGGCTTTGAGCATTCCGGTTGGCGCTTTCCACTCGCTCATCCGGCTACCTTTCAACGCCCGAACCTTCGCTGCGTGCCGTCGTAGTACTCGAGTGCCTTTGCGAAGTCCGCCCGCGTGAACTCTGGCCAGAGTTTTCTTGAAAAGTAGTACTCGCTGTAGGCGCTTTGGTACGGCAGGAAGCCGGAGAGCCGCTGCACGTCGCCCGTGCGTATGATGAGGTCGGGCGCAGTCTTGGTGAAGAGGTAGTTTGAGAAAATCTTGCCGCCGTCACTGGCGAGTGCGCGCTCGTCAACCTTGCCGGCTTTCATGTCCGCTGCCAATAGGGTGCTTGCGCGCACGAGTTCGTCCTGGCCGCTGTAGGCGACCCCGACGTTGAGCAAAAGTTTCTTGTTGCCTTCTGTCTTGCGCTCTAGTGCCGCCATTGATTCCCGAAGTTGCTTTGGCAGTAGTTCGGTGCGGCCGAAGAACTTGACTTGGGCCTGCTGCTCGTTTACCTGGTCTTCTTTTACCATTGCCTCGGCAAGCTGCTTTTGCATGAGGCTGAATATCGTGCGCAGTTCAAGCGCGGACCGGTTTTGGAAGTTCTCAAGCGAGAGCGCCCAGAAGCTCATGGATTCCACGCGGTAGTCGCGGGCCCATTCCATGGCCTTTCCGACTTTCTTAAACCCGTCCCGGTAGGCGACTTCTAGGGGCAGGCCGTGCTTCTTTGCGTACCTGCGGTTGCCGTCGGGGATTATTGCAAGGGATTTCACTCTTTCCACCACTGTATTCTAAAAGCCGTATCAAGTCTTTAAACCCGTTCAGCCAATAAAAAGCTTTTTATAAAGCAGATTGGGTAATGCTTGCAGCCTGATTCTAGAGGGAGTTCATGAAGCGCGTCAAAATCGTTTCCAAAAAGCGTGTTTTGTGGCCAAAGTGCCTCTTGCTTGAGACGCCCGGCGAGCGCGCAAGCGGCCTGATGTTCAAGGGCAGCGCTTCAATTCCGCTCGCCATCCCCTTCCCCACAACCGGCAGGCGGAGAAATGCGCTGCATTCCCTCTTTTGTCCTGTCTTCGACGCGATTTTCCTCGACGCAAGCGGCAGGGTGGTTGACGTGCAGGCGCGCGTGAAGCCAAACCGCCTGCTAATCGTGCCCGCAATGCCCTGCAAGCTTGTTCTTGAAGTTGCGCCGGGAGAGTCTGCCCGCGTCAAGGTAGGCGACTTGCTTTCGCTAGAGCGCGCCAAACGCGCTTAGCCCGCCTTTCGCTGCCTCTCTTCGCACGCGTTGTTTTAAAAGAAGCGCGCCTAATTCCTGCAGGTGGTTTTGTGATAGTCGAGATTAAGGAAGTCGAGAAAGTCAAGCTCGACCGTCCAACAATAATTGAAGGCTTTCCAGGCATCGGCATGATTGGCACCATTGGCGCCTCATACTTGGCCGAGAAGCTTGACATGAAGCTCGCGGGCTATTTCGCAAGCTCCCACTTTCCGCCCATTGCCGCAATCCACGACTACAAGCCCGTCTCGCCGGCAAGAATTTACGCAAGCGAAAAGCACCAGCTCATCGTGCTGTTTTCCGAGTTCGTCATTCCCTCAAACATTGTCTTCGCCCTCTCGCAGACCATAATCGACTATTCGAAGGAAAAGAAGGCGAAGATGATTTACAGCCTCGCCGGCGTTGCCAGCCAGCAGCCTGACGACAAGATTTACGGCATTGCAAGCACCCCGGCAGTGTCTGCAAACCTCGTTAAGTCCGGCGTCCAGTTGATTAAGGAGGGCGCCACCCAGGGGGTTAGTGGTGTTCTGATTGCAGAGTGCGCAAGCGAAAAGTTCCCCGCAGCCAACCTCATGGTGCAGACTTCGCTCTCGCTTGACCCCAAGTCGTCAGCCCGGCTCCTCGACGCGGTTGCAAAAATCATCGGCGTGCCTATTGACACGCATGACCTGATTTCCGAAGGCGAGAAGATAGAGACGCGCCTTAAAGACGCGATGGAGAAAATGCACGACCTGCACGCCGACTACAAGGAAATGGAACAAAACCCGATGTACGCCTAAACGGACGCGGGGATTTCTTTGCCGGCGCACGGCGTCATTTGATGAGCGAGAAGTCGCCGTTGATGATAGCCGGCTTGCAGGCCTCAATCTCGCTCTTGTAGAACTCAATTTCGGGCACAGGGTTAAGGAGGAAGATTTTCTTGCCAAGCACGTGGGCAAACCCGATTTCCATCAAGGTGTTGCCGCCAATGTAGTTGGCAATGCCGCGCCTGTCGTAGTTTAGAACCAGAATCGCGTCGCTTGCCCTAATCTTTTCCCAAAACGCGCGAATGGCGTCGTTGTTGTTCTTGTTGTGTAAAGTCAGGGCCTCTTTTTCCGCATCGCTCTTGCCGACATAGCCGGCGGCAAACTGCGAAACGAAGACATCGTGGCCCATCTGCTCCAGGGTCGCCTTTGCCTCAAGCATTTTTTCGGTAAAAACCATGCTCGCGCAAATGGCGATTTTCATTCAAGTTACCCTGAAGTGCGCCTGTGGCCAAACGCGCCGCGGCTTGCCGGCTTTGCACCGAAGCTGCCGCGCGAACCGCGCCCGAAGCCGCCTTCAGAGCGTCCTCCGCCATCGCGTCCGCCGGAACTCCTTGAGCCGCCGCTGTGGCTGCTGCTTCCCCGGTCCCCGCCGCGCGAGAATCCCCGCCCGCCGCCGCGTCCGCGGTCACCGCCGAACCTGCCTCCGCGTCCGCTCGGCCTTGCGCTTTCGTGAGCGTGGGGAGCGTTTCGGACGAACTCGACGTGCGGCATGTCCATCTTAAGCTCGTTTATTTCAGTGTCAATGCGCCTGCCGAATGCCTGCAGGAGTCGGATTTCCTCTAAGTTGGTGCCAAAGGAGATTGCTTCGCCCTTCTTGCCCATGCGGCCAGTGCGGCCGATGCGGTGCACGTAGGTCTTCTCGTCTTCCGGCAGGTTGTAGTTGATGACGTGCTCGACGTCCTCGATGTCGAGGCCGCGCGCGGCAACGTCGGTTGCGACCAGGACCCGAATCCTGTTGTCGCGGAAGTCCTGGAGCACCTGCTCGCGGCGGTTTTGCGACAGGTCGCCGTGGATTGCCAGTGCCTCGAAGCCGAAGCGGTGGAGGAATCCGGCGAGCTTGTCGCAGCCGTGCTTTGTTCTTGCAAAGACTATTGTTCGCTCGGTGCAGCGCTGCTTGAGCAGGTTGGCGATGGCGTCAAGTTTGCGTTCTGCAGCCACGCTGATGTAGAGGTGCGTAATTTCCTTGACGTTAAGCTCGTCTTCAGACTCGCGCACTTCCTCGGGCGTGTGCAGGTATTTTCTCGCAAGCGAGAGGATTTCTGGCGGCATGGTTGCGCTAAAGAGCGCGGTTTGCCTGTGTGCCGCGGTTTTTGAGAGGATGAATTCAACATCGTCGACGAAGCCCATGTCGAGCATGCGGTCGCCCTCGTCGAGGATTACCATCTTCACTGTCGAGAGGTTGAGGCTGCCGCGCTGGATGTGGTCGATGATGCGGCCGGGAGTGCCGACTACGTAGCGGCTGTGGCTGATTTCCTGCATTTGCGGGTTGATTGCAACTCCGCCGTAGACTGTGCAGCCCCGCACGTGCAGGTGCTTGCCGAGTTCGCTTAGCTCTGCCTGCACTTGCAGCGCGAGTTCGCGGGTGGGGGTCAGGACGATTGCGAAAATGCCTTTTTCGTTCGAGTGATTGCGCTTTATCGTCTCTAGGAGGGGGATGCCGAATGCCGCAGTTTTTCCGCTGCCCGTCCTTGCTTGGGCGACAACGTCGCTTCCCTGCATGAGGAGCGGAATGGCGCGCGCCTGGATTGGCGTAGTGTCTACGAATCCTTTCTCTTCGATTGCCTTTAGGGTCTCCGGGAGGAGGTTCAACTCATTGAATTTCATTTTGGGTTCACCGCGCCGCTTGTTGTTCTAAAAGCGGGCAAAAACTAGACTCTTGAGTTGATTGCTCATTTGCAGTTTGGGTGTTAAAGCCCTTAATGCAAGAGAGCCCCAATCTTCGAAGAAGAAGTGGCTCGCACAAACCGCGGCAAGCGCGGTGAGCAATGCAAACTAAAGCGTCATTTTGTCTATAATATCCTTTGTGCCGCCGGTTGCTAATAAGCCTTGTCATTGCGAAGAGTTAAGAAAACGCAACCACGTAAACCAATTGCTATGCATGTTTCAATCCACTCCTCGCAAAAGCGGGGCTTGACGCAATTGGGCTGGCTGACTAGCCGCCATTCGTTTAGCTTTGGCGAGTATTTTGACCCCGACAGAAGGAATTTTGGCACGCTAATCGTGTTTAATGACGACGTCATCGCGGGCGGAAGGGGCTTTGGGAGCCACCCCCACGCGGACGCCGAAATCGTTTCAATCGTCCTTGAGGGGTCGCTTCGCCACGCCGACAGCATGGGCAACGCGGGCGTGATTTCAGCCGGCGAAGTGCAGCGCATGAGCGCAGGTTCCGGCATCGTGCACTCTGAAATGAACGCGTCTACTGAAGAGCCCGGGCACTTTTTGCAAGTGTGGGTTCTCCCCTCAAAGGAAGGAATCGCGCCATCATACGAGCAAAAGCGCTTTGACCCCGCCGACCGGAAAAACAAGCTCCAACTCATAGTTTCGCCTGACGGTCGGGACGGCTCGCTTTCAATGCACCAAACTGCCTTTTTTTCGCTTGGCTCTTTTGACGCAGGCAAAAAGTTTGCGTACAAAATGCGCGGTGGCTCAAGCGGCCTCTTTGCCTTCCTGGTTCACGGCGGGGCAAAAGTGGACGGCAAGGAGCTAAAGAAAGGTGATTCGGCTGAAATTACTAGCGCTGACGAAATAGTTTTCGAGACCATCGCGCCCTGCGAGTTAGTGCTAATTGAAGTGCCAATGCAGGCCAGTCCTTAGCGTCCGATATTGCCTTAGTGGCGCACTACGCCTTCCTTGATTGCGGCGGCCTTCACTGCTTCGGCAACTTTCTTTGCAACATTCCTGTCAAGCACTGCCGGAATTATCTCCTCGGTTGATGGCTTTTTCACGCAGGCGGCAATTGCCCGTGCAGCTGCGACTTTCATGCCGTCGGTGATGCGCACGGCCTTTGCGTCAAGTGCGCCGCGGAAGACGCCCGGGAACGCGAGTGCGTTGTTGACTTGGTTTGGAAAATCGCTTCTGCCCGTAGCGACGATGGCTGCGCCCGCCGCCTTGGCCTCGTCGGGCATGATTTCGGGAACAGGGTTTGCGAGTGCGAAGATGATTGGGTTTTTCGCCATTAGTTTAACGTGGCTTGCTTTAAGCACTCCCGGCGCACTGACTCCGATAAAGACATCCGCGCCAACGAGGGCGTCGTTAAGCGTTCCCTCGACATTTTCCTCGTTAGTGTGCGTGGACAGCTCGAGCTTGGCGTGGTTTAAGTCCGGCCTGCCGGTCACGACGATGCCCTTGCTGTCAACCACGATTATGTCCTTGACGCTCTTGCAGGTCTTGTCAAAGTCGCCGTAGCAGGAGAGTATGCGGGCGATTGCAGTTCCTGCAGCGCCGCTTCCGCTGATGACAATCTTCATTGCCTCGAGGGGCTTGCCGCTCACTTTGGTCGCGTTAAACAATCCAGCGAGAACGACGATAGCAGTGCCGTGTTGGTCGTCGTGCATCACCGGGATGCCTAATTCCTGGAGCGACTCTTCAACAAAAAAGCACTTTGGTGCGGCAATGTCCTCGAGGTTGATTCCGCCGAATACGGGTGCAATTGCCTTGACTGTCTCGATGATTTTCTCTGCATCCTGCGTGTCAAGGCACAATGGGAAAGCATCGATGTCGGCAAATTCCTTGAACAACAGCGCCTTGCCTTCCATTACTGGAATTGCTGCCTTGGCGCCAATGTTGCCTAGCCCCAGGACTGCACTTCCGTCGCTTACCACGGCGACTGAATTTCCCTTAATCGTGTAGTCGAAGGCGAGCTCGGGGTTCTTTGCAATGTCCTTGCATGGCTGTGCCACGCCGGGCGTGTAGACGAGGCTCAAGTCCTCGCGTGTCTTGATGCGGATTTTTGGCTCTACCGAAATCTTGCCCTTTAGCTTCTTGTGCAGTTCAACTGACTTGCCGAAGTAATCCGTAGCCATGTGCGCATCGATTATCGAACTAGGGGATTTATGCCTGCCGTTTAAGCGAGTGCAGGGGGGGAGCGACTAGAGTCTGAAGCTATTCCTTTCCGGAATACCATTTTTCGTATTGCGGGTGGTTGCCGACAAAATGAATGTGTTTGATTCTGTTTTCGTCGTCTTGAATGAGGGCGATCCTATAGCCTCCCGCTTCTTCTACGCGGTAACGCGAGCTGTGCAATCCTCTCGCTTGCAATGGTTGTTTCATGTGCTCGAGCTTTTTCAGAATTAGTTGCTGTACGCTCTTGTCGAAGTCCTTGAAGTGGCGGTCCCAACCGGGCTTGAAGTCGAGACGGTAAGGCGTTAAGTCCAAAGAGCCTCACCTGTACTTTGAAAGAGCTTCCTTCTCGCTCAAATACTTGACTTTGTTTTTCTTCATTTCCTTCTCTTCTTCGGCCAGCTTGCGTGAAACGAGTTCAGCCTCGGGATTTTCCACGAGATGAAATTCCTTGTTTAAAGAGAAAATTCCCATCCTGAGCGCAGCAGTCTTGGACCGCGCTATGCCCAACTCAACAGCCTTCTGGAGGATAGCCTCGGGCAAACCCCCGAATTCAAGTGTAGTTCGCATGCAATCACCATGTAAATAGACGTAATTCAGCTATATATGCCTACTGGCGCGAACCGTAAGACTTTGGAAAGATACGAGCTGCAGGGGGAGTAACTCTAGAAACGTACTAGAGTCTGAAGGTGTGCTCGGGATTTTCGTTGAATGTGATATTTTTAATGGCCAGATGTCATGGTATCTACAGGTGTTCCCACGATGGCTGGTGCTAGTCAACTGACATTCACGATCCACGAACTTGGGCGGAATCCTTCAAGAACAGATATGCGAAGAATCGGAGACATTTTCTTTCAGTGTTACACTGAGCCCCCTCACGAAAAGGTATTGAAAAAACGAGGGGACGCAACCAAATTAGCCAAGATGATGGTGGCCTTGCGTGAAAAACGTGGCGACAGTGCCATTCTTCTCGTTGCAAGGAATTCGAGAAACCGTATTGTTGGAATGGCATTGGGCGAGCGCTATGATCCCGAATATCACAATCATCGATTCGATAAGTTACTTGAGCCTGGAAACTACTATCATTTGCACGGAGTATTCGTAGATAGAGACTTTCGTCGAGAAAAAATCTCCACCATGCTTACTGACGCCCGATTGTCGCATGCTCGCTCTATTGGTTGTACGTACGCACTTAGCGATACACATGCCGCGAACAAGCCTAGAATTAGTCAATTTCTTCGCGACGGATTCACCCCGGTTAAATCATATTTTCACACGTGGCTGGGCAGTCGAGTGAAATCTATTCTTTTTCAGCGCAGACTATAGAAAGATAGAACATGCAGGGGGAGTGACTCTAGTATGTTTCTAGAGTCTGAAGCGCGGGTTGGTTTTAGAAGTAAATTGCCCTATCGCTCTCGGTGACGAGGTTGTAGAACGTTTCCATGTTTGAAATCTCGCAGACGTTTCCCATGCTCCTGTTTTTCACGCAGGTGCCGCAGGCGAGCACCTTCCCCCCGTTCTGCTCGAATTTGTCCGAAAGCGCCTTGACGTCGTATTTTTCCGAGTCAACAAGGCATTCGACGCCACTATTCATGAGAAAAACGCTTACTTCGTCTTTTTTCCCAAGCGCCAGGGTTGAGAACCTGAAAGCGTTCCACGCCTTTTCCGGCTCGTTGGAACTGATAACTACCGCCAGTTTCGCCATTTCAGTTCCGCCCTCCTTTAAAGCGCTTGGCGAGGTTTTCTACCAGCGCTTCGCGCATCAAGTCGAATGCCTTAACTACCTTCGGGTTTGAAAGCGAGTAATAGACGTTCTTTCCCTTCCGCCTGTAAGACACGATGCCCTTGGACTTCATTACCGACAAGTGCTGCGAAACGTTTGCTTGACTCAACCCCGTCCGCCTGGTGAGTTCGGAAACGGACATTCCCTTGCCCCTAAGCAAGTCAAGGATTTCCAGCCTCGCCGGGTTGGAAAAAACCTTGCAAACATCCGCATGAATCTTGTAAAGCTCCTTGTCCATCTAACACATTAGAAAATTCTAATATTTAAATAGTATTATCCTCGTACTGCTCGCAACTAGGCGCGTTGAGGCGACTGCCTAAGCTGGAGAGGGAAGACTCTAGTAAGTTACACTATGCAGGGGGAGAGATTTGAACTCTCGAACCCCTAAGGGAATGGGCCCTAAACCCATCGCATTTGGCCAGGCTCTGCCACCCCTGCGTCAGTATTCTTGTGTGGGGAATAGTGAATTAAACCTTCTAGATGACGAGCAGCACGCTGCCTGCGAGGGCAAGCGCGACTGCCATGGCCACTTTCTTCAAGTCGCGCTTTTCCCGAAGCAGGACTATCCCGCCTACTGCGACTAGGGGCAGCGATAGTTCCTGCAAAAGCACGACTGAAGTTGCGGACAGGTTTTGGAGCGCGAAGAGGATGAGCAAATAGGTGGCCGCGTCGACGAGCACGTCGGCGGCAACCCACCTTTTGAGCCCGCTTAAGTTGGTCAAGTGCGCG
This sequence comes from archaeon, assembly GCA_020057405.1. Classification (GTDB taxonomy): domain Archaea; phylum Micrarchaeota; class Micrarchaeia; order Norongarragalinales; family UBA97; genus JAGVFW01. The sequence continues at coordinate 146,783 of JAGVFW010000004.1, read as the reverse complement.
TTGAAGCTCGTTTTCGCGTAGCCGAAGACCAGGAGGCCAGGCACGAGAAAAACGATGAACGCGTAGGCAGTCAGGGGGAAGTACGCAAGCGCGGCCTTGTCCGCAATTACCACGCCTGCCGTAAGAAACGCCGTGAAGAGCACCAAGAGTGACTGGCGGTCTAGCTTGAGTTTCTTTCCATCGTAAGTGAGCAAGAGCGCGCTTGCGATTATGAGCAGGAGCGCACCAATTTTTTGCGGCGAGAGTACTTCACCTAGGAAAAATACGCTCATTGCCGCGATTGCGACGACCTTGAAGCGCTTGAGGACAATCAGTTTAGGTGCTTCGACTTTCTTTGTGTTAAAAAACCCCAGCACGCCGATGATTGCCCAAAGCGTGGTTGCAATCCCTGCGTAAAGCCATCCTGCCGGGTTGGTGGGAATGGGCGGGTAATAGTAGAGGAACGGCAAGAGCACGAGGGCGCCTCCGAAGTTGTAGAGCACTGCGTAGCTCAAGTGGCTTGTCCGGTCATGGCGCAATACTTTTCGTTGGATGAGCGAGCTGCCGGCACTGCCTAGTGCCGCAAGCGAGCCCGCGATTTCCCCTATTGCCATGTGCAGTAAGACAAACCGCTTGTGAAGATAAATATAGTGTTCTGCAGTTACTTTTTCGTGGATTTGGACCGGCCAGCTTTGCTTTTCATCGGCTTTACCGTGCTCGGCATCGTTATTCTAGGCCTTGCGTTCGTGGGTCTCCACGACGCAGCAGACTTGATCCGCCGGATAACGAATTCTACTCGCGATGTTGGCGCGACCCCGACACCCCAACCTGAGGTGTCGCCTAGCCCGTCTGTGAATCCGACGCCTGCGCCGATTCCGGTTAATTGTGGTTGCAGCGGGGTTTACCGTCCCGTGTGCGCTTCTGACGCCCGTACTTATTGGAATGAGTGTCTCGCCGCCTGTACCGGGGTGACTTTGGTTGATCCAGTTTACTGCGTCGGCGGTGCGGTCGTTACGCCTGTGCCTACGCCCGGTCCTTCAGTTTCGCCGTCTCCGACGCCCATTGGCTCGCCAAGTCCCGCTTCAAACAGTTCTCCCTCGCCGACGCCAAGCGGTTCGCCATCCCCAACTCCATCTTCATCTCCGTCACCCAGCCCGACCCCCGAGCCCGGCGATTCGGGCGCCAGAATTTATTACGGGAGCGAGTCGCTTAACCCCGACGACGCGTTCAACCTCGTTGGCGGTAAGTTTACGCCGCAATCTCAAGCCAAGCTGATGGTTCAGCGTGTTTCGGACACGGGTGTTCGTGACGCTGCAGTTCAGATACAGTTCGTGAGTTATTCGAGCGTTGTGCTTCAGGGCCGAGTTCCACAAGCGACGCCAGCTGGATTGTATGCTATTTGGCTTGAGGACCAGTCAGGCGGCCGGAGCAACGAGTGGTTTGCGAACAAGCCGCGCGTTACTATGGTTGACGCGGAGTATGCCTACGCTGGAGTCAAGGTAAGGGTGTTCGGTCGAAACATGCAGGTTTCGGGTCACTCGCCTTCAGCTTGGTTTGTTGATTCCCAGAACAACACGATTGCGGCAAGCGTGCTAAGTTCGGAGTCGACGCCCTATTACCTCGCCTTGACTGCCCCTTCACTTGCCCAAGGTGTTAACTACCGCGTGAAGGTCAACAACGGTCTCGGAGGGTCCTTTGGCGACGCGTTTTCAGACGACGTTGTTAGGGGCGCGTCCGTTTCTTCAGACCCCTGGGGCCTTGACGTGTTCTGGGCTGGCGAGTTTGCGCAAATCGCGTCAAGGACGTTTAACGTGCGTGATTATGGCGCTCAAGGCAGTGGTTTGGTGAATGAAATTCCTGCTTTCAACGCGGCCATTGCTGCCGCTTCAGCTGCTGGCGGCGGTACGGTTTACGTTCCTACGGGCGATTACCTTATCCGCAGCGGCATTTGGTTGCCTTCAAACGTGGTTCTCAAGGGAGACGGTCCGCTGCTCACTAAAGTCAACTACAACATCAGCAACTGCTGCGATGGCGCAATCACGTTTAGGAACGGCGCCACGCGAGTTGGCGCGATGGACTTGTCTCTGATTAACGTTAATTACTCCGAAGCGCCCGACCGCGGTGATGCCCTTGAGCACTCAATTAGGACCGATTCGGGCGGCGGCTGCCAGACGCCCTACTGCAGCGTTTATGCCTCCAAAATTATCCTCAAGAACCTGTACATCAACGCGCTTTCCTCCAAGTCAATGAATTTCGTCAACTCGGATTACCTACTGCTTTCGGGCGTAAACTACCGTTATCCCGGCCGCAGGTGGTATCCCATTTGGGGATTATACGGAAAGTACCTGACTGTCCGCGGAAACACCTTTGACCGGGAGGCAGGCCGGATTCTCTTTACCGACTTCAAGTACGCGGTCTTCGACGGCAACACCTTCATATTGAACAACAGCATCCGCAAGAACGACCGGACCGAAACCGGCGGCCTAGAATTTTCTTTCGACCCCGGCGCAGCGATAATCAACAACCGTATTCAGAACATTGGCGAGCGGCCGCAGAACGACGATCAATTCCGCAATGATGGAGAAGAGTTCATGACGCAACAGGCGCGAGAGGACACTGAACAGATTCAAGATTACGGCACTGCAACAGGCGGTGGCGCCACCTACCTGACCGATTCCACAAAGAACTGGGTGGGCAAGACCGGCTTCAACTCGCGGACTGCCGTGACGATACTTTCAGGCCAGGGAGCGGGCCAAGTGCGGATAGTGACTTCGCGTTCCAACAGCCAGTTGACTGTCGACAAGCCTTGGGACATCCCGCCCGCCGCCGGCAGCTTCTACACGCTCGTGCCGTACTCCGCCTACCAAAACATAATCTACAACAACCAGCTTTCGAACGTGATGCTGCCGCTCTACCTTTACAACGGCGCTTATGACGTCGTGTACGCCTCAAACACGCTTGCTGAAACTGGTCCGATTATCATGAGGTCGCCCGCAATCGACGCAACGAGCTTTAACGACCCGCTAAGAAATCCGTTCTTCTATCAGCCAGTGATGCGAAACTACTTGGCCGACAATTCAATAACTAACACCAACGGCAAGTATTGCGCTGTAATGCAACTAGCTCTGAACGAGTACTTCAGGCAATGGAACGAAAACCAGGTGCTTGGTAACGAAGTTCGTCGGAACTATCTGCAGACTGTTTATGTCGACCCGAACTACGTGTCCAACCGGGCGTATGCCGAGTGCGGCCAATCCGGTTCAACCTACCAAAACGGAGACGAACGCAGGCAAGGCTATCGGCTCAACTATGCCCTGCAGGGATACTATTCTGGCGACTTGAATTTCAACATACTAGGCATGCGAGGCAACATCTTCCAAGGAAACCGCGACGTGAACAACGGGGTTGGCTACGACCTCTACAACCTCGATCCGGTTGCCGGCCAGACCGTTCTCGAACGCGGCTAGCTTGCACCCAACGGTATGATTGCAAAATACCCGGCGCCTATCTCCGCCTAACGAGGGAGATGTCCGCGTGGTATTGCCCTGGGCCGGTATGTCCGCGCGTAATCTTAATCTTGTGCGTCGAGCTTTTCGCGTGTTGTACCGCAAGCGCTTTCAATCCACTAAGGTAGGCCGTCCGCTGCGCTCCTAGGTCCGACTTATGCACGGCGATTTCCATTTCATTCGCGATGCTAGTAAGGGGCGTGCGGTTTGAAGGGCCGAGGGACACGCGATGCTGGTCCTTAATTGGCTGGTGGACGACGCCCTTGTTAGTAAGCGTTAGCATGAACTTAGTCAGCAAGGCCTCGGCTGTCCGGTCTGCAGCGCTCTTTCCACTACCTTTCCTCCGGCCTGGCGACTCTTCGGGAAAATCAACTTCTTCGTTTTCATCTGACATAAGTATCACCTGCTAGACTGTCGGCAGAACCCTTCTTTAACCTTTTTAACCCGACCTGCGTAATGCCTTGGCAATGGCCGTTAACGCAGAGCTGAGCTTGGTTCTCGACGCAATCATCGTCATCCTAGTCTTCGTGCTGCTCTACCTGCTTTACCGCAAATTCATCGTCGGCGAGAGCAGGCAGGCCGTTGCTGCAGGACAGTCGGACCGCGTGATGCGCCTGATTGAGGACCGCACGCGTATGCGCTCGCAGGTCGCCGACATCCGCATCAAGCTCGCTACGAAGAACAAGAACCGCATCCTCACGAAAAAGCTCCTGCGCGAGCTCCTCGAGGACATGGAGAAAGTCGAGGGCGAGCTAGCAAGTTTTGGCGTCTACTAGTTGCTGACGAAATCCGCGTTTTTGTTCTTAAGCTTGTTTTCTTGGATTAGCCTGTGGCCTAACAATTTGCGCTTGGATATCTAGCCGCCCCGCCAGAATCACTATCAGGTGATTTGAAATGAATGTTGGTAAATTCGCGCTCGCCTTCGCGCTGTTGGGTTTCATCCTGACTCCCGCCTTTGCAAGTGCGCTGCAGCCCGTGCCGTCCTCGATGGTGCCCAAGGCTTTCATGGATGTTCCCACGCCGTTTGCGGAAAAGCCCCTGCCGTCGAACGTCAAGCCCGTTGCCTCAAGCGTCAAGCCCAAGGCGTCTAACGTCGTGCCCAAGCCTTACGTGATTGGCAGGCCAGTTCCTTCGGCAATCAAGCCCGTCGCCTCGACGGTGAAGCCCAGGGCATCCAGCATAACGCCCAAAGTGTCTTCGGCAAAGCCCAAGCTTTTCGCGTTTGGCAAAAAACCGGTGCCGTCGAGCATTAAGCCCAAGGTCTCAAGCCTAAGGCCCAAGGCGTCGAACGCCGTGCCCAAGCTTCGCGCGTAAGTTCTTTAGCCGGCTTTTGCCGGCACTCTTTTTTCTTAAAACCGTTTCAATCGTTGATTATCGACACCTTTAAATACCTCGGGAGGCGTTATACAGTAGGCATTTCAGGGTGAGACTGAAGTGTCGCGTTTTGCTGTAGTCCCGGCGGATTCGACAGCAGTTTTACAGGTTCATACGGCGTCTATTAGCCTATTTCTGCAATGAATGGGCGCGCGTGAGTCTGTTGCTGGCATGAAAAATCCACTTTATTCCACTATAGCAGTCATGGGCACTCAAGTAAGCTTTCATGCGCTCCCACGCGCTAGAATGTCTTTGGGCTGCGACGACAGGTTCTAAGGTAAGATAGTGCTTAGATCTTGCGACCAAGCGCGCGCCTCTTCGGAGGCGCGCCAACTCCAGTTGATCCTGCTGGAGGGTATCGCTATCAGAGTACGACTAAGACATGCAAGTTTTACGGTGCAGCTTTGCACCGTAGCAGACGGCTGAGTAACGCGTAGAGAACCTTCTCTTGTGACGGGGACAATCTCGCGAAAGTGAGAACAATTCCCGATAGGAGAGAGCAACTGGAATGTTGTCTCTCCCAAATGGGCGCTGAAATGCAGGCGTTCCGCACAAGAATGGCTCTGCGTCTGATTAGGTAGTTGGTGAGGGTAACGGCCCACCAAGCCGATAATCAGTAGGGGCTATGGGAGTAGTAGCCCCCAGACGGGCACTGAGACAAGGGCCCGAGCCCTACGGGGTGCAGCAGTCGCGCAACCTTCGCAATGCACGAAAGTGTGACGAGGGGACTCTGAGTGCCAACCTAACAGTTGGCTTTTAATCACCTTGAACAGGTGGTTGAATAAGAAGCGGGTAATTGCTGTGCCAGCCATTGACCAGTTCACTAGAACCGGTCAACTGGAAGCCGCGGTAAAACAGCTGCTTCAAGTGATACCCACGAATATTGAGCCTAAAACGAGTGTAGCGGGCTTTGCCAGTTCCCTGTGAAATCCACCAACCTAATTGGTGGGCGCGCAGGGAATACTACAAGGCTTGGGAATGGGGGAGGTCAGGGGTACTGTGGGGGGAGGGGTAAAATCCTTTAATCCTCGCAGGACCATCGGTGGCGAAGGCGCCTGACCAAAACATGTCCGACCGTGAGACTCGAAGGCCAGGGGAGCAAATCGGATTAGATACCCGAGTAGTCCTGGCAGTAAATTATGTGGACTAGGCGTTGCTGCCACTACGTGTGGCTGCAGTGCCGCAGCGAAGGCGTTAAGTCCACTGCTTGGGGAGTACGGTCGCAAGACTGAAACTTAAAGGAATTGGCGGGGGAGCACCACAAGGGGTGGATGCTGCGGTTCAATTGGACTCAACGCCGGGAAACTCACCAGGAAAGACGGCAGTATGAAGCTCAGACTGAAGATCTTAGCCGACAAGCCGAGAAGTGTTGCATGGCCAGCGTCAGTTCGTGCCGTGAGGTGTCAGGTTAAGTCCTGCAACGAACGAGATCCCTGTTAACAGTTGCTACGTTTTCAGTAATGAGGGCGGCACTCTGTTGAGACTGCCATCGTTAAGATGGAGGAAGGAAGGGGCGACGCTAGGTCTGTATGGCCTGAATTTCCTGGGCCACACGTGGCATACAAAGGCGGAGACAATGAGTTCCGACGCCGAAAGGTGAAGGCAATCTCCTAAACTCCGTCCCACTCCAGATTGGGGGCTGGAACTCGTCCCCATGAAGTTGGAATCCCTAGTAATCGCGTGTCATCATCGCGCGGTGAATATGTCCCCGCTCCTTGCACACACCGCCCGTCAAGTCATCCAAGCGAGGTCTTAGTGAGGCCTGCCCTAAGGGCATGTCGAGCTAGGGCTTCGTGAGGAGGATTAAGTCGTAACAAGGTAACCGTAGGGGAACCTGCGGTTAGATCACCTCCAATAGGCAGCAAGACCTAAGTGCTGGAGGGTAGAAGTTTCAAAAGCACTCTACCAAATTAGAACCTGTCAACATTCAGGCGCTCTCGAAAGAGGGCGCCGGTGTTAGTTTAGCGTGGGCTCGTAGCGCAGTGGTAGCGCGCCTGCTTTGCAAGCAGGAGGTCGTGGGTTCAAAGCCTCCGGCTCTTCTGGCAAGAGCAGGTTGGGGAAAGTCCCACCGAGTCCATTCGTGCCCGTTGACGGCGTCAAAACCGTTTTGGGCGTTATGCGCTTGCGGAGTAAGTCCGGCTGGCCGCCGGTGTTCGCAACGAAGTGCCGATTTGCTCGTGTGCCGCAAGGCACCGGGCAGCTTATGAGGCTGTGTAGGTGTAAGGAAGCCTTTTAGTGTTCACATTATATCCGAGATATCGGATTGTAGTAGAGCATTTGAGGCTACTAGCTATAGCCAGCCAGTGGATGACTAGGTTCAGATAGCGACGAAGGGCGTGGGAAGCTGCGAAAAGCCCGGGGTAGGCGCATCCAGCCATTTAACCCGGGATTCCCGAATTGCTTCGGAAGAAGCGAAGACCCGCTGAATTGAAATATCTTAGTAAGCGGAGGAAAATAAATCAACTGAGATTCCGTCAGTAGAGCGATCGAACGCGGAATAGGGCAAACCGAACGGCCTTTGGTAACAGAGGCTCGGATGTGGTGTTCGGACCGGCGTTTAACACCAGTGTTCTTAGCCGAAGACCCTTGGAAAAGGGCGCGATAAAGCGTGACAGCCGCGTAGGCAGTAGTTCATTGGGTGAGCCGAGTTCCAGAGTAGCATCGCTTGAGAAGGTGGTGTGAAGATGCGAGTCATTGACTTGTAACCCTAAATATAATCTGAAACCGATAGCGTATTGAGTAGCGTGAGCGAAAGTTGAAAAGCAAGCCGAAAGGCTAGTTAAAAGTGCCTGAAACTGGTTGGCCACAAGAAGATTGGGCGATAAAGGGCCGCAAGGCAACGGCGTCCAGTCATCCTTCTTGAAGCAAGAGCCAGGGAGTTGTAGGGAGTGGCGAGCATTGTGCATAGCGAAAGCGAAATTCCGCAAGGCCGTAAGGTCCCAGGGAAGACGTGGTAACTCGCGTTTAGTCACTTTTTACAGACCCGAAGCCGGAACGAACTACGCGCGAACAGGGTGAAACCGTCCTCCCGGACGGTGGAAGCCCGCATCCAGTGATAGTATATCTTCTTGGGTGATTTGCGTGTAGGGGTGAAAGTCCATACGAGCCCGGCGATAGCGGGTTCCCTCCGAAGTGTACCGCAGTACAGCCCCGATCGAGGCGGACCATGGGTAGAGCGACGGATTCGAAAGAACGGGGAGTAAAATCCTCACTTTCTTGTCCAACTCCGAAGCCATGGTTGCTGTAGACATTGGGAGTTGGCCAGTCCGAGTTAAGCGCGGACGGCGAGAGGGGAACGACCCCTACTGCAGTTAAGGTCCCTAAGCATATACTGAGTGTTACTCATCAAGATGTCATATTCCATAGACAGCGGGGCGGTAGGAACAGAAGCTGCCATCCGTTAAACAACGCGTAACAGCGGACCCGTCAAGGTTTGTGGCATCGTAAACTTCCGGGACTAAGTATATCACCGATACTGCAGCAACCGCGGCAGAGCCGCGGGATTGAGTAGGAGGGCGTACTGCTTGCCCAGAAGCAAGGCCGTGAGGTCTTGTGGAGCGGGTAGTAATGAAGATCCTGGTGCTAGTAGCATCTATTCCGGGCGAGAATCCCGGACGCCGAAAGAGCAAGGGTTTCTAGCCAACGCTAGTCGAGCTAGAGTAAGCCGGTCCTAAGACCAAGCGTAATCGCGTAGGTCGAAATCAGGGAAAGGAGTTAATAATCTCTTGCCTCTTTACGGAGCGTGGTAACACAAGGTAACATCGGACGCCAGTGGATAGGCCCAGTGCCCGAGAGGGCATTTAAAGAAACCAGGGCTCGGAAGTCTCGTTAAGAGGAGCACGAGCTTAAGTTCTGAAAACCGCAAGGTGGGTTGAGTCCAATGGCCCTTGAAAACGGTGTTGCAATCCTGTAGAGAGTCCGTACCAAGAACCAGTACAGGTGCTCAGGTAGAAAATACTAAGGCGTGGCAGGTGAACTAAGGCAAGGGAATTCGGCATATTGGCCCCGTAACTTCGGGATAAGGGGTGCCTACGCTTCTCCACTAGACGCAAGTTGAAGTGGGGACTCGTAGGTCGCAGTGACCCGCGATGGGCATTCAAACAAGAACCTTTTTGCGCGTTGAGGAAAAGAGAACAACCTCTGACGCCGGTACCTACCGGCAATTCTGTGATGTGGTTGATAGCGTCCTAGCGCAAAATCATTTGCTCATCGTTGGCTGCAAAACTGGGGACGTCGACTGTTTAGCAAAAACACAAATCTCCGCAAGACGGAAACGTTGTGCACGGAGGTTGACGCCTGCTCACTGGCAGTACCTCAAACTCCTTTTCAAGGGAGCAAAGGGCTGCTAAAGAGCGGGTCTATCTGGACTTTGCCGCACATCAGCAAGCAAAGTCTCAGGGCCACACTCTGAGACTCTTAAGGTAGCGTAATACCTCGCCGCTTAATTGGCGGCTTGCATGAATGGCGTAACGAGCGTCCCGCTGTCCCTGTCTTAGACCTGGCGAACCTACTACTCGGTGAACATGCCGAGGACTTCTAGGGGGAAACGAAGACCCCGTGGAGCTTAACCACAGTCTGTTGTTGTAATTCGGTTGTTAATTCGTAGCGTAAGCAGGAGCCGCTATGTCCGTCCTCGCGGGGGCGGAATAGGCAACGATGTAACACTGCTATTTGATGACTGCATTGCTTATTGCGTCCAAAAGACGTAAGACAGCTACAGATGGGTGGTTTGGCTGGGGCGGCACGCCTTCGATAAAAAAACAAAGGCGCCCAAAGCTCAACTCAGGCGCGTCAGAAACCGCGCACTCCACACAATTTTAAAGCCACCCCGCACTAATCAGTGCGGGTTTTGGCATGGCAAGCTTCCTTGATGACATTGTATCGCGCATCCGCGCTCTTTTGCAACCTCTGGCTCTCGTGACTTTTTTGCTCGAGAAGTACCAGCGGATTCTAAAGCAGAAGAACGTCAGTTCGGACATACGCGGAAACGCGTTAGTCGTTCCGACTGACCAATTGCGCAATGCGTATGGCGTCATTGAGGAGCTCGAAAAGACTGCTAAGGCCCGTCGGGTCAACGTCAAGAAATACGTTGAAATCTCGCGCGGGCAGGAAGTGCAGGTTGTCGAGTTATCGCTTAGCTAGTTTTTGTGTGTGGATTGCGGGCTGTACATGCGTCGTAGAGGGTCAAAGACAAATGTTGGGCTGACTGTATCCTTAACAAAATGGGATGCAGGTGCGAAAGCAGGGCTTAACGAACAAGAATGTGCCTTTTAATGAGGCCTTCTTCTGACAGACAAGCTACCCCGGGGGTAACAGGTTCGTCGCGCCCGAGAGTTCATACTCTCTGGAAAACGACGCGTTACTTTTTCGGTCTTCGATTTTCCCAGCGCAAGCTTTTAGCTTGCAGGGAATGCAAAATAGGAAAAGGTTAACGCCCGTCATGAGAATGTTTTCCGCAGAGGAATTCATCGACGGCGCGGTTTGATACATCGCTATCGGCTCGGGACATCCTGGTGGTGCAGGAGCCACCAAGGGTCGGGTTGTTCATCCGTTAAAGTCCCACGTTAGTTGGGTTCAGAACGTCGCGAGACAGTTCGGTGGCATCTCCTAGAAGTGTTTGGCCGTCTGAGGGTAAGGTTCTCTAAGTACATGGAAACTTGGCTTAGGGACCCACTCGCTGGATGACTATCTTAGCAACGCCTTTCCTGGGCAATATGTTGCAATGAAAGAATGTCCAACAAGCGAGCAGGTCCATTTCAAATTTTTCCATGCCGAGTCTTCAGCTTAAGAGAGGAACGGGGAACCGGCGCCTCTGGTCTAGCGGTCGTGTCAACGCGAGCCGCGTAGCCATGCGCTAACTGATAAGTCCTGAAAGCATCTAAGGACGAAGCAGTGCCCAAAACGAGACGGCTTAGACCGCCCGTAGCAGACGGGTTTGATAGGGCGGAGATGTAAGCATCAAGCCGCAAGGCGAGATGTGAGTCAACCGCTACTAAAGGTCATAATCTTTGTCTTTTCACACTAATTGCAACGCAATTAAAAAAAGACAAGGAGTAGTCTCAAATGCTCGGTAGCAACACTAAAAACTTCCTTACACTTTCACAGCCTCTGCTGAAACCCAGCAAATCGGCTCTCGCCAACAAAGCGCATACGACTTCGCTTGCTAGCAGTAGCTTTGAGCAAAGTAATTTAAGTGGTTGCCGTCGCTATTTCTCACGAAAGGTGATTTTAGTGAGTTGGGCAAAGCATCCGTTATCATCAGCACGATTTTCGTCTTCTGAAATACGTTTTTCACTGCCAATTCACAGAAAGCAAGAGGCCTTTGCCGAGCATGCCCACGCGGTCTTAACTGGCCTTAAGATGATTGACTCGTCGGTCCGTCCGGAGCATATTGTTGTTTTTCCTGAACGGGAGTTTATGCCAAATTCGGCAGTTGAAATTTCTCTTCCTGCAGGTAAGCACTTCAAGTACATGGGTGCGAATGTTCGCGTTAAGTTCGAGTGGAGCAATGGCGGAAATTATCACGTTTGGTATATTCCAGAATCAGCGTGAGAGCTTTTGACTTCTTTTCAAGAAAACGTGTTTGCCGCAGCCAAGCGCATTCCGCGCGGAAAAGTGAGCACTTACGGGGCAGTTGCAAAAGCAATTGGCGACCCTGGTGCCGCAAGGGCAGTTGGCAACGCGCTCAACAAGAGCCCCGGAATGCCGTTCTGCCCGTGCCATCGCGTCATTCGCTCTAATGGGGAAGTGGGTGGGTTCGCCAGCGGTCAGGCTGCAAAAGGGAATCTCCTGAGGAAAGAGGGCATTGCCGTCGTTAACGGTAAGGTCGACTTGAACCGGTTTTTCTTCATTCTCCGCTAGCTTGTTCGAGCTTGAGGCCGCGTTTACGGAGATCGGCCTTAATGGCATCTTCAAAAAACTCGAAAAACTTTTGTCTTAATCCATCGTCTGCCGATCCAATGACTTCTTTGATCGCCACTTTGGCTTTGTTTCCGGCTTTGATGAGCTGATAGAACGCCATTATTGGAGCTTCGTGCGGGTTTTCTTCGCTTCTTTCCAGCGTAATTGAATTAGCCAGTTCTTTCGGCAGTGGTCCTGCCGCAATTTTAACGTAATCTCTCGGGTAGCCGTTGATTATTGCCTGAGAATAGGCTTCGGCAAAATTGTGCTTGATGCCCGCGTGCACAACGTAGTGGCTGATTTCGCTAATTCTTTCGCCTCCTTCGAGTGAAATCGAACTGGCTTTGTAGATTGCGTAGTGCGTTGGCCGCATAAGTAGTTTGCCGGCGATGCTAGATAAAAAGCTTACCGAATGCGGTTCATTACCATGAACGTCTGAGTTTCGCGCACTCCCTGCATTGTCCTTGCTTTGTCGACTATCGCGTTTAGCTGGGGCAAGTTCTCCGCCTCGATTATTGCGAACATGTCAAAATCGCCGCTTACCTCGAAAATGCTAGCGATCCCGTTGATTTTAGCTATTGCGCCTGCAGTGTCGGGTGACCTGCGCTTGGCATCTGCCTTTATCCCGACGAGTGCAGAGACATAATTGTTTCCTCCAGTTTCTACTGTGAATTTGGCAATAGTGCCAGTTTTCAGCAAATCGCCCACGCGGTTGCGAATGGTGCCTTCGCTGACGCCAGTGTCTTTCGCAATCTTAAGAAAAGGCGTGCGCGCGTCCCTCTTGAGCCTAGCAACAATCGCCCGGTCAAGAGAGTCCACGCACATAACACCTTAGCGGATGGCCTCCTTGGGAGAGTTGCCTTCCAACACAATTTTTCTACGAAAAACTATATAAAACTGCTCATAAAATACGAATTTCGTAGAAAAGTCTGCGGTTTTTGCCAACCCACGCCTGCGCCTCCTCCAGGCGCGGGTATTTCTCCTCGTCGCGCTTGAAGGCGGTTGTGTGCACGGTTGTCCGAAGCGACTTTCCCCGGCCGTAATGCGGTGAATGTTTTGCGTGAAGCAGCTCGTGGTAGACTACGTAGTCGAGCACGAACTCGGGCACGCGCCTGTCGTCTAAAGCCTTGTTAATCACGATTTCGTTAAACGCGTCGTCGTAGTAGCCGAGGACCCGCGTGCTACGGCTGTCCCCCCAAGTCGGGGTTGGCAGTTCGATGCCGTCAAGCTCTTGCCAGTACTCGGCAGCAACGCGCGCGATTGACGCGTTGAGGTCGAAGAATTCTCCCTTGGGGTTCGTTTGCCTTTTTCTTCCGCGAAGCACGCGCATGGAATTGCTTAGTTTCCTGCTTCCCTCGCTTGAGGTGAATTCCCCATAAGCGCGAACGTACCTTTCGCCGTCGCCCCGGATTTTTCTTCTAAAGAGCTTCGCAACGAGGTAGAGGCAGAGTCCGAGTAGCACTTCGTTTGACGCGCTTCGAAAGCCGTCGCTCGCGCGGAGCTTGATTTCCCCTTTCTCAAGCGTCGCGGTTGCCCTAAGCATGGTGTACTTGTAGAATTTCGCAGACGCGTTTTGCGAATTTACCTCTAGAAGCGAGCATGCCGAGAGGAGCGCCGCGTGCATGTCGTGCTCGTCTGCGAAAATATGTTTGGAAAAATCATCGTCTTGTTGCATGTTTTCTCCCATTGCTAAGGTTTAAATTAGGTTATCTGTTAATCGATTAAAATATTTCACAAGAACGCGGGTGAAAACGGAATGGCAGCAAAGAAGAAAAAGAAGAAGTAATCTCGGAATAGCATTCCGTGGATTGCACCATTCTCCTTCCGGGGAGCTCGCTTTTGTTTCTCCCCTTTCTTTTTCTCATTTTCCAAACCGTTTTTAACCTCCCTTCTACACTATACTATGTAAGGGTGGTGGGCGCACGGCTGTCGGTAGCGTTCCCCTCACAGGGGACGCAGCTGAGGAACTTCCGCTCACCCTGCAGCAATGCAGTTCCGGCGCGTAAAGCGCCCTCGCTTCAGGCGAGAACGCGGAACAGAAACGAATCCCGCCGGTCGCAGGATGAACCCGCGCGACTTTGGCCGGAACGGGAATGAAACGCGCCGCGTTCGGTGCAAGGCTTAGGGCCGCATCAGTCCAATGCCGTGGACAACAGAAAGCGGAGTACAACCCGCCACCCCTCTTTTATTAATTTCCCACTCCCTTACTTTCTTCGATGTTCTCCAAAGAGTTCCTGAAGAAGAAGTTCTCGGACGAGTACGCAAAGCACTACGAGGTCGAGCTCTTCAGGCATGAAGGCTTCAAGCGCTACGTGTGCCAGTGCGGCAAGGGCTACTGGAGCCTCGTCGAGCGGCCCAACTGCGGCGACTCAATTCACGAGCCTTACTCTTTCATCAAGGAAAAGCCCCGGCAAGAGACTTACGTTGGCTTTTGGAAAAAGTACGAGGACTTCTGGAAAAAGCGCGGCCACACCATCATCCCCCGCTATCCCGTCCTGTCACGCTGGCGCGACGACCTCTACTTCACAATCGCCTCAATCGTAGATTTTCAGCGCCTCGAGCACGGCAAGACCGTTTTCGAATATCCCGCAAATCCCCTAGTCGTTCCCCAGATGTGCCTTCGCTTCAATGACATCGCGAACGTCGGCGTCACCGGTCGGCACTTAAGCTGCTTCATGATGGCCGGCCAGCATTCTTTCGACTGCGACGACAAGAGCAAGGGAGGCTACTGGAAGGACGAGTGCATCCAGCACAATTTCGACTTTCTAACCCAGGTGATGGAAATCCCGAAGGAGGAAATCACCTATGGCGAGGACATCTGGAGCATTCCCGACTTCTCCAGCTTCGGCCCGTGCATCGAGAGCTTCTCGCGCGGCAGCGAACTGGTCAACAGCGTGTTTACCGAATTCCGCCGCGGCGACAACGACCTCATCCAACCGCTTGACATGAAGGTCATCGACGTGGGCTGGGGCTTCGAGCGCCTCTTGTGGTACTACAATGGCTCGCCGAGTGCCTATGACGCGGTCTTCCCGAAAGAAATCGAGTACATGAAGCGGCGCGCGAGCTTCGAGCCGCCCGAAGACCTGGCGCGACGATACTCGCGGCTCGCGTCCGGCCTTGATGTCGAGAGCGCCATCAACATGCGCGCCGAGAAGGAGAAGATTGCGCGCACGCTCGAGATTTCTCTAGAGGAACTTGAAAAAACCATTGCGCCAATGCAGGCGATTTACGCCATTGCCGACCACTCGCGCGCACTCTTGTTCGCCCTCACAGATGGCGCCCTGCCTTCAAACGCCGCTGGCGGCTACAACCTGCGCGTGCTTCTTCGCCGCTCGCTCGGCTTCATTGACGAGTACGGCTTTGACTTCGAGCTCATCGACCTCATGCGCCTGCAGGCGGCCGACCTACGCGGGCTTTTCCCAGAGCTCTCCGAGAACCTCGACGGCATTTCTGACATTCTTTCGCACGAGAAGCGCAAGTTCGCCGAGAGCCTAGACAAGGGCAGGCGCGTCGCGTCACAGACGATTTCAAGCAACAAGCCAATCACGACGAAGGAAATGCAGGTGCTCTACGAGAGCCACGGCGTCACCCCGGAACTTCTTGAAAAAGTCGCCAAGTCGGAGGGCAAGAAAGTCGAGGTGCCGACGGAATTCTACCGCCTGCTGACCGACAAGCACTCTTCGCGTGTCAAAGAGGCAAAGCCGTTTGCCAAGGCTTTTGAGGGCGTGGCGCCGACAAAACGCGTCTACTACGAAAAGCCGCTCCTGACAGAGTTGCACGCGCGTGTGCTTGCAGTTAGGGGCAACCGCGTCGCGCTTGACTCCACGATTTTCTATCCCGAGGGCGGCGGGCAGGCGACCGACAAGGGCCTCATTGCCAGCCGTGAAGTCATTTTCGTCGACCACGTCGACGACGTCATCGTCCACGAGCTCACTGACGCGAGTGGCATTGCCGAAGGCAGCGTAGTCAAGCTCGTCGTCGACAAGGACCGGCGTTTGGCACTCATGCGCCACCACTCTGCAACCCACCTAGTCATCCAGAGTGCCCAACGCGTGTTAGGCAAGCACGTCTGGCAATTCGGCTCCCGAAAAGAGGTCGATGAGGCGCACGTTGACATCACGCACTACAAGAAGCTTTCACGCGAGGACAGGGAGGCCATCGAGGAGCTTGCCAACCAGAAGGTTCTCGAGGCAGTGCCAATAAACTTCAAGTGGATGGACCGCGGCGAGGCGGAGCGCAAGTACGGCTTCCGCCTCTACCAGGGCGGCGGGGCAATTGGAAAGACGCTTCGCATCATCGAAGTCGAAGGCTTTGACACGCAGGCGTGCGGCGGCCTGCACATGGCCAACACTTCACTAATCGGCGCAATCAAAATTATTGGCAGCGAGGGCATCCAGGACGGCATGGTGCGCCTGCGCTATGTCGCCGGCGCCGAAGCGGTCAAGTGGATGCAGAAGGAACACGCGGTTGTCGAGGATGCAAGCGCCGTCTTCAGCGTTCCCGGAAACGAGCTTGTCTCCGCAGAGCACAAGCTCTACGACGAGTGGAAAGAGCGCGGCAAGAAGCTTTTGAAGGCCGACGAGCAGCTGGCGCAATTGCTTGGAGAAAAACTAATCTCCCAAGCGCGGGCGGATGGCAAGGGCATCGTCGAAGCCAAAGGGCTTGACTTGGCGCAAGAGTTGGTTGAGAAAATCGTCTTGCGCGTTGCAGAAGAGAAGGGCCTCTCTGCAATAGCCTCCAACTCTAGCGGCTTCATCGCAGTTGCATGCAATCCCGAAAGCGGCTCTGACGCAGTCAAGCTACTTCAATCAACGGGCGCAAAGGGCGGCGGCTCGCCAAAGTTTGCGCGCGGCAAGCTAGGCTAGTTGTAAAGTGCCGGGAGCGGGATTTGAACCCGCGACACCCAGATGGCGCAGAGCACGTTTGAGTTTTGTAGACCACTGCAGCGATTGCAGTGGGCTCTTATGAGTCTGGTGCTCTATTACCCGGCTTTCAGGCCAGCCTCCAGGCTGAGCCACCCCGGCACAATAGGAATTGGGCGGTTGAAAAGTAATAAAAGAGTTGTTTGGCTACCACTTGTTATGCTCGAAGAAGTTCTGCTGGCCCTGTCGCTAGTGTTTGACAAGTACTACGCGCTGCTTTTGCCTGCTGCATTAGTTGCGGGTGCGCTTCTGCTCCGCAGGCGAAAAGTGCTTCTCCTAGCGCTTTTGCTAGTCGTGCTTGTAGTCCCAGTGCTAAAGGAGGCGTTCCACGAAGACCGGCCGTGCTTTAGCGAGTCCTTCCAAGGCGATTGCCCGCCCGACTACGGCCTGCCGTCCTTCCACGCTGTTTCCTCAACCGTTTTCATGATGGCCGCGCTTGGCAGCGTTTGGTTCTGGCCCTTTGCCGCCTTTGCAATAGCAGCAAGCGGCTCCCGCGTTTACCTAAACGTGCACTCGCCATCGCAGGTGGCCGGCGGCATTGCGCTTGGAATTGCGCTTTACGCGTTTTCCGCATGGCTGGTTGAAGTCCTTGACCGCAAGGAAGATTCCGATGTTCGAAAGGAGGGTGTAGACCCCGCCGCCGCCATTCTTACTGCGAGCTACAGGCGAAAACCAGCAGCGCCAGTCAGGCGAAAGGCCGGACGCGCCAGGAGGAGAAAGCGTTGAACGAGCTTGGCAGGCAGTTAATCCACATTTTCTTCGGCCTTGGCTTTGTAGCCTTCGGCGCCGTGTTTGGCAAGACCGCGCTAGTCGAGCTTTTGATTGCAGCTGTGGTAATTGGCTTGCTTCTCATCCAACTAAAGCTCGTTGGCACAAGCGTCGCTGCAGTTGACTGGGTTTTAGCCAATTTCGAGCGGCGCGACTCTGGCTTGCCTGGAAAGGGCGCCCTCTTTTACTTTACGGGCGCGCTTCTCCTCGTGTCGTTTGCGCAGTCGTTTAAGCTCGCCCTTGCGATTCTCGCCATTCTGGCGGTGGCCGACGGGGTGGCGACCATTGCAGGCATCCACTTGGGCGGGAGCAAGCTCGAGTGGCATCCCAGCAAGACCTGGGCCGGCACGCTATCTTTTGTGGCCTTTGGCACCGCAGCTGCTTTCCCATTAATCGGCCTCTATTCGGCTTTCTTTTACGCAGTTGCCCTCGCCGCTATTGAGAGCATTGACGTCGGGATTGACGACAACCTCTTGATTCCGGCAGCCGCGCTTGGCATTGCGTTCTACGCCCCAGTCCTCGGAGTGGTTTAGCATGGCTAAAGGATTTTTCATCGCATTTGAGGGCATCGACGGGAGCGGCAAGACCGAACAGGTCTTCCGTCTCGCCCAGTGGCTCTTTTCAACAAGCAAGAAATTCACTAGCATCGTTTGCACGCGCGAGCCCACTTGGGGAACCTACGGCAGGCGCCTGCGAAGGTTCCTTCATTCGGAAAAAGACCCTTACGCGGGCGCCGAACGGTTCCTAAAACTCTATGTTGCCGACAGGAAAGAGCACTGCGCTAAAGAAATTGTTCCCGCGCTAAAGGCAGGCAAGCTTGTGCTGTGCGACAGGTTCATGCATTCTTCTTACGCCTTCCAGCAGACCCAAGGCATTGCGCTAAAGCGCATTGTGCAGATGCACGCGGGGGTAGCGCGGCCGGATTTAGTGCTCCTCATCGACTTGCCCGCAAAAGAGGCTTTCGGCCGCCTTTCAAAGCGCAATGTGAAAGGAAACGAGAAGTTCGAGCGGCTTGAGTTCATGGCGCGGCTGCGCAGCCTTTACCTGCGCCTGCCGAAGCAGTTTCCAAAAGACCGCATTGTCGTAATCAACGGCCGCGGGTCAAGGGAGCAGGTTGCCGTCCGTGTGAAGGCTGCGGTCATAAAGAGCGGCGTTGCCGCCGGCGTCCTCTAAGCCCCTAAGCGTTTTCTGCGCGATTTTGTCGCCGCCGGTGCTTTTAATGAGACTAAGTTTACGGGCCGGCCAGCTAGAAACGCCGTGATGTTTTCTGCTGTTGTATCAAGAATCCGCTGCAGCGCTTCCTTTGAGTTAAACGCGTTGTGTGGCGTGACAAGCACCGCAGGGTGGTTGAGCAGCTCGTGGTTTTCCAGGGCAGTTCTCAGGTCAAATCGTTTTTGCAGGTGCTTTGCGAGAAGCTCGCGTTCCTCGCGGATGAAAGCCTCCTCTTCAAGCACGTCGAGGCCAGCGTGGGCAACCGTGCCGTTGCCGATGGCCTTTACTAGCGCGTCGGTGTCAACCAGGCCCCCGCGGCTTGTGTTAAGCAAAACAACGCCTTTCTTCATTTGCCTAAACTGCTTTTCCCCAATCATGTGGTGCGTTTGGGGGGTGAGTGGCGCAAAAATGGCTATGATGTCCGACTTTGCAAGCAGTGCGGAAAGAGAGCGTTGGTAACGCACTGCAAGCTCTTTTTCCAAGTCCGGGTTCTTTCGCTTGTCAAATGCTATTACGTTCATGCCGAACCCGTGGGCGATGTGCGCGGCCCAAGCGCCAATCCTGCCCGTGCCGATGATGCCGATTGTCTTTCCCTTCAAGTCGAATCCGGTCAGCCCGTGGGGAGTGAATCGGCCGCTTTTGGCGCGCTCGATTGACGGGAGCAGGTTTCGGGATATTGCGAGCAAAAGCGCGAAAGTGTGTTCGGCAACGGTGTTGTCGCCATAGGCCGGCACGCTGCACACTATAATCTTCCTGCGGCTGCATTCGCGAAAGTCGATGTGGTCGAATCCCGTTGACATCGTCGCAACGAGCTTGAGCTTGGCAAAGCGCTTAAGCGCAGCTCCGTCAAGCGGGTAGTGGCCGAATGCGGCAATTATCTCGTCGTTTGCCGCCCCAGCAAGGGCAGCGTTAGCTGGCGTTCCTTCAATGAAGTGAAGCGTGTGCTTGGCCAGCCTTTTTCTCAAGTGCGCCTCTTCCCATGGCTCGAGGTCGAAGAACGCGATTTTCGCCATGCAAGGGTAATTCCGTCACTGTTTTTATTCAGTAGCTGTTAACCCGACTTATGGTGGATTTAATCCAGGCGGCGGTTTTGGCCGTCGTGCAGGGCATTACCGCGTGGATTCCCGTAAGCAGCAAGACGCAAGTCATCCTCGCAGGCAACTGGCTTTTCGGCATTTCGTTTAAGGACGCGCTTGCCTTTGCCCTAATGCTGCACTTGGGGGACTTTGCCGCTGCAGTCTACCGCTACCGCGACGAGTACCTTAACGCCGTCAAGTCGGCAGCCGCAAACCCTTATTCCCTGCTTGATTTTTCCTCACGCGACTATCCCGACAAGGAGCACTCGTTTCTTTTCGTCTCAATTGCCGCAACCGCAGTCCTGGCCCTCCCGCTTTACTTTCTTTCAAAGAACTTCTTAGCCGGCCTTCAGGGCGAGTGGCTCCTGGCAGCCGCCGGCCTTCTCTTGATTACCATGTCCGTGATAATGTGGGCCTCGCGCGAGGGCCCGTCGCCAGCGGAGGCCGAAACGCTTGAGCGGACTGAAGGACTCACGCTAAAGTCCTCAATCATTACGGGCCTCGCCCAGGGCTTGGCCGTGCTTCCGGGCATCAGCCGCAGCGGCATCACGCAGGCGGCCCTGCTTTCCCAGGGTTTCAAGCCCGACGAAGCCGTTCGCCTCAGCTTTTTGATGGCCGCGCCGATGATTCTTGCCGCCTTTGCAGCGTTTGCCGTTGTCGAGGGCTTCTCGGGCATTTCAATCGAGGCCGCGGCGCTAGGCATCATAATTTCTGCCGCAGTGTCGCTTGGAACCATGGACGTCATCACCCGGGCCGCCGAGAGAATTCCCGCACACTACTTTTCTGCCGCCGTTGGCATTCTTGCCTTAGTGCCTTTGGCAATTGTGCTATCGCTCGGTCTTTCAGGTTAAGTTAAGCGAAACGGTCACGCGCAGCTTACTTTTGCAGCACATAGCTTCCGATGACGAGGGCATCGAGCTTGGAGTTCCTAAACGTCCGGATGGCGTCTTTTGGCGTGCAGACGATTGGTTCCGGCCCGACATTGAAGCTCGTGTTCATCGTTACCGGCGTGCCGTTGTTTTGCTCGAGTTTCTTGATGAGATTCCAGTATTTTTCGTTGGTCGTCTTCTTGACGGTTTGCGGTCGGGTGCTGCCGTCGACGTGTACGACCGCCGGGATTTCCTTGTGCTTGTTTTTTGGCACTTGGAATGCGAGTATCATGAAGGGTGAGTCGCGCGCGTTTTCTAGGTACTCGTCTTTGGCCTCGTAGAGCATGCTTGGAGCGAGCGGCCGCCATTGTTCGCGCAGCTTCACCTCGTTTACGCGCTCCCACACGTCTGTGCGCGTCGGGTCTGCCAGGATGCTGCGGTTCCCAAGCGCGCGGGGGCCGATTTCCATCCTGCCTTGGAACCAGCAAATGATTTTGCCTTTTGCAATAAGGTCCGCCGCAGAACCACTTGGGTCGCCAGTCTCTTCAAAGGTCGCGCCGCTTTCCTTGAGTGCTTCCTCAATTTGCTCGTCGGTGAATTCGGGGCCCCAGTATGGGCTTTCCATCCGGAATGCCGTCTTGTCTCCAAGTTCTTCAGCAAGCTGGAGCGCCGCCCCAATTGCGGTGCCGCCGTCGTTTGCTGCCGGGAAGATGAAAATGTCATCCGCAAAGCCCGCGTTGATGATGCGCGAGTTCGTCGTGCAGTTTAGCGCAACTCCGCCAGAGAGGCAGATGTTTTTGCAACCGGTTTCGTCAACCGTCCACTTGGAAACTTTTAGGAGCGCCTCTTCTAGGATTTCCTGCGCGTTGTAGGCGAGGTTGGCGTACTTTTCGCTAGTGGCTTTTTCAGAATCAAGCCGTTGGGGAAAGCCGAGGTCGGCCTGGTTGATGTCGCGTGTCGTCGCGCCCTCGTACCATTCGCCCTTGTTCGGGTTGATAAAGTTGGTAAGCCGCGAGTAGATGTCGGGGTCGTGCTTGCCGTACGGCGCCAGGCCCATGGTCTTTCCTTCGGCCTGGCTTCCCATGCGGATGTGCTTTGTCACTGCCGAGTAAAAGAATCCGAGCGACTGCGAGTTGGGCTTTTCCTTTAGTTTTGTGATGCCGTCGGCGCCGCCCTTCCAAGCGACTGTCGAGTTCCACTCGCCTGTGCCGTCGACAGTCACTATCGCCGCGTCTTTGAAGCCCGACGGGTAGAAAGCAGTCGCGGCGTGCGTCAAGTGGTGTTCGTAGTAAGTGACTGGAGGCGAGCGGCTGTATTCGCGCAGGAAGTCAAGCTGCGGGTCGCGGTAGCCGCCAGCAAGTTTCTTCAAGTCAGTGCCGAGCTTGCGCAAAAGCACGTTTTTGGCCTTGTTGTAGCGCAGAACTGCGTTTAGCACATCCGCATAAGGCGCCTGCACGTCGCGCCACATGATTGCAATGCCGTCGATGTCATCCATCGTCAGGCCACCCGCCGCAAGGCAGTACTTTACCGAGAGCACGGGCGGGGCCGTTTCGTGCTTCTTGCGCGTGAAGCGCTCTTCCTCAACCGCCGCAATGAGCTTGCCGTCCTTGACTAGAGCGGCGCCAGTATCATGCCGTTCCTGGACTTCCGAAGCAACGCAAATGCCGAGTACGTTAGCCATTTTCAAATCACTTTTCTAGCACGTAGTTCCCGATTACGATTGCGTCAAGCTGGGATGTGAAGAACGTTCGCAGCGCGTCTTTTGGCGTGCAGACGATTGGTTCCGGCCCGACATTGAAGCTGGTGTTCAGTGTGACTGGCGTGCCGTTGTTTTGCTCGAGTTTTTTGATTAGGTTCCAGTATTTTTCGTTGGTCGTCTTCTTGACGGTTTGCGGTCGGGTGCTGCCGTCGACGTGTACGACCGCCGGGATTTCCTTGTGTTTTTCTTTCGGTACTTGGAATGCGAGTATCATGAAGGGTGAGTCGCGCGCGTTTTCCAGGTACTCGTCTTTGGCCTCGTAAAGCATGCTTGGAGCGAGCGGCCTCCACCTTTCCCGCAGCTTGATTTCATTCACTTTTTCCCACGCGTCTGTGCGCGTCGGGTCTGCCAGGATGCTTCGGTTCCCAAGCGCGCGGGGGCCGATTTCCATCCTGCCTTGGAACCAGCCGATTACTTTTCCTTTTGCAATCAGGTCTGCAGCTGCCCCGCCGGGGTCAGTTGTTTCTTCAAACCTCGCGTTGCTCTGCTTTAGCGCAACTTCAATTTGCGCGTCAGAGTACTCGGGGCCCCAGTAAGCGTGCTCGAATTTGAACTTGACTTTCTCCCCCATTTCGGCGGCGCATTCAAGGGCCGCCCCAATTGCGGTGCCGCCGTCGTTTGCTGCCGGGAAGATGAATATGTCGTCTGCAAAGCCCGCGTTGATGATGCGCGAGTTTGTCGTGCAGCTTAACCCGACGCCGCCTGCCACGCAGACCTTGCTTTCTCCCGTAGCCTCCACCGTCCACTTGGCCACTTTCACCATCGCCGCCTCAAGAATCTCCTCTGCCTCGTAGGCAAGGTCGCTATAGGGCGGCGAAGTAACCGCCTGGTTGGTGCGCGCTGGAAAGCCCATTTCAGCCTCGTTTAGGGTCTCAAGCTTGCCTTCGTACCAGTCGCCCGTTTCCGGGTTAAGCCTGCGGAGGAGTTTTTCCCTGATTTTGGCGTTGGGCTTGCCGTAGGGCGAGAGGCCCATTGTCTTTCCTTCGGCACCGTAGCCCATGTTGAGGTATTCGGTGGCGAGCGTGTAGAAATTGCCTATTGACTGGTCCTTCATTTTCTCGCGGAGTTTAGTTAGCGTGTTTCCCTTCCCGTGCCAGGCGACTGTTGCGTTTGACTCTCCCGCTCCATCTGCAGTCACGACCGCCGCGTTCTCGAATCCTGACGCGTAGAAAGCGGTCGCGGCGTGGGCGCGGTGGTGCTCGTAATACCTTATTTCAGGAAGGCTCGAATATCCCGAGAGCGATGGTTCCATGAAAAAGTCGTAGTAGAGCGCCTGCTTTAGTGACGCGCCCTTGCGGAAGAGTTTCTTGTAGCGCCAAAGCCGTCCCGCGGGCAGCATGAGCGCCTTTGCGGCGAGTTCTGGAATGAGCCTTGAGCCGCTGGTAAAGTTTTGCTTGACGATGAGGTCGGGGTTCCAAGGCACTGCAATTGCGTCAATGTCGTCCATGGTGAGGCCCGCGTAGTCGAGGCAGAATTTTATTGAGTGAAACGAGGGCTCGACGGACTGGTCAATCATGTTCGTCATGCTATGGGGCCGCGGCAGGGCGTGCTTGTGGCGGGTGAAGCGCTCTTCCTCCGCAGCCGCGACTAGCCTGCCGTCCTTGATTATTGCCGCGCAGGTGTCGTGGCCCCAAACGGGGTAGACGCCGAGTATGTTCATAAACTTAGTTGGGCCAGAAAATCCTTTTAAACCCCGTCCAGCCTATCACGCCAGCGTCCGTGGGTCGAAAAAGCGCTTGATGCTGCCATCAGCCAGCCACGCGCTTGCCTTTTCATAGTCATCAGCAGTGTCAAACTCCATCCACCCGCGCTCTATCTCCACTGGCCTGACTTCATTGCCCCGCGCGATAAACGCGTTTAGCAGGTCGGTCATGAATGCCTGCTTGAATGACGGAGAGTTAAGCCAAGGCTTCTCGGATTCCCAATGGCGCCGCTTTTCAGCGTAGTACGTCTCAAGCAACAACTTTGCCCCGTTTGCAGAGAACTTGAGGAGCCCGACGTAACGGCATTGCCGCTCCTTGGCCGACGGGTTTGACCCGCCTAGTTCGGTAATTTTGCCGTTTACGACCCGCAGGGATTCAGTGTCATTTTCCCATTCGTCCCCAAGCCTTGCCTTCCAATAGTCGAGATAGTCGTAGTCAACTGCAACTACGGCGTCGGCCTTTGCCTTCATCACTGCCTTTAGCACCCTAGGCTCGTAGATTATGTCGCCATAGCACACGAGTGCCCCGGCCTTTAGCTCATCGCGCGCAACGATGAGTGATTCCACCATGTTAGTTGTCGCAAAATCAGGGTTATGGACGTAATTTACGCCATCAAAGGCAATTTTTTTGGAGGCAAAACCCGTGACGACCGTAATGTCATTGACGCCTGCAGCGCGGAGCACCTTCAGCTGCGTTGCAAGCAGGGGCTTGCCTGCAAAATCGAGCATGGCTTTCGGCATTCCTTTTGCGTAATCGCCCAAGCGCGTGCCCCTGCCTGCGGCAAGGATGATTGCCTTCAAATGAGTTCTCCTCGGCGAGTGAAAAATCTCTTGACTAGACTGTCGTTAAACGCAGTCGGCCCGCGCTCGGGGTGCCACATGATGCCCATGGCGGGTACGCTTTTGTGGCCGAACGCCTCAATGAAGCCGTCGTCGCTAAACGCAAGCGGTTCTAGGTAATTGCCAAGCCCGTCGGCGGCAATGCCGTGGTCGTGGTAAGAGTTGACTGTCACGCGCTTGCCGTTCCGCAGTGCAATGGCGTGCGTCGTGCCGCTGTGGCCCGCCACGTGTTGCTTTAGCTTTCCGCCGAAAAACACGTTTAGCATCTGGCTGCCCCGGCACGCGCCAAGAATCGGGATTTTCTTGCCGAGTGCCATCTTGGCGAGCCTTGCCTCAAAAGCATCGCGCTCGGCAAAAACGTCGTCAAGGGGCTTCCCGCCGTAGGCGCGCGGGTCGACGTTGTTGCCGTTTGTGAGAATCACGCCGTCAATTTGGGGAATGTCCTTGAGGTCAGACGGCAACAAAACGGGAGTAAAGCCCAGCTTTTGCAAAAGCGTCATCCAATCCTGCGAAATGGCGTGGCGCACTTCGCCCTTCCCCGTAGTGTGGCCGGGCTTTTGGCAGCGCACCATCCGCATCGAGAGGCCGATTTTCATTTTCATTGTATTTTCCTTATTTGCTTGACGCTGCAGTCTATTTCTATCTTGCGTGCGTCCTTGAGGTAGGCGAAAAGCACTTGCCCGCAGCCGATTGCGGCAGGGAGGCCGAACTCTGCGGACCGGATTGCCATGTGCGAGTTGGCCCCGCCGAATTTCGTGACGAGCCCCTTGATGTTGTGGCTGAATATCCAGTCAAAGCCCGGGTCGGCGTTTTCGATGAGTGCAATCTTTCCGTCCAACAACGCGCCGTCGGTGGTGTTTGCGGCAACGTAGGCTGCTTCTGCGCTAACCCGCTTGTCGGAAACGAAGTTCGGCATGTCATCGCGGTAGTGGAAGTACTCGACATTCTTCTCGTCGAAAATGAGTGGCGGGAGGCGCACTGCCTTCGTCATCTCATAGCTTGCCTTGTGGCTCCCAATCTTCGCCTCGAGGTCTCCTTTAGCGGTTGAGAGCTTGCTGTCGTGGCTTGCGGCAAGCAAGTCGCCGATTTCCAGAAACGCCGCGTCCTCCCTGTCGATTCCGTACCTGTGGAGGTATTGCGTGCAGTAGTCAAGCGCGAGGCTAAGGTTCTTGGTGAACTCAAGTTTCGACTTCTCGCGGCCGATTGTCGCTTCCTCTACGAACTTAAGCAGCTCGTGCGCGTTTGCCTCGACGCCTTGCGCCTTTAGCTCGCCGTCAATGCGCCTTATGGTCGCCGCGTCGAAAGCGAACTTCTCGTGTGTCTTGCCAGAGTCGTAGTGCTTGAGGTCAATGTAGTTCTCAAGGTTCTCAGCGTAAGTGAGTGACGTGATGTCGTAAGTGCCCGGCCGCAGGTGGCCGTAGCGGTTCAAGAATTCAGCTCGCGTCATTTTGCCTGCCTTCATCTCGCCAATGTCGCGGACGAATTCGGTCGCGACCGTCTCTATTGAGCTGAAGAACCCGTCGTACTGCGCCTGCGTAATCACTCCCCGCTCGCGAAGCGAGCGCATCAAAATGCTTGCGATGAATGCAAAGCGAGCGAGCTTGGAAAACGGCAGGGTGCCGTAGTACTTGCAGTCGTGCACGAGTTGCGCTATTTTCACTTCAATCGGAATGTCGGAGAGCCTGATTTTCCTGCGCTTGGCATCGAGGTGCGAAACGAGTGCCATCTGGCTGCCGACGCTTGTGACCCGCTCTGCAAGGATGTTGTTCGTAAGCTTTAGGAGGCACTTTCGTAGAATTTCGACTTCCTCTTTTGAAAAGCCGTTTTTGAGCAGTTCCTCCGCCGATTGCTTGAAGTTGAGGCTGTAGGCAGTGTGGGCAATCTGGAACTCGATTTTGTCGTGAAGCATGGGGTTGAGCTGCAGCTTGTTTAGCTGGAAGTCTACGAGCTTTTGCGCAAGCGCATCCGGAATGTCTGCGGCAAGGAACGTGCTTAAGCTGAGGCGAATGTCGATGTAGGGCTTGCCGGAGAGCGAGCAGAGGCCCGGGTGGTAGCCGACGTCCTTGTACCCAACTTCTTTTCTGCTTAGGGGCCAGATGTAGTCCGTGATAATCTCCTTGTACATCGAGAGCGCCAGGGGCTTGGGGTTGACGCCAACTATTTCCGCCGGGTTCCAGTCGGGCATGATGCCGTAGGCGTTTCGACTGCCGAACAAGTTGGGGAACGACCTTTTGTTCTCGCGAATGAAGCGTTTGATGTTGTCGAGTTCCTGCTTTAGCGCTTCCTGCGAATAGTTGCGCTTCCTGCCAGCGGTAGTAATCGGCCGCACCTGCAAAACAAAAAACTTGCCTTTTGACACGGCGAACTCAATGTCAATCGCTTCGCTTCCGGTTGCCTTCTCAAGCTCTCGCACTGCGGAGATGATGAGCGCGAGGTTGGGGCTCGTTGGTTTTTGGCCGTAAAACTTGCTGTAGACGAACATCTTGACCTTGTTGCTAGTGCCTGACGTTACGACGTCGGTCTTGCCGGAAATGTCGTCGTAGTTGACGATGTAGTAAGGTGCGCCCGTGTCAAGGTCGCAGGTGAAGGCGACGCCGCTCACTTCCAGGTTCTCAATCTGCGGCTGCACGAGGACCTGGTTGGCGTCGCTTGCGTGCCCGCCGTTTCCATAGCTTGCGATTACGGTTTCAACCGCTTTTTCAAGGCTCGCCCCATTGGGCTGCACATTGAGGCAGCTTGTGAAGTTGCCTGCCATCGAGCTTGAGTGCGAGTCTTCATTAACTGCGCTTGAGCGCACTGCGAGTTTTTTGGCGTCCGCCAATTCTTTTAGCGTTTTGGCCGCAATCGCAGGCTTGTTTTTCTTCCATTCGCCAACCGTGAAGTGGTGTTGCGGCAGCACCGCGCCGACTTTCAGCAGGGGCGCGAGCCGCTTGAGCGTTTCGGCTTTTGTAGAGAACTTGAACGGCACCATTCGACTCACTTGCCCGCAGCCATTTTCGCGGCTTTCGAAATTATTGCCCCGGCGTTTTGCCCAAGCTGGGTTTTGTTGTCGTTTGCCAACATCATGTCGGGCTTCTTTGGAAACTCGGGTTCAATGTCCCTGCCGACAACCTGCTTTCCGCCCTTGCCGTACAATCCCTTCTTGTTCCTTCGGGTAAGCTCGGCCGCGCTGACTGCCAGGTGGACTTCAAGGTAGCCTGAATTTGTTTTGCGGTTGTAGCCGTGGATTTCGTGGAAGAGGGACACTGTCGAGCAGACGACTGCAAACCCCTGGCTTGTGAGGAAACTGCAGAGCCGGGCGATGCGCCAGGCGTTTTTCAGCCGGTCTTCCCGGTGGAAGCCGAGCTCGTTTCCAAAAATCTCGCGGACAGCGTCGCCGTCGACGTGCACCGTGCGCACGCCCTTGGCCCGAAGGCCGCTTTCAACCATAGCCGCAAGCGTAGTCTTGCCGGATCCAGCGAGCCCTGTAATCCAGACTAGGAGTCCCTTCATTTAATTTCCTTCCAATGCTTTTTAGCAAGCGATAGTATTTCGGCGTTTGCCTTGTTTAACGCGATGATTCCTCCGGCAAAGCGCATTCCAGCCGGCGGGTAGCGCAGGGCGTGGCCTGTCGCGTCGGTGACGCTGCCGCCCGCTTCCTCAAGCACAAGCTGCGGTCCGGCAATGTCCCAGGCCCAAAGGCCGTCGAAATTGACGTAAAGCTCCGCCTTGCCTGACGCGATTGCGCAAAGCTTGAGGCCCGCGCTACCAATCCCGATTTGGCGGCCCAGGCCAGCGCGCTTGATGAAGGCCTCGTCGGTTGCAGTGTGGTGGTGGCGGCTTTTGATTACGCGTAAAAGAGACGGACGCGTCCTGCCGCTTGCCTTCAAGCGCGTCCGCTTGCCGCCTTTAAGCAGGAACGCGCCCTTGCCTAGCTCGGCGTAGTAAAGCTCGCGGGTGCTTGGAACGTAAATTCCGGCAATGACTATTTTCCCATTCCTTAGAAGGCCTGCCATCACGCAGTAGCCGGGGTTGCCTTCGATGTAGTTCTTCGTGCCGTCAAGCGGGTCGACGAACCACATTTCCTTGGCTGCCCTCACGCGGCGCTCTTCCGAGCATACCGGAATGCCCGTCTTCGACAGCTCGCGCTCAAGAATTTTTGACGAGGCTAGGTCGGCTGCCGTGACGGGACTCTTGTCGCGCTTTAGTGAGAATGCCCGCGAACGCACTTTTAGAATCGCATCGCCTGCCGTTTGCAGGGCACCGGCGAGCGCTTGTAGTTCGCTTCGCTCTCCGGCCATGGCTAAGTTCAGTCCTCTCTTTTTGCAGTCCACGCGCGGGTGACGTAAGTGATTTGCAGTTCCGGGGTGTCCGCAAACTCCGACTCTATCCTGGCGATAATCTTTGAAAGCAGTTCCTTGCCCTCTGGGGTCGCCGGGTCCCAGTACTTGTTCTTGACCGAGCGCCAGCCGTCGACAAAATTCTCGACACTCATCTTGACCGCCTGTGGTTCTTCCAGGTAGTAGAGGTTGTTGAAGAGGCGGCTTGCGATGATGACGTCGGCCTGCTGCTCGCGCCGCGTGCCGTGGCTGTAGTCTGGAACGAACTCGCGGATGATTTCCTCGACGCGCTTTTGCGGCCCATCCTGCAGGTCGCGGTTGTTCCACATGCAGGTGAAGAAGCCTTCCGGCTTGAGAATGCGGTGCGACTCGCGCAGTGACGCGTCCCTGTCGGTTGTGTTAAACGAAGAGCCAAAAGCGGCCAAATCGACCGCGCCTGAAGGCAATCCGGTTTTCTCGCCGCTGCCCACCCGCCACTCGACATTGGGCATCGCCTTTGTCTTGCCCCTGCCTATCTCGCGCATGGCGTCGTTGGGCTCGATTGCAATTACTTTAGCCGCTTTGTTGGCAAGCAAGAGCGTGAGGTTACCCGTGCCGGCGCCGATGTCTGCAACAGCGTAGTTGCCGTGAGTGCTTGCGCCAACGTGCTTGCAAATGCGCTCAATCGCCTTTGGGGCGTAGTTGGGCCGCCTGTCGTAGAACTTGGCCTGAGACGTGTAGTCCCACTCGCTTGAGTAAAGTTTTTCGCTCATTAAATCCCAACTTCCGTGTTTCCCCTACGCCGCCATCAGCTTGTGACTGCGGAGTAAAGCGCCAGGTAATTGCGCGCCGTCCGCGCCGCTATCATGGCGTGAATAATTGTTTTTGGAACCACGCTTATAAAAGGTGTTGAGGCGACGCCGCCAAGGGCGGGACGAAGCGAGGCAGGAACAGTTTTTGCAGTGAATTCATTCCACAGCGCGCCATAGTCAAGCTCGACTTGCTTGCACTTCCCGTCGGGCTTGCTGTACGGCAAGTAACCAAACTCGCGCATGAAACCCGCAAGAGCCGCCTGTATCAAGAACAAGTCAAAACGCGAGAGCCCCTGCTTCCAGTCGTCTGTGACAAAAGCCGGGTCGGGCCTGCTTGACTTGCGGCCAGTGTTCGAGAGGACCGCGTTTTTCGCACTCCCATCCCAGGGCTTGCCGAATAGCGTGGCTTGGTCAAGGCTAGCCTCGTCGTGAATCTGCAAAAATTCCGTCAAGGCTACCCGCTCGCGTGGATAATTAGTGTGAATGTCCTCGTGCCTCACGACCCTAATTTCGTTCCTTGCAAAAATGCGTTTGTAAGCCCACCAGTAGGCCGGAGCCTGCGGCAAAAGTTCGTAGAGGGGCACTTTTTTGTCCGCCCGCAGGTTTCCCCAAATGGCCGCGCGCGGGTCGCGAACCGTGAGAATCAGTTTTTGGTTCGGAAAGTCCCGCTTTGCGCGCATTACACTGCCGATATTTGAGTGGCCGTGCGGGTGGTACGCAATCCACTTGATTTTCTTTAAGTCTTTTCCAAGCAGTTTTGCCAAGGCGTAGTGCGCCGCGACAAACGCGCTTTTTTGCGAGAAGCCGAATTCGTCGGCGTACTGGTTGAAAAGCGGTTCGAACTCCCTAAACGAGAAAGGAAAGTCGCGGGGGGAGTAATGCCAAATCATGCTAGACGCAAGATTTTCAAAAGCGGCCCTGGCCGCTTCTTGCCGCGAGCTTGCCCCGGCAGGATAGTTTTGCGCAAAGCCGTGAATGATTTGGGGGTGGCCGTCAAGGAGGCAGTTGAAAAAAAGGCTGCTTGAGCGGTTAAGAAAGTCGATTGCAACTAGGGAGACGCGGTCAGGCCGCAGGTTTTCCGGAATAGCGTTAGCCACTATCATCACGCTGTCAGGATTTTCCTGACGTTGATTTTAATGCCGAGCTTGCGCGTGATGGCCTCGCCGACCTCGATGTCATACTCGTCGGCGACTTTAAGGCCGCGCAGGCAAATTGCGTAAACCGCTACGAATGAAACGAGTATCACGATTGCGCCAAAGACGTCGGCGGCAAGGAAGTACTTGGCGAGCAAGTAGGACGCACCGACGGCAATCCCGCCCGAAAGAGTGATGTGCAGGTACTTGGATGCGGCAAAAGGCGAAAACCCGGTGAGCCTCCTTGCCTTATACCAAATGCCGAAGCCCATGGCGAGCCAAGTCAGCGCCGCGCCGACTGCAGCTCCAGCAATCCCGTAATGCGGGACGAGCAACAATTGGGCAAGCCCAGCAATCGCAACTGCCACGACCGCGTTTGCAAGCAAAAACACGGTTCTGTCGTATGCGACCACGATTTCCTCGCCAATGCGCAAGAGCTGGCTTAAGAAAAAGCCAGTCGAGAGTATCGAGAGTGGCAGGGCCGCCGGGCCGTAGTCGCGGCCGAAGAGAATAGCGATTATCTGGGTGGCGAAAACGACGACCGGCAAAAGAACCGCGAGGTTGGCCGCGAATACCCACTTGCTAAGCGTGTAGTAAACTCGCTTGACGTCCTCGGTCTTCTTCTTGGCAAGCAGCCCGACGGTGAGTGGCTTGAACATAGTCTGCAGCGCAAGCGGTATCACGGTCAGGAACGCTGCGGTCGGGAGCGCCGTGCCGTAGATGCCCACTTGTGCTGCGCCCAGGAAAATGCCTATGACTATGATGTCAGCCGACGCCGCCACCATCCACACCAGGCCGTCCGCGGTGAGGGGAAGCGAGAACGTCAGAAGCTGCCTTGCCGTGCTTTCGATGGGGGCGCCCGAAGTTGCCTTTGCAACAAACGGGTAGACCTTCTTTTCAACTGCGTAGAATGAAACGAGGCAGGTGAGGAAAATGGCTATTGAGAATCCAGCCGTGACGCCCGCGAGACCAAGGCCCATGGCAACCGCCGTTGCGGCCAAGGCGAGCTTGAATGCGTTTTCGACAACCATCTTTAGCGCGACTTCATACTCCACGCGGTTAAGCGCGCGAGCAAGCGACGTGACTACGCCGCTGAGGTTGTAGAACACTATTGCAAACGACATTATGCGCAGGATGCCCGCAAGAGCGGGCTGGTGAAAGACGATTGTTGAAATCGCGTCTGCAGAAAAGTAGAGGATTGCAGAGCCGGCGATGCCTGCGGCGATTATGAGCTTGACCGAGTCGGAAAAAACGCCTAAGAGCCGCTTGTTGTTGCCAAGCGCGTGGTACTCGGGCGCGTAACGCAGCACCGCAGTAAGGAGGCTCAGTGAAGTGAGAAACGTGGCAAAGTCAAAAACCGTGAGGCCGAGTGTGAAGAGGCCGTACTGCTCGGGACCCAGCCTGGCTAAGACTAGGCGAAGGAAGTAAGACATTGCCTTTGAGATTGCCAGGCCGACGAGCACGAGTCCCGCGCCCTTAACGACTGACTTTAGGGCCGAGGATGTTTCTGCAGACCCCTGGGGCAACGAAGTTTCAACTGGTTTCATGACAATAACACTAAGGGCGGCCTTTGGATTAAATACGGTAAGTTAGGTGGAATGGAATTAGGGCCCGCGGATTTCGCGCGCTTAGAAGTTTTGCTTCGCAATCCTGGCGTCCAGCTGTTCTGCAGTAATCTGCTTGCGCATGAACGCGTCAAAGTCCGCGGCAGAGACCGTCCAGGCAGTCTTGGGCTTCTCGTCCTGGTATTGGAGCACAACGATGTTTTTGGAGTTCTCAGCAGCGCTGCCGGCAACGCCGAGCGCAAACTGCTGCATTATGTCCGCGTCAGTCCCGGCGGGCAAGTCGTATGCAATGTAGACTTGGTTTGCGCTAACGTCGGCCATCGCACTGTCGATTCCGCCGGCCGCAAGGGCCGAAATCACGCCCGCATTCGCGCTGCGCTGCTCCAGGCTCACTTCCTCGGCGTAAGGCTGCGGTTCACCGCTTCCCCCCGTTGAGGCGAGGAAGATGAATGCGCCTGCCGCGATTAGTGCCAAGACGAAGAGGACGATGATTATTGTGCCGAGCTTCATTTAGCGTTGTCCCCATCGATTGTGGTTTGACAAGTCAAAGTTGCCAAGCATTCCCCGGTCCTGCAGCGCCTGCGCCGAGCGGCTGTGCGCGCCGATGCCCATCATGTGCGCGAATTCCGCAGGGCCACGCAGGTTCGGGTTGAGGAGCGCCATGTCTGCCGGCCCGATTAATCCCGGGTTTAGCTTGAGTATCTGGTCCGGGCCAATGAGCCCCGGGTTAATCTTGAAGACATTCCACGGTCCCATCATGTTGGGCGACGGGTGATTGGAGACCGTGTCGTAGATGAGTCCGGGAAACTGCGCGAGCACGCCAGGGGGCTTTTCAAAATAGAGGCCGAGCTTTGCGGGCGGCTGTGAAAAGCGGTCGTAGCCTTTCGGGAGGCCGCCGACAATCCCGCCAAAGCGGTTGAGCAGGAAGTTGTCGTTGCCGACTTGCAGTATTGGTCTGTTGTTTTCCATGCGGATGCGCCCTTCGCCGTCATAGCGCATTGAGTCGCCGTCCTTGATGGCATCAACTGAAAGAGCACCACTTGACATTCCGGCGTTTATCGCAGCCTGCTTTACCCCGTCGCGCGCGCTGATTACAATGGCACGCGCTGCGAGCAGGCGCTTGAACGTGAGTGTCTTGTCAACCGCGTTAAGGAGCGTGAGCCAGGCATCCATCGAGCCCGAAGCGGTGAAGTCGGCGTCGCCGTTGGCGGTTGCCAAGTAAGTTGCCTTCCCGCCCTCTATCTTGAAGAACGCGCGGTCGCTCCCGGCGCGCACCAGAATTGTTGCCGAGTCGCCAATGAATCCCTTGAGTTCAGGCACCGAGAGCATCGGCTCAAGTGCCGAAGCGTACCTTGGCGCGTCAACAGTGACGACTAGCTGGGGATAGGCTGCTGCAAGCTGGAGTGCAAATAAGACGCCCACCACGGCGGCAAACAACTTCATTATGACTTGAGTAGGCTTCAGCGAACTTAAAAGCGTTTTGCAAGAGTTTAAATTCGTGGTTTGAGTGAATTGACTACCGATGGACGAGGAAGAGGAAATCCGAGAACTGCACCGCAAAAAGACGGTGAAGGAAGCGGCGGACAAAAGCAAGTTCAAAGAGTTTCTGGCAAAAACCCCGCAGCTCGAACGAACTCCAGAGCAAGAGCGGCATTACCTCGAACGTCTCGAGCGGTTTAGGCTCGCATTCAACAAGCATAAGGAAAAGTCAGCCAAATCTTGAGGGTGGTTTTAAGTGGAAATTGTAGTACTAGAGACTAGCGAAGGAAACATCGAAATCGAGCTTAACCGCAGGGTCGCACCCGCGTCAGTAGAGAATTTCGTGCAGTACGTGAAAAGCGGCTTTTACGACGGGCTCATTTTCCACCGTGTGATAAAGAACTTCATGGTCCAGGGCGGCGGCTTTAATTCTGCAGGCAACGAAAAGCCAACCAAACCACCGATTGCCTTTGAGGCCGACAATGGCCTGAAGAACGACTTGGGCACCATTGCGATGGCGCGCACGAACGACCCCGGCAGCGCGACTTCCCAGTTCTTCATCAACCTCAAGAACAACGACTTTCTCAACCACTCCGCCTCAAACGACGGCTACGCCGTCTTCGGCAAAGTGACGAGCGGCCTTGACGTTGTCAAGAAAATCGGCGAAACAAAAACCGCAACCCGCGGCTTCTTCGAAGACTGGCCGGCAAAGGACATCGTCATCAAGAAGGCGAGTTACCGCGCGTAACCGCGCGGCTTTCAATATGCTTAAGAAGCCGGAACCAATGGCTTTTGTATGCTGCCGTCGTGGTTTGACAAGAAACTGTTCGTTGTCGGCGTTGTCATGGGCATTATTCTAGCGATTTTCCTTTTCCTTTCATTCTTTATGATAGCCAAGCCGGCCATCTATTTTTACCCGACTTTCCCAACTCAAGTCACGGCTTCAGTTTCTTCTGACGAGTTGTTCATCGCTTCCGAACCGGATGTTGGATTGGTGTCCCCTGCAGTTTGGAAGTTTACGGCTTATCCCGATTCGGTTTTGGTCGCAGGCGGGCGCCAGTATCCTTACCTTTTCTACGAAACTACCTACCTTGGCCGGAAGTTTCCGCTTTCTTACGGCTGGTCGGTTCCCTACGGGCAGCTTCCTTCGGTTCTGGACTATCGTCTCAAGCAGCTTGGCTTGAACGATGCCGAACGCAAGGAATTTCTTGCGTACTGGACTGCCCGGCTGCAGTATTCGCCGTATTATTCAGTTTACGTAATTCCGCAGAGCGAAATTGACTCTAAGCTCAGGCTTTCGGTTTCTCCAAAGCCGGACACTGTAATTCGGGTTCTGATTGGCTTTCGGCCAACAGCCGAAGAAGAGAAGCTGGTAGCACCGATAACCGAGACTCCGCAGCGCAAGGGCTTCACCGTAGTGGAGTGGGGTGGGTTCGTTGCCTAAAGTCAAATCCAACGAGGCGAGAGCGTCCCAAAACGAGGGCGGCAGCCCCGGCGGGTCTATGCTGGGCGGGTTGCTTAGCTTCGCTGCAGGAATTATCGCGGTTATCGTAGTATTGCTTCTCATTGGCTTCTTTCCTTCTCCCGTGCATACCTACTCGCTTGAACCCGACAAGCTCATGCACGACAAGCTCAAAGACGTGGTCACCCAGGGCTACGGCTGCTCGCCGCCCACAAAGGCAATCATCAAGCGCGGCACCACAATTTTCGCAAAACAAATCCGCGGCGATATCGTCAGCATCCGGGACACTGACGAATTCAAGTTCGAATCTGGTGCTGCCGGGGTGGTTGGCAGCGGTTCGACAGTTGGCGGAACGAATGGAGCTAAGTTAGTTTCTGCCGCGCTCTCGTCGCCTGAAGCGCAAATAGTTTTCGTAGTTTGC
The DNA here is from genome assembly GCA_020057405.1 of archaeon. Classification (GTDB taxonomy): domain Archaea; phylum Micrarchaeota; class Micrarchaeia; order Norongarragalinales; family UBA97; genus JAGVFW01. Next base: position 110,706 of record JAGVFW010000004.1, on the reverse strand, counting down.
GGCGACACTTCATCACAGCCGCCTGCCTACAAAGTTTGCATCGACTCGAAAGACACGGGTCCAAAGGTAACTGGCTGCAAGCCAGACGAATCAACTTCAACCACAAATACTGCCGCGCCTTCTGACGGGGGTCAGATAAATTCTTGGGGTCAGCTGGAGCTCGCCTTGAGCGACTACTTGCGGACCGCTAAACCCAATGCCGTAATGAACTTAAGTTTCCGCCGAGGTGAGCTGATGCAAACCTGGGGCATGACTCGCAGTGCTTACTTATCAGAAGCAAATGTGAGCCCGGGCGACATTATTTTCGTCGTGGACCAGAAAATCTTGCAAGAAACTTCCTGCACAGATGAGACAAAACAATTCCGCCTATTGGATTTCGGAGGTTATGGCGCTATCCAATCGTGCGGCAGTTTCGATGCCTTCGTAACTATTTGCAAGAACCCGCAGACGAAACTCCCGCCCTATTGCATTTACTTCTCGCCCGAGGCCGGACCCGGCACGTTTAGCGAGTGCGAGAGTCGTTGTTCTTGAGGAGTTGAAGTGCTCCAATCGGGATTTGAACCCGAGTCGCTGGCTTGAAAGGCCAGTGTCCTTGACCGGACTAGACGATTGGAGCGCCAGAATAAGTTCTCTAGTAATTTCGGGCTTCTATTGCTATAAATAATAGTTGGTGGCACAAGAGTTTTTGAGTGATTCCGATGCCAGAAGACAAGCCAGTTTACCTCGTGTTAAGCGCCCTGCCGTACGCCAACGGCGTCAAGCACATCGGCAACCTGGTCGGCAGCCTGCTTCCCGCCGACGTCTACGCGCGCTTCCTGCGCCTCCAGGGCGCTGACGTGATTTACGTTTGCGGCACCGACGAGCACGGCACCACAATCGAAGTCGCGGCCCTCAAGGCCGGCGTTCCCGTGCAGGCTTTCGCCGACAAGTACCACGCGAAACAAAAGGAGATTTACGGAAAGTGGGGCCTGTCGTTTGACTACTTCGGCCGCACAAGTTCCGGCGAGAACCACGCGACGACTCAAGAAATTTTCAAGGCAATTTACGACAAGGGCTACGTCATCGAGAAGGAAATGCAGACGCCCTACTGCCTGTTCGACAAGCGATTCCTGCCCGACCGGTACATTGAGGGCACGTGCCCGCACTGCGGCTTTGAGGGCGCCCGCGGCGACCAGTGCGAGAAGTGCGGAAAAGTGCTTGACCCAATTGACCTCAAGAAGCCCCACTGCAACGTGTGCGGGAAAAGCGAAATAGAGTTCCGCAAGACCAAGCACTTGTTTTTGCAGCTGCAAAAACTATCCGGCCAACTAAAAACGTGGATTACTGAACAGGAGCAGTGGCCGCAAAATGCGCGCAACTTCGCGCTGCAATGGATTGCGCAGGGCCTGCACGAGCGGTGCATCACCCGCGACCTCTCATGGGGCGTCAAGGTCCCGATGCCGGGGTACGAAGACAAGGTCTTCTACGTGTGGTTCGACGCTCCCATCGGCTACGTGTCGTTCACAAAAGAGTGGGCAAGAACAAAGGGCGACTCCGCGCTTTGGGAGCACTACTGGAAGAACCGCGACTGCAAAATAGTTAACGTCCTTGGAAAAGACAATCTTGCCTTCCACACCGTCATCTGGCCGTCAATGCTTATGGCAAGCGGTTATGCCGACCTCCCCTCGCAAGTCAAGTCACTAGAGTTTCTAAACCTCGAGGGCAAGAAGTTTTCCACCTCGCGCAACTGGGGAATAAACTCCGACGAGGCGCTAGAGTGGTTCCCCGCCGACTACTGGCGGTATTACTTGTGCAGTATCCTGCCCGAGCAGGGCGACGCGGACTTTTCGCTGCACGAACTCATGCAAAAAAGCAACAAGGACCTGGCCGATGCCGTAGGTAACCTAGTGCACCGCTGCCTTTCTTTCACGCACATGAACTTTGAAGGAAAAGTGCCTGCGCCGGGCGAGCTGCAACCTGCCGACAACGATTTCTGGCGCGCAGTCAAAAAACAGGTCGCCTCAAGCGAGGAGTCCTTCTACGCCTACCGATGGCAGGAAGCGCTGCGCGAAGCCATGCAGATTGCCCACGAGTCTAACAAGTACTTCAACGACGGCGAGCCTTGGAAGAAAGTCAAGGAAGGCGAGGAAGGCAAGCGGAAAGCAGCGACGACCGTTTTCATGACTCTGCAAGCCGTGCGCTCACTTGCCGTGGTTCTGCAACCCTTCATTCCGTCCTCTTCGCAAAAGATTTTCGACTACCTAAAGCTCGGCTCAATCGAGGGCTCAAGCTGGAATTCAGCAGCTGAGCAAAAGCTGCCCGCGGGCCACGAGATTGCGCCAATGGCGGAAATCAAGCCGCTTTTCACGAAAGTCGACCCCGCGCAGCTGGCTAAAGTCAAGGCAATCCTTGAAGCGAGGCTCAAGCCGGACGCGCTTGGCAAACCCCCGGCAAAAGCCTGACTTGCGCTACGGAATCCCGGCTGTGCCCCGCAAAAGTGTTTTTAAATGCTTTTCGGCATTCTATATATTGTACTGGTTTTGCTTGGTTGGCTTTCCAGCTTGCATTTAGCAGTGTTTTATTTTGGGGTGGTTTCTATGGCATCAATTCAGCAGGGTCAAATAGGCGGTCAGCAGGTACTCATTTTGCCTGAAGGCAGCTCGCGCGTTATCGGTCGCGACGCACAGCGCTCAAACATTGCAGTCGGCGTGGCAGTTGCCAACGCAGTAAAGTCGACTCTCGGTCCACGCGGCATGGACAAGATGCTCGTTAGCGAGATGGGCGATATCGTCATCACGAATGACGGCGCCACCATCCTGAAAGAAATGAACATCGAGCACCCGGCCGGCAAGATGATGGTCGAAATCGCGAAAACGCAGGACGACGAAGTCGGCGACGGAACGACCACCGCAGTTGTCCTCGCCGGCGAAATGCTCAAAAACAGCGTTGACTTGCTCGACCAGGGCATCCACGCCTCCACGATTATCAACGGCTACAAGGCAGCCGCGCAAAAGTCAATCGAAATCCTAGGGCAAATCAGCACGCCCATCGGCATGGACGAGAAGAAGTTGCTTCAGCGCATTGCCGCAATCAGCATGGGCAGCAAGACCATCGGTCACGGCACCGCAAAGGACGTGCTCGCCGAGATGGTAGTCAACGCAGTCGTTCAGGTTGCGGAAACCCGCGACGGCAAGATTATCATTGACAAGGACTACATCAAACTCGAAAAGAAGCAGGGCGGCGACGTCATGCAGACTCAAGTGATTAACGGCGTGCTCATCGATAAGGAAGTCGTGCACCCGGGAATGCCAAAGCGCATCGAGAACGCAAGGATTGCACTCGTCGACGTGGCACTCGAGATCGAGAAGCCCGAGACCGACGCGCGCATCCAGATTACCGCACCAGAGCAACTCACCGCCTACCTCGAGCACGAGGAAAAGGTCCTAAAGGACATGGTCGAGAAAGTTGCAGCAACGGGCGCAAACGTCCTCTTCTGCCAAAAGGGCATTGACGATGTCGCGCAGCACTACCTAGCCAAGCGCGGCATCCTCGCGGCACGGCGCGTGAAGAAGAGCGACATGGAAAAGCTCGTCCGCGCAACCGGCTCGAAGATTGTCACAACGCTTGACGACTTGAACGCAGCCGACCTGGGCAAGGCCGGTGCAGTCGAGGAGCGCAAGATTTCAGGCGAGCACATGGTTTTCGTCGAGAAATGCAAGGACCCGAAGAGCGTCACCATTCTGGTGCGCGGCGGTTCCGAGCACGTGGTCGACGAGGCCGAGCGCGCACTTACCGACGCAATCGGCTCTGTAACCAGCGCCCTTGAAGAGGGCAAGTACGTCACAGGCGGTGGAAGCACCGAGATGGCGCTTGCCATGCGCTTGCGCAAGTACGCAATCGAAGTGGGCGGACGCGAGCAGCTTGCCATCACCGCTTTTGCCGAGGCACTCGAAGTCATCCCCCGTACGCTTGCTGAAAGCTGCGGCATGGACGCCATCGACACGCTCGTTGACCTTCGAACCAAGCACGAGAAATCCGGCAACGTCGCCGGCGTAGACGTGCTTCACGGCAAGATTGACGACATGAAGAAGCTAGGCGTCATCGAGCCCATGAAGGTCAAGAAGCAGGCCATCCAGTCCGGCAGCGAAGTCACCGAGCTCATCCTGCGCATCGACGACATCATCGCAAGCCGCGGCAAGCCCCAAATGCCGCAAGGCGGTGGCATGGGCGGCATGGACATGTAGGGAACCTTTTCTTCGGGCTGCGAGGCTTCCGGCTTTGTCGCCGGCTCGCTTCTCGCCCTCGAAAAGCTTCACCAAAACTCGTTTTCTAAAAACAGCGGCCGTGCGAACGGCCGATTTTTTTTACTTTCTTTCGATTCGCTTATCCCGGCTTCTTTCTTTTTTCGATGTAGTCGCTAAGATATTTTTGAACTTCTTGCCCAAAGGCCGAGGAGGCTACTGCCCCGGCGACTCGGGGGATGCTTTTCACTATTGCGTCAAAGTCTTCGTGTTCGAGGCCAAAGAGATTTCTTGCGTCAGCTAACTCAGTTGGTTCGATTCCGAGCGTTGCCTGAAGGTCATAATCGTGCATGGCTTCAAGCCGGCCGGTGAGCAAAATTGCGTTTGTGGTGAAGGTCTTTGGGTTGACGTGCCCGGGAGTTTCTTTAAATATTTGCTCGAATTGCCTGGCAAGGAGCCTTGAAAAGGCGTGCACATTGGCACTTTCGTTGGGAAAGTGCTTTTCGGGCGCCTTGAGTCGTGCTATGAGCACAGGATGCGGGATGGGTTCGGCAGGCATGCGCTAATCTGCCCTCAAGAATTAATTAACTTAACTAGCTGGGCATGGTTTTCTTTTTCACGGCTTACCGCGAATGCGGTTAAGGCCAGTTATTAGGTTGTACAGGTTGATGCCGCTTGTCTCGTGGTCTTCGGAGGTAATCAGGCGCTGTTCCGCTCTTTCTTTCTGAAGCAGGCCTTCTTTGATTTCTGGGCCCGTGAGTCCTTCCTTGACCGGATGAACGCGATAGTGTTTTTCGCCGAGTTCAAGCTCGGTGAAGCAAGTTTGGTGCACGGCTTTTTGGGAAATGATGCGAGTCAGTCTGCATTTGATTCCCTTTGCCCTTAGCACGGCCATGATTACTGTGTTGTAGTCCGTGCAGGGGTAGTAGTGGCTTACGAATCCGTCTTCGATTATTTCTTCGGCGCTGCGCACGCCTGGGACAAGCGCGTGGATTTCGGGGTGTTCCATGTCCTCGCGGTTTTCTTTCGCAATGTCTAGGCTTTCGTTGAGCTCCGGATTGAATGACTCGACTTCCGCCAGGTCTTTCTTGAACGGGATTTCCCGCTTGACTGCTTCTAGCAGCTGCTCAAGGTCCTCTTTGCCCCTAACTTCCGCTGGAAAGACGGTGCCGATGAAGTGCTTTACCGTAGGCGTGTATTCAGTCTGCGGCGATTTGGAATAGAATCGTTCAGGCAATTTGAGTCCCTCGCGCAAATAGGTATCGCAAGAGCTTATTTACCTTGACAGCAGACGCCGTGTCTCTTGCTTGTAGCTTTCGACTGCCGGCTGGTCGAACGGGTTGACGGCGAAAAGCTCGCCCAAGAGCATGGTCTCGAGCATTTCTTCCTGCAAGAGCGCGCCGATTGTGTGTTCCTTCAAGTCGGGCAGTTGCACGCTTGCGTAAGGCAGGCCCTGCTTTCTCATCGCGCCCTTCGTCCCCTCGACAATGGCGTTCATTATCTTGTCAAGCGACTTGCCCGAAATGCCTGGCGCGAGCTTGTCAAAAGCCCGCTCAGGAAGCACTTTGGGAGAAGTCTTCTCGCCAGCGACGCTCACGACGCGGAAGAACTTGTCCCGCGGGCCGCCAAAATAGAGCTGGCCAACAGAGTGAAGGTCAGTAGAGCCAATTGAGACTGTTGGCGTGATGCCAGTGCGCACGCGGCGCTTGCCGTAATAGTCCCACTCTTTCCCGATGCTTTCCCCAAGCAGTTGGCGATACCACTTGCCGACGCCTTCGAGGTCGCTTGCGAAGAGGAAGTGGTCGTGAATGCGCCTTCCTGCCATTGCGTTTGCGTGCAAGAGCACGGCCATCGCAGAGGCCGGGTTTTCTTCGTTCCTGAGGCAAGAGTCGCGCATTTCCTTGGCTCCTGCAAGCAGGGCGTGGCAGTCGAGTCCCACCCAGGCAAGCGGAAAGAGGCCGACATTGGAGAAGACGGAATACCTGCCGCCGACTTTGGACGGGATTTCGAGCGTGGGGTAGCCATTTGCCTTGGCAGCCGCCTCGAACTTCGAGCCCGCGTCGGTAGTCACGATGATTTTCGCTTTGGGCAAGTGATTTTTCAGCACTCGGAAATTGGCGATTGTCTCGGTAGTAGAGCCGGACTTTGACACTGCGTTGATGACGACTTTCTTCTTTGAGGATACCAGCCTGGCGATTGCAGCAATCGAGCGCGAGTCAGTAGTGTCGGCAAAAAACACTTGCTTGTCGGGATTCTCGAGATTATAGTAACTGCCTTTGACTGCCTGCAAAACGGCCGAGGTGCCGAGATTCGAGCCGCCTATGCCGACCATGACGAGTGCATCAGCGCCCGAGAACTCGCGCGCGAGCGACCGCGACTCGCGCAAGAACTTCGTTTCCGAGGGAAGGTTGAGCGAGGCCGCGTCGTTTGAGTAGTCGTTTTTTGCAATCGTGCCGTTGACGTACTTGACTATGGGCGCAAAGCGCCGGCTGGCCCGGGCTATTTTCGCGCTTGTTATGCCAGAGTGGGTAAAGTCGAACTCCAGGCCTGCCGCTTTCATGAATAAGGAAAGGGAGGGCGGGAATAAAACCGCTCGCCTCCACAACATTATCGTGGGCCCGTAGCTCAGCCTGGACAGAGCGCCTGCCTTCTAAGCAGGATGCCGTGGGTTCAAATCCCACCGGGCCCGCCTGCTTTTATTCTTTGGTTTTCCCAAGGTTCAGTATGCGATTCGATGATTACGAGGAATTAATTCATGCCGTCGGCGTACTGGCGCGAACTGCCAAGTCGGCTCTTTTGGACAGTGACGCGCGCCGGCGGCTGGAGTTGGCCTTGACTAAGGAAGACGCCAATACTTTCCGTCTGAACTTCAACTTCCGCGTGCCCCACTCTGAAGCACCCAAGCTGCAGCGCATTATAGGCGACGCCGATATTTTCGTGCACCAATCCGCTTTCGAGGTTGAAAAGCTGAAGTATCAGCCGTTCTTTGACGAGCTTCAGGAGAAAGCCCAGCGGCTGGTGATGGAAAACGAAGAGCTTAGACACGGGCTTGCGGCAGGCCACGCTGCGTACATAGAATTTGTCCCGCCGCAAGACAGCCATTTCGAAACGTACTTAGTGAGCGCGAGCCTCAAGGACGGTTCCCGTCGCCTCGTTACGCCTGCAAACTTGGAGCTTGACGTCAACCCGACGTTAAGAGATACGACGATTGGCCGCTACGACCTGGATTTTGTTGGAGCCGGACGGGCGAGGGCTGCCAAGGTCAGGGCCGGGGTGACGTTTGCCAACCGCCAGTGGGCCGAGGATTTTTCCAACGCCGTCCTACGCCAGGCGGATATCGAACGGCGCGTTGAATTCGACCCGCGGCGTTCGCGGCAGAAGTGGATTCATCCTCTTTAGGTTGGGGGCTTAAAACCGTTTACGCCCCTCAATTACTTCACTGGGGTCGTGGGCCAACCTGGCATGCTGGTAGCTTCGGGAGCTATCGATCCGCGTTCAAATCGCGGCGACCCCACTAACCTTTTTCCTAGCGCTGCGAGGCTCCCGCCCCCGGTTGGCGGCTCGCTTCTCGCGCTCGAAAAAGGTTAATCAAAAAACAGTTCGGCGCTAGGCCTCGAAAAGCTCGCAGGCAAGGCAAAGCCTTGCCGCGCCTCGCAAAGCTTCGCTTTGCAAGGTAACCGAAACGCTTTTTCTTCACAGTCGCTTAGTCGGCCTTTTCGCCGGGGCTTTTTGCTTCAGCATAGTACCTAATGCGCGCCGGTTGACGTGAAGTGAGAGGGCGTGTTCGAGGTGGCCGGTGAGCTCGTCGCCCAAGTGCGTGCGGAAGAACGGCAGGAATACGTCACGCGTCTCGCGCGAATAGCGCGTTTGCTTGCCTGGAGTAGAATACTGCAGCGTGAGGATGTTGTGAATGCGGTCGGCAAGCTTGATTAAAAGCGCGTGCCTGCGCAATTCCTCGGGCAGCTCGGCAATCGCCTGTAAGTGCGCTTGCGTGCGGGCAATGCGCTGGAGTTTCTTGCCTCCCGCAAAGTCATCGTAAGGCCTTTTCGTCAGCGCTTCCACTATCTTAACAACATCGGGGTGATAGTTTTGCGCAATCCGGGCGCGATACTTGTCCCGAAGGCGCTTGTCAGTGGGGTTCTCGATTACGTCGTGCAAAAGCGAAGCCTGAATTCCCATCGGCTGCTCTGCTTTCGTTATGCCAGCCATGTCGGCGAGTTGCATGTAAAAGTATGTCACGGGCAGGTCGTGGCCCTCGATGTATGGCCCGCCGCTCTCGCGTTTTTTGCCCTCGTGGGCGTCAATCACTTGCAACATGGCGTCGGTGATTCTGTCGATTGCTTCCTGCTTCTGTTTTGTGGGCAGGCCGCCAAAGTGTTTGCCAAGGGCGGTTGTGAAAAACGGCCACTCGACGACGGTCCGAAACTCCAGTCCGCGTTTTTCTCCAGTCACAAGCAGTTTTGTCCCCGTCCTGTTCTTTAACCTATTTCGCGCCCCGCTTTTTCCAAATCCAGTAGACCTTCATCTGGTGGGAACGCCAGTTCTTGTGCCGCATGCGGTACCACTTTCGCTCGATGGTGACTGCGACCTTGTGTGCCTCGCTATCGACGTCAAGGCCGTACTTTTGCGCCATTCGCTTCTCAATCGCCTCATGCAAGGCAATCGAGAGCCGGTCGTCGCCCTTTAGCTTCTCGTCAACGAACAACACGGGCCGTTGCCTGTGCCACTCGCCAACATGGTTCCTCGCGTGGCCAAACTTGATGAAGTAAGTATGCTTTTCGCCGTCAAAGCAAAAAGTCAGGTGGTGGCCGTGGAAAAAGACGCAGGAAAGCGGGCGGCTAAGCAGCTCCTTGACGACGGGCTTCATAGGCCAGTGGACTGCCGCTAAGAATTTAAGAATAGCCCCGAGCGGATTCGAACCGCTGTCCACAGGTTCAGAGCCTGTTATCCTTGACCACTAGACGACGGGGCTAACGCAGAACTAGTGAAACTACTTAGGTGGAAAAAAGAGTTTAAACCTGCCTGTTTGGCGAGACGACTGCGCACTCGGGGCAGTGGCCGGCAATCTGGCGTGCCGTGTAGTAGACGCTTGCGGCAAGCAAGGCAAGGCTTACGGCAAGCAGTGGCAGGCGGTACTCTAAAAGGAAGAGCACGCCGCCAAAGCCAAAGAAGCTAAAGACGGTCGTCACGCATCCCGCGCAGGCCGCGGTTGCGTAAATTCCGGCAAGCGCGCTTGAGACAACGGGCGCCAGGCCCTTGGCCTTTTCCTTGGCGGGGGGCGCTTTTTGGCGCAGGAGGTAGACCTGCATTGGCAGCATGAAGCCAAACCCTGCGGCGAAAAGCAACAAAAAGACGTAGTTCCACCACGGCGTGATGCGAAAGTAGAATGCAAAGTCGTTACCCGGCGTTGTTGCTACCGGAACCCAGATGAAGGCAAAGGCGGCGGCGAAGGCAGCGCCAATGGCTAAGAGGCGGTAGTGTTCTTTGGCGAAAACCGTGCCGAAAGCCACCATCAGGTCGGCTCGCGCACCGCTAAAGAACGGGTTAGTCTGGTTCATGCTAACTACAAGTAAGGGCTGTAAAATAAAAGAAGGGGGTTGAAGCCCCCCTAGCGGGAAAAAGGCGTTTTACTTACGCGTTGAGGGCCTGCTCGAGTGCGGCTTGGAAGACCGCGTAGGGCTGGGCGCCGCTGATTTCGGGCAACACGATGTTGCCGCTTGCGTCAGTGATGAGGAAGCCCGGAGTGCCCTGGATGCCGTTGTTGGCGCCTTCCTGGAATTGCGCGTTCACAACCGGCTCGCTTGCCTTTGTGGTGTAGCACGTGCTGAACTTGGCTGAGTCAAGCCCAACGTCCTTTATCCACTGGGCGTAGCTGGCGTCGCTAAGCGATCCCTGGTTTTCGAACATCTTGTTGCGGAACAGCCACGCCTTGGCCTCGTCATCTTGGCGAGCGCATTCAAAGGCAATAGCCGCCGGCCTTGCGTTCGGGTGGATGCTGTCAAGCGGGAAGTTCTTGTAAACCAGCCTCACTTTCCCCGTGTCAATGTAGTTCTTCTTGATCTCGACCTCGGCACCGGTGTAGAACCTGCCGCAGAACGGGCACTGGAAGTCGCTGTACTCGACAAGCACTATCTTGGCGTCCTTGCTGCCTTCGCTGGCCGCGTTGCTCAAGTCAAGCTTGCCGCGAGGGGCCTGCTGGACCGTAGTAGGCTCTGCAGTAGGCTGCTGCTGGACTCCAACCGTAGGCTGGGCCCCAGTTCCGCTTCCGCCGACTGCTACTGGCACGCCGACCTTGACTTGCGCCAAGCCCTCTGAAATGGTGCCTGCAGCGCTGCCAAGGCTCACGCTCAATATAATGGTGGACGCCACGACCGCAATGGCCAAAGCATACAATCCGTTCCTAATATTCTCCACAAAACCCCCCTCCAAAATCACAATGGCCCGCGCCGACAATAGCGGCAGAACCCTTTTACTTGACTATCCAATAGTTCCCAACAGTTTATTTTACTTTCGTTTAAGTTAGGGGGGAGGGAGACATCGCGGTTCTGCGAGCCTCCCGGCTTGGTGTTCCGGGCTAAACCCTACGGGTTTGCTGGAGCGGGTGGACGCTTGACGCGTTCACGGCTCCCGTGAGCTATGCTCCACGCGGACCAGCCTAGCTCTGCTTGGTCAAACTGCTCGTGCATCTCTACCCCCCCAAGTTGGGGGCGGGGCTTCGGAGTCGTTTTAGCCCCAAAACCGGGTTTGTACTATTATAGTATAAGGTAATGGCGCAAAAAGTCCCGGCCGCCTGGCGTCACCTCCGTGCCGCCTATGGGGGGTGTGGTGGTTGTCCCTGCCGGCGTAGCCGGATGCGGTTGGCAGGCAGGCGCTAGGTTTTTGGTGCTAGTTCCCCCCGGGAGTCTTTGGTGGCGGCGGTCCATGGTTTTTCCCATCTGGCGCACTCTAAAGCTGTGTTTTCTTCGTCAGGCGTCTAATGTTTGTCGAAAGGGGTTACGGCGAAAAAGGGCCCAAATTCGCTTCCCGTCCCCCAAATCATCGTCAGTAGGCAATACTTTACCCGTAACTCTTATAAAGCGACCCAGTGTTAAGGGTATTCCACTAGCTTGGTGCTGTATAAGCATCGCTTCTTGGCGATGGTTTAAAAAACCGTTGTCGGGGCGCGAAGGTTTAAATAGCGGCGTCAAGTTGGTGTATAACATAGGTCTTTGTAAGACATTGTCCGAACCCACAAGGTTCGTACGGGGTGATTTCGTGAAGAGTTTGAATGTGAAGAAAATCGCTTCCGCCGCTGCTGGTGGAGCTCTCCTTGCGGCTGCCTTCGCTGGCGCTGTCACGGTAGATGAAAGCAGCCTTGGTAACTATAACTTCTTTACCAATGGCGAGCCCAATGTGAAGATTGTCGTCGGCTCCAACGCCCAGATTTGGGACGGTGTCGCTGCCGCCAACATTGCCGCCATGGTAGGCAACCTCGCGTACAGCGAGCGTGATGTCACCCAGCTCGGTGGCACAACCGCGTCGCCCGCTCCTACGGGACTTCCCGCAGGCACTGTGGCCGACAAGACTGTTGACCTCTCGGTTACTTCGCCCGCAGGCGCAACAGGCCAGACCGGCACTGCAACCATCGACACGCAGCTCTACGACTTCCTTGACAACGACATCAAGACCGCCACGACGACCCGTGACGACGACGCTGCCAGCCTCTTGGTTGGTAACGGCATCACCACTGGTGGTTTCTACCTGTCAAACACGCTCTTCCCCGACGTTGTCTTCAAGGGCGCTGTTACAAACCTCGGCTCGTACACTGTTACCCAGGAAGACGGCTTCTACGTCTCTGGCCAGAACTACTACGACTTCACTGAGGACGCTCTTGTGGCAGACCGCATCAAGATGGCATACATCAGCAACTTTACTGATGCCGTCCCCTACCACATCGACATCGTCAACGGCAGCACTTCAGGCCGCTCAAGCAATGACGACAAGATTACGGAGAACAGGAACATCAAGGTGAAGTTCCTCGGCCGCGACTTTGTCATCACTGACTTTGAGAACGGCACCGCAACGACGACCCCGACGCTCAGCCTCGGTGAGTCAGCAGTCTTCAAGCAGATGAAGGCTGGTGAGTCCATCAAGCTCGGCGACAAGGAAGTCCGCCTGGTCAGCATCTCACCCATCGCCACTGGTGGTGGAAACGAGCCTTTCTCCTCGTTCGAGATAACTGACGCAGAGGGCACCCGCCTGGACTTCTTCTCGATGTCCAAGTCGTCCTCAGACTACAACAAGAACGGCATCATCCTGCACGTCCGCGATGTTTTCGTGGGCGGCGGCGACTCCTCATACACTGAGGTTGCCGTCTACTCGAGCGCTATTACCCTAACGGACGGTAGCAAGCTCGTGTTCCAGGGTGACGACGCGTCTACGCGTCTGAACCAGGATGCCAACTGGGTTGCGAACCTCGTGTTCAACCAGTTGACTGTTGGTGACCAAGCGCAGAAGTCGCTCAAGCAGATTAAGCTGTCTGGCCCCACCTCGACTCGCGTGAAAGTTGGAAAGTCTTTCAACCTCATTGCGAAGCCTGTGGCAAAGAGCTTGACCTTCCTTGGCCAGGTTCCAACCGACCACGACACCTTGACTATCAAGGCGCTCGGCAGGACGACCATGAGCAAGATGTCGCCTCTTGGTGACAACGCGACGGCAGACCCGTTCGTCAACGTCATCTCAAGGCAGTCTGACGGCACGCTCGGCTTCGGCACTAACGTCGATGTCAACGTGACTCAGCTCAAGTCAGCCTACAACAACGCGTTTCTCGTTGGCGGCAAGACCTACGACACCGTGTGGATCGACAAGTACAACGGTCGCTTCATCGTCTACGATGCTTCGGGCACGCAGTCAAACTACACTACCCCGAGCGACGTAGCAGACGACACGCTTGACTACTACTACCCGTCGACTACGGCGAGTGCTGGTATCATGCTGGTCAGCTCAAACGCAAGGCCCGGCCCCGCTGGCTTCACCGCAACCTACAACCCCGGTTCAGCCGCGTTCAACATGACTACGTCGGCTAGGTACTTCGTGACCTACAACACCTCGTCAGGCTCTGAGTCCATTGCACGCGCAGAGACTCGTGTCCACGATGGTGGTGCACTCGCGGGCGGTCCTATCCTATCGTGGTTGCCAGTAAACGGCGCTGCGGCGTTCAAGGTCTACATGGGTAACTCGACAGGTAATTTCCTGTTGGCGACTCTGCCTTCAACGACGACGAGCTTCAACGCAAGCGCGCAGGTCAACGTCCAGGTTATTGGACAGACTCTGCCCTTCGCCAACAACACTGGTGCGACGATCAAGCTCCGCATCTACGAGCCCATCATCGACAACACCGCTGCCCTGAATGGTTACTTCAACATCGACATGTTCCCTGGTGGAACTGACACCGATGCGCAGTACTTGTTCAACAGCACGTTGACGACCTCGACCCTGACTACGCAGTACACGACCACGACTTCGCCCGGCACGTCGATAACGAACATGCCCGCAACCGGCACCCTCGGTGCTGAGCAGGGATACATCACGCCCGGTGGAAGCGTCCTCTCGATGTTGAGCAACAACGAGATTGCCGTCTTGTACCCGAAGAAGCTGGTGAAGGCTCGCTGGCAGTTTGGTGCGCCCTCTGACGTGAACATCACCGAATCCGGTGCTATCGTCTCGACGACTACGCTTAAGGAAGGCGAGGAGTACTCGCTCGGCGGCGGCTACAAGGTCATGGTTTCGGCCATCGGCGGTACCGCAGTCTGCACTGGCGCTGGTTCTGGTGGTGCTGGCACCTGCTCGCCTGCAAAGGCTGCAGTTGTCACGCCGCTCAACACCGCGTCGGACAGGCTCGTCGTACTTGACACCGATGCCGGCTCGACCGCGCAGGTAATCGTCGTCGGCGGCCCGATGGTGAACAGCGTTGCTGCTGGAACCCCCGGCGTTGCCGAGGCGACCAACGCACCCGGTTCGTCCATCGTCCGTGTCATCGGCGGTAAGGTTATCGTCGCTGGCTACACGGCTCAGGACACGCAGGATGCGGCTAACGCGCTAATCGGTTGGTTGGCGACGAACCGCGATGCTGTCCGTGGCGTCTAAGGCGTAGTGCTTTGAGGGGCGGTAAAACGCCTCTCCCCCTCTTTTTCTTTCTTCTTTTTTCTTCAACTCTTTACTGAATAGCCGCTTTCCTTCGCTTTACTGAACCTTTTATTTGCCTTTCCGTTCATCAACTGCTTGTACAGGTGCTTTAGTTCCCATGGCTGCAAGACCCGCTACGTTCTACTTTACAGTAGCAATCATCTTGCTATTCGGCATCTCACTATTCAGCGTCATTCTAAGCGTCCCAAACGCCGCCGACGCGGCGGCGGGCAGCCAGCCAACGCCCGACGCGACGCAGTTTAAGGGCTTCGCGCCAGCCTCAGCGCGCGTACTCGTATTGGGCAGCCAGTTGATTGTCCAGTGCGGGTCCCCTGCAGCCGACGAACTGGCTGCGCTTGAGTCCATCTCAGGCGTTTCAACTGCCTTCAAAGCCAGTCCAGAGCTCTTCATTGTTGTTCTAAACGCCACTCGGGACGGAAGTGCGATTGCTGCCAATGTGGCCGCGGCTTCGGTTTCCAGGTGCACTAACCTGAAGGTCCTGCGCTCGTCGCTCATAGATTTTACTGGCCCTGTAGTCCTGCAGGCCGCTCCCGACAGCGCTATCCAAGGCAACCGGACGATTTACCCGCTTGAGGCGAGGGGCTACGGCCTTCAGACGGCGAATTTGGCCGGCGTTCCTGCCTATCTCGAGGCGATTTCGACGCGGGTCAACGACACGGTTCTAGTCTACATTTCCGTCACCCTAACGGGAGCCCAAATCACGGACATGGTTGCCGAGGAGCAAAACGTCGGCGAGATAACCGCCAACCCGCCGGCAAACGAGACGACGGGCAACGCGACTAACGGCACTATCGGCAACTCGACTGGCAATTCAACGGGTAATTCGACTGGCGGAAACTTGACTGCAACGCCGCTGCCGTCGGCAACGCCTTCGCCTGCGGGCGGTTTCAATGATTCCAATTCGTCAAACTAGAGGGTGGTTTTAGTGAAGGTTTCGAAAGGCGATCTTATTGAAGTCATGATTACTGGCAGTGCTGGCGGTGCAGTGTTCGAGAAGAGCGAAAAGCCCCTAGTCGTATTTGCCGGCGAGGGCCAGGTTGTCAAGGGCCTCGATGATGCCCTGCTCGCTGCTGAGGTGGGTTCGGCGACTAAAGTTTCCCTCGCTCCAGAGAATGCTTTTGGCGAGCGCCGTGACGACGCGGTTCGCTTAATTCCCCTTGAGCAGTTCCACCGCCAGGGCCTAGAGCCCGTTGCGGGACTGCCCGTAGAGCTTGACGGCGTGCCTGCGCGCATCCAAAGCGTTAGCGGCGGCAGGGTTCGCGTTGACTTTAACCACGAGCTGGCGGGTAAGCTGGTTGAGTACGAGTTTACCATCCAAAAGTCTTTCTCGACTCCGGCAGACAAGGTGACTGGCATGCAGGAGCACATGCTTTCGGGCTGCACTGCAGTGCTTGAGGGCTCCGTTGTCAAGGTCTCCGCATCCGCTGGCGTGCGAAAGGACACTGACTTCATTTCCCGAAAGCTCGGGTTTGTCGCCCGCTGCCTGAGATACGTGCCCGGAGTGAAGACGGTTTCGTTCTGTGAGGACTACGAGTCGCCAGACTCGGTATAACAGATGGTTTAAATATTTTTGGGAACAAAGGTGTGTTGCAATCCGTTTCGGTTTCTATCATGGGGTGGTAGCGCATGAATGATAACAGCGCTGAAGACAAGAAGTTCAAGGGCACTACGACTGTCGGCATAGTCTACGACAAGGGCGTAATCCTTGCCGCTGAAAAGCGCGCGACCATGGGCACCTTCATCGCAAGCAAGGACGTCGAGAAGATTCTCCCCGTCGGCGATAGAATTGCAATCACTACCGCCGGTGGGGTTGGCGACGCGCAGTCACTCGCGCGGCTGCTTCGCGCAGAGCTTGAGATGTACAAGTATTCAAGCGGCGAGGCTCTCTCAATCCAGGGCTCGGCGACGCTTCTTGCAAACGTCTTGCAGGGAAGCAAGTACTTCCCGTACATCGTCCAAATCATCATCGGCGGCTACGACACGGCGCCCCGCCTCTTTGACGTCGACCTCTTCGGCGGATTGCTTGAGGAGAAATACACGTCAACTGGGAGCGGCAGCATCGTCGCGTACGGCGTGCTTGACGACGGCTTTAAGGAAGGCATGAAGGAAGAGGACGCCGTCGAGCTGGCCAAGCGGGCAATCCGCGCGGCAATCAAGCGCGACAGCGCAAGCGGCGAGGGAATCGACGTGGTTGCAATCAGCCGCGACTCGATTAAGAAGTACAAGACCGCTCCGGTCATACCCGCGCTTTCGTAAAACAAAGATTTTCACCAACCCTGAAATTTGGGAGGCAACCCCGTTAGTTTACAGTATAAGCGCATTAGCTCGAGTTATATCTGAAAAGAGGAAAATTACTATGAGTGGCTTAAAGGAAATCGAAGAAACAGTCAAGTCAGTCCTGCCCCAAGCCTGCGAACTCGTCAAAGTCGAGCTCGAGGGCCCCCAGATTGTCATCTACATCAAGAACATGCAGGCGTTTTACTCCGACGAGCACCTTATCACCCGCATAGCGGGCAAGCTGCGCAAGAAAATCGTCGTGCGCGCCGACTCAAGCGTCCTAATGCCCGTTGAGCGCGCCATGGCCAAGCTAAAGGAACTCATTCCCGAGGAAGCCGGCGTAAAGGACATCCACTTTGACCCGAACTTCAACGAAGTCATCATTGAGACGATGAAGCCCGGCATTGTCATCGGCAAGCAGGGCTCTGTGCTAAAGTCCATCATCCTGGCAACCGGCTGGTCGCCCCGGGTGCTGCGCTCGCCGACAATGCCCAGCGAGACTATTGCAGCCATACGGGGTGCGAGCCACACGATGAGCGAACAGCGCAAGAAGTTCCTCGTAAACTTAGGCAAGAAGCTCTTCACCATTCCCGGAAAGCCCTGCGAGTGGGTCAAAATCACCGCCCTTGGCGGATTCCGCGAAGTCGGCCGAAGCTGTTTTCTCTTGCAAACGCCTAATTCCAACGTCATTATCGACTGCGGCATCAACATCGACACCAGCGACGCCAGCCGAGCGTATCCGTACCTTAACGCCATGGGCCTCTCGCTTGAGCAAATCGACGCAGTCATCATTTCCCACGCCCACCTTGACCACAGCGGCTTCGTGCCCTACCTCTACGCCTACGGCTACGAAGGACCGACTTACGTCACGCCCCCGACCCGCGACATGATGGTGTTGCTCCAGCAGGACTGCATCAACGTCATGCACAGCGAGACGGGCAAGGCACCCTTTGGCGAGCGCGACATCAAAAAACAGCTCGCGCACATCATCACTCGCGAGTACGGCGAAGTCACCGACGTGACTAACGACATCCGCTTCACCTTCCACAACGCGGGCCACATGCTGGGGAGTGCCATGGTGCACCTTCACATCGGCGAGGGCATGCACAACTTAGTCTATAGTGCCGACCTCAAGTACGGCCGCACGAAACTTTGCGAGCCGGCGTCAACCAACTTCCCACGCGTGGAAACGCTCTTAATCGAGTCGACTTACGGCGGGCACGCCGACATCAAGCCAAGGCTTGAGGAAAGCGAGACCAAGCTTGCCGAAATCGTCGCCCAGACTGTCGCCAAGCGCGGCAAAGTGCTCATTCCAGTCATCGCCTCGGGCCGCGCGCAAGAGGTAATGCTCGTGCTTGAGGAAAAGTTCAAGGACCCGGACTTCACCGTCTACCTTGACGGCATGGTCAAAGAGTCTAGCGCCATCCACACCGTCTATCCCGAGTACCTGCGCAGAAACGTGCAGCGCCGCATCCTGCAGAACGACTCGCCGTTTGACAAGCCCATGTTCAAGAGCGTGAAGAACAACGACCAGCGAAAGGCGATAGTTGAGAGCGACGACCCGTGTGTCATCGTCGCCCCAAGCGGCATGCTTACGGGCGGACCGAGTGTCGAGTACCTCAAGATGATGGCCCACGACGAGCGCAACTCGCTTGTCTTCGTCGGCTACCAGGCGGCCCTCACCCTTGGCCGCAAGATTCAGCACGGCGAGCGCGAAGTGCCTGTGCTAAACAGCGCCAACAAGCAGGAGTCCATCCACGTCAAGCTCACCAACTTCACTCTCGACGGCTTCTCGGGCCACTCGGACAGGCCGCAATTGCTTGCATGGACGCGAAACCTGCGGCCAAAGCCATCCCGCATCATGACCATGCACGGCGAGGAAGGCAAGTGCGAAGAGCTTGCGCGCACGCTAAACCGCATGCTGCACGTGCAGACGCAAGTGCCTATGAACCTCGACAGCATACGCTTAAAGTAAAGTGGAAATAATGCGACTCGTCATCACTGGGGTGCCCGCGGCGGGCAAGACCACAATTTCGAAGGCACTAGCCAAGCTCCTTGACGCCGAGCTAGTTCACGCCAACGACCTGGCCAAGGAAATTGGCGCCGCCAAGAAAGCAAGGGGCGAAAACGAGCTCACTGTCGACTTAAGGAAGCTCCGCAAGGCTCTTCTGAAGCGGTTTTCAGCCAGCCACTCCATCGTCGTCGAGGGCCATTTGCTCTGCGAGTTTGCGCTCCCGGCCGACGCCGTTCTCGTGCT
Organism: archaeon; assembly: GCA_020057405.1. Classification (GTDB taxonomy): domain Archaea; phylum Micrarchaeota; class Micrarchaeia; order Norongarragalinales; family UBA97; genus JAGVFW01. Next base: position 91,767 of record JAGVFW010000004.1, on the reverse strand, counting down.
GCGATGCGACCCGCGCGTGCTCCTTAAGCGCTACGCCAAACGCGGCTACGGCAAGCAAAAGGCGGCCGACAATGCTGTTGCGGAAGCCCTCGACTACTGCGTCCTGAAGGCCGAAGGCAGCTACGGTAGCCAAAAAGTCATTCAAGTGGACGCCACCAAGCGAAGGACTCCAAAATTTCTCCTAAACCGGGTAAAGAGCCGAAAAAGCGATTCAGTCGACTGGACGGCCTTGCTGGTCAAACCGCCGCTTTCGGGCCTCGCAACCCGCTCCGGTGGAAAAGGTTTATAAACGACTGCAGATAATTAAATAGACTTTGCAGAGGTGACTCACCAAATGAAAATGTATGGACTACCCTACTCATTCCCACCCGTCTTCAAGATGGCCGAAGACGACGACTCGGATGACGAAGAGGATTGGGACGAAGACGAAGAGTGGGACGAAGACGACGACGGCGGCGACGAGTAAAACTCTTCAAAGAAGGACTTTCGCGATGAAGCTTAAGCCCGCGTTCCGACGGTTCCTCAAAAGGCCACTCGGACGCCTGCTCTCTTCCCGCGATGCCGTCACTCTCTTCCAATCAACGCGTGAGGACCTCACCGCTACTGTCGGGGATGTCACGACACTCCTTTTTCTCTCCCATTTTGTTCCAAGTATTTCAATAGTCGACTTTCAAGTCCAGCGAAAGCCCATTGAAGTGAGGCTGGCAAAAAAACTCCGCGCGCTCAAATCAGTTTCATTCAAGTGCAAGAACCCCGCGGGCACTATTTCCACAGGCGCGCAAAAGGCAGTCAAGGCTGCAGTAAGCGCTGCCGTAAGCGGCCGCCCCGCCGTTATCTTCGTTGACGGCGAGGAAGACCTGCTCCTCCTGCCTTTACTGCTCGCGGTTCCCGAAGGCTCGCTTCTCTTCTACGGCCAGCCCAACAAGGGCGTGGTAGCAGTTAGGGCGACTAAAGCGAAGAAAAAACGCGTTAGGGAGCTGTTCAAAAAGTGTTTCGAATAGACTGGGACTAAGTGCAGGGGGAGTAAGCTTAGATATGGGCTAGAAGAACACCCCGTAAAATCAGGCCCAATTCCACATGAACAATTGTATTTGTTGTTTAAGGCTTACATCCTAGGTAGTCATCATTACTGCCATCTAAATGCAAGTTGAATTTGTATTTACAATTAGTTTTATTATCAAGAATTTCGACATCTGCGATAGCTTTTTTATCTACGCACTTCACTTCCACCGTAGCTCTATTGTTGGTTCTTTGTAATTGAGATATATTAATTCCCAGATTGTCGAACAGTTCGGTCCCTTTGACGGCCATAAACTCATCAAAATCCAGGTAGTGATATGGGCCAAGGTACGGGTGACAATTACCCTCACTGCATATTTTCGGAGCGATATATTCGTTTATAGTAAGTTCTGTCGTGTCCCATCCGTCCCATCCTGAATACGGGTATTCAAGTCCAGGCTTAGTAATCGTTTCATTTATTAGGTAAACCGCTTTCCCACCCGGGGTTCCATTAAAGAAAACCGCCCATTTGTAAGTATCTTTATATTTGATAATTTTAGTTTCAGAGCCACATACCTCCTGAATAAAATCGTTGAAATTAATTCGGGGGGCAAGCCCCAGTTCATGAATTTCTGTTCCGTCCACTATCCCTAGAAATTTAGCATAAATACATCCCGCAGGACAATCCATTCCAGGACCATAATAAATTTCAACAAACCAAGCAGTTTTGCCGTCAATGGCTTGTTCTTGCTGCCGACATGAGCGTATATCTGCAAATCCTTTTTGTTCTATAACAAATCTTGCTTTGTCCGGACATTCTTGTGGTCGAATGATTTTTTCATTGGACCCGCCTATCTTCGGGTAGCCGATAGTGCTAGGGCTGGCGGTAGGGGAGGCGGCAATGCTGGAAGATGGCGTTGGCGTGGTTTGGTTTTCTGGCAAAACATCGTTTTGGGATGTCGAATTAGTCAAGCAACCGAGCATTACGAGGGCCAATATAACGGCTATTGCCGCAAGAATTTTCATAAAATAACTTAACTTTCCTAATCTATTTAATGCTTGCTTTTCCTTAGGCCATTCCTTAAAGAAAATGGAAGACCCTAGAAAGATACAGGCTGCGTGGAGGGATTTGAACTATCCTTGGCTGCGCTTCAGCGCCTTTGCTTTTGCCCGCCTTTTTGCGCCGCGTCCATCATGGCTGCTAGCTGGAGGGTGACGACGTCGGTGCCCATTGCCTCTTCCTTCTTGAAGCCAAGCTTTTCGGCAAGTTCGTAAGCGTGCTTTTGCGCCCGCTCGCGTTGGCGCGGGAAGTTGGTTGCCGGCAGTGCGAGCTCAAGGAAGTCACCAAAGCCCCTGATTGCGTAAACTGTGACCGGCACTTCGAAGTAGAGGAAGCGCCACACGTCGTACTCGCGGTCAAATGCCTTCACGTAACCGATTTGTTCGAGGTCTTCGGCGAACTTGAATGCGCTTGTGATGTCAAAGCCGAGCTTGTCTTCTTCCTGCAGCATGTAAGTCTCGGCGACAATAGTCTCTTCTTCTGTTTTCGAGTCGGTGCGGACGAGCATGTAGGCGAACATTCCGCCCATGTCCTTGGCGTGCACTATTTCCGAGTATTCCCCTCCCCCTACGAAGCGCACGCTGTTTTTCTTTAGGCCCGCGACGGTGAGTTCGGCGTCCTTGAGTGAAAACGAAAGTCTTTGTTCGGGGAGTTTCCACTTGAGTTTGTGTTCCTTTGCGTGGGACTTGCGGTTGACGCCCAAAAGCTTGTCTAGCGTCAAGAGGACTTGCTCGCGGTCAAACGATGGCGGTTGTAGTTTCATTCCCGTGCATTTCCGGCGCAGGTTGCCGCGCCAGAGAAAGTACCGCGCCAGTGCTTAAAATGGCTTATGCCCTTTCCTTTACCGCTTTAGAACACTAGCAGCAGTAGTCCGAGCAGGATGAAGCTGATGACCGCAAAGGCGGTGTTGAAGTAGGCGAGAACGGCTAGGAGGACGGGTATGCCGATTGCCCAGACGAGCATTGCCGGGTTGTGCGTGATGATGAGGGCGCCGTAGGCGACGCCTAAGGCGAATAGCAGGAATATGAACGACGCGAACCTGCGCAGGCTGCTCGTGAGGCTCTCGACAATGTTGTTTCCGATGTTTTCAAGCAGGCCCATTTTGATTACTCTCTCGATTTTTAGCCTATTTATACCTTAGGAAAGCGCCGATGCCGTGGAAGCCGCCGGCGAACTGCTCGCCTTCGCTAGTCTCGTTTGAAATCATTTCAACCGGCACAGACCGGTCCTCGGCCATGCCGATTAGCTCGTTAATCAAGTCGGTGCTTTTGACGCTCCTTAGCTTGCCGCTCTTGCAGTTGGGGCAGTCGGACTCGAAAATGTTGTTCGTGCTTGTCATCGTCGAAGTGAAGTTGCAGGCCGAGCACTGCAGGTCGAGCTTGTAGAAGTTCTGGTTCTCGGTCACAAGCACTTGCTTGGCTTGGTTGGCCTCAATCGCCTGCTTTACCGCGTCGTAGCCGTAGACTACGGCGCCCCCTCGCGCGGCCTGGCTCATGAACTCCGCAACCAGTTTCTTCTCGACGACCGATTCCTGCTCGGAAATGACTTCTCCCGCCTTGTCGAGCAGTTCGCGCAGGCCGTACTCGTCGGTATAGCCCGTGTCAACGACTGCGAGAATCTTTAGCTGGTAGTTGAAAGGCTTTGCTTTGATGAAATCCTCTTTCGCGGGGCCCGGCCCGCCGGCAATCACGCCCTTGAACCCCTTGACTTCAAGAAACGCGTTCATTGCCTCGCCTATTCGTTCCTGGAACCACTCGATGCCTTCCTCGCGAAGGCGCTGGAATCGTGCGGCACTTTGGCCGCCTTTGTGAGTTTTTGCGTGAGCCGTCGAGTGGATTTGCTTGATGACCTTGATGTTCTTGCCGCGAAGGACCGCGACCGTCGCTTCCTTTCCGTCCATCACGACCAATCCGTAGGCGCCCTCGTGCTCGATGAGCTCCCTTAGCGGGTCCAGCACGAAGATGCTTTCGCAGCGGTAGAACTGCACGTGCAGTGGCGCCGGAGGCTCGATGCTAAAGAGCTGGATGTCCGGCTTGCCTTCGGTTTCCGAGACGTTGCCGCAGAATATCGCCATGCCGTTTTGTGGCGGAGTCTTGAAGTTTTTTAGATACGCAATAATCTTGGCAAGCGCGTCGGTAACGTTGTTGCGCGTTCCCGTGCTCTTGATGTTGGTCGCCTGGCCGGCTTCCTCTTTTAGCTTGCCCATGATGTCGCTGATTTGGTAGCCGGGGGTGATGTAGACTGTGATGAGCTCGGTGCCCCTGCCGCGGTAGCTTTCCAGTGCTTTTAGCTGCTTCTTGAACTCGTAAACTTCCTTGCTCTTCGCATCAATTGACATTCAGTTCACCATAATTCTATCTTAATGTGCTTGTAGTTTTTCAAATCTGACTTTAGGGTATCCTGATGGCTAGAGCCGTACAAAATGATGTCGGAATCTGCATTTTGTATTCTTTTCAAAAACAGCGGATCTACCTTTTTCCTAATCTTCACGACTGCATTCTTTATCTGCTCAAGATTTTTCTTAGCGTCGGGAAAGCCCGCCAATGCGCGCAGCAATTCGGGGTGTGCTTGTCCGAGGATGCGGATGGCAACCGTTTTATTTTGCGCAGAGTCTATTGGCGTTATTTTCATGCCTAACTTTTTGGCGTGAACCGCTGCTTGTAGAAACGGAGCCAAGGGAAGTCCTTCGGGCTCTACGCCAAAGTTCCAGCTTTTCATAAGTTTTCCGTGAGCTTCAGCATCGACGCCATTTTCTGTCACGGTTTCGAGTTCGGATTGCGTCAATTCGATTGCTATGGACCGAGCGCCGTTTTTAAAGGCGCGGTCGATTTGAGTTTTGATTTTGGAAATAAGTTTTAGCTTACGCTTTTCATTGTCTTTAGGTGAATCGAATAGGTTCACGCCATGTTTTATTCCGATAGATAGTTTTACCGGTTTTCGCCGGAATAGGTTAAACACATTATCACGTCGTCGCCGGCCTCTTGACTGGGCGGAGGAATTCGACGTCGTTCATGTACTTGCGCAGGCAGTTAGGCACTACAACTGTGCCATCTTCAGTTTGGAAATTCTCCAAGACTGCGCGCATGGCCCGTGAAGTTGCAACTTGCGTTGAGTTTAGCGTGTGCGCGTACTCCTTCTCTTCCCCGCCTTTCTTGAGGCGATAGCGCACGGCCAGGCCAACGGCCTGGTAGTCAGTGCAGTTAGAGCAACTGACCGCCTCGCGGTACGCGCCCTCCCGCGGCATCCACACTTCGAGGTCGTACTTCTTCGCGGCGACCGTGCCCATGTCGCCAGTGCACAAATTCACTATGCGGTAAGGCAGTCTGAGTGCCTGGAAGAATTCCTCGGCATTTGCGATTAGCTCTTCGTGGATTTTCCACGACTGGTCGGGCCGGCTAAAGACGAATTGCTCGACTTTGTTGAACTGGTGCATGCGGAAGAGTCCGCGCGTGTCAACGCCATGAGAGCCAATCTCGCGGCGGAAGCACGGGCTGACGCCTGCAAGCTTGACTGGCAGGTCGTCGGGGTCAAAAGTCTCGCTAGCAAACATTGCGCCAAGGGCGTGCTCGCTAGTCGCAATGAGGTACTTGTCCTCGCCGTCTATTTTGTACATGACGTTTTCGAAGTCGGAGAGGTCTGTGACTGCCTCGTAGGGCTTCTTGTCAAGCAGCAGGGGCACCTGCACGGGGGTGAACCCTTTCTTCTCAAGGCAGTCGAGGGCAAAGAGCTGCATTGCAAAGTCAAGTCGTGTCAAGTCGCCCAAGAGGTAGACGAATCCCGCACCTGTTGCCTTTGCCGCGCGATTAAAGTCGGCCCAGCCGTTCTCTTCGGCAAACTCGCCGTGGGGCTTGAGGCTAGCGTGCGCGGCTTTCGCCTCGCCCCAGGTACGGACTACGATGTTGCCTGCCGCTCCCTCGCCAACTGGTACGGTGTCGTGCAGGACGTTGGGTAAGTGAGTGAGTGCGTACTTGGCGCGTTCCTGGATAACCTGCATTTCCATCTCAGCTGCCTTGATGGCGTCGGGGATGTTTGCGGCCTCTGCCTTGAATTCTTCGGCCTTTTTCTTGTCGCCGGCCTTCATCGCGTCAGCGACTTGCTTGGTAACCGCGTTGCGTCTGGCGCGCAGAGCCTCGGTTTCCTGCAGTTTCTTGCGGTAGAGCTCGTCGTCGATGATTAGTTTCTCGAATAGCTCGAGTTTTGCAGCATCGCCGCGCTTGGCCAGGCTAGCGCGAATGGAGTCTGGCTCTTTTCTCACGAATCGAATGTCTAGCATTTTTTCCCTATGCCTACCGGTAATCGTTTAGTGCATCGACGTTCTATTAACTGCTCCTAAGCATTTCGCTTCGGGCCTGCTCTACCTGCGAGCGCACGACGTCCTGCTTGTGCTTTAGCGGGCCGACGAGCGAGGAGCTGAACTTCACTAGCATCAAGTTGTCGTACAATTCGCTTAGGCAGTCGAAATAGTATTGCGCGTCCTTCCTCTTCCCGTCGCCAAGCGCGATTTGCATCGCGCGGCGAAGTTCGCCCGAAGTGTCGGCAAGGCCGTTTAGGTAAGCGACAGTATCAACGCCAAGCTCGTCTTGCGACGGCACTGCCTTTCGCTGTACGAGCGCGAGGAGCGAGCGGACTTCGACGAACTCCTGGAAGCATTGTGCTGAGTTGTGCTTGAGGCCCTTGTCGATTAGCGACACTTGCTTTAGTTTCTTCTCCGCTATTGCGGTAGTCTTTTCGGCTTCCTTCAAGTCGCCGGTGTGGAGATGGCGTATCGCTAGTGCGCAGTCGCGGATGACTTCGCGTTGGAGTTTTAATACCTCATCCTGGCGCTTTTCCTTTTCGGACAACTCGCCGACTATGCGCTTAATCGACTCTTCAACTGCATGCAACTCTTTCATAGTAGAGTAGGTGTGGTCGAAGGCTTTTAATCCAGTTACAAAAACGGGATGAGGGGGAGAAGAGCAAAGCAAATTATCGGATTGCCTCCTTGGGGTTGCGTTGGTTCTCCGCCTCTTTTTAATTTCCTTTGCCGATTATAAAGAAGTTTCGGCCGTTTCCGGCCTTTTCGCGTAGAAAGTGGCCGGTTTGCAGGGGTTTAAATCGTTTGCTTGCCTCCTATCTATGGTGGGCGTTTACTATGTCTGAATCTGATTCAGTTGCAAAGAAGGTTCGAAAAGCGCTGCAGGAGCGCCCCAGCATTGCCGAGGGACTCAAGCTCGGCATAGTCAATTACAGCGCCCTTGCCCGCCTCCTCGCCGACCGCCTTGGCATTTCAAACACCGAAGCCGTAGTCAGTGCAATCAAGCGCTTTGCAGAATCGTCGGTTGAGGGCGAGCACGACAAGCGCCTCAGACGCGTCGTCTCCGAGTCTTCAATTGAGCTTCGTCCCAACATCGCTGTAATTACCCTGCCGCCTGGCTCGGACTGGAAGAAACTGGCGTCGGCCCTAAGCGTGCACCACATCGTACAGGGGCCAAGCTCGACTAACCTGGTCGTCGACGAGCGCTCGATTTCAAAGGCCGACCCGTCCCTTGTAAGCGGCCTTGAAATCCGCCATCACTTGGCTGCAATCACGATAAAACGCCCCGTGGAAGCGACGGCCACCCCTGGTGTCGTAGTCTACTTCCTCGCGTCAATCGCGTCGGCCGGCGTCAACCTAGAGGAAACGCTCACCTGCAACGCCGACCAAGTGCTTCTCTTCAAGTTAAACGACGCCCAAAAGGCCTTCCTACTCCTAAATGATGTCATCATAAACACGCGCGACTCAAAAGCCATTTAACCGTTATGCCGGAGAAAGAACTGCGTATGAACAATCCCGTCGTCATCTCGCTTGGGGGAAGCATGCTCTACCTAAAGGACGACGGCATCGACGTCGAGTACATGCGCGCTTTTGAGAAATTGATCCTTGAACTGCGAGAGCAGGTGCCAAACCTTGTAATCGTGGTCGGCGGCGGCAGGCTTGCAAGCGAGTACGCAATCAAGGCCCGTGCTGAAACCGGAAGTGAATTTTTTTCCGACCGCGCGGCCATCAAGGCAACGCGCGAGAATGCGGCAATCCTCATCCGCGAGCTAAACGGAAAAGCGTGCCCGCAACCGTTCACTACTCCCGACGAAGCCGCTGCCGCCCTAGAGGCGGGCCAAATCGCAGTCGGTGGGGGTTTCCTCGAGGGCATCACCACTGACGCCTGCAGCGTCATCGTCGCCGAGCGCATCGGCGCCAGGTCTGTCGTCAATGTTAGTCACGTCGACGGCGTCTACGACTCAGACCCGCGCAAGAATCCGAATGCCAAAAAGTTCGATTCAATGACTTACGCCCAGCTCGTTGAGCTTGCGGTAAAGAGCGACGACAGGCTCGCGCGCACTAATTTCGTTTTTGACTTAATCGCCTGCAAGCTAGCACAAAGAAGCAACATCACCGTCCACTTCATCAAGGGCAGCGATCTTTCGCAAGTGCGCGCTGCAATCCTTGGTGAGAAGCACGCCGGCACAGTCGTAAGAAAAAGCTAGTGGCACGATATTTGTAGGCCCAAAATATTGGGCCTGACTGAACGCGGAATCTACTTTTCGCGGGCCTTCTTCAAAAGCAGTCGCATCTCTACCGAAGCCACGCGCTTTCGCGTCGCCTCGATGACGTCGGGGTTCACGCTGATGCTGTCGATGCCGAATTCAATTAGTTTTTCAGCAAACTCGGGATAGACACTAGGAGCTTGTCCGCAAATGCCTACTGTCACGCCATTCTCGTGGCACTCGCGAATTACTTTCTCGAGGCTCTTGTAAATTGCGGGGTCGCGCTCGTCAAACTCTTCCGCAATAACCGCATTGTCCCGGTCGAGGCCGAGTGTGAGTTGCGTGAGGTCGTTGCTCCCGATTGAGAAGAACTGCGCGCCAGCAGTGCAGAATTCCTTGGCCAAAATGACTGTCGACGGCACTTCGCACATGATGCCAAGCTTGAAGTCAAGGCCGGGCTTTAACCCTGAGGCCTCGACGAGCGCCTTTACTTGCTTGAACTCGCCAATCGTGCGCACTACGGGTATCATGAGGTTGATGTTCTTCATGCCGTACTCGTTGCGCACTTTCTTAATTGCCTCGAGCTCGAGGTTGAATACTTCGGGGTCATGAATGTAGCGCAGGCAACCGCGATAGCCAATCATCGGGTTTTCTTCGTGCGGCTCAAACTCGGCTCCGCCTTCGAGGTTGCGGTACTCATTAGTCTTAAAGTCGGTTGCGCGGTAGATGACTGGCCGGTTGTCAAAAGCGCTGCATACTTGGCGCAGTCCTTCGGCAATCTTGTCAATGAACTCCTGCTGCCGGCCTTCCTTAATCATTTTTTTCGGGTGAATGCCGATGCCGGCAATCATGAATTCGGCCCTAAGCAGGCCGACGCCGTCGACGTCGTGCGCAGCGACTTTCTCCGCAAGCTCGGGTTCTGCCAGGTTGACGTAAATTCTGGTGCCAGTGATTACCGCCCCGCCGCCAAAGCCGCCGGATTGTCCGGCCGCACCGGCTGCCGCAGCCTTGCCGGCCTCGCCCAAGTCAACAACTCCTTCATAAGCAACGCCGCGCTTGGCATCAACAGTGACAATCTGGTCATCATGAAGAACTTTAGTTGCATTGCCGGTTCCAACAATGCATGGCACGCCAAGCTCGCGGCTGACTATTGCCGCGTGGCAAGTGGCGCCACCCTCGTCAGTGAGTATTGCAATTGCGCGCTTCATGCCCGGTACATAGTCGGGGGAAGTCATGCGCGTAACCAGGACATCGCCTTGCTTGACGCGGTCAAGCTCGCTTGCGTCGGCAATGATGCGCACGGGCCCGCTTGCGATTCCAGGGGAGGCGCCTGCACCGCGTAGCAGCACTTTCTTTTCTGAAGTAGTTGGACTAGTTGCCATTGCGGTTTCACCCCTAGTGTTAGATTCTTTCTTTAGAGTTGTAATCGCCCTGCTTTGCACGATGTAGAGTTTTCCTTTCTCAAGGGCCCACTCAATGTCCTGGGGCGCGTGATAGTGGTCTTCGATGTGCCTGCCTATTGCAGCAAGTTCCATGACGTGCTCGTCTGAGAGCTTTTGGCGCTCGGCAAGCTCTTCTGGCACGTCAAGCTCGGCGTCCCCGTCTCCAGACAAGACTATCATCTTGTCCTGCTTGTGAATCTGCTTTTCTTCCAAGCTAAGGTCTGCTTTGTTTACGACAAAATGGTCGGGTGTTATCATGCCACTGACGATTGCTTCGCCAAGGCCCCAGCCCGCCTCAATCACTATTTTGCCGACATCGCCGGTAAAAGGATCCGCCGTGAACATCACTCCGCTTGACTCGCTCTCAATCATGCGCTGCACAACAGCCGAGAGGCCGACTTTGAGGTGGTCGAAGTTGTTCGTCTGGCGGTAGTAAATCGCGCGCGCTTCAAAGAGCGACGCCCAGCACCGTCGAACGGCGTCGACAACGCCAGCATCGCCTCTGATGTTGAGGTAAGTCGCCTGCTGTCCCGCGAAGCTAGCTTCGGGCAGGTCTTCTGCAGTCGCGCTGCTCCTTACTGCAACGAGAACTTCCTTGCCAATCGTGTGGATGCCGTCGGTGTCGGGCGAATCGCAGAGCTTCTCGTAAGCGGAAATGATTTCGTCGCGGATGGACTGGGGGATGCGGCCGCCAAGAATCGCGTCCTTGACTGCGACGCTTGCGGGCTGTAGTGTGTTGTTGTCCTCGACGTTTAGCCCAGCGAGTTTGGTGCGGATAATCTCGTCGATGCCGTTTTCTTTGATGAACTGGAAGTAGGCGTCAGCGCTTACGCAAAAGCCCGGCGGCACGGGGAAGCCAGCTTTCGTCATTTCGCCCAAATTCGCGCCCTTGCCGCCTGCAATGGCTAAACTCGAGCGGTCAATCTCGGCAAACCAGTAAACTGTTTTCTGTGCCACGAGAAACATTACGCGCAGGGGGTTAAAAAACAACGCGGCGGCTAGGGAACTAAAAAACTGCCGCAAACGCGGCTTGCTTTTTGGAGACTAAGTGCCTTAGAGTGTCTTCATCGGCGAGCCCTTCTTTTCGACGGGCTTGGCCGCGACTTCCTTGCCAGCGGCGGCTCCCTCTGCGGGTACTGCGCCGGCTTCAGTCTTCGCGGCTTCGACAACAGGCTTCTCTTCTTCTCTCTTCTTCATCTTGCGGCCGAGCACGCTGCGCAAGAGGTTCTTCGGGTCAACGGTAATGTCGCGGATGATTAGCGAGTAGTTGCCGCTTAGCTTGCGCATCGAGCGGCGCAGGGCTTCCTTGAGTGCGGGAAGGTCTTTCTTCATCACGCGCGCGCGGAAGACGGGTTCGCCTGCTTTCACGCGGGCCATGCGGCCCTTGGGCTTGCCGAATGCGGCTTTCATTCCCTTTGAGATGCGGTCGGCGCCTGCAACGCCGAGGGCCGTGTGCTCTCGGACTACGAGGTGCGGGAAGGAGACGACTTGGAAGAAGAAGTTGTCCATGAGCGTCTTTTCGAGGTACTTGTTTGCCGCCTGGCGCGCTGCTTCGATTGAGTTGTCACGCAGCTGTAGGCGAATGTCGGGCACCATGTGGACTTCAAGCTCAAAGCGCTTGTCGGTGCCCATGTTGTACTGGCGGATTTTCGGGTGGGGCGCGCCCTTGACAAAGCTCTTGCGGGGCCTGCGCTGGCTCATGCGGGCCCACGGTTGGCCCTTCCAATCCCTTATTGTTTTAGCTGGTCGAATGCCCATAGAAGTTCCACCCTATTGCTTGAAATAGAACCAGAACATATAGCTAGTGTCAAAGAGAATTTAAAAAGCGTGCGGTTCAAGGGTTTTGAAATGGATTTCGTTGCTGCCTTCGTATCTGCCTTTGCAATCCTCTTTGCCATCATGGACCCATTCGCCAGCATTCCCCTCTACCTGTCGCTGACGAAGAAGATGTCCGACGCCGACAAAAAGGCGGCTGCAAACAACGCCGTCATCGTCGCCGCCGTCATCGCCTTTGCTTTTCTGTTTTTCGGCATGCAAGTGCTTGACGCATTTGGCGTGACTCTTGCCAGCTTCAAGGTCTTCGGCGGCTTCGTCCTGGCCCTTTTGGCTCTTGAATCATTGCTTGGCTTTGAGTTCCGCAAGGGCGGCCAGTCAGACCCGCACGTGGCAAGCGTCATCATCGCAACGCCAATGCTCACCGGTCCCGGCGTGATGACGGCTGTCATTGTCTTGTCCGTCCAGTTCGGCCTCCTCCCGACAGCAGCCGCGGCCGCAGCGGCCCTCTTAATCGCATGGCTAATCCTGACAAACTCGCTTCGCCTGCAAAAGGCAATCGGCAGCAACACCATCGAAGTCGCCTCTAAAGTCATGGCCCTTCTGCTCGGCGCGGTTGGCATAGAACTAATTCGTGCAGGAATTACCGGCTAAGGCAAGCGCACTAAGCCGTCGTCGCATTTCGGCTAATATGAAGCTCTTGCACGAACTGGCACGCCTTGCACTTGTCACTGCCACAAGGCGCCCCGCACTCGCGACAGTAAGCCAGCTCGCCCGCGTCGTCTCCGTCCATCTTCTCGCGAAGCTTCAGAAACGAGCGCAGCAAATTGAACTTCACTCCAGGCTTGCCTGCCTCGGCGGTGTTAAGAAAGTCCTTTACCTGTCCCCTGAAGGCCTCTGCCGCATACGGGCAGCCGCCCAAGTGGAAAGGCAGGTTTTGTAGCCGGCAGTAGATTGCGCACTCTATTTCCAGGTTGTAGATAAGCGGCTTTACGCGCGTCACCAGGCCCTCGCGCTCAACTGCCCCGCTGACCGCCCCGCCCCTGCCGATGCGGCTCGTTTCGCTGCGCAATAAGTTCATCAAAAACGTCTGCGCAATGTCGTCCGCGTTGTGGCCAATTGCGAGCTTTGTCGCGCCAACGTCAAGGGCCGCCTTGTTGAGTGATTGCTTGCGGAAAACGCCGCAGTAGGTGCAGCTTGGCCTTGACTCGAAGCCCTCAACCGAGAGCGCAAGGGAGTCGCGCTTGTGCATTACTTCGTCCATTCCGGCTCCGAACTCGTCCTTGAAGGCAACTGCGTGAAGTTCGTAGCCGAGGCGAGTGCAAAGCGCTTCCGCATTCTTCGCCGCAACGTTGCGGTAACCCTCGATTCCCTCGTCGATGAGGACGGGCCTAAGCGTGAAAGCATAGTCGCGGGCCATCTTGTCAAGCACAAAGAGCATCGCTTGGCTGTCTTTCCCCCCGCTTACGCCGACAGCAACGACATCGCCTCGCCTGAAAAGCTCGAAATCGTGGTTTGCCTTCCGCACGCGCTTTTCAAACTGGTCGCAAAAACAGTTGCGGCACAAGTCTTGCTTGTTGTAAGGGAGCTGCGTGACCGCGGGGTCGCCGCATTTGGTGCAGGTGGGCATTTCATTCACTTCTTGCGTTCTTTGTGCCATTCATGGACTGCAGGCAGGAAAGAGAGTATGATGACGAGTGCGATGATGACGTTCAAGTGCGACTCTACGTTCGGAATTACTCGGCCGAGGAAGAATCCCGCGGAGGTTAGCCCCGCCACCCAGAGAAAAGCGCCTGTGATGTTGTAGACTGCGAACTTGGAGTACGGCATTTCCGCCACACCCGCGACAACTGGCGCGAAAGTGCGGACTACTGGCACGAAGCGCGCCATGATGATTGTCTTGCCTCCGTGCTTCTCGTAGAACGCCTTTGCCTTAAGCAGGTGCGAGCGGCGGAAAAAGAGCGAGTCCGGCCTGGAGTAGAGCGCATGGCCCATCTTGCTTCCAATGAGGTAGCCCAGCGCGTCGCCAAGCACCGCAGCGGGGAAGAGGAAGAGTATGAGCAAAGACAAGTCAAGCTGCCCGGTTGCCGCGAAAAGCCCTGCGGTGACGAGCAGGGAATCGCCGGGCAGGAAGAATCCGAACATCAGGCCGGTTTCGGCAAAAATGATTGCGGCGAGTATGCCGTAGCCGCCCCACGCGATGAGTGCGGGCACGTCGTAGACCGCGTTGATGAAGTTCGACAAGAATTCGAGCATAGGCAGTAACACTCTTGCCCGTGAAGGCTTTTAACCGCCGTAGATGACGCCAACAAGCTCGAGCTCGTCGCCTTCCTTAAGGGCGGTGTCCGGGTGCGCCACAGCGCCGTTAAGCACTGCAATCACCGTAGTGCCGTTAAGGCCCTTTAGCCCCATCACTTGAGCAACCGTGCAGCCTTTCGGAAAATCCTCTTGGAGTCCGGCGGTAATGCCGTTACCCAATTTTACCCTCATTTGATCCCTCACCGTATGAATATAAAAGCGCTTTCTTCAATAAAACTCTTGCGCACTAGTTATTTTGCAGCAGGTGATACTCTTTGGAAAGTGCTTACTCGATGATGACGAAGTCAATGGCCAAGTCGATGGCCACACGCAGTGATGCTTATCGCGCGAGAGTGTCTGCCTGGAAGTCAGGCTCCACCGTCGCCCGCGCAACGGGTCCCTCCAACATCCCGCGTGCCCGCGCGCTTGGCTACAAGGCCAAGAAGGAGTTCGTCATCGTGCGCGTGCGCACGCCGAAGGGCAGGCGCATCAGGCGCAAGGCGAAGCTTGGCCGAAAGTCGGGCAAGAACCAGAAGCGCGTCTCTCCCGCTTACAGCAAGCAGTGGCTCGCAGAGCAGCGTGCCGCGCGCGGCCACATCAACATGCGCGTGGTAGGCTCCTACTTTGCCGGAAAAGACGGCACGCACGAGTACTACGAAGTCATCATGTGCCTCAAGCAGTCTCACAAGCCATTAGTCAGGAAAGTTTCTGCACCGGCCGCAAAGACCGCTTCGGCAAAGGCAACCAAATGACTTCCTTTAACGACTTGAATCTCGCAAGCGCGGAGCTTGAATCCCGCGCAAGCGAACTGGGTTTTTCTTACGCCAAACCCGCTTTTTCACTCTCACTAGCAACTGCCAAGGACCTAAAGCGCCTCCCGTCAACGGGAGTGAACGCTGTCGAGTCAACAAACTCCGAGCTATTGCGCGCCGCGTGCAAGCGAGACGCCGGCCTTCTCCTAGTCAACCCGCTTAAGGTACCCAAATTCCAAAAAGACGACGGCCTCGTGCGGGCGGTTGGCGAGGCGGCAAGGAACGCGCCCCTAGCATTCGAGATTCCCGTCCGCGCGTTTCTTTCAAGCAAGTTCGTCTACCGCGCCAAGCTCGTTTCCCAAGTGCGCGCTTTCCTGCGCCTGTGCCTCAAGTTCAAAGCGCCATTCGTCTTCACATCGGGGGCGCAAACGGCTTTCGAGCTGAAGTCCCCGCGCGAAGTCATTGCCATCGGCGTCTTCTATGGCATTTCGCCCGAGCAGGCTTCAGCAGCGATTTCAAAAACGCCGCAAAAGTTGTTGGAGGGACTCGAATGAAGCGCGTCACTTTCGCAACGAGTAACGGCGGCAAGTTTTCCGAGGCCAGCGCGGTTCTCAAGCGGTTCGGCATTTCAGTTGTCCAAAAAGCAATCGAGCTAGAGGAACTCCAATCCGACAGCATTGCCAAAATCGCTTCTGCAAAAGCCATCCACGCGGCAAAAATCCTTCGCGCGCCTGTTGTCGTCGAGGACACGGGATTTTTCCTTGACTCTTGGGGCAATTTTCCCGGCCCCTACAGCAAGTGGGTGATGCAGACTATCGGCCTTGACGGCGTGCTCAAGATGGCGGCAGGAACGAACCGAAAAGCGCACTTCGAAACCGTCGTCGCGTTTGCAGAGCAGGGCCGCAAGCCGAGGGTTTTCGCAGGCCGCACTGACGGCCGCGTGCCGCTTTCAAAGGGTCCCGCTGCGCACCACGAAAAACTCGCTTACGACCCGGTCTTCATCCCCGCAGGTGGCAAGAAGGCCTACTCGCAGATGTCTGTTGCCGCCAAGCTTGCCAACAGCTCGCGCTCAAAGGCATTCGCAGCGTTCGCAAGGTGGTATTCGAAGTCAAAGCCGGTGAAAAACTAAAATGGTTTCCGAAAAGAAGCGCTACTTGCTTTTGCAAATCGAGTGCCCGCGCAGGCTGTCGGCCGAGGAAGCCAAGCACGCAGTCTACGAGGCGGTCTTCGGCCTCCTTGGGGAAGAGGGTGCGGCAAAGGCGGTTGTTTCGGCAAAATTGTTTGACGACGCGAGGCAGGAGCTTGTAATCAAGTGCGCCACCTCGCAGCTTGACTTCGTCATCACCGCAGTTGCCGCAAAGACCGAGTTCCGCGGCTCGCCGATTGCCCTGCGCTTAAAGCTCATCAGCGGCATGATTGGCAAGCTGACCCCAGGCGTTTCAGGAAGGCGTGGCGTGGCCAAACCCGGAGCATAATCCCCTCTTTTCAGGAAGCATTAATAAGGTGTTTTGGCAAACTTATTTCAGAGTTTAAAAATACGATCGACCCGACCCTGCGTGGCGGGCTCGTAGTTTGAGGTGGCTTGATTATGTATCCTCCGTCGCAAGCAGCTTATGACCGTGCAATTACCGTCTTTTCGCCTGACGGCCGTCTCTTCCAAGTGGAGTACGCCCGCGAGGCGGTCAAGACCGGCAGCACGAGCATCGCCCTTGTCTGCAAGGACGGCATCGTGCTCGCGGCCCACAAGCGCATTTCATCGCCCCTGATGGTGGGCGACAGCCACGAGAAGATTTACTTAATTGACAGCCACACTGCAGCGGCTTCAAGCGGCCTCGTTGCCGACGCCCGCAAGCTCATTGACTTCGCGCGCCTGATTTCACAGCGCCACCGCATGCTTTACAACGAGCCAATGCCAATCGAGGCCATGGCGAAGGAAGTGGGCGATCACATCCAGTTTTACACGCAGTACGGAGGCGTCCGGCCATACGGCGTCTCGATTCTCATCGCTGGGGTGACTAGCGGCGCAGGAAAGATTTTTGAGACCGACCCGAGCGGGGCGCTCTTCGAGTACAAGGCCACCGCCATTGGGGCGGGCAAGAAGGCCGTTGAGGAAATGTTTGAAAAAGAATACAAGGAAAGCATGAGTGCCCAGGAAGGCATGGAGCTTGCAGTCAAGGCTTTGCGCAAGGTAGTTGAGTCTAAACTCACTTCGCGCATGGTTGACTTGGCGCGCATCGACCTTAAGACCGGCAAGGCGGAAGTCCTGTCGCAGCCGGAAGTCGCAAAGCTCCTGGGCGAGAAGTAACTCTTCTCCCTGCTTTCCGCTCCCCCCAAGGTGGGATTATGAGCGGCATCGAAAATACCATAGTAGCCCGGCTTGAGAAGGCCAACGAGCGGTTCGAAATCATCGTCGACCCCAAGCTCGCCTACGACTTCAAAACCGGCGTGAAGAAGGACTTCGACAATGTAGTCCTAGTCGACGAAGTGTTTAAAGACGCGAAAAAAGGCGAGAGGCAGACTTCAGCCGCGCTGAAAAAGACTTTCGGTACCGAGGAGTTCGCGCCAATCGCGGCCCGCATTTTCGCCGAGGGCGAACTGCAGCTTACCACCGACCAGCGCCGAAAGCACATTGAGGAAAAGCGCCTCAAGTTAATCGAGCTCATCGCAAGGAATTGCGTTGACCCGCGCACGAAAGCGCCCCACCCGCCTGCCCGCATTGAAAAAGCGCTTGAGGAAGCCAAGTTCGGCATCGAGGCTTTCAAGAGCGCTGAGGAGCAGATGGAAGCGGCGATTGAAGAGATTCGCGAGATAATCCCGATAAGCGTTGCAAAGGCGAAGGTGGCGGTAAAAGTGCCAGCCGAATTTGCGCCAAAAGTTTACGGCGTACTAAAGGAGTACGGCTTGCAGCGCGAGGAGTGGCTCGGTGACGGGTCATTGGCGGTCGTGTGCGAAATGCCTGCAGGAATCACGAATCAATTTTACGACCGGCTCAACAAGTTGACGCAGGGCCGGATTGAGACTAAAGCGCTTGAATGAGGAGTTGATTGGAACAATGATGCAAAAAATAATCTCGCCCGGCGAGCAGTTGTTTGAAAAACCACTGGACTTGGAGGGCACTTTCGTTGACGACGGGCGCACCTACGCAAGCGTGATGGGCCTAGTTCGCGACGACCGCTTCGTCCCCCTTAAGGGCCACTACCTGCCCGTTCCCGGCGACTATGTTGTCGGCATCGTCATCGTCGAGAAGTTTTCCGGCTACATAGTCGAGCTGCACTCGCCTTACGAGGGCAACTTCAGCAACCGCGAGACGCGCGAGGCTTTCGCGGTCGGCGACGTCATCAGCGCGAAAGTGGCCGAAGTAAACGAGGTTCACGCGGCGACCCTCGTCGAGCCCCGCAAGTTCTCCGGCGGCACCATCCTTGAAGTGGATTACGTCAAGGTCCCCAGAATCATCGGGAAAAACGGCAGCATGCTTGCGATGATCCGCGACTTTACCGGATGCGACCTCTTCATCGGGAAAAATGGCCGCATTTACCTTCGCGGCGGCAACACGACGCTCGCGTCGATGGCGATAATGAAGATTGACGCCGAGGCCCACACGCCTGGCCTTACCGACCGCATGCGCGAGTTCCTCGAGGCGGCGACGGGCAAGAAGGCATCCCCAGAATCTAGCGTTTAAAAGGAGTTGATTTGAAAATGACTGAAAAGAAACTATTGGGCGACGACGGAAAGCGCCTTAGCGGCAGGTCCGATGTGGACTTGCGGCCGCTCTCAATGTCTGTCGGCATCCTAAAGCAGGCCAACGGCAGCGCGATGGTCGAGTGGGGCAAGAATAAAGTGATTGCCGCAGTTTACGGCCCGAGGGAAGTTTTCCCAAAGCACCAGACCAACCCGCACAAGGCCCGCATCAGCTTCCGCTACGTCATGGCGCCCTTCTGCTCGATGGAGGAGCACGGGCGCGCCGGGCCCAATCGCAGGAGCATTGAAATCTCGAAAGTCCTCAAGCACGTTTTTGAGAATCTTGTGCTGGTAAACCAGTTCCCGAAGACTTCAGTTGACATCAGCACCGAAGTCATACAAAGCGACGGCGGCACGCGCGTTGCGGCACTGACTGCAGCGAGCCTGGCGCTAGTCGACGCCGGCATTCCAATGCGTGACCTCGTCAGCCCCGTGTCGGTTGGCAAGATCGAGGGCCGGATTGTCGTCGATCTCGACAAGGACGAGGACAACTTCGGCTCCAGCGACATGCCAGTCGGCTTTTCTCACCGCACCGGCGAGATAGTCCTCTGGCAGATGGACGGCATGCTCACGCGCGACGAGCTTGCAAAGGGCCTCGACATGGCCTTTGAGGCAAGCAAGAAGGTCCGCGAGCTGCAACTTGAAGCGCTCAAGGCAAAATACGGCACTGCAGAGCAGGCCGAAACCGGTTAAGGGTAGGAGTTGAAGACAAGATGATCGTAGACGAAGTAAAACAAGATTACATCAAGGATCTCATCAAGAACGGCAAGCGTGCGGACAACCGAGGCATGCTTGACTACCGGCCGATTAGCGTGCAGACGGGCATCATCCCGAACGCCGAAGGCAGCGCGCTTGCGCACATTGGCGACACCAAAGTGCTCGCTGGGGTCAAGCTTGACTTGATGACGCCTTTTGCCGACCGGCCCAACGAGGGCGTAGTCATTTTCAACTCCGAGTTTTCCCCGATGGCGCACCCAGAGTTTGAAGCCGGCCCGCCAAATGAGAAGAGCATCGAGCTTGCCCGTGTAATTGACCGGGGCATCCGAAGCGCCGACGTAGTCGACATCAAGGGCCTTTCGGAGACGGGCATCGAGGGCAAAGTCCTCGGCGTTTACATCGACTTGTACGTGCTTGACCACAACGGCGACTTGACTGACGCCGCCGGATTGGCTGCCATGGCGGCCCTGTCGACCACGCGCGTTCCCAAGATGGAGAACAACTTGCTTGTGCGCAGCGAGTCAAGCGGCAACCTCAAGCTCGCCCGAATGGCGATGCCGACGACCTTTACCTTCGTCAACGGCGTTCCGCTCATTGACGCTACTAACGAGGAGGAAGTCGCAAGCGAGGGCATGGTCACCATTTCCACGAGCAGCGACGGCTTCATCTGCGCGGGCCAAAAGAGCGGCTCGCTTGGACTAAAGCGCGAGAAGCTCGTGGAGCTTGCCGACATTGCGCTAAATAAGGGCAAGGAACTCTTGAGATACGTATAGGGGGTTGGGTTTGAATGGTTTCACGGTACGGAAAAAAGATTCGTGAGCGCGAGAGCGCAGTAACCGCCCTTTCACGCGGACGCCACGCCTGCACCAAGTGCGGCAAGAAGGCCGTCAAGCGCGAAGGCGCAGGCATTTGGAAATGCCGTGCCTGCGGCGTTAAGTTCGCCGGCGGCGCTTACTCGCCACAGACTACAATCGGTGCGACTGCAAGCCGCACTGTGAAGTCCGGCAGCGCGCCAAAAGAGTAAACCCGGAAAGGGGGGCCTCTGCGGGCCCATTCGGGTTTTTTCACATTCTTAGCGAAGCACATGGCCGAACGCTAATAACCGGCTTTGTGCATAATCCTTTTGCGGGGGGTTGGGGTAACCTGGCATCCTACCAGCTTTGGGAGCTGGTGATCCGCGTTCAAATCGCGGACCCCCCACTGAAACTTTTTCGCTTTCCTGCGCGCCTCCCGCTCGGAGCGGCTCGGTGCTCCGGGCAAACGCTACGCGTTTGCAGGACCAGCAAAGCCGAAGGCTTTGCCCGGTCGGAAAGCAAAAAGTTTCATCAAAAAGCGGGTTCGCGTTTTTCAGAGTTTCACCAAACGGTTTCTTCGCGTTCACCAAATCTTATTAGCCGTGCCCGCGTTTTATTTCCATGGACTTTCATGGTGTGTTCAAGCTGGCGAGGGTAGTGGCCTGCGATCCCGTGGTGATAAGGGACGGAAAAGTGCTTATGGTGAAGCGGCGTGACGGGCCGCACGAGAAGTTCGCCGGCTGGTGGTGCCTTCCGGGTGGCATCATGCAGCTTGGCGAGACGTGCGAGGCCGCGGCCCTGCGCGAGCTTTACGAAGAGACGGGCTTTCGGGGCCGCATCAAGAAGTTTGTGGGCGTTTACAGCGAGCCCAAGCGGGACAACCGCCAGACTGTGGCGGTGGCGTTCATCGTCAGCATCATCGGCGGCACTGCGCGCACGAGCGACGAGACTAGCGAAGTCAAGTTCTTTCCGCTTAATCGACTGCCGGCCAAGGTTGCCTTTGACCACCGTAAAGTAATCGGGGATGCAGGGCGCTTGTTAAAGCCCTGATTGGCGTTGGCGCATGCGGCGGAGGAACCAGATTCCGCCGCCAAGGACGATGAGCAGGAGGATTGCGCCGCCTATTGTCACGAAGTCGAGCTCGTTTTCTATCCGGCCCAAGCCCGTCAGCTTGCCGCTCAATGCAGTTGAGTTGGATTGTATTGCTTCGAAGTCGGCTTTTGTAACTGGCCTGCCTGCCTTCAGGTCGGCTTCCTTTAGCTCGAACGACTTCTTTATCGACTGGAGTTCCATTTGGGCGCTTGTGACGCGCGGGTCGGTAGTGCCGAATTTTCGCACTGCGTCACCCACTACGATCGTGGCGTTGTTGATGGATGTATCGCTTGAGGCGTAGGCCGGGAGCAGGGCAAGCGAGCGGTTCATGGCGGCGTCGACTTCAGCCATTTTTTCGTCAAATGCTTTTGCGCTGTTGTCCGTGTCGTTTCCAGTCTTGACTTTTTCAAGCATGGACTTTAGCGTCGTGTCGGCGTTGTTGAAGTAGGTCGGGTCAAGCCCGCTTACTGGAGTAAATCCTGCCTTGAATGTCACGAGCTTTGCCTCGAATGCGGCGAGCTTGCTCGCGAGGCCGCTCACCCGCTTTGCTTTTGCGGCAACAGAGCTTCGAGTTGAGGTGAATTCAATTATTTTTGCGGTCATTGCAGAGGGGTTAGGCACGCTTGCGGCCATTGCCCCGCTTGACTCTATGGTTGAGATTGCGCTTGTGGCGATTGCGCAGCGGTTCAGCCCGCCGTCGCTTGCAAACTCGTAGGTGGTCAGCAGGTTATTGTGCCCCGATAGGAACGTCTGGTAGCCGGCCCTGAAGTTCGATCCCGCGCGGCCAATTTTTTCAAGCTGGGCCGAGGTGTCGATAAGGCCGAAGGTCTGGAAGCCGGCGTCAAGGGCGGTGACTCCGTCTTTGATGTCCTGCATTGATGAATTCATTGCCGCGAAGCCAGATTCCACTGACTTTTTCGACCCGCCTAGCGAGTAGTTGAAGTTGAGTATGGGGCCGAGGTCCTGATAGTAGACGAAGTTGCACAGCCACACGTGTCCGGCTATGACTAGGAAGCAGTTGCGGATGCCCTTGGTAAAGTTTGTGTAAGCCTGAGTGCAGTAGGTGTATGACTTGTTCAGGTCCGCAGCCGATGACTTTAGCGAGTCCAGGTTTTCCTGCTTGAACGGGTTGGTAAGAGAGTCGGCGTAAGTCTGGGCGAGTTCCTTGACCTTTGCCTCGTCGGTGACTGGATTGGCGCTTGCGTCGAAAATCACGGACTCAGAACCGTCAACAATAAGCATGTGGTAGCTTGCGCCCTGGTGGGTGAAGTCCTTGATTTCCTTTTTCTCCCCGCCCTCGAGGTAGTAGGCTGCCGCCTCTTCGACGGGTGAGATTGAGGGAGTGGGCGTCGGTGTTGGAGTCGCAGTCACGTTGCCAGTGCTGTTGCCGGTGCCGTTGGTGTTGTTTGCCGCATGAGCGAAAGGAAGCCCTGCAAGTGCAAAAAGGAGCACGGCGGCGAAAATGACGGGTTTAAAATCTTTCGAGAACATAATCTCTATTCGGAAGTCTTGTTTTATAAGCGCTTCCGTTTGCCCCGCTGTAGCTCAACCTGGCAGAGCACCTGACTGTAGCCAACTTTGGCGCTTGCATGAGTGGATGAATGCAAGCCAGTCGTTGCCAGAAATCAGGGTGTTGGGTGTTCAAATCACCCCAGCGGGACTTCAGTTCATTTTGGAATTCGGGGTGTTTTGTGATGCGTGACTTGGTTGCGGAATTCATCGGTACTTTTGCACTCATTTTCATCGGCGCCGGCTCGGTTGCCATAAACGCCGGCTTGGTTGCAATAGCGTTTGCCCACGGCCTCGTAATTTTCGTCATGGCAACTTCCTTCGGAAGAATTTCTGGCGGCCACTTTAATCCCGCGGTTTCAGTCGCAGCCGCAGTCACCGGCAAGCTAAGTGCAGGCAAGCTCGGTCCTTACCTTGGCGCACAATTGCTCGGGGCAAGCGCTGCTGGCTTCGCACTCTTGTTTCTCTTGGGCAATTCAGGCAGCACTGCCGGTCTTGGCACGCCCGCCCTTGGCCCAAGCGTCTCTTTCGCAGCAGCAATAGCAATTGAGGCGATTCTCACGTTCTTCCTAGTGACCGTAATCTTCAATTCAGCAGTCTACGACAAGAACAACGTCCTCGCGCCCCTTGCAATCGGCATGACAATCACTCTAGGCATCCTTTTCGGCGGCCCGCTTACTGGCGGTGCGCTTAACCCCGCGCGTGCGTTTGGGCCTGCCCTGGCGTCTGGAATGTGGGCAAACCAGTTAGTTTATTGGATTGGCCCAATTTTGGGCGCCGTTGGCGCCGTGCTTTTGGCAAAGTCGATGAACAAATCGAAGTAATAGGAATCAGGTGAACCGGATGTCGCAAGCAGAGTACGATAAGGTCGTTTCAACTTTCTCAAGCCTTGGCATAAGCTTTGAGGCCATCGAGCACGAGCCGGCGCGGACGAGTGCCGAGGCGGCTGCCGCCAGGGGCGGGCAAGTAGAAAATGGAGTAAAGTCGCTGCTAGTAAAGGTAAAGCGCAAGGAGCGTGAGTTCTTCACCATACTCAACCTACCCGCCGACAAGAAACTCGACTGGAAGAAGGCAAAGGCGGTTCTGCAGGCTGATGACGTGCGGTTTGCCTCGCAAGACGAAGTCATTTCGCAGACCGGCTGCGAGCCCGGCGGCGTGCCTCCTTTTGGCCTTGCCAACGACCTTGCGATTCTCGTTGACAACAAAGTCCTTGAGCGAGAGACTTCAGAGTTCAACGCGGGGCTAAAGACGAAAAGCGTGCGCCTGGCGACCGCCGACCTGAAAAAAGCGTTCGACTCTGTCGGCGTTGCCTACTTTGACTTGAGCGAATAGTTAGCTAGCACGATTATCGCATTATTTCGATTGTTTTTTTCTTTGAAGTTTGGCCTGCAACAATCGTAACTTGATTTTCCTTGACGCCGTAGTGCTTTGCCAGAAGTTCAATGACTTCGGCGTTTGCCTTTCCTTCAATGGGCTTTGCCTTCACGCGCACCTTGAGCAGGCCGTCCTTCTCTTCGGCGCCCGGCTTTGGGTTGTTTGTTGAGACGCGAACTTCGATAATCATGAAGAAATTAGGCAGATTGCTTTTATAGTGGGGTGGAAAGCCGGCAAGGCACCGTCCCGAAAAGAAAAGCATTTGGTAAACACTACTTTTTTCATGTTTGACTGCGACTTTTTTTGGTGGCTTGGCGCGTTACACGCTGACGGCTATGTCTACACTCGCAAAAACAGGTTTCAAGAACTAAGGCTGCGGGTGAGCGCTTGCTCGTTGCCGATGCTTCTAAAGTGGAAGCGTATTTTGGATGAGCTGACGGGAAAAGAGCACAAGATTTTGGTAGAGCAAATGTACGATTCTAGATACGACCGGCATTTCGAGCAATATCTGATTCGGGAAGGTTCGGTAAAGACTCTTGAAAAGCTCGCATTGCTTTTTACTAGCTTTGGCGTTCAATTGGGAAAACTCGCAGTTCCAACCTCCGCACTGGAAAATTCCGTTTTGGGTGGCGGTTATTTGGCTGGCTTGATTGATGGCGATGGTTGCGTTCAGATTAGGCGTAGCTCTGACGGGAAGCGAACCGAACGCCTGATTAAAATAGCTTCAAACGACAAGCGGCACCTGAAGGAAGTCCAAACTTTGCTTGCTTCAATGAGCCTGCCTGACGGTTATATTTCGACTTATCCAAACCACGTTGACTTGTGGGTTTTTGTCAGTTCCGCGACGGCAGTTAAGCTAAATCGATTGGTCGTTCCGCACCTAGCGATAGGTAGAAAAGCTGAACGGCTCAAATAAGTATTAGCGTCTGGTGCCTTGGTGGAGGGTTTTTTCCGCAATTTCTTGTTGTGGATTAATCTGCCAAATGTAGCGGTCTAGCATGATGGCCTGTCACGCCGTCGACTCGGGTTCGAATCCCGACCAGGGCGCTCTTCTTTTTTCCTTAGCGCAAAGCTTTTTCTTCCCTCGCTGCCCTCTTTAGTCTGTGGAGTCGGTTTGATGGGTTTGAGGGATTTTGGGCGCGGGGTTGCCGAAAAGGTCAGGAAAGTCCAGCGCGGGCCTTCCCCGGAGGAAGATGTTCTGCGGCTTCTTGGCGAAGTGCGCGCTGGGAAGAAGCTTTCGCGCGCCGAGAAGCGCGAGACAAGCTTGCTTGAACGTCAATTGCGCGCGTATAAGCGTGGCGAGCTGTTGGGCGTGGTTGACGGCATGACCGGCTCTAGGGAAATGTTTTCTCCAGGCGACATTGAGGTTGATGGCTTCCTTAGGAACTACTATTTGCTTGGCCGCTACCGCGATTATAAGCCGGCTGCCGGGGAGCTTGTCGAGCGCAGGCTGGTTAAGCCAAGCTACGATGGCGAGGAGAAGCGAGTAAAGTCGCGAAATGAATTTGTCTTGGGCGGTGTTCTATTGCATTTTCTTGCCTTGCGGTCCCACTTGGCGCGCGGAATCATCGGGGCCAAGGCAAGAGGCCAGCCTGCTAGCGAGATTTTAGAAGAACACGTGCTGCCTGCAGCCAAGTTGGCTTACTTGTTTGGGCAGTACAGCATCAAGGGAGCGCCAACCAAGCCGCCCTCGAAGTTAAGGCAGTGGTTCGACGAGATGCTAAGCAAGCATTAAAAGCGCAATTGGGGTTACGCTTTTCGTGAACCGTTCACAAGTCCGAAAAGCGGCATTGGCAGAGCTTGAGTTCCACGGCAGCGACCGGCAGGGTTCCCTCTTGCGCCAAGTTATTCTGGGTGGCCAGGATGGCCTCGTTAATGTCTTGGGCGTCATTCTTGGTGTCGCAAGCGGTACGAGCGACATTCGAATTGTCATCATCGCGGGTCTCGCCGCGACGTTTGCCGAAAGCATTTCAATGGCTGCTGTTGCCTACACTTCGGCCCGCGCTGAGCAGGATTACTACCACAAGATGGTTGACCACGAAAAGCAGGAAATCCGCGACTTGCCTGAAGTCGAGCGCGAGGAAATCCGGCTCATCTACATGAAGAAGGGCTTTCGCGGCCATCAGCTCGAGGAAGTTGTGAGGAAAATCACTTCAGACAAGAAAGTGTGGCTCCAAGTGATGATGGCCGAAGAGCTAAAACTTGACGACCCGGATTCGGTAAGGCCCGTAAGCGAGGGGATAGTGGTCGGCATTTCAGCTACCGTCGGTTCCTTCGTCCCCCTAACGCCATTTCTTTTGGTGCCCTTTTCGGTAATCACGTTGCCGCAAGCAATGCTGGTTTCAGTTGGCGTCTCAGCACTAGTTCTTTTCGCCGCAGGTGCCTACAAGGCCACAATTACTGTAGGCAATTGGGTCAAAAGCGGCATTGAAATGACTGGCATCGGCATGCTTGCCGCCTTGGCGGGTTACGCAATCGGCGCCCTTGCTGGCGTAGTGCTCTAATTTAGCCGCCAATTGGGTTGGCAACGTAATACAAGTAGAGGCCAGCCAGCCACGCCAGGATGACTGCTCCTGCGAATACTCCCGCAATCATTGTGCGGGCCTTGAGCCAGCGCTTGAAAAAACCCGCCATCTGCAGGAGGATTGCAACTGCGGTGACGAAGAGGAGCGCGTAGCCAGGTATGGTCGCCATTGCGCCAGGATTGATGGCCATGAAGTGCAGCACAATGAGCAGAAACGCGAAGTAAACCAAGCGGTGGACTGTCTTCCAGTGGCTGCCTAGTTTTCTCATTGCCCAGTCCGTTGAGGTGAAGAAAAGCGGGTAGAGGAGCCATGAGGCGAAGACGCCGAAGAAGATTGGCATCTTGAACGGGTCGGCTCCCCAAGGCAAATTCATCAAGCTGCCGCCAAAGTAAGTTGTCAGAACCAAGAGGCCGTGGACTGTTGCGAGTACGAAGCCGCCCACGCCGATTGCACGGCGGTATTGCACGAAATTCCAGCGTGGCATGAGGACTGCGACGGGACCGATGATGAGGGAAGCGCCAATGAGGGTTGCGCCTGCAAAGGCAAGCGAGCGGATTACTGCAGCGTCGAACGATTCGGCGCCAACCACATAGAGCTGCAAAGCGAGCTCTACTAGCCAGAAGGCGGTGGTTGCCAGCGTGGCCTTTACGATGAATGCCTTCTTTTCCCAGATTTCGTTTAGTAGTTCCATAACTAGTTTAGCGCGGCAAATCTTTTAAGCTAATTGCACTCAACTACTTGCGTTTGTGGGGAGCTTTCTTGGCTGAGAGGAACGCGTTTGCGTTCGACCCGTTGAACCTGTATTCCGGGTAATGCCGGCGGAGGGAAATTTCCTATGGTTGGCTTTTCTAGCATTTTTTACGGCGCGCCTGACTTGATAGCAGGCCTGGCTCTCGTTGCTGTTGGCGGCATTGCCGAGGGCTTCACCGGTTGGGTGGGCCTCTTCGCAATCGCCCGCGGAATAATGACGATTGGCGGGGGAGGCATGAGCGACCCGTCTGACATTAACTACAAGCTTTTCTACGGAGGAGGCGACTTTCTCATTGGCGCTGCAATGCTTCCAAGCGAGTTTGCGTACTTTTTCTTCGTGCGCGGAGTTGCCTCGGCAGTAGGCTTGGCCTTGTGAGCCCTCAAGCAGGGCCGACTTATGCACGCAACTGTTTATAAGCTTTGTGTGACATAGAAATACTGTCCTGTCCTCAAAGCGTATTCTGCGTGGTATATTTCTATGGAAGAAGCCCCTAACCACATTCTAGTGCCTAAACACATTATTGCGAGCGAAGAAGAAGTGCGAAAACTACTGGACAGTCTTAAGAAGCCGGTCGAGAGCCTTCCAATTATCAGTTCGTCAGACCCTGGATTGAACACACTTAACGCGCGTGCCGGTGACGTCGTGCGCATCGAGCGTCTTAGTCCAGTGACTGAAAAAATTGAGCCATATTATCGGCTCGTCGTAGAATCCGAGGATTAATTTCCTTCTCGGAAAGGGTTGGGTTAACATGGTTTACGAAGAGCTAACTGCAGATTATCTGCGCGGCAATTCCCTGGTAAAGCAATACCTCGATAGCTACGACAAGTTCGTCGAAGAGGGCCTCCAAAAAGTCGTTGACGCCCAAGAGTACATCGAACCTCAAATCGAGGGTCTCGTCCTCAAGCTCGGCAAGATTCGGGTTGAGAAGCCCCGCGTCATTGAAGTTGACGGCAGCTCTCGCATTTGCTATCCTTCAGAGGCGCGCGTGCGCGACTTGTCATACACTGCCCCGCTATTTCTTGAAATCACCCCCGTTATCCACGGAAGCGAGAAGCGCACCGAGGAAGTCTTCGTCGGCGAGCTTCCCGTGATGGTCAAAAGCAAGCTTTGCTACCTGACCGGCAAGAGCGAAGAGGAACTCATTGCCCTCGGCGAGGACCCGCTTGACCCTGGCGGCTATTTCGTCGTCAACGGCACTGAAAAGTCGCTCATGACTCTTGAAGATTTGGCGCCCAACCGCATTCTTGTCTCGCGCGAGAAGGACGGCAAGCTTGTGCAGGCAAAAATCTTCAGCACGCGTTTGGGATTCCGCGGCCGCTGCACCGTAGACCGCTCTTTAGAGGGCAAGCTCGGAGTGACTATGCCGAGTTACTCAAAGCCGCTTGAACTAACTCTCACGATGAAGGCGCTCGGCCTCTCGCAGGAGAAAATCTCGGAAGCCTTCTCAGACAATCCCCTGGTGCTTAACGACATCAACCTCAACCTCGAGCTTGACGAAGTCAAGACCAAGCGCGAGGCACTAGAGGTCATCGGCAAGCGCGCCGCACCCGGCCAGCCCACGGAGTACCAAGTGCGCCGCGCCGAACTCCTCCTTGACCGCTACCTCCTGCCGCACATCGGCATTGACGAGGGCGCTCGCATCGCAAAGGGCTATTTCATTGCAAGGATGGCCGAGCGCGCAATCTTGGTCGCCTACAAGAAGCGCAGCCCCGACGACAAGGACCACTACGCCAACAAGCGCCTCAAGATTTCAGGAGCCCTCATGGAGGAGCTCTTCCGCTACGCGTTCCAGTTCCTAGTAAAAGACGTCGCATACCAGATGGAGCGCGCTAACGTCCGTGGCCGCAAGATGAGCATGTTCACCGTCGTTAGGCCTGATGCTTTAACCGAGCGCATCAAGTACTCAATGGCAACCGGCAACTGGGTCGGCGGGCACTCCGGCATCAGCCAGCCGCTAGACCGCTACAACCACATTTCTACAATGAGCTTCATCCGCCGCGTGACTTCGCCTTTGGCGAAGAAGCACCCGCACTACAAGGCCCGTGACCTTAACGGCACTCACTTCGGCAGGCTTGACCCGAACGAGACGCCCGAAGGCCCCAACTGCGGTCTCGTAAAGGCACTCTCGATTTACTGCGAAGTTACTATCGGCGTCCCCGAAGACCCAATCGAGAATTCGCTCAGAAAGATGGGCGTAACCATGAGGACTGAGTAAAAATGAAGACAACCGTTTACCTTAATGGCAGGTTCGTCGGCTTTAGCGAGAACGGCGAGAAGCTCGTAAAGGAGCTGCGCGAGAAGCGCCGCGACGGCGAGCTCCACCACCATGTGAGCGTCTCCTACTACAAGAAGTCAAACGAGCTCTTCGTCAACAGCGACGAGGGCAGGCCCGTTCGGCCACTAGTTGTCGTCAAGAGCGGCAAGCCAGTCGTCACCCCCGAAATGCGCGAGAAGGTCGTCAAGGGCGAGCTTCACTGGAATGACTTAGTCAAGTCCGGTGCAATCGAGTACCTCGACGCTGAGGAAGAGGAAAACGCTTACGTCGCCCAGGAAGAAAAGAACATTGTCGAGCGCACCACGCACATTGAGGTCGACCCGCTTGGCATGCTCGGATACGCAAGCGCCCAAGTCCCGTTTCCCGAGCACAACATGGCCCCCCGCGTGCTCATGGCGGCCCAGCACACCAAGCAAAGCCTCGGCCTCTACACCAGCTCTTACGCGCTTCGCACTGACACGCGCAGCCACATTCTCTTCTATCCCCAAAAGCCCCTAGTCCAGACCCGCGCCTACACTGCGCTTCAGCACGGCAGGCGCCCCAGCGGCCAGAACTACATCGTCGCAATCCTCTCCTACAAGGGCTTCAACATGAACGACGCTGTGGTCGTCAACCAAAGCGCAATCGAGCGCTCGATGGGACGCAGCGCGTTTCTCCGCACTTACACTACTGAAGAACGCCGCTACCCCGGTGGCCAGCGCGACCGCATTGAAGTCCCGCAGGAATACGTCCAGGGCTACATGGGCGAGGAGTCCTACGGTCTCCTTGACGAGGACGGCATCATCAATCCCGAGACTCCAGTCGGAGGCGATTCAGTCCTCGTCGGCAAGACCTCACCGCCACGCTTCCTAAAAGAAATCAGCGCACTCGACGTTGAGACCGAAAAGCGCCGCGAGAGCTCAGTCACTGTGCGCAGCAACGAAAGCGGAGTCGTCGACGCAGTCATTTCAAGCAACACCGTCAGCGGCAACCGCCTCATCAAGGTGCGTGTGCGCAACACTTGCGTTCCTGAAATCGGCGACAAGTTCGCCTCCCGCTTTGGCCAAAAGGGCGTCATCGCCCTCGTCCAGCGCCAGGAGGACATGCCATTCACCCAAGACGGCGTCGTGCCCGACCTCATCCTCAACCCCCACGCTATCCCCGGCCGCATGACTGCTGGACACTTGCTTGAAATGCTTGCGGGCAAGGCCGCCTGCTACGACGGCGAGGCCAAGGACGGCACCGCATTCACCGGCGTCAAGCAGCGCGAGCTCGAGGCTGCACTTCTCGCAAAAGGCTTCCTCCCGACTGGCCAGGAAGTCCTCTACGACGGCTCGACCGGCCGCAAGATGGCCGCAAAAGTTTTCATTGGCGTCAATTACTACCAGCGCCTCCACCACCTAGTCAGCCTCAAGATGCACGCCCGCAGCCGTGGTCCGGTCCAGATGCTTACGCACCAGCCGACTGAAGGCCGCGCGCGTGAGGGTGGCTTGCGTCTTGGAGAAATGGAGCGCGACTGCTTCATCGGCTTTGGCGCTTCACAACTGCTTCGCGAGCGCATGATTGACTCTTCAGACAAGACAACCGAGCTAATCTGCAACGTTTGCGGCGCAACCGGCGTGTTCGACAAGGTGAAGAAACGCAAGTACTGCCCGCTTTGCGAGAGCAGTGACGTCGAGGAAGTTGAAATGAGCTACGCGTTCA
The DNA here is from genome assembly GCA_020057405.1 of archaeon. Classification (GTDB taxonomy): domain Archaea; phylum Micrarchaeota; class Micrarchaeia; order Norongarragalinales; family UBA97; genus JAGVFW01. The sequence goes on along the minus strand of JAGVFW010000004.1, from coordinate 60,484 downwards.
AGCTGCTCATCGACGAGATGAAGAGCATTGGCATCAACCCCAAGATGAAGCTTAGGGAGAGGAGCTGAGAAACATGAAAGTAATCGGCAGCATTGAGTTCTCACTATTCTCGCCAGAGCAGGTTCGCAAGATGAGCGCGGTAAAGATTACCGTGCCCGACACTTACGACGAGGACGGCTATCCCATTGAGGGCGGTCTCGCCGACCAGCGCCTTGGCGTCATCGACCCGGGCCTCAAGTGCAAGACCTGCGGCGGCCGCATGAAGAGCTGCAGCGGCCACTTCGGCCACATCGAGCTAGTTCGGCCAGTCGCGCACGTCGGTTTTGCCAAGACCGGCTACCAACTCCTGAAAGCCACTTGCCGCAAGTGCTCGCGCGCCCTCTCCGAGGGCCACGGCACGCTTGAGAAAGTCAAGCGCGTGGGCGAATGCCCATACTGCGGCGAGAAGCAGGGCATCATCAAGTTCATCAAGCCCACCACTTACTACGAGGACGAGCGCAGGCTACTGCCGAACGAAATCCGCGAGCGCCTCGAGCGCATTCCTGACGAGGACCTCGCCGCTTTTGGCGTTAAAATCCGCCCAGAGTGGATGGTTCTAACCGTTCTCATCGTCCCTCCAGTCACCGTTCGCCCTTCAATCACTCTTGAGACCGGCGAGCGCAGCGAGGACGACCTCACCCACAAGCTTGTCGACATCCTCCGCATCAACCAGCGCTTGGGCGAGAACATCGACGCAGGCGCACCGCAACTCATCATCGAGGACTTGTGGGAACTCCTGCAGTACCACGTCGCCACTTTCTTTGACAACGAGACCGCAGGCATTCCCCCCGCGCGCCACCGCTCCGGCAGGCAGCTAAAGACGCTGTTCCAGCGCCTCAAGGGCAAGGAAGGCCGCTTCCGCTACAACCTTAGCGGCAAGCGCGTGAATTTCTCAGCACGCACGGTCATCTCGCCCGACCCTGAGCTTGGCATCAACGAGCTTGGCGTGCCCGAACTCATGGCCAAGGAACTTACTGTCCCTGTTCCCGTCACCGAGTGGAACCTCGAGGCGCTAAAGGCGCTCATCAAGGAACACTCTGATAAAATCAACTACATCATCCGCCCCGACGGCAAGCGCAAGAAGATTACGCCGCTTAACGTCGACGAAGTGCTTACCGAAGTCGTCGCAGGCTACATCGTCGAGCGTCAGCTCATGGATGGCGACAACGTCATCTTCAACCGGCAACCCTCGCTCCACCGCGTCAGCATGATGGCACACAGCGTGCGCGTGCTTCCTGGCAAGACCCTTCGCTTCAACGCAGCCGATTGCCGGCCATACAACGCCGACTACGATGGAGACGAAATGAACATCCACGTGCCCCAGACCGAAGAGGCGCAGGCGGAAGCAGTCACGCTCATGCGCGTGCAGGACCAGATTCTCTCGCCCCGAAACGGCGAGCCCATGATTGTCCCCGAGCTCGACCACGTTTCAGGCATCTACTTGCTTACTCAAAAAGACATCAAGTTCGACAAGCACCATGCATTCAACCTTCTCGCCAACGCCGGCTTTGACGGCGCAGAGCTTCCCGGCGAAAAGATTGCCGGCCGCGACATGTTCAGCCTGCTACTACCCACTTCACTTAACTTCGAGACCAAGAACCTCGCCTACTCAAGCAAGTGCAAGACCTGCGTTGGCGGCAAGTGCGACGAGCACGACTCAATTGTCCAAATCAAGAACGGCAAGCTAATCCGCGGATTCGTCGACGGCCGCGCGGGCGACCGTGTCGTCAAGGCCATCTTCAAGCAGGCCGGCAGCGACGCCGCCCGCATCTACCTTGATGCAATCACGAAGATTTCAGTCCGCATCACCACCGACTTCGGCCTCTCGCTTTCCCTCGACGACTACGAGATTACGGATAAGGCGCGCGAGGAAATCGACACGCTTTACAAGACCGCGCGTTCCGAAGTGCGAAAACTCATCCACAAGTACCGCACGGGCAAGCTCCCGCGCCAGCCCGGCAAGACCTTGCGCGAGACTCTGGAAGAGCAGGTCATGAACATTCTCGAGGCAGTCCGTGGCGACGCTTGGGGGACGATGAAGAAGAACATCAAGCGCACCAACATCACCTACGAGCACGCCGACCTCGTCTACAATTCAGCACTCCTCATGGCAGAGTCGGGCGCACGCGGCAAGCCCATCAATGTCGTCCAAATGGCCGGCATCGTCGGCCAGCAGGCAGTTCGCGGCAAGCGCGTAAGGAACGGCTACAAGTCTCGCATCCTACCGCACTACATCAAGGGCGACCTCTCGGACGGCGCGCGTGGCTTTGTTCACAACAGCTACGTTGGCGGACTAACGCCACAAGAGTACTTCTTCCACGCTGCAGGCGGCCGTGACAGTGTCGTCGACAAGGGCGTCAATCCCGCAAAGACGGGTTACATGCAACGCAGGCTCGTCAACGCGCTCCAAGACTTGATCGTCCAGGAGGACATGAGCGTCACCGACAGCGAGGGCAAGCTCATCCAGCTCAAGTACGGTGACGACGCGATTTACCCGACCGGCGAGCCAGTCGCCTACGGCGAGCCCGTCGGTGTCGTTGCAGCCCAGTCCATCGGCGAGCCCGGCACTCAAATGACCTTGCGAACGTTCCACTACGCCGGTGTCGCCAGCCTTGCGCAACTGGGCTTCACCCGCCTCGTCGAAATCGTCGACGCCACGAAGAAGCCGAAGAGCCCGGTCATGGAAGTCTACCTCAAGAAGGAGTACGCAAAAGACTTCGAGAAAGTCAAGAAGGTCGCCGCTCAACTCGAGCAGCTTACCCTAGAGCAGGTCGCCGAAATCCGCGAGAACTTCGACCGAAAGAGCATGCGCGTGGTTTGGGACGAGAAGCTTCTAAAAGACAAGGGCGTAAAGGAGTCGGAGATTATCGACAAGGTAAAGGAAATTGCGCCTTATGAGAAGACTACTTCGGGTGTCACGATTAAGCCCAAGGCCGACAACATCCGAAACACGCGCAAAGTCACGACCAAGCTCCGCGAGATTATTCTCCGCGGCGTTCCCGGCATCAGCCGCGCCATCATCATCGAGAAGGGCGGCGAGTACACGATTGCGACCGAAGGCAGCAACATCGAGGCAATGCTAAAAGTGCCCGAAGTCGACGCTGCAAGGACGACGACAAACGACATCATGGAGACCTACCGCGTCCTCGGCGTCGAAGCCGGACGAAACTCCATCGTAAACGAGATTACCAAGGTTCTCGAGGCGCAGGGCCTGCGCGTCAGCCTCAAGCACATCATGCTCATCGCGGATGCCATGACGCACCGCGGCAATGTGAAAAGCGTAGGCCGCCACGGTCTCGCAGGCGAAAAAGCATCAGTGCTCGCCCGCGCCGCTTTCGAGGAGACCGCAAAGCACTTGCTTCGCGCCTGCGTTTACGGCGAGGAAGACCTGCTTCGCGGCATCGCCGAAAACATCATCATCGGCCAGACCATCCCGTGCGGAACCGGCACAGTCAAGCTCGAGATGGAACTCGAGTAAGTCCCTAGCGGGAAAAGCCATATAAACGACTTTTCCCATTAATTGTTTTACAATAGTATTCCTCATTGTGTGGGGAGTTGCTTTCGCGCGGTTGCGCGAAAGAGAGAACCATTTTGGTATTTATCATGGACATTGAACGCGCCATTAGAACGGCAGTTGACACTGGCAAAGTAGAATTCGGCAGCCACAAGGCCCTAAAGCGCGCCATGCTTGGCACGGCAAAAGTCCTAGTCATCTCCACTAACTGCCCGCCCGAAGCAAAGGCGGACCTCCTTCGCTACGCCTCTATTTCCGGCGTGCGCATCATCCTTTACCCGGGCACCGGCCTTGAATTGGGCACGGTGTGCGGAAAGCCGTTTACAATTGGCGCGCTAAGCGTTGTCGAGGCTGGCGATTCGAACATCCTTGACGCCGCGGACGGAGCGGGGGTGTGAAATGCCAGCGCTTTTGACCAACGCCGAGTTGGAGTCGATTGGCATCCTCGCATCGCGCACGGGCGCTTCAGCGACTGATGTCGTTTTGACCGACGATTCGGTGATTTTCGTCGTCACAAAAGGCGAATTGGGAAAAGCGATTGGCAAGAACGGAAGCAACATCATCCGACTCAAGAGCGCCTTCGGCCGCAACGTTGAAATCGTTGAAGCCGCCGATGGCATCAAGGAGTTTCTCTCAAATGTCTTTAAGCCCGCAAAAGTGCTTGAAGTGCGCGAGGAAAACCAGTCGGGAAAGAAAATTGCTTTCGTTTCAGTTGAAGTCAAGGACAAGGGCCTGGCAATAGGCCGCGGGGGCGAGCGCATAAAAAAAGCGCGCTTGCTCGCGAAGAGGCGCTTCGGCCTTGACGACGTTAAGATTAGTTGAATGGTGAAAAAAGATGGCAAAAGGCGAGTTCGCTGCAAGGATTCTTTCGCAATCGCGCAAGAAGAAACGCTGGCTCAAGAAGTGGTGGAAACGCAAGGCTCTCGGCCTGAAGGCGAAGTACGACCCTCTTGAAGGCGCGTCCCGAGCTAGCGGCATTGTCATCAAGAAAGTCGGCATTGAGCAAAAGCAACCCCACTCGGGCATCATCAAGGGTGTCGTCGTCCAGCTTCTCAAGAATTCAAAGAAAGTCACTGCGCACGTTCCCCGCGACAAGGCAATCACGAAAATCGACGAGCACGACGAAGTGACCATCGAGGGACTGGGCGGCTCGCAGCGCGGCCAAATGGGTTCAATTCCCGGCGTCCGCTACAGGGTAGTCGCCGTCAACGGCGTCTCACTCGAGCAGCTGCGCAAGGGCAAGAAGGAGAAGCCAAAGAGGTAATGAGTTTATGGCAGAAGAAACCGTTTCACCAAAAGCGCCCGCCGTAGAGAAGGCTCCAGAGGCAAAGGCATCCGACCTGCCTTCACAGAAGCTATTCGGAAAATACACTTACGTTGGCGTGGTCGTCTCCGACCCCGGCCTAGAGATGTACATTTCCCTAAAGCCGCTTTCAATTCCCCACACTTTTGCCCGCCACGCGAACAAGGCGTTTGCAAAGGCAAAGGTCAACGTCGTCGAGCGGCTTGCTAACAAGCTCATGCGCGGCGGTACTGGCGAGAAGCTTGGCGGGAAAGTCATCCGCACGCACGGAAAGCTCCAGGGCAAAAAATCCAAGGTGCTAAAAGTCATCCGCACGGCTTTCGCAATCATCGCAGAAAAGACGAAGAAGAACCCAATCCAGTTGCTCGTTCAGGCGCTTGAGAACAGCGCGCCCCGCGAGGAGACAACCCGCGTGCGCTTTGGTGGCACGAGCTACCAAGTTGCAGTCGACGTCTCGGCACAGAGGCGGCTTGACCTCGCGCTAAAGAACATCGCTCTTGCCTCCATCATGCAGTCATTCAACAAGAAGTCAACCCTTGCCCAGTCGCTTGCCGACGAACTCATGCTGGGTGCGGCGAATGACCAGAACAGCTACTCGGTCAAGCGCAAGAACGAGACCGAGCGCGTCGCAAGGTCGGCAAGGTAATCCGGCGCACTGCCCCCGGGGGTAATTCGCAATTAGGGTGTATTTGAAATGGCACGAAAAGAAGTCGTCGTTGGCGAAGTCGGCAAGCTCATGCGCGACAGCAAGCACATTCGCAACATGGCTATCGTCGCCCACGTCGACCACGGCAAGACCACCCTCTCAGACTCCCTCCTAGCCGTTGCCGGCCTCATTTCCCGCGAGTTGGCCGGAGAACAGCGCCTTCTCGACTACGACCCGCAGGAGCAGGCGCGCGGCATCACGATCAAGTCAGCTAACATTTCCCTCGGCTTTGACTACGAGGGCGAGAACTACATCATCAACATGATTGACACTCCGGGCCACGTTGACTTCGGCGGTCACGTCACCCGCGCCATGCGCGCGGTCGACGGCGTCATCCTCGTAGTCGACAGCGTCGAGCAGGTCATGCCCCAGACTGAGACGGTTCTGCGCCAGGCGCTAAAAGAGAAGGTCAAGCCCGTTCTCTTCATCAACAAGATTGACCGCCTGATAAACGAGCTCAAGCTCGACTCAAAAGGCATGCAGGAGCGCTTCATCAAGATAATCAACAGCGTTAACAAGCTCATCGAGGACTACGGCCCGCCCGAGTTTAAAGCCGAGTGGAAGATTGGCGTCGAGAAGGGCAACGTTGCCTTCGGCACGGGCTTCAACAAGTGGGCAGTGTCATACCCCATCATGAAGAAGAACGGCCTCAACTTCCAGGAGCTCTACGAGCTTTGCGCCGCCGGCGACCACAAGACGCTTCGTGAGAAGGCGCCCATTGAGGAAGTCATTCTCGAGATTGCCGTTCGTCACCTGCCCAACCCGTCAGTCGCGCAAAAGTACCGCATTCCTGTCATCTGGAAGGGCGACCAGTCTACTGTTCACGGAAAAGCGATGATGGAGTGCGACCCCAACGGGCCGGTCTGTTTCATGGTCACCGCAGTGCAGGTTGACGAGCACGCAGGCGAAGTCGCCATCGGACGGCTCTACTCCGGCACTGTCGCAAAGGGCAAGGACATTTACCTAGCGGGCCAGTTCAAGAGCGAGAAACTCCAGAACGTCGCAATCTACATGGGCCCGGACCGCGTGCTAATCGACGAAGTGCCCGCGGGCAACATCGTCGCGCTCATCGGCCTGCACGACATTTACGCCGGCGAAACCGCTTCTGAAGGCCACATGGCTCCCTTCGAGCAAATCAAGCACCACAGCGAGCCGGTCGTGACGAAGAGCATCGAGGCGAAGAACCCGCGTGACTTAGTCAAGCTCATTGAAATCCTCCAGCGCCTTAGCAAGGAGGATCCGACCATCCGCGTTGAAATCAATCCCGAAACCGGTGAGCACCTTCTCTCCGGCATGGGCGAACTCCACCTTGAAATCATCGAGTACAAGATTGAGAAGGAGCGCGGCGTAGAGATTGAGACGAGCGCGCCGATTGTCGTCTACCACGAGGCAATCCTCGGCGAGAGCCCGGAACTCGAGGGCAAGTCGCCTAACAAGCACAACAAGTTCAAGATTGAAGTCAAGCCCCTTGAGGCAAGCGTTGTCAAGGCCATAAAAGACGGCGACATTGACGACAGGACCAAGGGCAAGGACTTAATCGAGCGCTTAATCAAGGCCGGCCTTGACCGCGACGAGGCAAAGAAGGTCATCTGCATCCACCGCGACAACATCTTCATCGACGCGACCAAGGGAGTGCAGTACCTCATGGACATCAAGGAACTCATGATTGACGCGTTTTCCGAGGCTGTCGACCGCGGCCCTCTTGCGCGCGAGAAAGTGGTTGGCGTGAAAGTCCTGTTGACCGACGCTACCATCCACGTTGACCCGGCCCACCGCGGCCCTGCCCAGATTTACCCCGCAATCCGGCGGCCAATCTACGCGGGCATGCTGATGGCAAAGGCGGTTCTCATGGAGCCAAAGCAGAAGCTTTTCGTCAACGCCCCCCAGGAGTACATGAGCTCAGTCATCAATTCCATCCAGGGCAGGCGCGGTCAAGTGCTTGACATCCAGCAGGAAGGCGAGGCAGTTGCCGTCACCGCGAAAGTTCCCGTTTCCGCAATGTTCGGCTTCGCGTCGGAAATCCGCGGCGCTTCGCAAGGCAGGGCCGCGTGGTACTACGAGTACGAGGGTTACGAGAAGCTGCCAGACAGCATGCAGGCGACCATAATCGCCGCAATCCGCAAACGCAAGGGCGAGCCTGAAATCGCTCCGACCGCCCGCGACTTCCTGGACTAAATTAGCCTGAAAGTTCCTTGATTTTAGAGAATTAGCGTGAGCTCTATTTGCCTTTAGCTTTTGTCGGTTTGCTTGCTTTCTTTACCTGCTTTGCCCACTTTCTCCTAAAACCCAACCACGGCGCAAGGGCGATGGCATTTGCAGGCAGTGGCAGGCGCGAGTCTTTTTGCGGGGGCATGACGAACCGCAGGTTTTTTGCAGCTTGCTCGGTTTCAAAGCCTCGTAAGCTAGTGTAGCTTTTGTCGTGGCTCGTTTGAGCCGATTTCCTTCCGATTCTTGTAACGCCGGGGATGTTTTTTCCTTCTGCTAAATACTCTTTTGCCGTCCCGGCGCCGCCGTCCTTGTATGACAAGTAAATGAAGCGCTTCAAGTCGGCCTTGGGGTTGGTCTTGGCCTGAATTCTTTGAAGGAACCCTTGCGCATTTGAAAAGGCAACGTGGACTGAGGCGCGCAGGTTGTTGCGGATGCGTTCCTCGTTTACTGCCCCAACTTCCTCTCGCGTAAGTTGGCCCGGCGTTTTGCCAAGCAATCCAATTTCGCGGTCGTAAATTGCTTGGAGAAGCTTCCGGTTGGGGTTATAGTAGCTCCTTTCATTTTTTTCGATTTTGAAGTCATCGGGATGCGGTAATGTCATTAGCTCCTCGACGCGCTTGACGTTTTTTGGCACCGCTCCGTCGTCCCTGGCCTGGTTTAATCCCAATAGGGTTACTTGCCCTAACCCCGCGTCGGTAGGGCTCTTGTTGTTGCTTGGAAAATACGCGCCGGGGTGGTAGCGGCTTTCCGCTGAAATCATGCCGTGGATGAACGCCGCGTTGATGTGCTTTGCCGCAAGCCGGTACCGCGGGTCTTTGCGATATTTGTCCACCAAGCTGTTGATTTCTTCATTTACCAACCTGCTTGCATTATTGACGTAAGTGAACTTGAACGGATCAGGAATCGAGTAGCTCATAGTGTTGGGGTGCGGCAGTACGACTGAGTAAGGCGAATAGCTTTCACTTACCATCCTGACGATTCCGGGTGGCGCGGGGTTAAGCCTGTCGGCTTGCCATCTGTGATAGGCGTCAAGCGTCGGCGGGGTCGCGTGCAAAGCTGCCAAAAGCGCGCCAGTGTAAATAGTCCTCCGGGCAAAGTCGCCCGCCTTGGTTTTACCCAAGTTGTTGTGCACGTTTTTGAGGCCGCGGCCGACCGCCATTCCGGCCTTTAGCGGAAAGAGCGCAGCTTTTGCAATTTTCGCAGCTAGCTTTCTGCGTGGTTTTCGTGCTGCCATGAGAAGAAGTGTCCGCTTGGCAGCTTATAATTTCTTGCCCAAAGCCAGCCCGGCGGCCTTGTAAACCAGTTTTGCAGCAAGGAAGTCGGGCGCGCGGTTCCCAGGCATTGGCGAGAGTTCGCAGAAGTCCATTCCCACTATGTTGCGGCTGGCCGCAATCGCCTTTAGCGCCTCGACAGCCTCGTTGAATTGCAGTCCCTCGGGCTCCGGCGTGCCGACCGCGGGCATGACTCCCGGGTCAAGGCAGTCAAAATCGAATGTGATGTAAACGTTCTTTCTTAGCTTCGGCAGTATTTTCTTCACTGCCTTTTGGATGTCTTTTTTGGCTTCCTCGGCCCAAACGATTTCCACGCCGTTCTTCCGGCAGAACTCCAGCTCGTTTTTCCCCGTAGTGCGCGCGCCAATAATCACTTCATTCACTTTCTCTTTCGCGACCGAGGGCGTGATGTCGGCAATCCTCGCGCCGACTGAAGCGTGCGAATGGTCGCTGCCCTCAAACTCATCCCAGGCGTCCAAGTGCGCGTCGAAAGCGACTACGCTTAAGTTGTCGAAGTGGCTTGCAGCCGCCTGGATTGCGCCGATTGCAATAGAGTGGTCGCCCCCAAGAGTCACTGGCGTCTTTTTGCGCGCGAGTATTTCGGAAACCGCGTCGGCCACGCGCTTTACCGTCTCTTTCGCATCGCCCCTTGCGGGTTCGAGCTCGTCGAGGGTGAAGAAGCCGGCGTCGGCTGGCTTTCTGCCAAGCTCGTGGTCAAAGAGTTCAAGAAAGCGGCTTGCGGCGATGATTGCGTGCGGCCCGTCTTTCGCGCCGCTGCCCCAGCTCGCCGTGCCGTCGTATGGCACTGGAAGGATGACAAATTTTGCCTTGGAAAAATTCTGTTCCTCGACGCCTGGGAAGTTGTAGGGCGGCAGGGCGTGCAGTAGTTTCATTGAAAGTAGTTAGGCGGGAATTGGTATAAATACGTCAAGAAGTGCTAAATTAGTCTGATTGAAATGGCCGTGTCACGTCCGTTGAGAATTTTTCACTGGGGCAGTGCCGATGACTCGCGCCGATTGGGCACTCAACTAACTAGGCGAGGAGTTGAGCACGAGGAAGTCGGCAGTTTGCTTCGCTTTGAAGACCTCAAGCGCGACCACGCGAAGGCGGACATCGTGACTTTTGATACCGCCTTTACTCGCGAAGTGGAAGCGTTCCTATCTCTTTTGAAGCTTGTTGCAGGGCCCGGTGGAAAGCTACCCCATGTTTTTGCAATTGTGCACGATCATTCGCCAGCAACAGCCAAGGAGATTATTGAAAAGCATCCGGACAAGCTTCACATCGGCGTTGTCGAGAAGAGTCCCCTTGAGGACTTGGCCAAGGCAATTGGCGAGCATTACGGAAAGGCCAAGGCATAGCCGCACCGTCGTCGAAAGCCTTTTTAAGCCGTTTGTGCCAAATACTCTATACCGGTCGAAAGGCTCAAAATGACTGATTGTGTTTATTGGTAGCATTGTTTTTGGGCTGCCGTTGATTTGTTCAATTAACAACGATTGGCATTAATGCCAAATATTTGGAGGGATGGAAATGGCTGACAAACCACACTTGAATCTTATCTTCACGGGTCACGTCGACCACGGAAAATCGACTACTGTTGGTCGCATCCTCTACGACACCGGTGCTCTCTCAGAACAGGACTTGCGCAAGCTCAAGGAAGAGGCGGCAAAGATGGGCAAGGCGACTTTCGAGTTCGCATTCGCAATGGACCGCCTCAAGGAAGAGCGCGAGCGCGGCGTTACCATCGACATTGCCCACAAGGACTTCCACACGGCAAAGTACTACTTCACCATCATCGACGCGCCCGGCCACAAGGACTTCATCAAGAACATGATTACCGGCGCTTCGCAGGCTGACGCTGCAGTCATCGTCTGCTCGGCAAAGGAAGGCATCCAGGCCCAGACCATCGAGCACGCTTTCCTGCTCAAAGTGCTTGGCGTTAGCCAGTTCATCATCGGCGTCAACAAGATGGATGCGGTGAACTTCGAGCAGGCGCCTTACGATAAAGTCAAGGCCGAACTTATCGCCAAGCTCAAGCCCATGGGTTACAAGACCGACACTATCCCCTTCATTCCCTACTCGGCATACCAGGGCGACAACATCAACAAGAAGAGCGAGAAGATGACTTGGTATACTGGCCCCACAATGGTTGAGGCCTTCGACATGCTCGTTGAGCCCAAGAAGCCCACCGACAAGCCGCTCCGACTGCCCATCCAGGAAGTCTTCACCATCACGGGGCAGGGCACCGTGCCCGTCGGCCGCGTCGAGGCAGGCATTCTCAAGCCCAACATGCAGGTTATCGTCATGCCCGCCAATAAAGTTGGTGAAGTAAAGACGATTGAGATGCACCACCAGATTCTCACTCAAGCAATCCCCGGCGACAACGTCGGCTTTGCGCTAAAAGGCGTTGACAAGAAGGACATCATGCGCGGCAACGTGCTCGGTGACCCGAAAAACCCGCCCCAGGTCGCAGAGGAGTTCACGGCGCAAATCGTCGTGCTCAACCACCCGACTGCAATCGGCAAGAACTACACTCCCGTCTTCCACATCCACACCGCGCAACTCGCGTGCCAGATTGTGGAGATAATGGAGAAGAAGGACCCCAAGACCGGCCTTACCGCGCAGAAGAACCCCGATTTCATCAAGACGGGTGATGTGGCAATCATCAGGATCAAGCCCACCAAGCCCGTCGTAGTCGAGAAGTACGCAGACTTCCCCGCGCTCGGCCGCTTCGCAATCCGCGACATGGGCCAGACAGTTGCCGCCGGCATCGTCCTTGAGGTAGTCCCCAAGAAGATGGCGTAGTTTGAGAAAGGGGGGTTTCCCCCAATTTTTCCTTTTATGATTTGGAGTTATCGAAAAAATGAGCAAGGCACGCATCAGGCTTGAAAGCCAGGACGTAACCGACCTGGAGGACGTTTGCAAGCAAATCCGCGACATTGCAACGCGCCTCGGCGTCGAGCTACGCGGCCCCGTGCCCCTCCCGACAAAGAAGCTCAAAATCAGCACGCGCAAGACGCCGTGCGGCGACGGTTCCGACACTTACGAGAAGTGGGAACTGCGCGTCCACAAGAGGCTAATCGAGATTTTTGCCGACGATAGAGTGCTGCGCGAAGTCATGCGCATCCGCATCCCCTCCTCAGTCAACGTCCAGATGACGCTGAACTGATTTCTTAAAATAAGCGGCTTTGATTTCCCAACAACTTAGCGTTAGCCGAGCGTTGCCTAACTTTGCTTGCGGCCAATTATCCAGCTTAAGTAGCTTAGCTGGATGGGCTTTCCGTTGTCTGTGTACAGGTTGGACCCGCCGCTTGAGTGGGAAGTGCGGAAATCATCTGCAGTTAGCCCGGCTCCCGTGCTTGAGAATGCCCGGACTAGTGTTTCCTTCACTTGATTCCTGTCAAGCTGCCCTTCGTGCGGTATGAACAGCTTTACGTGCCACTCGCCCTCGTGGTTGAATGGCCCTACGTGCGCGCTCTTCCAGCCCCACTTCTTTTTGGCTATGGTGTGGAAGCTTTGGAGCCCCTGTTGTATTGTCTGAGCGCGAAGTTTTTGAGCCATAGCCAGACTAATTCCAATTAACCTTTTAACACTGCTGCAAAAAGGGGGTTTGCTTCTTTGGCTCAGCCGAACTTTGCCGCCCCGCCGTACTTTTGCTTTGCCTTCGTCAGCCCCTCCTGCACGCTTGAGACGAGGTTGTAGGGGTCGACGGACTTCATCACGCTGGAGTTGAGTATCTTTCGCTTCACCGTAGCGTTCGTCACCGCAATGTAGACCTCGCCTTTCCTCTTGTGCTTCTCGGCCAATCCGGCGAGTATGGCGAGCGAGGAGGAGTCGACGTAGTCGACCTGCAATAAGTCAAGGACAAGGGCGGGAGTCTGCTTCTCCGGCGTTTCCTCGGCGATTTTCTCAAGCTCTACCGCAGAACCGAAGAAGAGCGCCCCGCTAATGCGGTAAGTCCTTGCGATTCCTTCGACGTCCGGCGCCAGCGTCGTCGCCTCGCTTGCGGGGGCCGCCTGGGGCACGAGCGTCACTTCGACCGTCTCACTCATCTTCTTCATGAACGCCAGGCCGGCCAAAGTAAAGCCCATCAGGATTGCAGTCGGCAAGTCAAGAAAGACTGTTGCGCCCACAGTCGCTGCAAGGACGGCGGAATCGCCCTTGCTGTCGGCGGCGAAGTGCTTGATTTCGTCGACTGAAATCAAGTGCAGGGCGGTGTAGACTAGAATTGCGGCCAGCACCGCCATCGGGATGGCGGAGGCAAGCGGGCTTAGCAAGAGGAGCACGAGGAGGAGCACGAGTGAATGGATTATTGCGGAGAGCCGTGTCTTGCCTCCATTTTTGATGTTTGTCGCAGTGCGCACAATCACGCCCGTCGAGGGGATGGCGCCAAAGAACGGCAGGATGACGTTTGCAATGCCCTGGCCGACGAGCTCCTTGCTGGAACTGTGCTTGGTGCCCATCATGCCGTCGGCTGACACGGCCGAGAGCAGGCTTTCGATGCTTGCAAGCAAGGCGATAGCGAGCGCCGCCGGCAGGATTGCGCCAAGGAGGCCGAAAGTGACTGGCGGCACCATGATTGACGGAAGCTGGGCGGGCACGGTGCCTATTGTCTTGACGTGCAAGCCGGCTGCGGTTGCGGCGACCGACGCGATGACGAGTGCGGCAAACGATGCCGGTACCTTGGGGACGAGCCGGCGGAGGACAAAGATGAGCGCAAGAGTGCCTGCCGCAAGCCCCAGGGTGGGCAAGTCAGTGCTGCCAACGCGAGTGACTAGCGAAACCGCCTTCTCAAGCACGCCGTCGCCGGTTGGATTAACGCCAAGGAAGTTTGCAGCCTGGCCGATGATGATTAGAAAGCCGATGCCTGTGGTGAAGCCGACGATGACTGTGTAGGGGACGAACTTGACGACGCGGCCGATGCCGGTGATGCCCATGCCGATTTGTATGAGGCCGGCGATCAAACCCGCCAGCATCAGGCCCTCAAAACCGAATTTAGTTACGGTCGCGTAAAGCAGCACCGTCATCGCAGCTGCGGGTCCCGCGACGCCGAGTTCGGTGCCGCCGAAGAAGGCGACGATGATGCCGGCGATGATTGAGGTGTAGACGCCGTAGACTGGTGGCACGCCCGAAGCGATTGCAAGAGCCAAACAAAGGGGTATTGCCACGACGGCGACAATAGCGCCCGCAATCGCGTCCTGCTTCCAGTAAGCGAGCGAGAGTTTTGCGGGGCTGAATAAATCTAGGGTTTTTTTCACTAAAATCTACCTTCAAAAGAGAGGGAAAGGATTGTGGTATTATCGGTGCCTTCGAACGACTTTCGTTTCAAGCCACCTTTCGCAGGCTGCCCTTATTAATCTTGCGCGGGCCGCAGGCGCGAGTTTTATTACCGTCCGGACCGCATTTATATACGCGCGCCGGGATGGCAGAGTGGTTATCGCGCTGGTCTTGAAATAGCCTAACGCCCTACAAACGGGATTTCGGCTTTCTAACAAGACAACCAGTGCCCTCACGGGCTCGGGAGTTCGAATCTCCCTCCCGGCGCTTCAGTGCTTGAAATGAAAATAGAACGGCTGGCGCTGCAGTTTCTGGGCGCGTGGATAGTGCTTGACGCGCTCGTCTCGATTGCGATTAGCACCGACCAGTACGACGTGTTCACCCTCGGCCGAGCGTTGCGGGGCCTCGTTGGCGTCTTACTTATCGGGGGCTGGCTCCCGAAGCGGTTTTACCCCGCAGCCGGTGCCTACCTGGTTCTAGAGTCAATAGGCAGTGTCATAATTTCTCCCGACAAGGGCATCCTCTTTTTTGAAATCGGCTGGGCATTAAGGATAATCGCCGGCCTGCTCATGGTTCGGGAGGGCGACAAGCACAAGGTGGCTCGTGGTTAGCCTTTTTCCGTCCTTACTTTTTTCTCATCCGGCTCGGATTCCATCTCTTTCTTTGACCGCCAGTAGAAGTAGCCGATGCAGGCAAACGGCACTACTGCCGTCTGCCATTCGGGGACATGGGCGCCAAAAGCGTTTGCTAGCATGATGATGCCCAAGATAAAGACGCTGTACATCGCGCCGTTTTTGAGGTACTTGTATTTTGACACGCGGTCTATGTTGTGGATGGTCAACTCGCGCACGGCAATGGCTCCGATGCCGCTCCCGACTATGATTAGGGGAATCGAGAAGGTGAATGCGAAGGCGCCAAGCACCCCGTCAATTGAGAAGCTCGCGTCGATGACTTCGAGGTAGAGAAGCTTGCTCCAGTCGCTTAGTCGTGTCCCGCCTTCCATCAGCTCGTGTTCCTTGGCTTCGGCGTTTTGCTTGAAGCCGTGCATGATGAAGAAAGTCGTCGAGCCGGCAACCGCTCCAAATGCCATCATGGGATTGATTTGGATGGCAAACCAAGTGTAGCCGAGCAAGATGAATGACGCTATGGTGTAGAACCACAGGCCGTGGCGCTGGATGAACTCTTCGCCGCGCAGGCCGAAGTTCTTTGTTTCCATGAAGAGCCAGTGGAAGAAAAGGAAGACGAGGAAGATGCCCGAGAAGCTCAAGAGCGCGGGCTTGCTTGACTCGATTTGGTGGATGACTTGCGGGTCGCTGCTAAAAGTCGCGGTAAGCGAGCCTATGATGCCAAGTGACGGGTTTGAGAAGAACACTATTGCCCAGGGCAGCACGCCGCGCACGACGAAAACGGCTATGAAAATGCCCCAAACCAAAAACCACCGGCGCGCCCAATCGGACATGCCCTTTAGCACACTCGCGTTGATTACGGCATTGTCCACGCTAAGTATGATTTCAAAGAACGCCAGGCCCGCAACCGAGAGCAGGAGGGTAAACCAGTCCATGGAAAATATCACGAGCGCGCTCTTAATTACATTTTGCGCAGCAGACTCAAAGCGCGTTTAGGTACGTGCGCTCGACGAACCGCTTTAGCCAGGCGACCAGGCGGCCCGTAAGCATGATGCCCTTGTAGTAGAGGACGCCGTAGTTGCGCCCCAGCGTGAACACTATGGGCACGTTCGATGCCGAGTAGGGTATAAGTGGCCTGCCCCTAAAGTGGCGGGAAATGTTTTGCGCCGCCGTCCTGCCTTCAAGCACGGCGTTCCAAACAGTCTGGTAAGCGGGCTTCCCGTCATGCGTCTTAACCGCCGTGCAGTCCCCAGCTGCGAAAATTCGCTCTTCAGCAGGGCTTTGAAGAAACTCGTTTGTCGCCACGTACCCGTTCTCGAGTGGCAAGCCCGTCTTGGCAAGCGCCTCTGGCGGCTTGTTCCCCCCGCACCAAAGCACCAGGTCCGCGTCGTGCTTTGCCCCGGCGGTGGTCTCCACTCCTTTTTTCATCACCCGCGACACGGGCGTGTTAAGCATCACTTTCACGCTCTTGCGCTCAAGCGATTTTCTCGCCAGTTCGCTGAATTCCTCTGGCAGTTCGGACGCCAGGCGCGGGGCGGTGTGGAAGAGCCGAATCTCGTGCCCGCCTCCCTGGCCCTTGAGCCAGTCGGCAAGCTCGCTTGTAAACTGGATGCCGCTCATGCCGCCACCGCACACGACAATTTTGAGCGGCTTTCCCCTAAGCAGGCCGAGCCTGAGCCGCTCGCTGATTTTCTCGCCGTCTTGCCTGCGCTTGAGGTTGAGCGCGTGCTTCTCGACGCCCTCGACGGCATAGTAGTTGGTCCGGGCGCCAATGGCAATCACGAGGTAGTCAAACGAAATTTTCTCTCCGTTGCGCGTGTTCACCCGCCGCTTTTTCCTATCGACGAAAACCGCCTCGTCGTGAAAGAAAGTGAAGCCGTGTTTTTTGGCAACCGAGGCAAGGGAAACCGAGATTTCGGCGTTGCCCTCGCCGCGGGCCGCCGTTTCGTATAGGGCCGGCATCATGGTGAAGCAGTCGTCCTTGTCAAGCACGATGACTTCAAAGCCGGGCTCGAGGCGCTTTAGCGTGAGGGCGGCGTTGATGCCCGCAAAGCTCGCGCCGATGATTACCGCTGTAGGGTTGCGTTTCTCCTCCAAGCCTCGTTTACCTCGCACAAGGCTAGTGCAGCTTGCCTAAAAAGCTTTGAGGACGCGTGGGGAGTGAAATAGGTGATGAGTGCGAGAGCTCAGGATTGGCTTGGGCCGGAGCCGCCTTCGCCGTTTTGTGACGAAGGCGGGCGGCCTCCCTTGCCCCTAGCAGCAACCGTGTTTTTTCCTAGATTTCTTTTCAGGCATTTTCCCACCTCCCCTTCTAGTACCCTAAGAGCGTCCAGCCCGGGTGCATAACCTTTTGCATGGCAATGTAGACGACTGCGAACACCAGTATCCAGAAGCCGTTTTCAACCCACGGCCGATACTTCCCAAGTTCTAGTGGCATGTTTTCCCCTCCTTTGAAGCAAAGTAAGACATGACGATGTGCGAGCCCACGCAAACGGCTATGGCAATCGCAAAAACCCAGCCGCCGGTATAGCCCATCGCCTCAAGCGCGAAGATTACCACTATCGGCAGCGCGCAGCAGATTGCCATTTGCGCAAAATGGTTCTTCTTCACTGATTCCCAAAGTTTTTCCAAAACCACTGAATTCCCCCTCCAATGCAATTTACCGTCAGCACCCGCTTGCCTCTGGCGTCAAGGCGGGCTTTTCTTTTAGTTGCCTGAGTATGCGCGAATGGCCGCTTGCGCTTGAGTAATTCGCGGCCAGCGCAACTCCCGGCCCGACGTCCTTCCACGCAATCCCATTTTCCTTGAAGTGCTCGGCAATGTCCGCGTAAGCCTGCGGGAACCAGTAGCTGTTGGCGTAAAGCACTGCTGCGAGAATTTGTTCCTCTGAAGCGTTTTGGGAAGCAAGCAGTTCCGCAAGCCCAAGGGCGGCCATGCCGTGGTTGCAGTCGGGAAAGAAGGTCGGATTGTCGCAGCAAGGCCGATAGGTTTCCTTCGCCACGCGCTCAACCAGTTTCTGCTGTTCTTGAGTGAGGCTGACGATGCCTGAAGACGAAACAAGCTCGACTGAATCGCGGGAGCCCAGGCTCCAGCCGCCAGTGCTTGCGAACTGCCCTATTGCCACTGAAGGCGTGTTCGAGAGCGGCCCGTGGGTGAGGACCGGATTCTTGTTCGCCAAGCCAAGGGCCCACAAGACGTTTAAGACAAAGAGGCGATTTTCGCGGCTAATTGTAATGTTGTCTTCGCTTCCTTCAAGCAGTATTTTTTCCTGCTCCTTCAAGAGCGGCCGGCCGCTTCGCTTCATCGAGGCCGCGAACAACGAGTAGTTTAACGCCCCGCTTGAGACTAGCTTGGGGCCGGCGTCGCCCCACTTTGCCGGCAGCGTCACTCCCGCCGCCGGGGCGATTTCCTCGTAAAGGCCATCCCACTTCCCGGCAGGTTCCGCGGACGAGGCTGGCCTTGGCGTCGCGCTAAAAGCATTTGGTAGCTTGGTATTGACGCGCCCATCGCCTGCCGAAATGTCGGCCTGCAATGCCTGCGCTTGCTCGAAACCCGCGGGTTTTTGCTGCTGCAGGCTCGCCAATGCAAAAACCACGGCTCCGGCAAGCACGGCTAGTGCTGCGAAAAACGCGAATGCCGGCAAGCCGCCGCGGCCGAAACCCATGTGCCTTACCCGATGAGCTGGCCGAGCGTCTTGCCAGTTGCCTTCTTTAGCACCGCCGGGTCAACTTGCTTGAGGCAGGCTGCATATTGGCCAGGGTGGTGGCCCAAGTGCTGGACGTTGGCGTCGTCGTTCAAGTCGCCGCATTGGCTATTGTCCAAAGCCTGGGTCTGGACCGCAGAGGCGCTTGTGCTCGACACTCCTTGCCAGACCTGTTTTTGCTGTAGCGCAATGTTGTTTGCTTGTCCTGCGACAGGCTGCGCCGCAGGCGTTCCAAACGAAAACACTGCGAATGCCAGCGTTGCAATGGCGATTGCCACCATCGCGTATTTCATCAGTTCTTCACCCATTTTCCGCACCTCTTTTTTTCTCTTCAAGTTTTGTCACGCAAGGTAAAGCTTGAACGCCAGGGCTGCCAGCAGGCCCGCCCCTATTGCCGCCTCGAACTTCCACGCGCGGGTCCAGTCAAGCAAGCGGGCGAACGGCACTTTGAGCTCTTGTTCTTGCGCGTGGCTTAGAAGCAGCGAAAGGCCGACTGCGTTTGAAAGCAGGCCGATGCCGATGAAAAGCGGCTGGTACTTGTCGAACAGGCCCGCCAGGAAAGCCGCGCCCGCAAGTGGCGCTAAGTCAGTTATGTGGTGGGCGCAGCAGGCAATCATCGTGCCTGTTGAAGTGCCGGCCGAAGCGCCCGTGGCCGCCGTGCTCGCGTGGATTTTCACGCTTAGCCACAGTTGGCCCGCCATTCCAGCGGCAAACGCGAGCACCCACCACCAGTCGCCACGAAACTGCGCGAGCGCGTGGCTGGGCGAGTTGAACAGGCTAAGCGTGCCGAAGTACACTAGAAGCATTCCTGCAAAACCAGCTGCAGCCGCCGCGTTGGGAGCTATTCCCATCCATTCGAGCCATCCCTGCCGCCGCTTGGCCTTCGCTTGCTTCATGCGCTCGGGACGTTGTTGGGCTCGCGTTTTCTTCATCCGCGTGAGCCTCCGTTAGCTGCGCTGATCTTGCGCTTGACCCGCGCCCGGATGCATTCCGCGCACAAGTTCTCGTAGTCTCCGCAGAGCCAGTAATATTTTTTGCACGATTTGCAGGTTGGCATTTGGGTTTCTCATCCCACGGTTCCAAGGTAAACTGCCACGGCCAGCGCTAGCAGCACGGCCGCGAAGACAAGCTTGTACGTCTTCCTGTTGGCCCTCTCTGCGGCCTCGAGTTTTTCCACCATCCGCCGGTTGGTTGCGGCCAACAAGAGGAAGACCAGTGGAAGTACGAACGCGAGGTTGTAAGCGACTAGGTAAGAAAGGCTTGACGCGAAGTCCACCCGCGACGCAAGCAGACCTATTATGGCTACGTAAATCCCGCCTGCGCACGGAAACGCGCAGAGCCCGACTACCACTCCAGCCGCTAGGGCAGCCGGTAGCGTGGCTTTTTGGATGAGGTCCTGTATCCAGGGACGCGAGAAGGACGGGAGTTTGAGCGTTTGGGTGCCGGCGAGGGCATCCCTTGCGGTAAGCAACCCCAATGCCGCTAGGAGAACCGCGCTAAGTTGGCCCATGAACATTGGAGGGAAGAAAGTCGCGGCCTTCATTATACTTAGGCCGATGAGCAGGTAGGCGAGGAACACGCCTGCGATGTAAACGCCTCCGGCAACCAGTATGTCGCGCCGCGCTTTCCTTATCGAGAGCAGGAAGGCAGCGAAGAACAACAGCACGCCAATGCCGCACGGGTGGATGCCGTCAAGGAAGCCCGCAACTAGAACCGTTGCAAGGAGGCTTCCCGAAAACGCCAGGATAGTAGCCGCAAGAAACGCGGCCACGCCAATTATTGCCAAGTTTTTCCTATTCATTTTTACCACCGTTAGCCGCAAGGGCCAAAAGCGCGAGGGGCGCCGCGATAATCAGGAAAGGAAGGGCGTAGTCTCCGATTCCAGAACCTTCTGCCTGCAGGCCGCCTGAAGAGCCTATGGGCTGGCCGGGAGAAAATTCGCGGACTTGCCTGCCGTCGAAGACCTTGTACGGCCCCTCGCTTGTCATTGAGTCAAGGGTTACGACAATGCCGCCAGGATAGTCCTTGGCCTTGTTCTTGAGGAAGTCAGTGACGAGTGCGACCGGCACGTGGCCCTCGAACAAGTACTTGCCGCCTTCAACTGACGCGACAAGGTGGCCCTGCATTTCAAGCGGCACTTTCCGCGAGGCCTGCAGCGAGGAGAGCTCGGCGCGCACGCTCTCGTTGTTGATGAACTGCCTCACTTCGATGTCGCCAAAGCCTGTTGCCTTGAGGCCGGCGGTAAGCTCGTTGACGTACGGCTGGCAGTGGCCGCAGGCCTCGTTGTTGTAAACCACCACCTGCGGGCCGGCGTAAGCGCTAGCTGCGCCAGAGATTGCCAGCAACAAGCCCAGAAGGGCGACCAAAGCGATTTTCATAGTTTCCACTACCTCGAATTTTTTCGTTCTTTGCGTTAATCCCCAAAAAGAGGGAAATTGGGCCCCCCCGGGGCTTTAGCAGCCGCCGACCATGTTGGGCAAGTTGTTCAGCGCACTAGCCGCGCCACCCGAAGCCGCTACCGCTTGGGCCGTCTGGGCCTGCTGCTGTGCGGCCTGTTCGGGGTGCATGCGCGCCATCATCTGGTCGTAAGTCTCGCCACCGCCGCTTGAGCTGGCCGCCTGCACTAACTGCGCGCTTTGCGCAGATGCCAGCGCAAAGGGTAGTGCCTGCGTCTGTTGTGTGGACAGCGTTCCCTTAATCGAATTGAGCTCCATGGCCTCAAAGCCGCTTACGAGCAGCAAGAGCACCAGCATTCCGTTTACCAGTCCTTTGTCCATTCAATCATTCCTCCCATTTTTTTGAACTTTGTCGCCGGGTTGGGTCGCACTCGCGGCATTGCCCGGCTTCGTCCCCGCAGCACGCGAGGAACTGCTTACCGCACTTCTTGCATCGCATCCCTCAGCATCCGCCGACCATGTTTGGCAGGTTGGCGATGCTGCCGACTGCCGACTGGCCGCCCGACGCTGCCTGCGCCGGCGCCGTAAAGCCGCGGAACTCGTTGCTGGTAAGGTCGATGATGCTGATGTCCTTGCCAGCCGAAGAGAACTCAATGGCTTTCGTCAGGATTTGCTTGGGGAAGAACAGCGTCTTCCACTTGCCCAGCTCCGCGAGAATCTGCTCGTCAGTGAATTCGGAACCGTGCTTCACAACAAGGTACTTTGCCAGGCCCCTCATTGCGTAGCTGTGCGCGCACCCGCAAGCCGCGCTGCCATCCCCGGCAATAAGCGTATTTGCCCCGCAGCAGTATTCGCAGGCCATCTGTGATGCGATGCTTACGTACCGCTGGTTCTGGATAGTGTCAGGCAATCCCTTGCCGTCGTCGAGGGCAGCAAGTGTGTTCATGCTGTTTACGGGGTCGCTATATGTGACGCCAAGCTCCGTGCCGTAGATTGCCGGCACGCCCTGGGGAATCACCTTGTCTGCGAGTTCCTGCAGGTTTACCGTGCTACCGGCCTGGACCGGGGCGGCCGCTGCCTGGGCCTGCGCTGCCGCCGGCTGGGCTTGTGCCGCCACCTGGGACTGCGCTGCCGCGATTTGCTGCTGTGAGCTTAGCAGGATTGCCTGTGAAGCAGCCGCGGCATTTAGTGAAGAAAGCTGTATTTGGTTGAAGGCGAGGACCGCAAACACTGCGATTGCGAGTGCGTAAAACAGTTTGTTGGAACTAAGAAGCCCGCCTCCGTGGTGCGTCTTTTCCTCATCATTGTGCGAACCCGATTCACCCATATTCCCATCACCTTTTTTTTCAAACAAACCAAGCCAAAGCAACGCGCGCTTGTAAGTCTTACATATCTTGTAATAGCTAATATATAAGCTTTACTGAAGCAGTAAGTCTTTAATAGTGGTGTGTGCAAGAAGTGTATGTAAGAGTTGGATGGTTATGGTAAGGCTGAACAACATCAGACTCGCTCGTGGCGGTAGCAAGCAGTCTTTCGACTCTTTCCTCGGCCCGCTTGAGGGCGAAATCCTCGACGTGCTTTGCACTAGCCAGTCGCCAATGCGCGTGCGCGAGGTGCACTTGAAGCTGCGCTCAAAGGCGGCGGTGACTAGCGTAGCAGTGCTGCTCGACCGGCTTTTTGACAAGGGGCTAGTCACGCGGCGGGCGCTTACGGGCCGGGGTGGCACATACTACTTGTACTCGCCTGCAGGCTCGAAGAACGAGTTGGAGAAGAAGGTCTTGGCGACTGTCGCCGACAGGCTGGTGGCCATGTTCGGGGCAACAGCAGTCAGCTATTTTAACGAGCGATTCAGTAATAATAAATAGGGAAAAACCAAAATGGACAACCTGATGGTTGAGCACGTGCTTGATGGCGTCAGCGCTTTTGTCGCCGACCCGCTTAAGCTCGGCCTGTTCATTTCTTCAATAATGGTTGCCCTGCTGCTCTACTCGGCGGTGCGCAAGGAGGCAAATCTCAGGCGCAAGAGCCTCCTGATGTTCCTCAACCTGCTTGCAGTTGCCTTTCCGCTGACCTTGCTTGCCTTGAGCCTAAGCTGTTCGGCAATCCACTCGCTTGAGTGCGCGGTCACCATTTCCCAAACTTTCCTCCTAGTGTTTCCGGTATCTCTAGTGCTTGCCTTCACATTCTATTACCTGCTAATCCCGACTTTGCGGACGCTCAATTGCGCGCCTATTGACCGCGCCAATCCGCTCGCCGCTTTTGTTCGCGCCGAGGCAGCCAAACTAGGCATTCCGGCGCCGCGGCTGATGGTCCTTCAAGTGCACGCGCCAGTCGCTTATTCAATGACTGCGGTTTCTCCAACCATTGTGGTGTCTGTTGGCGTCCTTGAGCTCCTCACGCGCAAAGAGCAAGAGGCGGTTGCGCTCCATGAGCTTTACCACCTTTCGTGCAAGAGCCCAAGCTTCAAGGTCTTGTCGGTTCTCTACGGCCTCTTCCTCCCGTTCAGCCGGCCGTCGTTCTTCAACGACCTTTCTGGCGACGAGCTGGCGGCCGACGGCTACGCCGACCGTGTGCAAGGCACCGGCCGCTTCGTTGCCTCGGCAAAGGCGAAGTTCAGCGCAGCTGCAAAATTCAAGGCATAGCGCTCAGGCTGCGCAGGTTTTGATGTGCTCCGGCCGCTTTTGCGCGGCGGCCCCAGGCATGATGCGATTGTGTTCGGCCGCTTGAGGCCGGCGAACCGGGGTGGTTGAGTATGGCTGGAATGGATGCAAAGGCGGCTGGCGTTTCATTGGCAGGAGTGCTCGGCGGTTGGTATGCGATTTGTTCGGCTGCTGCTTACGCGTTTCCTGACACTTTGAGTGCACTCGGACGGGGAATGTTTCACGGCGTGGTGCTTGCGACGCAACTACCCACGGCCGGCGGCTTCGCGGTCGGCCTCGTTGCGTGGGTTGCCTTCGGGCTCGTCACCGGCGCAGCGTTCGCGAAAATCTACAACCACCTCTCGCGCAAGTAACTTATTTCGCCAGCGCCTGCAGGACGTTGTCGGCGAGCTTGAGGTTGACGGCCTTGCCGTTTCTTTCCAGAGATACGAGGCCGCGGGCGGAGAGGCTCTTGGCGGTCCGGTGCGCCTTGAGGCGCGTCATCCCGTCGAGGCGCGCGACTTCCGCCTGGCCGGCAACCCCGTCTTTTTCCAAAAGCAGCTTGATTGCCTTGCGCTCGTCGCTGTGGAGGAGCGAGAGGGCGAGCTCGGCGTTGAGTTTTGATTCCTCGTGCTGGTGCTTGACTTCCTCGCCCATCAGGTAAAGTATTGCCGCGCCGGCGAGGACGCCGAGGCCAACCATCGCTATCATGAACTCGAAGTGGTAGATGATGAATACCTTGAGCGAGTCGGGTGTGCTTGCTGGGAAGCTGTAGGTAAACACGAGTACGGTAAACAGCAGCGTAAAGGCGCCTGCCACTGCCGCAGCTAGGCCCACGCGCCGCCGCAAGCTAAAGTTTCCGGCCATGAAACGTCTCCCCGTCCTTCCAAAACATTGTTTCACCAATCTATAAGTATTGTTTCAGTCAATGAAATACTGTGGAAAAGAATTTAAGCTCGCCGGAAAGCGGCCGCGGGGGATTGGAAAAATGTTGAAAGGCAATCTTGCGCTCATAACGCTACTCATGGGAGTAATGGTGGTAGTCGGCTTGTTCATGGTTGCGGGTACCGCTGGTGCCAGGCCGTTTAAGGCTGCGCCCACCTACGCTCAAGACGCCAGCCAAGCGCCTGCACAGCAGGGCATAACGCCAACCCCGCAGGGCTCTAGCGGCGTGCAGGACATTTACTTGCGCGCGCTTGACGCCGGCGTTTACGACAAGCCTACTGTAAAAGTAAGGGCCAACGAGCCGGTGAGGGTGCACTTCTCTGCAGACCCCCGCGCGGGCTGTGGAAGGGCCTTCATCATGCGCGATTTCGGCGTGCAGCTGGTCTCGCGAAACGGCGAGGAGCAGGTGGCGGAATTCACCCCCAAGCCAGGCAAATATGAATACAGCTGCTCGATGAGGATGTTTCGGGGAGTGCTTGAGGCGAGTTGAGTTGCTTGAAAGACTTTGCGAAACTGCGCAGGATACTATCCCACAAGGCGCCGGCGGCAGCCTTCGCGGTCGTGACCATAGTGCTTGCGGCAGCCTACGCGGTGCTTGGCAACTTCTTCATTCTTGGCACGATGGAGTCCAACCCCCTTGGGATAGAGCCCGTGGCTGCAGTCTTGATGGTGCTGGCAGCGGCAGGCAGCGGCTTGCTCGCGGCAGCGTGGCTTTACCTGAAACGCGTTTCCCCAAAGACCTGCGCGGCTGGGGTCGCGGGGGGTTCGGTGGGCTTGCTCGCAAGCGCGTGCCCCTACTGCCCGCCGGTTCTCGCGTGGCTGGTGGGCGCGCAGTCGCTTTACTTCCTTTCCGCTTACGGCACCGTGCTGGCTGCCGCTTCGGTAGCCCTGGTGTACTGGGGTTTGCATAAGACTTTGGAGGCAGTTTAAATGAGAAAAACTTTTCACGTTGAAGGAATGCACTGCAAGAGCTGCGAGAAGCTCTTGACCATGGCCGTCGAGGACGCCGGGCTAAAAGTAGTGCGGGCCGACTATGCCGCGGGGATTGTGGAGGCCGAGGCGCATGACGAGGCAAAGTTTGAATCAGCCCGAAAGGCAATCGAGGCCGAGGGCTACAAGGTAAACGGGGGGAATTGAATTGGAACATGAACTCAGGCTTACTGGCCTTGAATGCGATTCGTGCGCCCGCGTCATCTCGCGGGTTGTCGAGAGAATTGGCGCTAGCGTCAAGGACATCGACTATTCAATGGGACGGCTCGTGGTGGAAGTCAATTCGGACGCCCAACTCGACGACCTAAAGGCGGCCTTGATTGAGGCGGGTTACGGCGTTGACGGGAACGACACCAACCGGGGCGTGATGGCGAGGCCGCTGGCGTTCTTGGGGAAGCTCTTGTCGAACTCGACGGACTTTGACGCCGAGCGGCGCATTGCCGAGTCGTCGATGTTTTCCCTTCTTATCATGCTCGCTGGCTTGTTTCTCTTAACTTATGTGCTGCAGATTGTTTCCCCGCGCTTCGTGCCCTTGCTGGCACTCGCCGCGGTGGGCACTGTCGCGTGCAGCACGGCACTCATCCACTTCCGCGCGTTTAGGCAGCCCTTCTCGTGCATGAGTGGGATGATGATAGGCATGACTATAGGAATGATGGCGGGCTTCTTGGCGGGTGCGCTTTCGGGCGCGGCAAACGGAATGCTCGTTGGCTCGATCGTCGGCATGGCTATTGGCATGGGCATGGGCGCAATTGCCGGGGCGCGCAACGGCGTGATGGGCATCCTTGAAGGCCTGATGGCGGGCATAATGTCCGGGACAATGGGCGCGATGCTTTCGGTGATGCTCTTTAACGACAACGTCCTGCTATTCCTGATTTTCCTGTTTGCGTCGTGCATATTCGTCCTGCTTGGCCTTTCGTACATGATGTTGCGCGAGGGCGGCAGCGTGTTGCCTTCGTCAGTGCCGATATTGGCAAAGTCGATTGCAGCGAACGTCGCGGTGTTCGCGGTTTTCGGCGCCCTGCTCGTCTGGGGCCCGCGCGCGGCTTTCGCCTGGGCCGGCGCTTCGTAAAATTTTGGGGTTGATGGGAATGAAGATGTACGGAAAATTGAATGAAAAGGCCGCCACAATTTCAGGTGCCTTGACTGGCGTCGTGCTGCACGCGGGCATGGGGCTTTTCGGATGGGGGGCGTCGGGCATGATGGCCGGCGCATTCGGTTCGCGGTATTACGGCATGATGCAATTTGGCAGCCCCGCCTTTGGTTTTGGCGGATTGTTTGTCGGGGCGGCACTCGGCTTGCTCGTCGGCGGTTTCGTCGGCTGGCTAATCGCAGTTACTTACAATTGGGGGTTGAGACAATGAAAGCAAATTTCAAGGTAAGCGGAATGGATTGCGCCAGCTGCGCGGCCACCATTAAGAAGGCTGTCGGCAAGGTTGCCGGCGTTAGCGGGGTTGACGTGAGCTTCGCATCCGGCAAGATGGCTGTTGACTACGACCCGCGTGCGGCTTCGCCTACTCAGATACGCGAGGCAGTCAAGAAGGCTGGCTACGACACGGCAGTGTGAGAATTACGATGGCAGGAAAACTCGTTTTACACATACTGGGCGCTTCAGCAAAAGCCGACTTGGCTAAAATTGAGCGGTCCTTGCGCTCAGTAAAAGGCGTTTCCAGCGCCCTCGTTGCCGGCGACCGCGCCGACGTTGAAGGCTCTGCTTCCTTCGACGAGTTGCGCAATGCCGTCATTGACGCGGGCTTTGACGCCGAGCCGTGGCCAGTAGGCACGGACACGGAAAAGGAGGCGCGGGAGAAGGAAATCGCGTCTTACGCCTTCCGCTTCAAGTTCTCGCTAGCGCTCAGCCTGCCGCTTTTTGCTATGTTCTTGTCCGAACTGGGGATTGTTCCGGCCTTCGTGCCAGAGGAGCTAATGCCCTCTGCCGGAATCGCTCAGATGCTGCTCGCTAGTGCCGTGCTTTGGGTCAACCGCGTGATTTTCGTGCGCGGCGCGAAGGCGATTCTCGTCGGCAGCCCGTCGATGGACTCGCTTCTTGCCATTGGCGTTGGCGCCGCCTTTGCCTTCAGCGTGGCAACCACGCTTGGTTTCCCGGGTGCGCTTTACTACGAGGTCGCCACCTTCCTTCTAACCTTCATCGCGCTTGGCAAGCTCCTCGAAGCGCGCGCCCGCGGTCGCACGAGCGAGGCGATAAAGAAGCTCATTGGCATGCAGGCAAAGACTGCCCGTGTTGTGCGCAAGGGCCGCGAGGTTGAAGTGCCAATCGAGCAGGTTCTCGTTGGCGACATTGTCCTTGTGAAGCCCGGCGAAAAAATTCCGGTTGACGGTATCGTCGTCGATGGCGAGAGCGCGGTTGACGAGTCGATGGTGACTGGGGAAAGCATGCCTGTTCTCAAGAAAAAGGGCGGCACCGTCATCGGTGCGACCATAAACAAGAACGGTTTTCTGCGCTTTAAGGCAACCAAGGTTGGCAGCGAGACCATGCTCGCCCAAATCATTAAGATGGTACAGGACGCGCAGGCAAGCAAGGCGCCAATCCAGGAGCTCGTTGACAAGGTGAGCGCGTATTTTGTGCCCGCGGTTGCCCTAGTTTCTGCCCTCGCGTTTGTCTACTGGTATTTCGTTGCAGGAGCGACCCTGCCGTTTGCTTTTACCGCAGCGGTTGCGGTCCTCATCATCGCCTGCCCGTGCGCCCTTGGCCTCGCAACGCCAACCGCAATCGTGATGGGAACAGGCCTTGGTGCTGAGCACGGCATTCTCTTCAAGACATCAAAGGCGCTGCAGTCGGCTCGCGATATCGACACGGTGGTGTTTGACAAGACTGGCACACTCACCGAGGGCAAGCCCAAGCTCACCGATGTGGTTGCGCTTGGCGGCTTTTCGCAACACCAGCTCTTGTCGATTGCAGCCGGGGCCGAGATGCACTCCGAACATCCGGTTGCCGAGGCAATTGTTTTTGGCGTCAAGGCGCGACGAATCAAGCCTGCGGCAGTCTCGAAGTTCAAGTCTCATTCGGGCAAGGGAGTCGAGGCCGTGGTTTCCGGCAGGCGGGTGCTTGTCGGCACGCGCAAGCTGATGGCGTTTGGCAAAGTCCGCGTGGACGCGGCTGCAGAGCGCTCACTCGCCTCACTTGAGCGCCAAGGCAAGACTGCAGTGCTTCTTGCAGTCGGCGGGAAAGTTGCGGGAGTTCTTGCGGTTGCGGACACTATAAAGTCCACTACTCCTGCTGCTGTCACGCAGCTCAAGAAGATGGGATTGCGCGTGGCCATGATTACTGGCGACAATAAGCGCACTGCAGCAGCGATTGGCGGCCAAGCGGGAATTGACGAGGTTTTGGCCGAAGTTCTTCCCGAACAGAAGGAGGCGCAAGTGCGCAAGCTCCAGGCTGAAGGCCGCAAAGTGGCTTTCGTTGGCGACGGCATCAACGACGCGCCAGCGCTAGCGGCTGCTGATGTGGGCATCGCGATTGGCAGCGGCACCGACGTGGCCATCGAGGCTGGCGACATCGTGCTTGTGAAGAACGACTTGCGTGACGTGATTACCGCAATCGACTTGAGCCGCTACACGATGGGCAAAATCCGGGAGAACCTGTTTTGGGCTTTTGCCTACAACCTTGTCGGCGTTCCAATTGCGGCAGGCGTGCTCTATTCATTCACCGGCTTTATGCTTAACCCAGCTATTGCGGGTGCGGCAATGGCGCTTTCCAGCGTTTCCGTGACGACGAACGCGAGCCTGATGCGGTTCTACAAGCCCCCACTCAAGTAATTTAAGCCTAGGGCGGCCTAATCCTTGCGTGAAGCTCCGTCTAGTAATTTGGCTCGCCGTAGTCGCCCTTGCCGCCTACTCGGTGTTTGCCTTCGTACGCGAGTTCTGGCCCGGTTGATTGAAATGGCACTCTACATTACCACCTCCCGAAAGCCTTCAGTCCTCACCCGCAGGCTAGTCCATTGGCTCGTTGCCTTGCTTGGAGCCAAGTCCGAGAACCGTGGCAAGCGCAGCATTGCCGAAATCGTCGAGCGCGCAGACGCCCTTGGCATTAGCCGCGTGCTCCTAATCGGCGAGGACCACGGCAACCCGCGCAAGTTCGCTTTCCTTGAGGGCAATGAATGGCGGCCTAGCCTGATTCTTTCCGGCATCATAGCCCCGGAGGACAAGCCGCGCCTCTTCAAGCAAGTCGGCGGTGTTGCAACAGACGCGACGGGCAGCAAAATCCTGGAGCTCCTTGGGGTCGAGCCCGACGCCAATGCCTCACTCATCGCGAGCGCATCCTCTTCCTCACTCTCTTTTTCGCTCGACGGCCGTCCCGTCGGCCCACTGGTTAAAATACTGCGGCTGGCTGGTGACTAGTAATGTCGCAGTTGGCAATCAACCAGTTGATTCTCATCATTGTTGCCGGCGTAGCCGCTGCGCGCGTTGGCCGCAGCCTTCGCATTCCCGAAGTCCTCCCGCTTCTCTTGACCGGTTATCTTATGGGCGGCGACGTGCTCGGTCTCCTTAAGCCAGCCGAACTCGGCATCAGCCTCGATTCCCTCGCGCTTTTTGCAGTTCCAATAATCTTGTTTTACGACGGGATGAAGACCGACGTCCGCGCGCTTAGGAGCATCTGGCTCACGGTTTTCTCGATAAACACCGTAGCAGTCGTAGTCACCGTCGGCGGCCTCGCCTTCTTTTCCCACCTGTTCCTCGGCCTCTCATGGCTCTCAAGCCTTTTGCTTGGCGCAATCCTGGCGAGCACCGACCCGGCCGCCATCATTCCAGTCCTCCGAAAGCTCAACATCAACAAACGCCTCTCGACCGTGCTTGAAGCCGAGACCGCGCTTAACGACGCAAGCGCAATTACAATCTTCCTGATAGTGCTTGGCCTGGCAACGGGCGGCTCCATTTCAATCAGCGAGGGCGTTTTTCGGTTCATTTACATCGCGGCCGCCAGCACTATAGTCGGTGCGGTCATAGGCTTTGCATTTGCCGAACTGTTCCGCCAGTTCCGCATCGAGAGCAACCTCGTCCTCGCCTCGCTAGTCATCCTCCTCGTTTCCTACAGCGTGTCAGAGACGCTAGGCATCAGCAGCGTGATAACCGTCGTCGTCACCGCCCTAATCTTCCGCCAGTTTTTGCAGGGACCCGGCGTTGACAGCATCAACCGCCTGCGCACGCTCTCCCTTTGGGATGACCTTAACTTCCTCGCAATCTCGGTGATTTTCCTCGTGCTTGGCGCAGAAGTGCAGCTCGCCAAGCTCTCGCCCTACCTGTTCGTTGGCAGCCTCATCGCCGTCTCCTTCATGCTAATCGTGCGCCCCCTCACCATTTTCGTCAGCATGGTTTTCGACCGCAGCTTCTCGTTTAGGGAAAAAGCGCTAATCGCGTGGCTTGGCGGCCCGCGCGGCAGCGTATCGGCAGCCCTTGCCTCCATCATCCTCGCCCGCTCTGCAAGCGGCGTGTTCCCGGCGGCCGAGGCCGAGGCGATATTCAACATCACCATCGTCGTAATCATCCTCACCGTGCTTATCACGAGCCTTACTGCAACGCGCGCGGTGCGCGGACTGATGGGCGTTTCGGAGGACTCTATCGGGGAAAGCTACCGTCGGCTAGCAACCGAGCTCAAGACGATGATGATTGCTTGGCGGCACTTGCGCGAAGAATGGAAGGCCGGCCTAGTCAGCAACCGAATGTACGAGGAAATCAACAAGGAACTCGAGCGCGGCATGGCCGTCATTGAAGCCAAGCTTGACGCAATAATCACGCAGGCACCCCAAGTCGAGGAACGTGCCCGCGCGCAAAAAGTCAGGGAAGTGCTTATCACGCAGCTAAACGCGCTTGAAAACGCTTACGAGAACAAGGAAATCGTCGAGCAGGACTACAGCCAGCTTGTCGAAAAGTTCTCAATCCAGCTTGACCGCTTAGCCGAAATCGAGGCTCTCGAAAAAACCTCCAAAAAGAGGGCGCGGCGATGAAATCCGAGATTGAAGTTCCAATGGAGTCCGCAAGCCAGGCAAAACTGGCACTAAAGGCTGTTGCCCCGGAGGGTCTCGAGAGCGCCCGCGCGCAAGTAAGGTACGCGGCTAAGGGCAGCGCCTTTACTGCAGTGATTACTGCCAAGGATTTTGCCGCGCTTCGGGCGCGCACGACGAGCCTGTTCCGTGACTTAAAAGTGTTCCTGGACTCGACAAAGGCCACCCGCAAGTAGCTTAATAATCCTTTTTCGCCCTTATCTCGTTATTCAGGTGATTTTAGATGGAAATGAGTGACGAAACCAGAAAAGACGTAAACGAATTCCAGAACGCCCAGCAGCAGCTCCAGATGGTGCTGATGCAAAAGCAGCAAATTCAGCTACAGCTGGCCGAGATGTCAAAAGTCGGCGACGAGCTTGGCAAGGCCGCAGGCGACGCCAAGTTCTTCAAAAGCGTTGGCAATGTGCTCGTGCCAAAATCAAAGGACGAGCTGCAAAAAGACCTCGCTTCTGAAAAGGAGACGCTCGAACTGCGCGCTGGCATGCTCGCCAAGCAAGAGGAGAAGCTAAGCTCCCGCCTGCTCGAGCTGCAGGACAAGCTGCGCAAGGCCGAAAAAGGATTTTCGCTTGGCGGCGACGGCGCTTCGCCAAAACCCCCTTCAAGGCGTTAAGGCGGCGCAAGGCATCCGTGCTTTTTTATTGAGGTTCAGCGTTAGCTTTTTTCGATGAAAGAATTCTTGGGCACTCTTAAGGCATTGCGCGGCCGCACGCTAGTGACATTCCATTCCTTGGGCGACGTCGACGCGGTCGCAAGCGCAATCGCCGTCTCCCAGCTCTTGCCGCGTTCCGAAGTGGCTGCCGTTGACGGCCTCTCCGCCTCGGCAAGGCATCTTCTTACGCGCCTGTCGCTGCCATTGCCCCGCACTCTAGCAGCCGGCGAACTAGCCGGCTACGACAACATAGTCTTTTGTGACGTGAGTAACGCCGACCTGTTGGGTGGCTTTAGGGATGCCGTACTGGCCTTCAAGGGCAAGCGCCTGCTAATCGACCACCACGTGCACAGCAAGCGCATTCCCTCCAACGCCGTGCTGATTGAGTCAGCCAAAAGCAGCAGCTGCGAAGTCGTCTACGAGCTTTTCGCAGCCGCCCGCAAAAAGCCGTCCGAAAAAACCGCTCTTCTCTTGGCTGCAGGCATTTTGCACGACAGCGCGTTCTTCAAAAGCGCGGGCAAAGGAACTTTCACCGCATTCGGCCACCTCCTGTCGCTCACGCGCCTCTCATATTCGCAAGTGCTCGCCTTAGTCGCAAAGCATGAGGACGCAAGTGAGCGCATCGCAAGGCTAAAGGCACTCCAGCGGGTGCAGGTTGAGCGGCAAGGCGACCTCGTCGTCGGCTCTTGCTTCTCAAGCGCCTTCGAGCTTGCGTGCGCTACAGCCCTCGTTGGCGCAGGCTGCGACGTTGCCTTCGTCGCCAACGCCGGCCGGGGGCGCATTAGCGGAGTCAAGCGCGAGACTTTAACCGGCTTAAGCGTCGGCCGCGTGATGGAAGCCGCCGGCAGGGCAATGAAGGGAAGCGGCGGCGGGCACGAGAACGTCGGTGGGGCAAAAGGCAAGCCCGAACTTACTGAGAAAGCGCTTTTGAAGTGCGTGGAAGAAACGCTTGCCAAGCTGAAGAACCAGAATTGAGCTGCTCCGATTTTCTTACACTACGAGTGCAATGAGGCTGGCAGTCGCTAGGGCCATTGCAATCATTTCTTTTGTGGTGAACCGCTCGCCTAGGAAAAAGTACGCCAGGATTGCAACGGCAACCGTGCTTAGCGAGAGGACTGCAGCGACTGTCCCGGCCTTGCCTTGCGTGAAGGCCTTGAGCATGAGGGCAAATCCGGCTGAGGCGAGGACAATGAATGCAAGGGCCATGAGTGCGGTTTGCTGCGAGATTTTCAGATAGCCGAGCGCGTAGGCGGCAGCGAGGACGGTGACAATGGCGACTGCGGCGATTGCGAGTACCTGGAAGTCAACGCCTTGGGCGTCAGGCCGCGAGAGGATTGCCTTGAGTATGACGTTGGCTGCGGAGAAGAACAGCATTGCGCCGATGGCGTAGGTGAGCCACTCAATCATTTTCTTTTGCACTCTCTTTAGTCACCCATTTCTGCAGCAGCGCTTTTATTACCCGTTCTCTTCTTAATACGGTTTGCGGGCATGAAGCCGCGTAATTGCCGGGGGAGGTTTTGTTTTGATTATTGCGGTTGTAAGCGACTTTCACTTTGGCTACAACGCCGATGCTTTCCCGCAGGCGCGCGAGGCGATGGTTGACGCACGCAGCCGCGCCGATGTAATCCTGGCCCCCGGCGACCTCTTTGATGTTCGCGTGCCCAGGCAAGAGACGCTTCACGAAGCTGCAATCGCTTTTCAGGACGCAAAGGGTGCAGGTTCGGGCACGCGCCAGCGCATTCTAGAGTCCGATGACGTTTCCTTCGAGCGAACCGACAATCCCGTAATCGCGATTTACGGCACCCACGAGAGGCGGGCTAAGGGCCTCTCAAACGTCATCGAGTTTTTCCACACCGCCGGTCTCCTCGTCAACGCCCATGCGCGCAAAATCTTCGTCGAAAAGCGCGTGGGCGCCGACATTGAGCGCGTTTGCGTACAAGCGATGGGCGGGGTGCCAGAGGAAATGGCGGCCCAGGCCCTAAAGCTGATGGACTTTAAGCCCGTAGAGGGGGCCTTCAATGTTTTCATGTTCCACCAGAGCGTGCGCGAGCTGATTCCGCAGGACGAAAGCGCGATGGCGATGGCTGACTTGCCGGACGGATTTGACTTGTACATCAACGGCCACATCCACTGGCGCCAGGAACTGCGGCAGGGGGGCAAGCACTTAATCATTCCCGGCAGTACTGTGGTGACGCAAATGAAGCTGCCCGAGGCAAACCCCAAGGGCTACTACTTGTTTGACACGGCTCGAAAGTCGCTGCAGTTTGTCGAAATCACTTCGCGGCCGTTTTTCTTCCGCGAGCTGCAGTTTAAGGACGCGTCAGCACAGCAAGTGCTTTCGCAGGCCGAGGCGGTGCTTGCCGAAATCGCGGGCAAGAACAACAGCCAGCCACCCCAAGTCAAGCTCAAGCTGACCGGCACGCTCGCCAAGGGCCTCTCCTCACAGGCGGTTGACACGACCGCACTTGAAGCAAAATACGCCGACAAGCTTAAGCTTGCGCTTGACAAGGAACTCGGCAGCCTGGAGCTCAAGGAAAAAATCGAGTTTTTGCGCCGGATGCGCACCGAGAAGAAGAGCGCCGGTGAAGTCGCTGCAGAGATACTGAAGCACAAGCTGAAGGAAAAGGAAATCACGAGCGAAGAAATGCCGAAAGCCGCGGTCGAAGAATTGTTCGAATTGCTTAGCGAGGGGGAAGTTGACGCGGCCCTCGAGCGCGTACTAAAGGCCTAGACCCATTTCTTCCACTTGAGAAATAGGTAGGTCAGGGCAATTAGCCCGACGCTCATTCCCAATACCGAGTACTCGGCTTCGGGCGAGCTCACATCAACGAAGGAGTTGAGGTACTTGAGGTTCATGCCGTAGTGGCCGGCGATGATGTTGGGAATCATGAGTAGGATCGTGATTGCGGTTAGGACCTTGACTTGGTGGCTAAGCACTTCGATGCGGCTGTTTAACTCGCGGGAAAACCGTATTTCCACTTCGTTGCGCAGGCCCACAATCTGGCCCGAGTGGCTCTTGATGCGGTCTAGCAGGTGGCGGGACTTGGCGACAAGCACGTCGTAGTCGTAACTCACATAAGCCGTGTTGACTTCGTGCACGTCCCTCTCTTCAAGCTTGATTAGCAGGTCAACGAGGTCCTCGACCTTGTTGCCGACTTTTCTAAGCCGCTTGCCTAGGCTCTCGATTTCTTGGGCGCTTAGCACTTCCTCTTGCCTGTCTATTTCCGAGTTGATTTTCTCGAACTCGGTGTTGTAGCTGGCGAGTGCGTTTTTCAGCACAATAAGGCACAAGGCCGTGCTCTCGCCGTGCTTCTTCTTGACCGTGTACTTGAATAGCCGCAGGGCGTCCTGTTGGACTTCGTGCCCGCTGTAAAGAAAGCTATTGTCGCCGCTTAGGACAAGTAAGTTGTTGGGAGTGTCGGAATAGTCGCGCAGGTTAAGCACGACATAATTGGGGTAGCGCTCGAAGAAGTTTAAGTCAAGTGACAAAAGCGGCCGCAGGTCGTCCTTGATGCCTGATTCCTTTACGCGCTTGTCGAACTCTTCAAAGCTAGTGAAAGTGTAAATCAATGCAACGACCTTTCTCCAAAATTCGGGCCGCCAACAAATGCGTCCCCAAAACCAATAACCCGCCTCCGGTTTATAAGAGGTTGCCTCAGGGCGCGCTGCAAAGGGCCGCCATTGCCTTCACTGCCTTTCGCGGGTCGTTGAAGTCCGGCACGCCTGCCTTGCGTAGCACGTTGACGCCTTGGGCCACGTACTTGCCGCCCATGAACACGCACACTATGGGCTTGCCGGGAAAGCGCTTTCGGGCCGCGACGACGGCCTCGGCGTCGCCCCTGCTGTCAGTCATCGTCTGGACCGTCTGCAGCACAATCGCCCCGCTGATGTAGTCCTCGGCAAGCACCGTGTTTAGCGCCGTCTCGTACCGCTGCGGCAGCGCATCGCCGACGAGGTCAAGCGGGTTTCGCCTGGAGTACGCGGGGTGCATCAAGCCGCTGGCGTCAAGCTTTGCAATCGTGGTTGCCTTAAGGGCTGGCAGGTTGACTCCGAATTCCTTGCAGTAGTCGCTTGCAAGCACTCCGAGGCCCCCGCCGTTGGTGATTACCGCAATGGCGTTTTCCCTCGCCCGCGGCTGTTCCGCAAGAGTTTTTGCCAAGTCAAAAAGTTCCTCGAGGCTCTCGGCCATGCGCACTCCCGCCTGCCTCATCGCGCCTTCAAACACGCGTCCGTCGCCCGCAAGGGCACCAGTGTGGCTGGCGACGGCTTTTCCGCCCTCGGCCGTCTTGCCGCCCTTTAGCAAGAGCACGGGCTTGCCCGAGCGGCTGGCCGCGGACATGAGCTTGCGGCCGTCCCGCACGCCCTCGAGGTAAAGCGTAATGACTTTCGTGGCCGGGTCGTTGGCCAAGTAGTTGACAAAGTCCGCCGCGTCAAGGTCAATCGCGTTGCCAAGGCTGACTATGGCACTAAAGGCGTACTTTTCCTGAATCGCCCAGTCGATTACGCTGTCTGCAAGCGCCCCGCTTTGCGTAACGAGCGCAACCCCGCCTGCTGGGGGCGAGCTTAGGGCGAAGGACGCGTTATAGTTAAGCGAGGGCCGCAAGAGTCCGAGGCAATTTGGCCCAAGCAGCCGCATCCCGTGCCTTTTGCAGGCTGCCATCAACTGGCTCTCGAGGGCCTTTCCCTCTTCGCCAGTTTCCCCAAAGCCCGCGCTGATGACGACGAGTGCCTTTACTCCCTTTTGCCCGCACTCTTGCGCAACTTGAGGCACTACAGCCGCCGGCACGCTTATGACCGCAACGTCAATTTCCCCAGTGATTTGCGAGATGCTGGCGTAGCACTTTGTCCCAAGCACGGTTTTTGCGTGCGGGTTGACCGCATAGACTTTCCCGCCAAAGCCGCGGCAGCCCCACGGGCTCCTCTTCACGCAACCAGAAAGAAGGCTCTTTAGCACGCCGTACCCGACGCTCTTTGGGTCGCGGCTAGCGCCGACTACTGCGACGCTCCTTGGCTCCATAAGCGCGCTTAACCCTGCAAATTCTTTTGAAATCACTTGCTCACTATCCTCGCGTCAACTATTGTCGCACCCGTCTCGCCCGCAATCACGGGATTAAAGTCGAATTCCAAGAGCCACTCGTTTTCCAGCATCATGCGGCTGGCCTTAAGCAATATCTGCACCATGGGCTCTTCGCCCATATGGCGCGAGCGGAATCCCGCGATGAACTTGGCCGCGTGCGTTGCGTAGAGCATTTGCCTTGCGTCTTCCCTGCCAACGGGGCACACGCGCGTGCTCACGTCATCCAATAGCTCTGCGTAGATGCCACCAGTGCCGAAAAGGAGGACCGGCCCGAAGGCCGGGTCGCGCTTGCCGCCAACGATAAGCTCGGCTCCCGACAACTGGCGCTGGAGCAGGTAACTGATTCCGCTCGCACCACCGGCCGCGATTGCTAGCTGCCGAAAGTTCTTCTCAAGCTGTTCCTCGCACCAGATGCTCGTGAACACCAAGCCCTTTTCGGTCTTGTGGTTGATGCCCTCGCCCGTTGCTTTCAGCACAAGCGGGTAGCCGATTTTTCGCGCTGCGCTGACGGCCTGCCTCGCGTCCGTTGCAACCACCGTCTCAACTAGCGGCAGCCCGTATTTTTCGAGAAGCGAGCGCGTTTGCGCAAAAGAGAGCAGCATGAAACATACTACTTCCGCAGCGTTAAAATACTTGCCGCGCTTATCAAGGCAGGTTATCCGTTGAAGCTGACGTTTCTCGGCGCCTGCCGGCAGGTGGGCCGCAGCATGTTCCAGGCCGACACCGGCAGCCTCAAGCTTCTCTTGGACGCCGGTACGACCACTTTCGCGGGCGACCGCTTTCCCATGCCCCCGAAAGGCAAGATTGACGCTGCAATCCTTAGCCACGCGCACATGGACCACTCAGGATTCGTCCCCCAGCTCTTCCACAAGGGCCGCATACCGTGGTACTGCACTCCCCCGACGCTGCGCACTTCAAACCTTTTGTGGCGCGATGCAATCAAGGTCGCAATCCTTCGCCGCGAATCGCCTTACATCACCGAGCCCCTAATCCGCGAAGCCAACAAGCACGCCGTTCAGATACCTTATGCCGAGGAGTACGAGTTTTTCGACGGCACTTCGTTTGAGCTTTTCGACGCCGGCCACATTCCGGGAAGCGCGCAGGTCATCGTGAACTCGGGAAAGCAGAAGCTCCTTTACACCGGCGACTTCAATTCAGCCAAGACGCGGCTGCACAACGGCTGCGTGCCAGGCACTAGGAGTGCCGACGCGATGATTATCGAGAGCACTTACGCCATGCGCAACCACCCTCCCCGAAAGGACATCGAGACCGAGCTGGCGGTTTGCGTCAAGGAGGCGATTACGACCGGAAACGCGCTAATCCCGTGTTTTGCAATCGGCCGCACCCTAGAGGTGCTGATGGCGCTACGGGCAAAAGGCATCACCCGCGTTTTCGTTGACGGCATGGGCGTCGCCGCAAGCCAGATTGTCGCCGACTATCCGGAGTACGTCAGCGACCCCGACGCAATGGCATCCGCCCTCGCCTCCTGCAAGTTCGTCGAAAACAATTCAGCCAGAAAAGCAATTGGCGCCGGGAAAGGCAACGTCATCATTGCGACTGCGGGCATGCTTGACGGCGGGCCTGCGCTTTCCTACATCAAGGCAATGAACGCGGCCGGCCGCGGCATGGTGCTTATGCCCGGCTACCAGGGCGCTGGCACAAACGGCCGCTCGCTCGTCGAGACGGGCATAATTTCCGACCACGGCATCAAGTTCAAGATAAACCTGCCCGTAAAAGTGTTTGACTTCTCGGCGCACGCCGGCCGAAAGGAGCTCTTTGACTTCGTGCGGAAGGCCGAGCCGAAAAAAGTGTTCTGCGTGCACGGCGACGAAGCGACTTGCATCACTTTTGCTAGCGAACTAACGGAACAGGGATTCGACGCGACCGCGCCCAAGCTCGGCGATTCAGTTGTAATATAGCCGCCCTTATTTTTTGTGGTGGGTCTTTCGCCACTCGCCCTTGATGGCAATCCACCAGTTCTTCGGGTCTGCCTTAAGCAGCATACTCGCGAGTTTTTTGGCTGACTTGGTGCGCACAGCGCCCTCGACACTCACAATCCACTCTTCGGCGCCCTCAAAACCCGTGTCCATGTATTCCCTTGCAGTGACGGCGCACTCTAGCCAGTCGGCGTCCTTCGCTATTTTACCTGCCTGTGTGGTGTTGTGCTCCACCTGCTCCCACAGGCCGAAAATTCGCTTCCCTTCCTTGCCCAACGGCTTTAGCTGGGCGACTGCCGCCTTTTCCTCGT
Source organism: archaeon (assembly GCA_020057405.1). Taxonomy (GTDB): domain Archaea; phylum Micrarchaeota; class Micrarchaeia; order Norongarragalinales; family UBA97; genus JAGVFW01. The sequence goes on along the minus strand of JAGVFW010000004.1, from coordinate 20,879 downwards.
CAAGCCGGCCGTACATCTTTGAAATGCTATGCGCGTCGCCAACCCGGCACTCGCCTATCTCGTGGAACACGAGAATTGCCGCAACTTCATCAGGCTTGGAATACCCTTCCATGAGCGCAAGCACATAGCCGATTTGCGCCGCGCGCAGCGAGTGGTCGGCAATGCTTTCCGGCGCCTCAACTCCGCAGACGCGCCAGCCCTCGCGCTTGTTGCGCTTTAGCATGCCCAGCTCGAAGAAAAAGTCGAGTGTCTTTTTGTCGTCCACGAAAGGTGCAGGCAGGCAGTAATTAAATGCCTTTTCTTCCTACTGGATTCGACCAATGATAATCGTCCTTAACTTTGGCGGCCAGTACGCGCACCTGCTCCCGCGCCGAGTGCGCGAGCTTGGCGTCTATTCAGAAATCCTTCCGGGCGAGACGCCGCTTGCGAAAATCCTGGCGCTAAAGCCAAAGGGCATCATCCTCTCCGGCGGTCCCTCGAGCGTTTACGAGCGGGGCGCGCCAAAGCCCGACCCGCGCGTCTTTCGTCAAGGCATCCCCATTCTCGGCATTTGCTACGGACAGCAGTTGATGGCGCACGAGCTTGGCGGTTCAGTCAAGGGCAGTTCGGAGAAGCAGTTCGGCCGCCAAAAGCTTTCGGTTAAGCCTGCCGCCACCAAGCTCTTCAAGGGGCTAATGCGCCGCGAGACCGTGTGGTTCTCGCACGGCGACAAGGTCGAGAAGCTCCCGCACGGATTTGTCGCAACCGCCTCAACGCCAACCTGCAAGATTGCGGCCATGTCAAACGACGCGTCCAAGCTCTTTGGCGTGCAGTTCCATCCCGAAGTCGTGCACACGCCCCACGGCAGCAGGATTCTTGAGAACTTCGTCTACGGCATTTGCGGCGAGAAAAAGAGCTGGACAATCGGCGACTTGGCCGGCAAGTACGTCAGTGAGCTAAAAGCCACCATCGGAAAGGGGAAGGCCATCATCGGAGTCAGCGGCGGTGTTGACTCTCTTGTTGCAGCAACGCTTTTGCACCGTGCAATCGGGGACAACCTCTACGCCGTTTTCATCGACCACGGCCTGCTTAGAAAGGACGAGGCAATGCAGGTTCTTGCGGCGCTCAAAAGCCGCGGGTTCAAAAACGTTGTTTTCGTCGATGCGTCGGCGGACTTCCTCTCCGGCCTCAAGGGCGTTTCCGACCCAGAGGAAAAACGCAAAATCATCGGCCACACTTTCATCCGCGTCTTCGAGCGCGAGGCAAAGCGCCTTGAGTCAAAGGAGCACATTCGCTTCCTCGCCCAGGGCACGATTTACCCCGATAGGATTGAGAGCGCCCAGCCCTCAAAGCACGCCTCCAAAATCAAGAGCCACCACAACCTTACGCTCCCAGAAAAACTCGACTTCCAGATTGTAGAGCCCCTGCGCGACCTCTACAAGGACGAAGTGCGCGCACTCGGCCACTCGCTTGGCTTGCCAAAGGACATGCTCTGGCGCCATCCGTTCCCCGGCCCGGGGCTCGCCATTCGCGTGCTCGGTGAAGTGACTGACGAGCGTTTGGCAATCTTGCGGGAAGCTGATGCCGTCTTCATCCATGAGCTAAGAAAGTCAGGCTGGTATGACAAGACGTGGCAGGCGTTTGCCGCGCTCTTGCCTGTGAAGGCAGTTGGAGTCAAGGGCGACGCGCGAACTTACGAATACATCATCGCCTTGCGCGCAGTTCAGAGCGTCGACGGCATGACTGCCGACTGGGTCAAACTGCCGGCTAAAGTGCTTGAATCCGCCGCCAGCCGCATTTCAAACGAAGTGCGTGGCGTCAACCGCGTGCTCTACGACATCAGCCAAAAGCCGCCGGCGACGATAGAGTACGAGTGATTCCGCCTCGCGCCCCTCCATCACGCGCTGGCTATTTCCTGCGTCGGCGCAGGAACGCGAGGGCTTTTCTCACGCGCAAGGCGTACTTGGCGTAGAACTGCCGTGCCAAGCTTCGGCGCTTTCTCACACTTTCATTTAGACCCACGCTGAGTTCTTTTACGTCCGCAGCAGCCATTTCAAACGGCTCGGGCTTCTTTTCTCTCTTAAAGTCGTGAAGGAGTTTTTTGTAGAACTCGTGGGTGTGGCGCGCAACTATGCGCCAGTCGAATTCGTTCACTGCACGCTTCCTTGAGGCCGCGCCCATCTTCTTTGCCATGCGCTCGTCGGAGAACATTTTCACAAGCGCCTTGGCGAGTGCGTGCGGGTCGCGCTTCGGGACCAGAAAGCCGTTTTTGCCGTTGGTCACGAGTTCGCTGTCGCCCCCGACATCCGTGCACACTATGGGCTTGGCCGCGGCCATTGCCTCAAGTATTGCGACCGGTAAAACTTCCCAAAGGGAAGGGAGTACGAAAGTGTCGCACGCGTGCAGCGCGCCGCGCAGGTCGCTCTCCTCGATGTAGCCCGGGAAGTAGACGCTTCCCGTGATGCCAAGCTTGGCCGCCATTTTCTTGAGGTTGGCTTCCTCGTTGCCCCTCCCGACAATGACGAGGCGCGCGGTAGGCAGTTCTCGCACGACTTCCTTCCAGGCGGGCAGCAGGTATTCAAGGCCCTTTTGCTTGATGAGCCTGCCGACAAAGAGCGCCATGGGCCCGCTCCCGAGGCCGTGCCGTTTCTTAAAGTCGCCTGCAGAACCGGGCTTGATTTCGCGAGTGTCAATGCCGTTTGGGATGTAGACGAAGCGCTTTGGCGAGAGGCCGATTTTCCCAAGGTCAGAGATGGCCCATTTGCTTACTGAAACAATCTTGTCCGCCATTGCAAGCACTTGGCGGCCGACGGCAATGTCGAAGAGACCGCCGACGAAAGTGTAGTGTGGCGCGATGCCGACTGTTCGCGCGTTGTGCAGTGTGATGACGAGCGGCTTTCCGGCCGTCTTGGCGTATGACGCGGCGATTGAGAAGTCGGTAAACCAGCGGTCCTCCAGGTGGATGACGTCGAAGTGGTGCCTTTGGTCGAGCTTGCGGACCTCGTTATACGCGTTGGGCGCGATAATCATTGGCGGGGGGTAGATTCCGGGAAAATGAAATTCCGTGCATTCTATGCGGTGCACGAAAACGCCGTTAATCGTTTCCTCTGCCGCCGTGCCCTTGAGCCTGCCGGTTAACACGTGAACTTCAATGCCGCGCTTGGCTAAGAACTTTGAAATCTCGAGCAGGTGCTTTTCAACTCCTCCCGAGAAGGGGTGGAAGAGGGCATTGATGAACAGGACTTTCATGCATTTGCTACGCAGCAATCGTTTTTAAACCGCCTCGGATTAATGCCTAGCGTGCCAAAGAAGCTGCGAGTGAGCGTAGTCATCCCCACTCTTAACGAAGAGCGCGTCATCGGCAGGACCATCCGCAACCTGCGTTCCTATCTGCCCAAAGACGTCGAGATTATCGTCGCCGACGGCGGCAGCACTGACTTCACCACTCTCATTGCAAGCAAGCTTGGCGCCAAGCTTGCGAAGGGCAAGGCGAAGACCGTCGGCGCTGGCCGAAACGCCGGTGCTGCCATGGCAAAAGGCGACCTCCTTTGGTTTGTCGACGCCGACACTTTCCCGACAAAAGACTTTTACGACAGGATGCTCGCGATTTTCAACGACCCGAAGATAGTCGGCGTTGGGTGCCACATCATGCCCGAGCACTTGGGTCCAATGCGCAAGACGTTCTTCTATTTCCTCAACATGATTGTGGCTAGCACCGTTTTTCTTGGCCGGCCGAATGTCGCGGGCAGCTGCGTTGCGTACCGCAAGAAGGATTTCGATGCGATTAACGGCTTTGACACCGAGACTCACAGCGCCGAGGATATGGACCTCACGCAACGCATTTCCAAGCGCGGCCGAGTTGCCTTCTTTTTCCACGTCGTCGTGCCCACGAGCGACAGGCGCGTGCACAAGCTCGGCCTAGTTGGACTCATGCAGGACTGGACGCGAGCAAGCATCATGTACATCCAGGGCAGAAAAACGGCGTCCTACTACGCGCCGCGGTAAAACGGAGTTTCTCTTGAAAAACGCTTTGAAGGGCGCAGCGGTGTTGCTTGCGTTTGCGCTCGGCCTCTACTATTTCTGGCTCAACCCACTTGCGACCATGTGGGTGCTCGTCTTTCTAAGTGCCATTTTCTTCTTTGGCTTTTCCTTCTACGCCATCATCGCGGCAACTGTTCCAGACAAGAACCCGCCGGCTCCCAAAAAGTGGCCCTCTCTCTCCATCATCGTACCCTGCTACAACAGCGGCCGCACGCTTGAGAAGTGCCTGACCCACATCAAGGGAATGCGCTACGCAGGCAAGAAGGAAATCATCCTCATTGACGACTCAAGCAGCGACAGTTCGGCAAAAATCGCTGCCCGCATGGGCGTTCGGGTTGTGACGAAGAAGGGCGGACGCGGAAAGGCAAGTGCGCTAAACTACGGCATCAAGCTCGCCAAGAACGAAATCGTAGTTGCAATTGACTCCGACACTTACCCGCCTAAAGACGCGCTTGAGAAGATGGTTCCCTACTTCTACGCTGGCCCCAAGGTGGGTGCAGTCACTGTCTTCGTCACGGCGTTTGAGCCGAAAAACCTGCTCCAGCGAATGCAGCAGCTGGAATACTACAGTGCGTTTGGCTTTGTCGCAAAGACCATGGGCAAAATCAACGGCCTTCTAGTCACGCCGGGGCCAATGTCGGCATACAAGCGCTCGGCGCTTAACGAAATCGGCGGCTTTGACGAAAAAAACATGACGGAGGACATGGAAATTGGCCTCAACCTGCACAAGCACGGTTACGCCATAGAGTGCTGCACGGAAACGCACGTGCCTACCGAAGTGCCGGACACGCTTTCCAAGCTTCACCGCCAGCGCATAAGGTGGTACCGCGGCACGATATACAACTTGAAGCTCTACTTCCACATGTTCTTGAATCGGGATTACTCCGACTTTGGCGTCTTTTCCTACCCCACCACGACGATTTACGTGGCGACGACGATGGTGATGTGGACGGTGATTGCCTTCAATTTGCTTAGCGGCGTGCTTAATGCCGCGCAAATCACTGCAGCATGGCTTGCCATAGGCGAATTGCCGGTCCTGCATCCGGAGTCAGTCCTGCTAGTCAATTCCGCAAGCGTTTTTCTCGTCGCTTCAGTGCTCGTGTGGTGGCACTTCCTATTCCAAAGCCTCAAGCTCATCAACGTAAAGCTTCGCCTGGAGCACCTCGTTCCAGCCGGATTAATAATCTTGTTTTACCCTACACTAAATTCGTTCTTTTATTTTGACAGCCTCTTGCGCGAAGCAACCCAGAGTGAGTTTGAATGGTAACCAAACGGTTTTACGTCGGTGCGGCGGCCCTAGCCCTCTTCTTCCTCCTAGTCTCCTACCTCATTGCGCGGGAGTACGACTCAAGCAAGTTCGGCTCGGTTGAGAGCCAGGTGCGCTCTTATCAGGCGGAGTCTGAGGAGACGCGCTTGCTTTTGTCCTACGCCGACACTTTCGGCGAGCAGGACGAAGAGGCGTTCTGTGAGGCACTCCAGCTTAACATCCGCAAGAGCCGCGACCGGGGCTACGCGCTTGTCAACCGCCTGCGCGATTTCGAAAGGGCAAACCTCTTGGCTGACTACGAGCTAGTGCGCAGGCAGTATTACTTGAACAACGTCGAGCTTTGGCTCCAGTCCACGCAAGCAGAGCAGAAATGCGGCCAGAAGGACTCCAGGCTTGCGCTCTTCTTCACCGAGACCATGCGCACGTGCAACGACTGCCTGGTGCAGGGCGAGGTGCTTGACGCTCTTCGCAACCAGTGCCCGTCGCTTCAGGTGATTACGCTTGCAACTGACTTGGGCCTGGCGCCTATTGAGCTTGCGAAAAAGCGCTTTGGCGTCAACACTGCACCTGCCTTAGTGGTGGACAACTCCAAGCTCTTGACGGGCGTCAAGACGCGTGCGCAGCTTGCAAGCGAGCTTGGCTGCAACTAATTAGCGAAGTAAGTTCGGGAGCATTTCTAGCAAGGTCCACTTAGAGGACTTTAGCGTATGCTTTTAGCAGCACGTCGGTCATCCTGGCGATGGAGTAGCTTTCGGCTGTCTTGCGCGCGTTTTCGCGCATCGTGTTTCGGTACTTGGCCTGCATTTGCAGCATGTCGAGGATTTTTTCAGCGCAGTCATCTTCCTCCATTGGAGCGAAGAGCAGGCCATTTTGCTTGTCCTTGATTGTTTCCGGAATCGCCATGCTGTTGGCGCCGACAACGGGGGTGCCGCACGCCATGCTCTCGAGGACGGTTAAGCCCTGGGTTTCGAAAGTCGAGGCCGTGACGAAGACGTCGGCAGCGGCGTAGTAGAGGGGCAATTCCTGTTCTGGCAGAAAGCCCAAAAACTGCACGTGCTTTTGCAAGCCCATTTTTTCGACTAGCGAGATGACTTCCTGCTTTGCCGGGCCCTCTCCGCTTATGACGAGCTTGGCTTTCTCTTTTCTTAGCACCCTGTCGAAGGCCTTGACGACGACGTCGACGTTCTTCTCGCGGCTGAAGCGGCCGGCAACCAAGATGAGCTTCTCGTCTGGGGCCAGGCCGAGGGGTTTTCGTGCCCAGTTGCGGTCCAGGCTTTCCTTGAATCGGTTAAGGTCGATGCCGTTTGGCACTGGCGTGCAGTTTTTGATTCCGTGCTCTTCCATCATTACGCAAATGGTTTTTGAGGGGGCAGTGACGAGGTCAAAGGGAGTGTAGAACGCCTCGACGAGCTTCCAGGCAATCGCTTCGCCCGCTTTTTTGCTCCAGTTGCGCTTGGCTACAATCTGGACTGCCTTTGGCACGAGGGTGTGGAATGTGCCGACGAGGGGCAGATTGAGCGCCTTGGCCGTGCCAATTGCCGCCAGGCCCATGTTCGCGATGGCGTGGCTGTGGACTAGTTCAATGCCGGTATCGCGTGCCTTCACCTTGGCCGCGTGGTAGGGAAAGACTGCCAGCTTGTACTGCGGATAGGGCGGGAACTTGATGCTGGAGTAGAAGAACACGCGCTTGTCGTTGTTGGCGGCAGTGTCTATCTTCGTGCCGCTTGCGAAAACGTAGACTTCGTTGCCGCGCTTTTCTAGCTCGCCGCGGAAGTTGAGTATGGCGCGCACTACCCCGTCGACGTTTGGCAGGTAAGTGTCCGTGAAGAATGCAGCCTTCATTTTGTCCACTAAATCAGCACGAGTGCCAACAGGGCTAGTGCGAGGGAGATTATAATCACTGCCGGGGCGGCAATCCGGGCGACTGCGACGATTGCGTTTATCGTGCTTGCCAGTTCGCCAGCCTTGCCCGCGCCAAGCACTCTGGTCGCGTACCTTTGGCTGGTTACGCTTGCCGTGGCCGCCTGCACGTCCGCATCCGCCGCGCCAGCCGTCTTGACGAGTATTTCCTCAAGCTGGGGCCAGCTGATGTTGGCCCCCAGGGGGTTATGCACAGTCTCGACCGAGTTGACTGCGTGAGTGTCAGTCGTAAAGACATCGCAGTATGCAAAGCCGAACCGTTTTCTAAGCGTGCCGACGAGCTTTTCCCGCAACGGCGGGAGCATGTTGTTTGCGTCGAAAACCGCTAGGCAGTGGCGTTTGCCCGCAATCTCGATCACCGCGACTTTGAGCCCGCCCTTTCCGATGCCGTTTTTAACCGTAAAGCCATCCAAGGCGTCTGCCGCAACCCCGATGGCGAATGGCTTTTGCTTTGGCGCCTCGAGTTTCTCAACAGCGTCCATGAATTCGTAGAATTCCCTGCTTCCGACGCTCCACTTGGCCACCCGCTTTTGGGCGGTGTGCCTGTCGCAAATGATTGTAGTGCCTAACTTTTGGCTCGCCTTTAGCGCCAAAGCGTAGCCACTGGCAAAGTCAAAGTCGCCTGCGGGGAAGGGCGGGGGCGATAGGGCGAGAAACGCGCCTTTGCCAAACGCAAAGCCGTCGACACTCGCGTCGCCTGAATTGGATGTTAAGAGGGCGCCCGTGCGGGAGCGGTTTTGCGAGCCGGCGGCAAGGCAGTGTTTGAACGCCTTCTTGAGGTCCTGCACGCTGTCGCTTGAAACGGGGTTAAAGTCGTGGTAGACTGTGCCGTGGAACACGAATGCCTCGCAGTCTAGTTCGCGGCCCAATTCTTTTGAAAGAATTGCGGGAAATTCGCTTCCCCCTATGTTGCCGAATGGCCCGAAGTGCACGTTTGGCGTCAAAAACACGGCTTTTCGTTTCCCGTCAAGGTCGCGGAATTCGACGGTGCCTATCGTCGTTTCAATGTCTTCGCCCATCTCGTCGAGGATTTGCTCGAGGCCCTTGCTTCCCTGCACCCACTGGGCGAAGAAGAGGCTAGCGGCCTGGGTTGCGCTCACGCCGAAGTTGTTTCTTGCGGGTGCGTTAATGAGCTTTGACGCGGCCCACATTGCAAAAAGCAGCACTCCCGAAGCGACCGCCAGCTTGGGCAGCAAGAGCCAGATTGACGCGTCGCGAAGCACGGTAGATTCAATGATGCCGAGCCGCCGCCACAGCACGAGGAAAGCGAGTGTTAAGAGGGGTTGTGAGAACGCGAGGAAGAAGTACCGCAGGCGGGCAGAGAGGGCGATGACGAGTGCTATCATCCAAATCGCAAAGACGGCCGCGTTTGCCAATAGTATGGCGTGCTCTCCCGAAAGAGAGTTGGGGGCGAGGAAGTACGATACGAAAATGAATGTTGCCGCGTTGAGAATCGCGCCAAGGCACGCGGTGAATGCGAAGTACTTGAGCCTTTTTCTAAATTGCCTTCGGTCCATCACCGAGGCGGCCAGGACCGCGGCAAAAAACGCCGGTAGGGCGATTAAGAAGAAGCCTTCGGCGCCGCCAAATACGAGTGCGTCGCCGGCTGGCATTGCCGAGAGCCTGACGGCAAAACCGGCTATGACTGAGAAGAGCAGCAAATAGGCAAAAAGTTTTTTGTATGACGGCAGCGGGGTCAGGAAGGCCGGTGGTTTTAGTGACTTTTCACGCAATTCCACTTGCCGCCACCTGTCGTGCGAATGCTTAGTGCCTTCTCCGGGCGAGGAGTTCGCTCCGGTTTAGCGTCCGCTTGAGCTTGAAGGCGTTGCCGACGAACTCGCGGAGGACTTTGTCGAAGCTCTTGTCCTGGCTCGCCGAGATTTTCATGAGCTCGAGAGTGATGAAGCGCAGCTCGCTGTTTACTGCAGCTAGCTCGTCCATTTCCTCCATTGCTATTGGCATATCCCGATCGCCTCCTAGTTTTTACCTTAATCGACAAACCCATATAAATGATGCTATTGTCCCAAACATTACTTATGCACAAAACCTGCCCTGCCTGCGGGAAAACCGAATCCGCCGCACTTCCTTTCGTCAAGGCCTTTTGCGTCGAATGTTATTCCGAGCGCGAGCAACTCTTCGAGGTTCCCAAAAAACTTGAGCTCAAGCGATGCACGCGTTGCAACAAGCATTTTGTCTCAGGCGTTTGGAAAAGTTTTTCCGAAGAAGAGTTCGGCGAGTGGGCCGCGTCGAAAATCAAGTCGCGCTTGCCTATTTCCGTAAAGCAAGTTACCCTGCGCGCTGTTAAGGGCGGAGTCTTAGTCACTGCCGACATTGAGCTTGAGGCAGACGCCACCGACATCAAAAAGCAGGTTCCGATTACCATCGGCCTCCAAAAGACGCTTTGCACCAACTGCCACATGAAGAGCGGCGGTTACCGAGAGGCCGTAATCCAGCTGCGCAGCGGCACTCCCGAGCGATTGCGCAAAGTTGCGGAAACGCTGATTAAGCAATGCGAGAAGGAGTCATTCGTCTCGGACTACGAGGAGAACAAATACGGAATCGACTTTGCAGTCGGCAGCAGAAAGGTCGCCCTCCAGGTTATCGGCGCACTTGGCAGGCACTTCACCCACAGCAACACGCTAATTGGACAAAGACAAGGAAAGCGAATGTTCCGCGCGACAATCTGCGTACGGATGGACTAGCTTTTTCCGCAGGCTTCCTCGACCGCCTCGAAGCACTTCACCGCGTCCCTTCGCTCTACGATGATGTTCGTGTCGGTGTAGCAGGAAGAGGCTTCCAGCACATTAATTCCCCGCCTGTAGATTGCGTCGAGGACGGAGACGAACACGCCAGGGACGTTCTCAATGCTTTCGGGCGAGGAAAGCTGGACGAGACAAAGATTTTGGCTGAACTTCAGGATGCTTCCCTTGAATTTCTTTTCAAGAGCGGCCACGGCGTTTCCGCGGCAGGTTATCGTGGTGCTTCGCTTGCTTGACACTACCGCGATGATGTCGTCGCCTTCAAGTCCTGCGGTTTTTGGCACCGTTGCCCCGCTGTTTTCTACTACGAGCACGGCAACGCTGTCCTGCAGCGATACCGAGCTTTGCCTGAGCACTCTTGAAACATGGCCAGCCTTCTCGCCGGCATGCGGGACGCGGTTTTTGGCATAGCGGGCGACGGCAACTTTCGCAGCTTCGCGGTTGCACTCGAGCTTTGTTGCCACGATGTCCGCTATTGCGGACAGGTTTGCGATGCCCAGTTCGATTGCTTTTCTGTAGTGCGCGTCCTGCTCGATTTCCCGCACTACCCTCGCGGCAACCGATTCCTGCTTTTGCTTTTGTTTCATTTGAATCACTTATTGTTTGTTTTGATTCATTTTTGTCACAGGTTTAATATTAGCTTTTCGGCACTCTAATTGCGGTGTTTCCAATGGGTTTGCTCAAGAAAGTTAAGGCGGCTGGCGTTGGCGAGTACGAGTCCTGCGGGAAAGTCGTGCTTGCCTACAGTGGCGGGCTTGACACTTCAGTGCTTCTTGGCCTCTTGCAGGAACTTGGAGTCGAGGTCGTCACGCTTACCGTAGGGCTTGGGCAAGACGAGTACGCCGGCCAGGGCCTTGCTGCAGTGAAGGCGAAGGCGCTCTCACTTGGCGCTTCAAAGGCGTATGCCGTCAATGCCGAGGAGGAATTCATTTCTGGTTACGTCAATAAGGCCATCGCGGCCAATTGCCTCTACCAGGGAAATTACCCGTGCTCGACTGCCCTCGGCCGGCCACTTATTGCAAAGCATTTGGTTGACGTTGCGCTTGCGGAAGGTGCATCGGCGGTAGTGCACGGGAGCACTGGGAAGGGCAACGACTACCTTCGGTTCCATGTTTCGGTAAAGTCGCTTGCGCCCGGCTTCAAGGTGCTTGCGCCTGTGCGGGACTGGTCGCTAAACCGGCCTGAGGAAATTGCCTACGCCGAGGAGGCTGGCATTCCCGTTGCGGCGACAAAGAAATTGCCTTACAGTGTTGACGCGAACTTGTGGGGCAGGTCGGCTTGCGGCGGTGCGATTGAGGACTCGGCGGAGCCCGTGCCGCAGGACGCGCTTTCATGGTGCGTTTCACCGCAGGACGCGCCGGATTCCCCTGGTTTTGTCAAACTGCATTTTGAGGCAGGCATTCCGGTGAAGGCGGAGTTCAACGGCGGTTCTTTCGAGGGCGTTGAGCTGGTTAAGGGACTCAATTCTTTTGCAGGCAACCACGGCGTGGGCGTCATCGACCAGATTGAGGACAGGACGATAGGCCTCAAGAGCAGGGAGTTTTACGAATGCCCTGCAGCAACGGTCATACTCAGGGCGCACAAGGACCTCGAGCTTCTTTGCCTGCCGAAGGAGCTTAACTGGCTAAAGCCGTCAATGGACCAGAAGTTCGCCGAGTACTGCTACGCCGCGCTCTGGCACTCGCCCGCAATGGACGCGGTCAACGCCTTCATCTTATCGACGCAGGCCAACGTGAACGGCTGGGTGCTCTTGAAGCTCTTTAAGGGAAACGCGGCGGTAATCGCCAGGGGCTCGCCAACCGGTCTCTACAGCAAGGTTGCAGCCACTTACGATGCCGGCAGTTCCTTTGACCAGCTTGACAGCAAGGGGTTTGCCAACCTCTATGCCCTAAGCACGGTTTCATTTGCAGCAATGGGCGCTAAAGCCCCGGCCGGTCTTGGCGCAGCGAAAAAAATTCACCCAAGCGCGGCGCTGGCACTTTCTGGAGGTGCCTGAAGTTGCATTACCGGAATTTCCTTGAAATTGGCGACCTCTCGCCGCCAGAGCTGCGCCTCGTGCTTGACAAGGCGGCTGCAGTGAAGAAAAACCCGCAGGCCTTTGCGCACTCGCTGTCGGGGAAAATGTTGGCGTATTATTCGCAGAAGCCGAGCACGCGCACGAAGCTGTCGCTTCAGGCTGCAGTGTCTCAGCTGGGCGGTTCGTTTGCAGACATGGCGGGAAGCCACCTTTCGGGCGGCCATGAGAACGTGACGCACACAGCCAAGGTAGTATCCAAGTACGCGGACTTCGTTGCAGCGCGGGTTTTCAGCCAGTCTTTTCTTGAGGAGTTTGCCGCGCACTCGGCAGTGCCTGTGATAAACGCGCTTTCCGACATCGAGCACCCGTGCCAGGCGCTTGCCGACCTAGAGACCGTGCTTGAGACTGCGGGCCCGAGCGCCAAAATCGCGTTTGTGGGCGACGGCAACAACGTCTGCGCGTCGCTGGCCATTGGCGCGTGCATGCTTGGGCTTGAAATGCGAGTTGCCTCGCCTCGGGGTTACGGGCTTCCCGAAACCATCGTCAACCAATGCAAGTCCTACGGCGGGAAACTCGAGTTGTTCGAATCACCCTCCGATGCCGTTTCAGGCGCCGACGTGGTCTACACTGATGTTTGGGTGAGCATGGGCGATGAGGCGGAATCCGAAAAGCGGGCCGAAGCGTTCAAGGGTTTTACTGTCACGCAGGAGTTGATGGAACTGGCCGTGCCGGGTGCGGTGTTCATGCATTGCCTGCCGTGCATTGAGGGTGCGGAAGTTGCAAGCGAGGTAATCAACGGTCCCTCAAGCGTGGTTTTCCAGCAGGCGGAGAACAGGCTTCACTCGCAAAAAGCGCTGCTTCTCTTCATCGCAGGAGGCGAAAAGCCATGGACGGGGAGTGGAGCGATGCCCGCGAGGCTCGCAACTTGCTAGTGACTGGCTCGCTTTTCCTGGCGCTTCTCTACGCCATAGTAAGCGCGCTAAAGTCGTGATTGCCTTTGAAAAACAACCTTTGGGGAACCGCCTTCAAGAAAAAGCCTTCGAGTGAAGTGCTTGCCTACTGCGCAGGCTGGGACACAAAAGAGTTTGCTGCCCTTGATTCGCTCTTGCTGCCTTATGAGCTTGAGGTCAACATCGCCCACGCGCAAATGCTCTGGGAGCAGGGCATTATTTCACGCCATGAGCTCGCGTCGCTCAAGAAGGCCCTTGCGGCCGCTTCAAAACTGGCTGCCAAAAACGCTTTTCTCCTCGACGGTTTTGAGGATTCGCATTCCGCAGTCGAGGCGTTTGTCACCAAGCGAACGCCCGCAGGCCTCAAGTTGCATTCAGGAAGAAGCCGAAACGATTTGGTCTCAACGAGTACGCGGCTGTTTCTAAAAGCGAAGGCGAAAGAGTTTGCCGTTTCGCTAGCCGGCCTGGCAAGCGCCTTGCGAAAAACGGCTTCAAAGCATTCAGGCACGCCAATGCCGGGTTTTTCGCACCACAGGATTGCAATGCCCTTCACTTGGGGTAAGTGGCTTGAGTCGTACGCTGTTGCGTTCGAGCGGGACGCAAAATCGTTCGACGTGTTCGTCGCACTCTACGATGAGTGCCCACTTGGCGCTGCCGCTGGCTTTGGCACTTCCTTCCCAATTTCTCCTGTCTCCACTGCCAAGACGCTTGGTTTTGCAAAGAGCTTTTCCAACAGCCTTGATGTTGTGCAGCAGAGGTGGGAGGCCGAAGCGAGTTTTTGTTTTTGCCTTGCAAAGGCAATGAACCACTTAAGCCAGCTTTCCGAGAGCCTGATTGTGCTTTCGATGGATGGCCTCGAGCTCGTGCACTTGCCGGAAGAATACTGCACTGGCAGCAGCATCATGCCGCACAAGAAGAACCCGGACTTTCTTGAGGCCACCAAAGCCAAGGCTTCAATCGCCGCCGCTTGCCTCACTCAGCTAATTGACGCGGGCAAGTCTTCTTTCACTGGCTACAATAGGGACTCGCAGTGGACGAAAAAATCGCTTCTGCACGCCGTTATCGAGTGCGAGAAGGCGCCGGTGCTGATGGCGGATTTAGTTGCAAAGGCAAAGCCTGATGCTGAAAAAATGGCGCAGCTGTGTGAAAGAGCCACGCATACTGCGCGTGCGGAAAAGCTTGCGCTCAAAGGAATGCCTTTTAGGAAAGCCAAGGAACTTGTTGAGAAAAAGTTGACGAAAGATTTTAGGGCAGTCGCGCCGACCCTTTAGGCTCTCGGCGTGCCTCTGTGTCCACGAGCCGGGAACTACAAATAGCCGATTAGCTCTGGTTTTGAGAAAGGCGGTTACTTTCTTACTTGAGGAGTTTCTCGAATTCTTCGCGAGTTATGAGCAAGTCTTTCTTGATTATCTTGTTCAGCAAGCCGGGGCCGATTTCCCTTCCTGAATGAAGGGGTACGGTGGTTTTCCGGCCGTCTGGATGGGCGAAGCGGAGGTGGCTTCCCTTCTGGCGCGTCCTTTGGAACCCGAGTTTTTCGAGGATTTTAATTAGTTCTTGCGGAGAAAGCAGGCTGAGTTTGGGCAAGTGCTTACACCTCGATGGTTTGCACGCCGACAAATTCGAGGGAAGGCTTGTAGGACTTGCCTTGCTCTTCCAGGCACAAGTCGATTACTTCCCTGGTGTTCTTGATCAGCTCGTCGAGAGTCTTGCCCTGGGTGTGGCATCCCTCGAGCTCGGGGACGTCTGCAACTAGAAAGCCTGCTTCGTCGCGTTCAATAATAACTGTAAACTTTCTGGTCATTAGCATTTCACCCAAATAACAATATGCTAAACCCGCCTTTAAAGCATTCCGAGAGTAGCGTGCCGGGCTCTGATTTTGCTCTACTAGCGTAGTGGGCTAAGGTATTGGCTTACTCTTCTACCTTGCCGTTTCCATTCCTTAGCGCAGCGAGAATCTCTTCCATGGGCGTGCTTGTGGCAAGAAGCGGAATGCCTTCGCTCTCGGCAATGCGAACTGCGAGCTTGTCGACTTTATCCGCCTTCACGCCATGCAGCACGACGACTGCGGGCTTGATTGGGCTGACGCGGATTGCCACCATCGGGCTGCGCCCCGTGCTAACGTTGGTAAAGACGAGCGCGCGCTGCGTGGTCGTCGAATAGATTTTCATGAAGCTCTCGTAAGGCAGTTCTAGTATGACCTTGATGCTGTCGATGACGGTCGCGCCGTACAGGCTCGTTGCGGCAAGCTTTTCCTCGCCCGCAACCGCCTTTGCCTTGATGATTTTGGCAAAATCCTCGCCGCTCATGGGCTTGGGGAAGTTGACTGCGTCAAAAAACGACTGCGGCGCTTCGGCTTCATTGAACCGCTTGACGAGCTCGCCGCCGCGGGTAAGGTCGATGTTGATGATGGCGTCGACAAAGCGCTTGATGACGACAATGCCGGGGCTCTTGCGCCTGTTGCCCTCGTAGTCGCTAACCGTGCTTGGCGTAATCTTGAGGTGCTTTGCAAGCTCGCTTTGGCTGATGCTGAAGACCTCGCGCCACTTCTTCATCGCCGCGCCAGGGTCGGTGGAGAGCGAAATTTCGCCTGCAATCTTCACTTTAAGCTGTTCCATTAGTATCAAATACCATCATAGCGCGCAAGCATTAAAAACTATCGTAAAGGTTATCGGCAATCGTCTAAGCCGATTTTCGGAGGGATTGTGCATACTTTTTTAAGTAATCGTGCCCGAAGAAAATGGAAAACAAAATGGATTCAAGCCGTTTTCCCGCGTGGTTAGGGTTAGTTCTGCTTATTGCGCTACTTGGCGTTTCTGTTTACTTTTCTTCTCTAAAGCCGTCCGAAGTTTCGATTGGCGCTAGCAATCCTGTTGCAACCGCGTTTCCCACGAAATACGTTCAGCAAGCCGACGCCGCTTCAGCTGACGGGCAGTCAACGGGTGAGGAATCTTTCGTTTCCCCAGTCACGTTAGGTGCCCTAAACGTTGAAGTGCGCCAGTCCGTCACCCGCACCGCATCCTCGCAGTTTGAGACGATTTCTTTCTCGGACAATGTTCCCGTCGGTTCTGTGCTGGTTGTCTTCGTTGACAAGGGACTGGCTTCCTCTGCTTCGCAAATACAGTCCGAGCAGAACTTTGAGGTAGTCCAAGAAGACCCGATTATCAAGTTCAAAGTGTCGAAGTCCCAAGGCAATGAATATGCCCTCGTGCTTCCAACCAAGTCCGACAAGAGCACGGTAGTTCTGCTGCTTGATTCCTCTTGGGATGGCAAAACCGATTTGCTTAAAGCGCTTTCAGAACTTGGCTCAAAGCAGGATCGCAACCTTTTCCGCACTATTGACGGCCTCCTCAACCGCAAGGATGCCAACGGCCAAATTGACTTCCAAACAAACCTCGACGCTGCCCTTTCGGCGCTTAACTCAGTTCCTCAATCAACGGGCGGGAGCGCATCTTTGGCAGACGAAATTTTGATTGAAGCACCAACTGACGGCGATTTCAACGAGCAATTCACCTTCACTGTCGATGAATTGCTTTCAGAAAACACGCTCAAACTGGTAGGCTCTAAGGCCGTTCTTGATGCGAAATTTGCAAATCAGGGTGAGTTTGGGGAAGCCGCAACGCTCTCTTTTGAGGGAGATGCCGTTACAATTACTTTCGACAAAGCCGGCCTGGCTTTAGATTCAGTTGATTCTGATGCTGGTCTAGTTGGCAAACTCGATTTATTGTTTGCTACTGGAAACTCCGATGAGAATCCTAATTACTATACTTCCAAGACGATAAGGCTAGTTCCCGTACCTCCGACTGTTCGCCCCGTTTCGCTTCAAAGCCATGCTTCGGAGCAAGACAAAACGGCCCTTATCGAGGAAGTAATAGCGAATGCGCCTTCGGGCACGACTATCTACGAGATAAGGCCCGACTCGACCCTGGATGTTCTTCCAGAATACTTGGATTCAGAAGAACTTTCGCTTGATCCCGAGGAAACGGAAACTGCTTCGTTGGATGATGCCTATTTTGACGACAGCAACATGCTATCGATTGGAGCTGCTTTCTTTGCGTCTATGACCGAGGTTGCTAAAGTTGACGGCGGCATTGACTACCTCGACTCTTATCTTGAAGGCAGCTCGGATACTATCCGTTTGACCGTAGTTAAACCCGATCAAGTTAGCCTGGAAAATCAGGATTCAGCCACGACTGTTTCGAGCGAAAACGCTGCACACGTCGTATTTGAACAAGTTTCAACTATAGAGTCGGATTCCATTTGGAATCCTGACGAGGTGGTTTAACCCATGAAAGGAATTGTTGTACTGATTTCGTTCGCCCTGCTCCTACTCTTGAGTCCAGTTTCGGCCCTAAATACGCCCACCTATGCGGAATCCGAGAGTGCCATACTTCACAATGAAAAGGAAATCAGTCCCGGTAATCCGGAATTCTTATCCGAGCTGGACGCCTTCTTCAAAAGTGTTCCGGACGGAGACGGCACGCAAAACAAATACTTGCGGCTTCATTTAACCGGCTTCCACTCGTTTGTTCCCGATGAATATTTCCGGATATATAAGAACTCGGACGTTGCCGCCGGAATGCTTGCTGACGCAAAGGCAAGCGGTTACAAGGCATTGTCCGGTGAGGAAGTTGGACTGAACTCATTTAACCTCGTTATTTGTGAAAAACTTGATTCCGGAAAAATCATAGTCGGCGGTAAGGGCAAAACCGAGGCAAGCTGGGAAAAAGGGAAGTGCAAGCCAGAGCCCACGGCCGCTTTTTACACCATGATTGCTCTTGCCCAAGCGGCTCAAAAGAACCGCGATGAGGCGGCACGGCAGAGGCAAGTTCACCTGAACAGCATGCGCAATTATTGGGTTACCTACACGGCTTCGCGGGTGAGCAACTATCGGCAAATGATTTTTAATAACATCCCCTGCGGGTTGTACGCTGACGGACAAACCAAATCCGATAAGCAATTGGAATGCGAGAAGCAACGCGACAAACTTCTCTCGACCGTACCCGCTGCCAAAACCGTGCTGCTCGGCAGTGACAACACTTGCGTCGTGAACGCGGTTGTCGTAGAAAATTTAGCGGGCCTTAGTACAGTAAACCTAGCAAGAGTCATAGATGCGGTATTATTGGAAACTTCGGGATATCCGAACCAAATTGGAAAAGTGAACCGAGCTGCAGAGTCGACTGGTGTTAAAACGGGTCAGCTTAATGATGTTGTAAACAAGCTTAAGTCATATCCTGCCTTTTCCCGACCGACTGCGATTGCGTCTGCGCAAAAAACCCTGTCTTCCAATATCGGGTATATCGCTGGTAGTCGAAAAGCAGAATTGCTTGCCTCGCTTCAAAACTGCTATGCTAAGAACGCGTGAGTAACGGAGGAGATATTGATGATAAACACTTCCAAAATCTTTCTGCTGGCTGCCGTGCTCGTGCTTTCGAGCACGATGTTTGTATCCGCTGCAAACGATGATTGGACTTACAAGCCAGCCAAGAGCTATTTGTATTATACTGACGGTAACTTCTACCCGAGCTCGGGTGACGCCTTCCTATCTCATTTGAACCAGTTTTTCAGTAGGGATGCCGCCAACACTGGTCTTGCAATCCAGATGGCCAGCAATTACCCCACCTATTATGCTAGAATTTACAAGAACGAGGACGTTGCACTATACTTGCTTGGCAAGAATCCGAACATGAAACACGCGACGGAGTTAAGAGCGCAGAACTTGGTCATTTGCGCTACACAAAAACAGGTTTATGTCAAGGGTGGGAAAGGAAAGACCCGGGCGGAGTTCGACGGGACCACGTGCCATCCCGGTGCAACTAGTGCCCTGTATGACATGATTGACCTTGCCAATGGCGCTAAACAAGCGGCTCTTGACAAGTCCGCGAAGGCAAAGCAGCTTGCAGAGTATCAAAAACAGGCGGCTGCAAACGAGCTTAAGGTAACGAAAAACATTTGGCTCAAACAATGTCCGCGAGACGCATCAGGCAAGAAGATAGGTGGTTGTGCTGACGGAATTATTACTCGGACAAAAGAAATTCACTACGCCGATGTACGAGCGGCCATTCCCTGCGATTTGTACTTGAGTTTCGAACAACTGGATAAGACGACCCGAGAAGCTAGATATGGAGCATGCACGAGGGCTAGGGGCGTACTCGCGATTCAGCCACAACTCGTTGCCGAGGTTTTAAGGTATGGGGCCGGCTCGAAATCTACTTGCATACCTGACGCCCTCTTTTCAGGGCAAATAGCGATTGATCGTCCAGCTGCAGGCCAGCTTGCAAGGGCGGTCTTTACAGCCAGCGTCAATACTCCCAGTCAGCTCTATGTGGGAACGGACTCTGAGGATACGAACCTCCGAAACTTGGATGCGGCAGTGGCAGTAGCCAAAAAATATCCTGATTTAGTGAAAGCAACGGATATTCTCGGTACCGGAACGTTCCTCTCTAATCCGGGCGGGTTTAAGGCTTCAGTTCGCCAAAAGTTGTTGAATCAACTTGCAGCGGATTACGGCGTGAAAGCCTCCTCGTCTTTGGCGCAGCAAATCACCAAGTGCTAACTTCGGCAACTGTCGTAGCAAGTGCGGGGGTTAAAAGCCCCCTTTTCCATTATCTTACTGTAAAGTTGTGATGCAATCGACTGCTTTTTCAGTTAAATTGAATACGCATAAATTCTCCGGCTTAATAGTGAAAACAAGGTGTATGTAAAATGAAAGTATTAGTCCCCGATACGGGTGTACTCATTGACGGCCGCATTAGCGAGCTGGTCAACAAGGAGGCAACGGCTTCCAAAATTCGCGTGGTAGTCCACTACGCAGTCGTCTCCGAACTCGAGTACCAGGCCAACGTTGGCCGGGAAACTGGGTTCGCCGGCCTCCAGGAGCTAAAGAAGCTCTCTGACGCGGCCAAATCAAGCGACAAGCTTGAGATTAGCTTCGAGGGCGTCCGTCCCAAGACCGAGGAAATCGAGCGCGCGCGCTTTGGCGAAATCGACGCCATGATTCGCGAGCTTGCCAAAAAGTCAGGCGGCACGCTTTTAACGACCGATAAAGTCCAGCGCGAAGTCGCCAGTGCCGAAGGCATTGACGTAACTTATCTCGAGCCAGTCCACGAGGCGCCAAAACTCTCGCTAGAGCAGTTTTTCCGCCACCACGAGAACACGATGAGCGTGCATCTCAAGGAAGGCTGCAGGCCCAAAGTCAAGGCGGGCATGCCCGGCGAGTTTGAAGTCAAGGAAATCGGCGAGAAGGACTTGTCCCGAAAGGAAATCCAGTCGCTAGTCCGCGAGGCAGTGGAGTACTGCAAGCGCGCGCCAAACAGCTTTATCGAAATCGACAAGGAAGGCGCAACCGTCCTGCAAGTTGGCGACTACCGTCTCGTCTTTACAAAGCCGCCCTTTAGCGAAGCCGCTGAGGCGACGATTGTCAAGCCCCTAGTCAAGCTCACGCTCGACCAGTACACCCTCACCCCGCGCCTGCGCGCGCGCTTTGACGGCGAGGCAGAAGGAATTATCATCGCCGGCCCGCCTGGCAGCGGCAAGAGCACGTTCGTCACCGCCCTAGCCGAGCACTACGCCGCCAAGGGCGCTGTCGTAAAGACGCTTGAACAGCCGCGCGACCTGCAAGTGGGCAAGCACATCACGCAATACGGTCCCCTCGAGGGCAGTTTTGTGGAAACGGCAGACATCCTCTTGCTTGTCCGGCCCGACAAGACCGTCTACGACGAAATCCGCAAGCCCGTTGACTTTGGTGTGTTCGCTGACCTGCGCATGGCCGGCATCGGCATGCTTGGGGTTGTGCATGCGGCCAAGGCAATTGACGCTGTGCAGCGCTTCCTCGGCAAAGTCGACCTCGGCGTCATCCCGCAAGTTATCGACACTATCGTGTTCATCGAGAAGGGCCGCGTAGCGAAAGTCTACGACCTCAACTTCACCGTCCGCACGCCAACCGGCAT
>JAGVFW010000011.1 GCA_020057405.1 archaeon | reverse complement strand
GTTCGAAATCTACAAGTGGGGAGAAGAAACCGTCGTCTTCCCGGTCCAGGAGCACGCCAAAGCGCAGAAGCGCGAGGGCCGCACTTTTGACTCAGGCCACGACCAAGGCACCAGCCGGCACAAGCCGTCTTTCGACCGCCACAGCGGCGGCAAGAAGTGGAAGGGCCGCGGGCGCTAGTGAACCAACGTTTTAAAGTTGTAGTCCCAGCATAGTTGCTGATATGCTAAAACCCGTCTACCGGAACGAGCCGCCGGTACCCAAAAATCCGGTTTGGATAATTGTGCAGGGGGCCAAGGTCGGTCCGCGAGGGAAGCTCTCCAAATCCGCTTCTGAGCGGTGGAATGAAGCCAAGCGCGCCTATAGCGAGCTGGTTTCGCGCGGGGAAGAGCCGGTCATGGTGCTTTCCGGTGGCCGCCCTTTCCACCGGTATTCTTCAACCGTCAGCGAAGCTGAGGCCCTAAAGCAAGCCGCGCTTGGAGATTCTTTTCCCGGCAACAGGCTGCTTCTTGAGCCGCATTCTTTGGATAGCATTGGCAGCGCTGTCTTGTGTGCTCAATTGGCCAAATGCATGTCCCCCGAGTACAAGCCAAAGCGTGTCATCGTAGTCACGTCGCCTTACCATGTCGAGCGTGCGACCAAATTGTTCAAGCACATGTTTTTCGGGAGTCATGTGCCCGTAAAGATACGCCCGCTTCCTGTTGCCCGGGTTGACGCGAATTTCATGAAGCGAATGCGCGAGTCGGAAGCCTTGGCCAACAAGCGATTAACCGAGCCTGGCGGGTTTCTCGCATCAGTAAGGCGGGGGAAAGTCAACGAGGGCATCGAGTACCTAACCGGAAGCCACGATGACCGGGAGGCGTACTCGCGGGTTCTTGACGGCGATTTGAGCCGGCTTTTGCCTCCGTTGATTGAAGGCTGGTCCGAACCGAGCAATTGTTCGGGCTACGCAACGCGCGCAGCCCAAGCGCTGTTTGAGCACCTGCCCCGATACGTTCGTGCCAACGCTTGGCAGCTTCGAGACCGCAACATCGTCACTTACGAAAACCCTAATCCAGACGCTGAACCGCTTCCCTCTAGCTTGTCCCGGCACGTTCGCCCCGGCAACCTTATTGGCATCTTCATGCCAAATAGCCCCTATAACCGCGATGACAGGAGATACACGCACGTGGTGCTGGCGGCTGCCAAGAAGGGTAAGGAAATAATAATTTTCCAAAACAACCGGCACGGCGTAGACTCTCCAATGACTTTGCGGGAATTCCTAAAGATATCCGGCGGAAAGGTGATTGAAGTCCTCGCGCCGCCCGTTGGCCAAGCGTAGTTAAACGAGGAGTTTGGGTTTATAGGCTTGAGGCAAATGGTTTCTCCCAATTCACTCGATTCTCTCTCAGTTCCCGAAGGCGTCTACGCCCCCCGCGAGGATTCCCTGCTTTTAGCTTTCGCAGTGCGCTCCCTCGCCCGTGGTCGCGTGCTTGACATTGGCACGGGAAGCGGCATTGCCTCAATCGCGGCTGCGCAGAAGCCCGTTGTTGTGTCAGTGACTGCGGTTGACGTCAATCCTGACGCCCTGGAGTGCGCACAGGCGAACGCAGAGGCCCTTGGCGTGGACGGAAAAATTGTTTTTCTCGAAAGCGACCTCTTTTCCGCCCTCGGGGGCGAGAAGTTCGACTGCATTTGCTTTAACCCGCCCTACCTGCCAACCTCCGAAGAGGAGCACGTCAAGGGCGGGCTTGACGCGGCCTTTGACGGCGGGCCCGACGGCAGGCGCGTTACCGACGCGTTTATCCCGCAGGCGAAAGCGCACCTTAACGCCGGAGGCATCGTGCTGCTTGTCTCAAGTTCTCTTGCCGACAGTGCGGGCGAGGGAAACGGCAACGCAGAGACTTTGGGCAAGCTTGAGGCTGAAGGATTCAAGTGCGAGATTCTCGTGAGCCAGAAATTCTCTTTTGAGGAGTTGGCAGTAATCAGCGCAGTGCTGGTTTAAGCCAAGTCGGGCCGAAAAGCTTGCGGTGCCCATCCTAGTTGTTTTTTTACGTCTTGAGCCAGTCCAGGACTCTTTTGAGCCTTGCAGCATTACCGGTTATTGCGGAAAACGCCATCGAGTGCCCTCCGCGGAGAGTAAACATCAGGTGGTTGCCATTGCCTGTCAAGAGGATTTCGTGGAATGCCTTTGAAACAATTGGCGGGAGGTATTCGTCTTGCTGCGGGTGTAGCAGCATCACGTCCTTGTCTTTTAGCGCATCAACGTGGTCGATGGGCGAGAGGCCCGGCGCGCCTTCCTCCATCTCTTCGACAGTCGCCTCTTTAATCCTAAACCCCGGATTTACCTGCGTTTTTTGCCTTTTCCGCTCTTTGAGGAGGTGGTAGAGTACGTCCTCTGTTGTTCCATCGCGGCCAATTGGCCGCCATTCGGGCGGGCCTGCAATTGAAATGATTTTCCTGACTTCGGGAATCTGCGCTCCGGCTACCATGGCTATGGCGCCGCCGTAACTGTAGCCAAAAATTGAAAAGTCGGTGACGTTGGGCAATTCTGCGCCAACTGCCTTGACGGCGTGCTTTACCGTGCTTACTGAATTGAGTATTGAAAACTCGCCGGTGCTGTCGTGCGTGCCAAGGTAGTGGGGCGCCACGACGCAATATCCTTTTCGAAGCAACTCGCGCACAATGGGGCTTCTGGCGCCCGGAGGCCTTATGGCCAGCCCGTGCAAAAGCACGATGGCGTGCGTTGCTTGAGGCGCTCCCTGCGCCTGGAACAAGTCAATGGCGACGCCCTTTTCCATTAGCCGCGAGTGTGAGGCCTTAACCGATGGCTTTTGCGATCCTCTCACGAAAATTCCCTTTCGCCTTTTTGCCCTATACGCTAGTTATCGCTTTCTTGGCGCCACTTCTTGTAGCGCGTGTAGCCGTAATAGCCCAGTCCGGCAACGACTACGAGGATGAGCGCGTTTGAAAGCAGGCCCGAATAGTCGGCGCGTTGTGGTGGCGGCGTTGCCGCAATCGTGCAGTCGTTTAGCTTTTGCGTGATGTCGGCTGCAAGCGTGCTTGCCTTGGCCGCCTGCTCGGGCACGGTATCGTAGGTAGCGCGCGAAGAGTTTGACGGGTTTTCCATCACCGTCCGCACTTGCGCCCATACTTTCTTGAGTTCGCTTGCATCAATTCCGCAGACTTTTAGCTCGGGCTCCCTGGCGGAAGCGAGGACTGCCGTGACGCTGTCTTTGAGGTCCGTGCTATAGGCTTTCTCTGCGTTTTTCTTTGCAATGCGGTATAGCGTGCTCTCGACGTTGTTGGCGACTAGAGTGTCCTGGCGCGCCAGTTGTGAGGCCATCAGCCTCTGGGCGGGCTCGACGACGCCTGTGCGGAAGCCCTTGTAGTCGCCCACGTCGTAAGTCTTCTCAAGCGCGGTTGTAATCTCTTCTTTTGCGCTGAAGTTCAAGTCCCGGGAATTCGTCACTTCGTCGACTTTGGCAAGCACTCTTGACTGGTAGCGCTCGACTGTTAGCGAGAGCGTGTTGAAGCTGCCAAGCGTGGTGTTAAACGCGTTGAAGTAGGCGTCGAAGTCGTTGCCGGTGCCGTAAAGCTCGAACTGGCCCTTTAGCGAACGCGTTTCGCGGATGTTGTTTTGTAAAGCGTCCTGGCCGTCCTTGACTTCCTGCAGGCCGTTTGCAATCTCGTCGAAAGACACTTGCGTGTACTTTGGCTCAAGCTGCTGGCGGATGTTGGTGTAGAAGACTTGCTCAACTGACTGGCGCTGCGTTTGCGCGTCTGAAAGAAACGCGTCGACGTCATCGAGGGACGCTTTCCCTTGCTTTAGTTGATCCATCACCGCAAGCTTTTGGGAGATTTGGAATACGCTAGTGAGCGCAATAGGGTCGCGTTCGACAAAGCCCGTGTTGTCGCTAACGGCAAGCTGCAGGTTTTTCGTATCAGGCGAGGAAGTCTGGTAGACGTAGGCGACCCAGTAGCGCTCGCCGTTGATTTCAATCGGCGTCTGAAGCAACAGCTTGGCAGACTCGTAATCGTTTAGGTACCCTCCCTTGCCCCCTACGATGTCAAGGGCCTGGTCGCTTGATAGGGCGGCAAAGACCGTGCCGACTAGTGCCAAAAGCGCGAGGAAGGCAACGGGTTTAATTCTCATCGCACAAATTATCTTAGCCTTGTTTAAAAGCAATAGGTTTTTTCGCATGCAGCTTAGGATAGTGCTTTTCGAGCCGGAATTCGACCTCAACGTGGGTTCTGCAGCCAGGGCCATGAAAAACTTCGGCTGCAAGGAGCTTTGGCTCGTCAACCCCAAGTGCAAGCTGGGCCTTGAGGCCAAAAAGTTTGCCAAGCACTCCGAGGAAGTGCTGACTGAAGCGCGAAAAGTCAAGACACTCGAAGAGGCTGTTGCGGGCGTCGACCTCGTCGTTGGCACAAGCGGAGTCCCCGACAGGTTTTCAAGCGAGCTAAAAAACGTCGTGCCCCTGCGAAAGGCCGTCGAGAAGGCAGCCGATGCCGGCACTGTCGCAATTGTTTTCGGCAGCGAGTCCCGCGGCCTGCACCGGGAAGAACTCAAGCACTGCGACATCGTCGCCTACGTCCCCGCCTTTAGCGAGCACACGGTCCTGAACTTGAGCCACGCGGTTGCGGTTGTGACATACGAGTTTTTCATGGCGAGTGCGGGTAAGCCGTCGGCAATTCCCAAGCGCAACATGCGGCCGGCCTCTAGGGAAAAGCGGCTGCACTTGGAGAAAATGTTTGAGGAACTAGTCCGCTCGATGTCCGGCATCCAGGACCCGCGCAAAGTCAGCAATGCCTTTAGAAACGTCATCGAGCGCGCCCGGCCCTCTAGGGACGAAGTGCAGGCCTTGCTTGCGCCAATCGGGCCGATGCGTAGGATTGCGAAAAAGACGCGCTAAGCCTAGACTACTTTATTCGTTTCAAGCACGTAAGTAGACTGTACCTTGCCCGGCCATTGGATGCGGAAGTCTTTTTCAGTAATCCCGCCCGCGACCAGGTTGGAGACGCAAGTGTTATTGCCTGCAACGGGGAGTTTGCCGTCCAAGATGTTCATGCGCACGCAGCTGCTTTGCGGGTCGCGGTTGTTGTTGGTAAACGTGCACGTGCCTTCGATGTAGAACTCGCCCTTAGTCGTCCGTTTTGGCACCAAGTGCGTGTCGCCGAAGAAAACAAACTCGGGCGCGCTCAAGTAAGCGTCGGCGGGCTTGCATTCGGCCCCCACATTCGGCGCCCTAAACACGAAGAACGCGAGGACGAGGATGACTGCGAGCATGATTGCCCATCTGCCTAAGGGCGTTGCCAATAGCCCGCCGGGGCCGCCCTGCTGTAGTGCCTTTCCCGTGTCATTAATCAACGACATCCAGCCCGCGGGGCTTTTCAGCTTGTCGAAAGTCTCTTCAGTCGACTCTTCCATGCCTTTTTCCTTGCCCGGAATCGCTTGGCTCCCAAGGGGGGCGCCCATCAGCGCGTCGACGTTGATTTTGTAGCTGTCGCCCGTCTCTGCAGGCACGGTTGCCCACACTCGAAAGAACGGCACGTAGTATTTGGCAATCGCGCTTACGGTTATCGTGTCTTTTTTCAGGCCAACGGCAGCGGCGACTTTTGCGGGTGCGACCGCCTCGACTTCTTTTCTGCTAATGTTGGTGGACTCAACTTCGGCTTTCGGGCTTTTTGGGTCGGTCTGTCGCGCTTTCTTAAACGGCCTGTCAAGCAGTTGGGGCACGAACTCGTCGACTTCACC
This sequence comes from archaeon, assembly GCA_020057405.1. Classification (GTDB taxonomy): domain Archaea; phylum Micrarchaeota; class Micrarchaeia; order Norongarragalinales; family UBA97; genus JAGVFW01. The sequence continues at coordinate 94,608 of JAGVFW010000011.1, read as the reverse complement.
AGTGGTCGCGTTTAGCGCCACCCTGCCCGATGGCTGGCTTCCTTCTGCAGTGACGTCGAAGCTGAATATCCAGTACGGCGTGTAGACTAGGCGGATGTCCTCGACTTCCCACTTGGCCCAGTGCTTGCGGTTGATTTCCTTTTGGATGATGCCTAGGGCAGCCTCTGGGGTGAGCACGAGTTCGAAAGTTGGCGCGTCAAGAATCACTGCAATCGCATTAACTAGCTGCGGGGCTGTTTTTAATGGTTTTCGAGCCTTTTGTTTCCACCGGCTCGCGCTAATCCTTTCAATTGAAGAGCGCACGCACTTACTTGCGCTTCTTGACAATCTTGACTTTGCCCGGAGTGAGCAAAATCTTGTCCTCGTCGATTCTGGCGAGGTCGCCGTTGACTGTCGTGACGAAGTGCCTTAGGGCCATTACCGCGGTCTTTAGCTTCGCTGGATTCCGCGCGTATGAGGCGATGTTGAGCAAAACGATGTTGCCGGTTTTCAGCTCTTCCTCAACGAGTTTGATGTCGCCGTCGACTTGAAGCGTGATTGGCTTGACGTAAGAGTCTGCCTCGACGTGCATGACGTCAACCTGTTCTGCCTCTGCTGCGCTCATGAAAGCGTCAACGTCTAGCTCTTTTGTCGATCCGAAAGCCTTGCTGAGATTCTGGAAAATACCCATATTTCGCACCCCTTTGGTGAATAACAGAAATACGGGTCAGCGAGCTTAAAAAGCCTTTGTTTGCCGAAGTTATTTATTGCATGCAGGCTACTAGTTAGACGGGGGATTGTGAGAGTTGCCAAGTTTTGATGAAATATTAGCCGGGAAAGGCGTTTTTCTTGACAAGAGCGTCCTCTCGCCGCACTACGTGCCCGAAATCCTGCTTTACCGCGAAGATGAAATCCGCAAAATCATGCTCGCCATCGCCCCCGTCCTCCAGGGCATGAAAGCCAAGAACTTGTTCATCTACGGGCTTACCGGCACGGGCAAGACCTGCAGCGTCAAGCAGGTCCTCTCGAAGCTGAAGGAAAAAGCCGACCCCCGCGTATTCACCGTCTACATGAACTGCCGCGTTTACGACACGCGCTACAAGGTGCTGCAAAAAGTCATCACCGAATTCAAGCCCCACTTTGCAAAAACGGGCCACAGCTTCTCAATCCTCTACGAGGAAATGCTCGACTGGATTGAAAACTCGAAAAGCGACCTGAAGGGCCGCCACCTAGTCGTCATCCTTGACGAGATTGACATGGTCAGTGACCTTGACTCTTTAGTCTACACTCTAGTGCGCGCCAACGACGACTTAACCGGCGGTAGCGTGAGTCTCATCGGCATCAGCAATAAAGTCAACTTCAAGCAAAAGCTCGACCCACGCAGCAAGAGCGCGCTTTGCGAGGAGGAAATAGTTTTCCAGCCCTATAACGCGGTGCAGCTCAAAGGAATTCTCGGCCAGCGCGCGCAGTCGGCGTTTGAAAAGGGCATCATCGAGGAGAACGCAATCAACCTAGCGAGCGCCATTGCGGCTGGTGAGAACGGCGACGCGCGCTACGCGTTTTTGCTGCTCCTGCGCGCGGGCGAACTCGTCGAAAGCCGGCCGGACGGCTCTCGGCGCATCAGCGACAAGGACGTAGAGGAGGCGCGAAAGCTTGCCGACGAGGACAAGGCCTTCGAAGTCATCTCGACCCTCCCCCAGCACCAGCAGCTTTTGCTCTACAGCCTGGCGGGCCTAAGCGAGGACGTGCAGTACAAGCGCCTCGTTGAGGACGGCGGCGACAAGCTTTACTTTAGCGGCGAAGTTTACGAGCGTTACGCGTCACTTGCAAAGCGCTTGGGCCACGTTCCGCGCACCTCACGCTGGTACCGCGAGTACCTAAACGAGCTTGAGATGCTTGGCTTAGTAAACATGGTTTCAAGCGGCAAGGGCGTGCGCGGCCACACGACCCTCATAAAGCTTTCCTACACTGCGGCTAAAGTGAAGAAGGCCGTTGAGAAGACGCTGATGTTCGAATGATTGCGCTTTAAAAGCAGTTTTTGCTAATTCTTGTGCTGTGGCCCCGATTTATGACGAGAGCAAGAATTTCACGCGAATAGCCTATTCGCTGTTAGTCATCGTTTTGCTGCTAGCCGTCGGCGCAACCGTCTTTCATACTCTTGAGAACCTCTCGTGGCTCGACTCGTTCTACCTAGCGACAATCACGCTGACTACCATCGGCTACGGCGACATCACGCCACACCACGACTACACCAAAATCTTCCTCATCTTCTACGCACTCATCGGCGTTGGCACGGTCTTGTTGCTAATGACTAACATCTCCCGCTATTACATCGAGCGCCGCGAGAGCGCGTTCGAGGCACAATTCACTGACTTAAAGCGCAAGGGCCCGCGCGCCAAGTTCCGAATCCCGGCCCCGCCTACTGCGCACAGCCGTTACCACCGGCGCTAGCCGAAAGTGAACGCCCCCCTGCACCACGGCCTTAACTCTATGGCGTGCAGTGTCGACAGTCAAATTAATCGCAGTAGCCGCGCGGCCAACAATAATTGAAAAAGAAGTTTAAGGGCCGTCTCCGCGCGAAAGCACGCGGCCCCTAATTTTGGGAAGAATTTACTTGCGCTTTGAGCCGCCCTTCATTTCGGCGTTGCACATCGGGCACATTCCGCTTACGTGCACGAGCTTGCCCAGGCCGAAGAGTGCGAACATTGCGCCTGCAATCCAATACACGGTCACTGCTGCCATTGAGCCCATCGCAAGCATTAGAAACGCAATGCCTGCCACTAGCACGAATAGTCCCATGAACTTGCTGCACACGTGTCCCATCATAGCTGAATCGACCTCCAAAATATGTCGCAACTACCACTCTGGCTGGCTTTAAATAGTTGTTTCCGCCAAAGTCATTTTGGTGGGTTTCATGAAAAACGTTTTAGAGTGGATCAAGGAAGCGGAGAACACGCATTTTGCCGCGCACATTTTCGTAGTTTTCGTCATGGCTGCAGCTGTAGAATTCATATTTCCGGCTTGGACGACTTTCACCTATCCCGCGCTCCTCTTTCTAGCCGCCGCCAGCTTCATGTGGAACTACCCGGTCTCCGCAATCAAGAGCCACGGCCTCTTCTCCGAGTACTTGATTGAGCTTCGCCTACTTTGGCTCCTCATAATAGGGATTGCGTTTGAGTACGCCGCGTTCGGCCTGCTTGAAAGCCGAAGCAGCCTCAACATCATCATGGCCATGGCCGCCTTTTTTGCCGGCCTCGTCGTCGTCTTCTACAGCCGCGGAAGGCTCCAGGAGCGCATCGTCGAGGAGCGCGGCTTCAAGTAAGCTTTTCTTCGGCCCGCGAGGCTCCCGGCTTGGTTGCCGGCTCGCTTCTCCGGGCAAACGCGAAGCGTTTGCTGGACCTGCAAAGCCGAAGGCTTTGCTCGGTCGGCCTCGAAAAGCTTAATCAAAATGGCGGGTGATTTTATGGCAGTCGTTTTCAAGAGAGGCAAGGTTGCCGTGATGGTCGCCACCATGGCGCGCTCCATCAAATTTTACACCAAGACCCTGGGTCTCAAACTCTTAGCCAATTACGGCGAGTGGGCCGAAATCAAGGGGCCCGGCATCACCATCGGCCTCTATCCCGCAAAGAGAAGCGGCAGGAAGGAGGAGAGCGTCTCGATAGGCTTTGAAGTCAAGGACCTCGACAAGGCTGCCAAGGCCCTTGCAAAGAAGGGAGTCAAGTTTCAATTCTTCGACGAGGACTACATGCGCTTTGCCTACTTTTCCGACCCCGACGGCACCGAACTTTACTTGGCCGAAAAGAAAAAATAGCCGCCTCGGTTTTCTAGCTCCCGCAGCTTTTCCTGCCTTGTCTTGCGATGCCCCTGCGGTTGCCGCTTTCTGGCACTATTAAATACTTGGAAAGTTTGCTTGTTGCAACATGGCAAAAGCCACCCGCGTTGAACACAAAATCGTCCCGCCAGGAGTGGGGCGGATTCTAATCTCGGTAGCCGTCATTGCACTCGTCGCATTCATTTACGCCAAATCCGGCTTTCCCGTCACCCGCTTCCTCAATCGCGTCACGGCCTCAAGCGGCACTATCCTGACCATTCTCTCCTTTGTCCTCGGGCCGCTTAGCTGGTGGCTGATGCCGAAGCTCGACCCGTCGGAGTACCGCAAGTTCTTCGGCATCGCGGGCTTTTCCCTCCTGGCCATCCACGGCCTTCTGAGCCTGTCTTACAGTTCCCCCTACATTTTCACCATCGACAACCTTGTTTCAATAACCGCCGCGATGGCGTCGTTTGCCCTCTTTAGTTTGCTCGCGGCGACTTCAAGCGACGTCGTGTTTGACGGCCTTGGTTATGACAAGTGGAAGCGCATCCAACGGCTCGGCTACGTTGCCCTTGGAATCGCGCTTGTCCACTTCGTGCTTACCGAGGCCGGGGCGTTTAAGGGAACGGTCCTGGGCGAGGCGATAATCGGCCTTGCAAGCCTGGCAATCCTGTGGCGCGTTTACTTCGTATTCAAGGAGGAAAGAAAATGAATCCGCTGATTTTCCTGCACGCAGTTGCCGGATTGCTTGGGATAATGGCCTTCGGCCTCGCGTTTCTCGAGTTGCGAAAGCCGGGTGCCGAAAGCTTCGCCAAGGCGCACATGGCCGGGGTGCTCGGCGTCATCCTCTTGCTCTTTTCCTGGGCGATGGGCGGATTCCATTACATCACCGTCTACGGCCCGCAGGTAAAGCCCCTAATTCTCGCATCATCCGATTGGGCGCACGACCTTGGCACCGAGACTAAGGAGCACGTGTTTCTTTTCCTCCCGTTTTTGGCTGTTGCCGACGTGTTTCTAATAGACTACGCTTTTAGGAAGAAGTCCGCGGCGGCACTCAAGCTCGCCTCGACTTTCGCACTCGCCATCTTCATACTTGGGCTCATAGTCGCTTTTGAGGGCTTCGTCATCACTAACGCCGCGCGCGCGGCACTGGAGGCAAGAGGATGAAAATCGAGTCAATCGCCCTTGCGGCGCTCGTTACAATAGTCTTCCTTACCGTCCTTACAATCGGTGCGGAACTCAGCACGGGCCTGTTGGCGTGGCTCAAGGCCACGTTCTACCACCACTGGATTGGAAAGGGCATCCTCGGCATCATAGTATTCGCCCTCGTCGCCTTCTTCGGCCCGCCGGTGCCCCTTGAGCGCCAGTCCCGGCTCGCAGTGCCGGTAATCGCCTTGTGCACGCTTGCTCTCTTCGCCTACTACGTGCTACACTACTTCAAGGCATTCTAAGCCGAAGCAGCCTACTTTGTCTCTGCGATGAATTCGTCGCCGTCCTTTAGCAAGTGGTCGGGGCCGACGCGCTGGCCCGGGTGTTTTGCCGAGGGGCCCCAGATGCGGGCGTGCTTGAATGACTTGCGCAGGTCGCGGTGCAGCTTCTCCGCCGCTTCAAGCACGGTGGTGCCGTCCTTTACGATTAGCGGAGCGTTCTTGTCAGCCGCCTCGAATCTCGAGCGCGTGTAGACGCGAATGAGGTTGAGCTTGTGGAAAATGGCTTCCTTTAGGGCCTCGATGTTCGTGCGCTTTTCCGCCGAGACTGGCAGGAACCCAAACGGGAGTTTTTTCAGGAATTCCGGCTTGACGAGATCGATTTTGTTGACAACTACGAGCGAGCTTGCGTAAACCCTCCCGCCTACCACGACGTCGACGAGCTGGTCGACTGTGGCGTCCTCGTGCACGACCACGCTCGCGTTGAAGATGCCGTATTCCTTGAGCACTGCGTTGATGATTTTGTCGGTCAAGTGCGTTGGCTTGATGTCGTAGTGTATGGACATGCCGCCCTTGGCGCGCTTTTCAATGACTATCCTTGGGGGATTGCAGTCGAGCCGCACTCCGACGCTCTCGATTGTGTCCCGAAGCTTTGGGAGGTAGAGCGGGTCGAAGACGTCGAGGATGAAGAGAACGAGGTCGGCGGTCCTTGCAACCGCGATGACCTCCCGTCCGCGGCCCCTGCCCCTCTCGGCGCCAGCGATGATGCCTGGCAGGTCGAGAATCTGGATTTGCGCGCCCTTGTATTCCATCATGCCGGGAATGCAGGTGACGGTGGTGAAGGCGTAAGCGGCGGTGCGCGATTTTGTGCCAGTAAGCGCGTTTAGAATCGATGACTTGCCTGTCGACGGCAGTCCAATCAGGACGACCGTAGCGCTACCTGATTTTTTGACGTCGAAGCCTGCGCTCGACCCGCCGCCCTTGGCTCTCTGGACTTCGGCCTCGTTTTTGAGCCTCGCAATCTTTGCCTTAAGCAGCCCAAGGTGCGCTTCGGTTGCCTTGTTCTTCTGCGTCTTGGAGATTTCAGTCTCAAGTTCGGTAATCTTGTCCGCTAGTCCCATACAATATCATTAGGCCGGCAAGGCAATTAAACCGGTGCTTGCGCTAGCTGGGTAGCGTCTGAAAATAAAAGAAAAAAGATGGGACGGGGGGCTTAGCCCGTTCCTGTGTCCGTCGGGGTTGCGGCTAGGTCGCAGACCTTGACTGTGGGCTCGGTGAAGACCGAGTCGTCAAAGTTGTCGTAGGCGCAGCTTGCGGTGTATTCTGGGAACTGGGTTGAAACCGCAGACTCGAACGGTTGGCTTTCGTCGATTCTCTGGCCGGCTGGGTCTTCGTACGTCGTGGTCATTTTAAGCCAATCGCATTCATTGACTTCACCAGTAGACTGGCTGCCCATGTAAACCGCGACGGTCTTTGTCTTAAAGTCGGTGTAGCTCTTGAACGACGCTACGCTTCCCTCAGATTGAATCGTCGAATCCGTTGCCTGCTTGTCGCCAGTGAGGTAGATTGTGTAGGTCGAGGAGAAGGTGACTCCCTCGGGCTGGGATTGGGTTGCAACGCACTTCACGCGCTGGCCTGCGCTCAAGCTGTTCTTTATCTGGTTTACGGCCATCGCGTTGAGGTCGGTTCCGCCCAACGCGCCGTTACCTCCCGCAGCAGTGGCTTGAGGCGCCGCTGTCGCCTCCGGGGCTGAAGTTGCTTGCGGAATGTCGGTGGCTTGGCCGCCCGAAGGAGATGCCGCTCCTCCCGTTTGGACGCAGCCGACTAGAACAAAACCTAATGCTAAAAGCGCGATTACTGCCTTGAATTCCAAGGAATCACCCCTAGTTTGATTGTTGCATTACCGTCAGCCCCTTATTTAAACATTCCATTTGCCCCCGTGCCCTGGCGGCAGGAATGCGTTAAAAGCTTTTCCGGCCAATCAACTTGTCATGGACAAAAACCTCGGCAGCCAGCTTTCACTCTTGTTTTCACTCTGGCCCGTGCTTTTCGTGCCCCTAACCCTCTACGGCGTTTCGCAATTCGGCAACTCCGCAGGCGATGTCCTCCTCGGCGCGCTTTTCTTCTATCTCGTGGTGTTCCGCAGCGACCTTCGCACGCGAAAGCTCATGATTACTTTAGCCGTCCTCGGCATGATTTTTGAAACAGCGAATGTGGCCGCCGGCCTCTACAAGTACGGAGGCATCCTAGGCGCCCCGGTGTGGATTGCGCTAGGCTGGGCTATTCTCGGCTGGTGGGTGGTGCAGCTTGAATCATCCCTCGCTCGGGTGGAGCGAAACACTTGGCTGCTCATCGTTTCAGTAGTGGTTGCCGCAGCCTCTTTCCTAAACGGTTCTCTTTCAATTAGCCTGCCGATTGCGGTTGCAGGGCTTTACGTTATTTCCGTTTCCTCAAACCGGCCGTTTGGCGTCTACGCTTTCACCGCCCTCTTTGGCTTGGTGGCCGAGTTTTCGGGAACCGCCGCGGGCGTGTGGAAGTACTTCGCGCCAACAGGCGGCGGTGCGGTAGTCCCCCCCGACCTGGCGGCCCTTGCATTGGCCTACGCTTCAGTCATGGCGTTCTGCTCGTGGGCGTCGGGGTTTGAGCCCGTCACGCAAGCGCGTTAGTTTACGCCTTTTTCCCTTGCTTGAGGCCGCCACCGGGCTTGCCCATCACAATCAGCCGGTCGCCCGCCTTGATGTTAAATTCCTTGCGTGCAGCCTTGGGAATCACCACTTGGCCGCGCGCACCGACGCTTACTGCGCCGTAAAAGTGCTTCTCAAAAGAGCTGGTCATATTTATTTTCATACAATTCATACTAATCTGCCCGTGTCCCCTGCAGCGCCGGGATTAACTACTTTGCCCGCCCTAATTTTAGCTATGGAAGGACTGTCCCCCGTACTCTTGGCGAATGCCAACAAGATGGGCTTTAAGGAATTCACGCTCGTGCAAATCGAGTCATTTGCACCAATAGTCGCAGGCAGTGACGTTTTGGCCCGCGCGCCCACCGGCACGGGGAAAACCGCCGCCTTCATGCTCCCGCTCCTTCACCGCCTAGTTTCTGGAGAGAAATTCCGGGCAATAGTGCTTGAGCCGTCGCGCGAGCTAGTCATCCAGGCGGCCAACGAGTGCCGCAGGCTTGCCGCCGGAACCGACATTCGCGTCATCGCCGCATACGGCGGGACCGACCCGCGCCGCCAAGAGGACCTGATTCGCGCAGGCTCCCAAGTTATCGTCGGCACGCCAAGCCGCGTCCGCGAGCTCCTCCAGAGCCGGGTTTTGGCGGCTTCCGATGTTTCAGTCATCGTCCTTGACGAGGCGGACCGGCTTCTCTACAAGCAGTTTGCAGAGGACTCGAGTCACATTGCGTCCCAGCTGCCCCGCACCCGCCAGACGCTTTTGTTTTGCGTGCAGATGCCCGCAGACATGATGGTTCTCGCCTCAAAGCTCCTAAAGCCCGGGTTTTCGACAGTGCGGACCGGCACGGTATTCGGCACGACCGTCAGCCACTTCGTTGCAGTTGGCGAGGCCAAGCCAAAGCTGCTTGCGAAGCTGCTTCGGGAAACCCCGGTAAAGAGCGTAGTCTTCTGCTCGACCGTCGATTCGGCCAGTGACTTGGCAAAAGCCCTGCGCTACCACGGCCTTTCACCAGTGCTTCTCCTCCACTCTGAGCTCAAGCCATTCCAGCGCCATTCTGTCGTCAAGCGCTTTGCCGCCGGAGGCGGCGTGCTTGTAGCGACCGACTTAGTCGCGCGTGGAGTGCACTTTGCCGACGTAAAGCGCGTTTACTCTTTTGACATCTCGCAGTCATTCTACCTCCACCGCGCCGGGCGCACGGGGCGCATGCGCACAACCGGCGAGTGCGTCAGCATTTTAACTGCAGAGGAAGTGCCGCACTTAAGGCGCGTGCTCTCGTCCTTCGGCATCACCGTCGCGGTGCTTCCTTCTTCGGGCCGTCGGCCTGCCCGAGCTTAAGCTCATAGAGCACTAGCCGCAGTATTGCATAGAGTATGATTCCTGCAGCGGCAAGCGCCGCAGTAATTTCCCACCTGCCGAACGGGATTGTGAGGAACGCGAGTACGATCAGTGCCCACGCCATCTCTATAATCTGCATTGCAGATTGCACATTGGCAGCCGGAAGTTTTTAATACGATTGCCGCATGAGTAAAGCGGAGCGCAGAGATGAAGGACGTTTTGTATTGGGAGGCTGCTGAGTTTTACGAGCCCCTCTACAGGCGCGGTCTTCAAAAGGACGACGGCATTTCCCGGGAATGCAATGCCATTGAGGAAATTCTCTTGCGCAACGCCTCTATCATGCGCCGCGTGATGGACGCCGGTTGCGGCACAGGAATCCACTCCGTCGAGCTCGCCTCGCGCGGGTACGAACTGATTGGATTTGACTTTTCCGAACGCATGGTCGAGCTCGCAATTCAAAAGCCTTTGTCGAAAAGCTCTCGCGTCTCCTTTTTCCAGGGCGACATGCGCAAGTTCGTCGCTCCGAAAAAGTGCGACGCGGTCATCTGCATGACTAACGCGTTTCTCGTAAACAACACGCCCGAGCAGGCGCGCACTGCGCTATCCTGCTTCGCCTTGAGCCTGCGTCGTGGCGGCGTGCTTCTCCTTGAAGTCACCGATTACCTAAAGTCCATGGTGAAGGGCGAGTTTGCCTACACTTACGTCGACCGCGCGACTGTGGGCGGCAGGGAAGTGATTGAAGTGATTGAGAGCACTGCCGACGTTGACAAGGGCGTGCTTCGCGAGCACGGCACTTATTTTGTTTCCCGCACTGACGGGAACTACTCCCGGCACTCAAGCGACAACGCCCTTGCTCTCATCAACCTGTCCGTGCTTGAGGGCCAGCTTCAGGCAGCCGGCTTCACTCTAAAGGAAGTCGTCGACGCCGAGACGCGCAAGGCGGCGACTGCCGACTCGACGGAATACTTCGTCGTCGCAGTGCGCTCCTGAGCCAATACTTTTAAGCACAGGCTGGCTGAAAGTTCTTCATGCCCTACGTAATTGGTGTTGACGTCGGCGGTTCAAGCATCCGCGCCGCCAGGATTGACTCCCGCACAGGCAAGTGCGGTCGCGTCTTTTCAGCAAAAACGCCAAAGACTTCTGCGAAGGAATTTTTCGGTCTCGTTGCCGAGCTTTCCTCAAAAGCTGCGGGCTCGGATAAACGCGCGCCGGTCTCGATTTGCATGCCGGGGATTTTTGACGAGCGCGGCTTTTTGCGCAACTCCATCAACTTCCCTTTTTTCCGCGACGTGAACGTCGACTTCGGGCTGCAAAACCAGCGTGCGCTGAAAGAAACGGGATTGGGCCCCAGGCGCGTTTACTGGGCCAACGACGCTTTTGCCAATCATTTGGGCATAAAAAATTTCGGCGAAGGCAAGTCGGCGAAACGGCTAGTCACCCTCGTGCTCGGTTCGGGAATCGGTGGCGTGTTTGGGAAAGTAGGCAGCGCCGGCGGGCTTGAGCTCATTGACCTGGAGCCGGGGCACATGGTGCTTGGCCCGCCCGGAAGCGGCATCGTGGAATCCCATGCCGGAATGCTCGCAATCCAAACGCTGGCGAATGCAGAAAACGGCTTTCAAGCTCGCAAGCTTGCAAACCGCGGGGACAAGGTGGCAGTCAGAGCGTATGAGCTGGCGGCAGAGAACCTCGGCCACTCGATGCACGCGCTGCACCAACTTTTGAAGCCCGACTTGACTGTCCTCTCAGGCGGCCCAAGCAAGGACGACCGCTACGTTTCCGATGCGCTAGACGTGTTCGGTGAGTACGCAGGAAAAGACAACGCACACCCGCACTTGGGAAAGACTGCTTCTGAGCTGCAGGCCAGGTTCGTCGTAACAAAACTAAAGTACCCTAACCTTCTCGGCTGCGCGGTGATTCCTTTCGGGAATTTCGGCTGGAGCACTTTGAAATCCCGCTAGCCCGTCGAACCCTTGATGCTGCCCGTGTCGACGTGGTAGATGCCTGACGCGTCGGTCCTGTAGCGGACTTGGATGCGCTGGTCGCTCACTATGGTGCCGAATACCGCGCCCGTGATTATTGACCCGCCCGGGGAGGTACACTTGAAGCTTTCGCCCGGTTTCGCGCTGTTCTGCAAATCAAAGCTGTTTTCGCACGCGCTGCCGGGTATCTGGCGTTCCTGGTCGTCAACGAGCGTGATGTCGGAAATCTGGCTCGCCGAGTTCTCAAATACGAAGACGATGTTTCCTGTCGCGTCAAGCGCGAAGTCGCTGCAGTGGACCTGCGAAAAGCCGCCGCAGTACTTTGATGAAAAGAGGGCCGCGGGGTTAAACACGTTCATTTGCCAGAGCACAACGCCGGCCAAAACTATGATCGTGATTGCAAAGCCGTAGTTTGACAAGTACTCTATCGCTGACTGCCCGCGCGTTTTTCTTTCCATGTAATCGGCTCTAATATCTCCTGTCAGTTATTAAAATTGCGGGTTGCTTTTAAAGGCCGCTTGCGTAACGCATTTCATGGCAGTGCCCGTACGGCTTGCACTAGTCTTGATTTTGTTCGCGTCTATGGCAGGCGCCGCCTTGGCGGGCACTGTTGACTTAAACTCCGTTTTTGACAAGCGTTTTGACGGCGAGGCCTCTTCGCAGGCCGGCTTTTCTATTGCCTCCGGCGATGTTGACGGCGACGGCGTTGCCGACCTGATAGTCGGAGCCCCTTACGCCGGCCACAATGGCGTGCGCTCGGGCAGCGTCTACATTATTTACGGCAACTCGTTTGCGGGCACGTCAAGCGCCGTGCTTTCCGATCCCGCCTCCTACGCCGTCCGCTTTGACGGCCCCGGGTCTTACGCCGAACTTGGCGGAGCCGTTGCAATCGGTGACTTGAATTCTGACGGCAAGGCCGACCTGGTACTGGCTGCGCCCAAAGACAGCTCAAGCACTTCTTTTGCCGGCAGCGTGTTCATCGTCTTTGGCGGCACGCAACTGCCGCAAACGCTTGTCCTGTCGGCGGACTCAAACTATTCGGCGAGGATTGCGGGCGCCTCGGCAAGTGACTACGCCGGTTATTCCGTTGCAGTTGGCGATGTTGACGGCGACGGTGCGGGCGACCTGCTTGTGGGCGCCCCGCAGGCAAGCTTCAATTCATTGGGCGCCTCCGGCAGCGTTTACGTCATTCCCGGCCAGTCCATCCATGCAGGTGCTTCGGCAAACCTTGCAAATGCCTCGACTTATTTCGCGCGGTTTGACGGCGGTACTGCGGGTGACAGGCTTGGTCACGCGGTGATGGCTGCCGACGTGACTGGCGCCGGCTCAAAGCAGGCGGTTGCCGCAGCGCCGCGGGCCGACAACAATGGCCGAATCGATTCAGGCAGCGTTTACGTGCTTGCCGTTTCGGCAGGCGGCAATTTGGCCGCTGAGTCGGCGTTCTCGCGCCGCATTGACGGTGCCTCGCCGTACGATGAGCTTGGTTATTCCCTTACTTCGCTTGATGCCGACGGCGACGGGGTTTTAGACCTGGCCGTGGGTGCGCCCCGCGCTGATTACGGCGGGGTTGACTCCGGCAGCGCGTATGTCGTTGCAGGCCTCAAAACGGCCCAAAGCGTGACCGACTTGTCTTCAGGCTCGTATGCGGAGTTTGACGGCGCGTTTGCAAACGGCTTTCTTGGCTACTCGATTTTTGCAGGCGACTTGGATGGTGATGGCAAGGGCGACTTGCTTTTGGGCGCTTACGGCGCCGGCTTCAACAACCGCGTTTTTTCCGGCAGCGCGTACTTCATTAATTCCCCAATTGCGGCGGGCCGCGTTGGCCTCTCAAGCACCTTCGGCATGCGGTTTGACGGGGCCGCCGACGGTGACGGCGCCGGTTTTTCCGTTTCAGGCGGGAGTTTTCGAAGCGCTGGGGCACCGCAGGCGGTTATCGGCGCTTACACTACTTCGGGCGGAAGCATTTACCTGAATTCCTTGACTGTAGCCAACTCTTCTTCGCCAACGCCTAGCCCTTCTGCTCCAGCTTTCACCCCTACGCCAAGCCCGTCGATACCTACGCCATCGCCGTCATCCTCGCCCGGGCCGTCCCCTTCTCCGGGTCCATCCTCTTCGCCTGGCCCGTCATCCCCGCCCAATCCCTCGACTCCCGTCAATGGGGGCTCGCCGTCGCCAAATGACCCCGATTCCCTAAAGACCGCGCTTGACGCAATCAAGAAATTGCCGGGCTTTGACGCGCAAAAGTATGCGAATGAAGTAAGCGCAATCGAGGAGCACATCAGCTCTGGTGATTCTGCGGGCGCCCGCGGGCTGATTGACGCGCTGGAAAAGAAAGTGCAAGACGGGGCAGCCTCGCCATCACCGGTTGCCACAACCAGTGGTTCGATATTGCCGTGGCTTGCGGTTGCGGGCTTGGCTGCTGGTGCGCTTGCCTATAGGCGCTTTAGATTGCACGCGAGTGCGCGCGATTCGGCGTAAGATTCACTCGTACCTTAGCGCTTCAACGGGCTTTAGCCTTGAGGCTTGGCGTGCCGGAATGTAGCCTGCGACCATGCCGATGATTGCAGAGAACAAGAGAGCAAAGATTGCGAGGTCGGGCGTAATTAGGAACGCCCCGCCCCCTCTAGCGCCTGCGGTGGGGAAGCCTAGGTTGATTTGGGAAATCGTTGCAGCAACAGCGAAGCTGATCGCGAGTCCTATGATGCCGCCCGTGATTCCTAAGATGGCGGATTCGATGAGGAACAACAGCGTTATTTCCCTGCTCGTGGCGCCGAGTGCCTTGAGCACGCCGATTTGGCGCGTGCGCTCGAGCACGGTCATGAACATGGTGTTTGCGATGCCGATTGCGCCTACAAGGAGTGAAATGGCTGCGATGCCGGCAAGGAACAGCGATATCGAGGAAGTGACGCTCGAAATCGTCTGTTGTATGGTCTGTGCGGCCGTAACGGTGAAGTCCTTAGTCTGATTTGTGACGTGGCGCTCTATCGACAGGCGGCGGTCAAGCTCGGACGCAGTGTCGATTGCAGTGCTAGCGTCCTTGACCTTGACTGAAATGGTGTTGAACTGGTCGGGCGTCAGGCCTTCAATGACCTGTCGGGCCTGCGCTATGGGCATGATGACTGCGTTGTCGTCGCCACCTTGTGTGCCGCTCGCAGCGAGTATGCCCGCGACGCGGAAGGTGTGCCCCGCGATTTCGACAACCGCGTTGGGCGTTAATGGCCGTTTGAACAAGCTGGTTGCAATCCGGCTTCCGACGAGTATGGCATTGGAGTCGCTTGGCGTCAAGCCCCTGCCTTGAGCGACCGTGTCAGTAGTAAACGCGCTCCAAGTCAAAACATCGACCCCGCGCACTTGCACGTTGCTTGACTCGCTGCCGAAAGTCATGGTTTCCCTCCCGTTGATCGTGCCGGTCGCGACTTTCACGTTGGTCGAAATGCGTATTGCCTGCAGGTCCTTGGTCGTCAGGTTGCCTTCCTGCCTTTGCCCGCCGCCAAAAAAGTCGCCGCCCCCGCCTCCCCGAAAGCCTCCGAAGGCGCCTGCAGCGCGGCTGAAGCCGGGGGAGACTGTGATGATGTCGGCGCCAAAGCCGCTTAACTGGCTCTGGACATTTGCCTGCAGCCCGTTGCCGATGCTAACGATGAGGACCACAGCCGCAACGCCGATGACGATTCCCGTGATGGTGAGCCACGTGCGTAGCTTGCTTCTAGCCAGGTTTGACAGAGCCAGGCTCGCGGAGTAACTGAGCTTCATCCTATCGCGCCCCTCACCCTTTTCCTCCTAAGCTAGTGGCGCTCCTGCTTGGCGTGTGTTTGCGCGGCAACGGCTGGCAGCTTCTTCTTGAAGCGCTTGTGCGCCAGCCACCCGACTGCAATGAGGACTACCGCACCGCCGGCGTAATAGTACCACGGCGTGGCATTAGCCTGCTGCCCCGAGCGGCCTGCAAACCCGCCCGCACCTGTTGCCAGCGCGCCGCCTGTAGTGAGCTGCACGGCTTGCATTATTGTCTTTCGTTCTCCAAGCGTGTTTGTGTAGGCGACCTGAACCATCACTTCGTTTGCGCTGGCGCTGAAGTTGCCCCTAAACGCGCCGCCGGTGAAGTTGCCTCCCCCGAGCCTGCCCTGCCTGCCGCCTGACGGCGTCGCCTGGACGCCCGCATCGACCGCCGTTTGCTGGATTTGGAAAGTCGCGAGAGTGAAGTCGCCGCGCTGCAGGTTGCCGATGAACTGCGTGCTAGCGCCCGTGACTGTGACGCCTGGCTGGCGTGGTATGGTGACGCTAGTTGCCGCCGCCGGGTTGGTGCCCGTGTTGGCAATCGCTATCGAGAGCTGGCCTTGGGTGTAGTCCTGGACGCTCACTTCAAGGTCGGCATCTCCGCCGACGACCACGCCGGTCTTGCTTGTAAACGACGCGGTCGAGTTGCCGCCCGCATAGGACACGTTTGCGGTAAGAAGGTATGCGCCTGGAGCTATCGACGGGTCGGCTATGACGTCGAAGGTGACGTCCTGCTTTTCGCCGGGCCCGAGTTGCACAATGTCGCGCCTGTTTTCAGAGCCAAGGGGGATGATGAGGCCACTGGGTTCTGACCACGAAAGCGTGATGCCTTGTGCCGTCGCATTGCCTATGTTCGAGAGGGTGAATGTTAACTGTGTCTCGACGCCGGGCTTGATGCGCGTTGGGGTGACGCTTGTGATGCGCAGGTTATTCTTGCGAGTTACCGGCACGCTGAACGAGGTCTTTCCGCCCTGCACATTGTTGTAGGTCAGCGTGTAGCCAAGGTCGTTGGCGCCGTCAATCGCGTCCGGTGCCACGCGCACGCGGTACTGCACTAGGCGCCTGCTCCCGCCAGGAAGGCCGGAAATGACTGTCGTTGGGTTGTCGGCTGGCTCAAGCGAGAACGGGTACTTCGGCGTTAGGGTGAAGACGACGTTGCTGGCCTCGAGGTTGCCGTTGTTGTATAGCTCGAAGTAGATTGTGAAGTACTGGCCGGGCTCGACTGGATAGGGGACGAGCCGCAGGTTCTGGACCTGGACGTCGACGTAGTCGGAGCCAGTGACTGCGCTCGCGAAGTGAATGAGCGCCACCGCCATGATGATTACCAGCCAGATTGCTTTTTTCATAATCTCCACCACTCCCCGATTTTGTTTTAAGCGTTGATTTTGCCGTCCTTTACGTGCACTTTGCGCCTTGCGTAGCTAACGACTGTAGGCTCGTGGGTTACGACGACTACCGTAACCTTGTCTTCCTTGTTGATGCGCGCAAGCAGTTCCATGATGTGCCCGCCAGACTCCGAGTCCAGGTTGCCCGTAGGCTCGTCGGCAAGAATAATCGCCGGGTTTGTCGAGAGCGCCCGCGCTATTGCCACGCGCTGCTGCTGGCCGCCTGAGAGCTGGTTTGGGTAGTGGCCAATCCGGTCTGAGAGGCCAACATCGGCAAGCAGTCGGGTGACCGTTTCAGTAACTTCTTCCTCGGGGTACTCGTGGATGCGCATGGCGAGCGCCACGTTTTCCCAAACAGTCATGTTAGGCTGCAGGTTAAACGACTGGAACACGAAGCCTATTTCCTTTCCTCGCATGCGGGCCAGCCGGTCGTCGTCCAGAGTCGCGGTGTCAACGCCGTTGATTTCAACGCGCCCGCTAGTTGGCGAGTCAAGGCAGCCGATGACGTTAAGCAAGGTCGACTTGCCGCTCCCCGACGCGCCCGTGATTGCAAGAAAGTCGCCTTTCCTGATGTCGAGGGTGACGCCCCGTAAAGCGCGGACTTCGACGCCGTCAAGGAAATACGTCTTGTGCACGTCGTGAAGCCGCAGCACTGCTTTTTCCATAAGGCTTTTAACGACGTAATGGGATATATGTCTTGCCTGTAATAAGCTGTAATAAGTAATAACCTGAAATGATTGAAATGGCATCCCCAAAACACCTTAAGGTACTCATGCTGTTCTCGCTAATCTTTGGTGGATTCCTAGCCTTGCTTTACCTTGCCCAGCTCTATTCAATTTTCTGGCGCCACGAGTTCCTCTCATTCATGCCCGGAAGGGGCGGCGGCTATTTTGAGGAACCGCGCCAAATTATTACGTCTTCTCCCGAAGCGCTAAACGGAACGTTCAGGCCGTTTACTCGCCCCTCAATTGCCCTTGACCCGCTCTCGCTAATACTTTCTCCCTTCAACCTGCTCCACCTGCTTACCGCAGTTGCCTTCCTTGCCAATGGCTATTACTTGTGGCGTTTTCTTAACGCGCACAACCGGGCGGAAGCAAAAGACGAGGTTTACGCGTTTGTCCTGAGCGATGAGGAAAAGCAGGCCGTTGCCAAGCTCCGCGAGGCCGGCGGCAAGCTCACTCAAAAGGACTTGTCGGTAAAGACCGGCTTCTCTGCAGTAAAGACGCACCGGATTGTCAACCGCCTCAAGGGCAAGGGCGCGGTCGAGACGCACGCCTTCGGCATGACGAACATGGTAGTGCTAAAGTAAAAGGTCGACCGACACCCCTCCTCCCCATGCGGCGCAATAGCCGGTTACCTCTGCTTTGCTTGCTTTTCCAGGTGCGCCCGGATTGCGAATAGGGCATCCATCAGCGTTTCGTGCGGGTTTTTGTTGTGGTTGGTAGTGTCAATGATTATGTCGTAGTTGGAGGGGTCTGCGATGTCTATGCCGTATTGCTTGAGGTAGTGCGCTTGGTCGTCGGCTTCTCTATCGAGTATTTTCTCGGTCGCGTGTTCGGGGCTTTCTAGGTGTTCCTTGGAGCCAGCGTGGCTGAGTTCGCGGAAATAGTTGCGTTCGCCTGCGACAACGGGGTCGCAATGCAAGAAAATCCTCACTCCAATCGGAATCGGAGTAACTTCAGTGACGTTTGCTTCCGCCCGAATCCGCTCGACGCTGAGATTGCGCGTTTTTCTGCCCTTTAACCTGGCGTTTATCCTTGCAATCACGTTCGGAATGCCAAAAAACGCGGGCATTCTTCCGGCAACAATGCCGCCCCGGTCTTTGGCGAACTTCTGTGCGGCCTCGATTCCTTTTGCGTCAATTAGCGCGTCAACTACGGCATACTGCTTTGCGAGTTTCTTGTTTTCATTAAGGCTGCCGGGTAGGTGACGGTAGGAAACTTCGTGAGTCTCGTTCTCCTCTTCCTCGTAGGCTGGGTCGCTCATTTCCTGGTGCTTAAGGCCAAGCCATTTTGCAAGTTCCCGCACGAGCGTGCTCTTGCCCGCGCCCGGTTTTCCTGCAATGGAAATCACTAGGTTAGGATGGCCTAGGAGGAAAAACTGCCTTACTTGCCTGACTTTCTCGGGCGTTGGCGTTTCCCTGAACTGTTCGAGCCGGAACTGCCTTTTCATAGTGACTAAGAGTGTCCTTTGTGGCTTATTAGTTTTGCCGTGCGGCAGTGCCCCTCGGTTTGCTGCTCTTACCGGCTGTTAAAAGTCTAAGTACTCCAGCTTGCACCGTAGGGTGCCGTTGCGGAACGGAATTACTTTGAAGACCATAAAGTTAGACTAGTTGCACCCACACCCTGCTTTTAATTGCAGCGGGAATCCCGGACAGCTACCTTTTCTTGGGCATCTGCAGCTTGGGGAAGTTGTTCTTCAGGTGGCGGCTGACTTCACGCGTGCTTTCGCTTGTCAGAGAACCGTCCTTTAGCTCCGTTAGAAAATGTCTTGCTAGCGCGCGAAAGCCGTCGACTTTCTCCTCGTCGTATCGCGCACAGGCTTCCTTTGAGGAAAACTCGCGCTGGAGGTAAATGACTTTCCTAACTAGTTCGGAAGAGAATTCGCGGTGGTCAAGTTCGCCCGCGTCAATGACTCCGTCGGCGGCATCAAACTTCTTTTCCAGAAGTCGACCGTCGCTAACGATAGCCTCGGGCAGATTCTCCACGCAATACTATGGTCGCCGAAGGATATAACCATATTGATTGATGCACGCGTCGAGCGAGAATTCAAAAAATAGTTTGCCCACTTTCCCTTATTCGGGCAACGGATAGACTTGCTCGGTGTTCTCGATTTTCTCTAACTTAAGCCAGCATTCGTTTTGAGTGTAGATGGCAATCGGGTGCTTTGACGGAGTGCCGAAGAACGTGTAAATCGTGGAGCCGGTCGCTTCCATTCCTGTCGGCTTTGAAGCTGAGCCAAAACCTTCGAGGGTGATGATGACGCCGTTTCTGTTGACGATGTCGTATATCGTTGAAATCTTTCCTTCTAGCCTTACCTGCTGGGCGCGCAGGACTCCAGTAAGCTTAGTTGACTTTGAGCAGTCGGCAAGAAACTCGTCGAAAGTCATTTCAGTGAACTCTGAAACTGGCGTCGGGCTTGGAGCGGGCGTCGCGTCAACAAACACGATTGTCGGAATCGGAGTAGCAATTGCAGTAGGCTGCGCAGTAACTGTTGGCGCGGCTGTCGGCGTTGCGGTAGGCTCGGGCAGTATTGTTTGGCTAACGCAGCCAAAAAGCAGCACTGCCGCAAAAAGTGCGATAAGCAAGTAATTCATTGTAATTATGTCAACGGCAAACCGGACTATATACTCGTGACTTTAAGAGAAAAAAGCGCCTTCTGCCAGTGACGAAAGAACCGTGGGCTGAAATCGGGTTAATTGCTTGACACGCGGCTTTCAAATTCCTCGTCGCTGATTTTGCCGTCAAGCAGCGCGTGCACGTCAGCAGCGCTTGCGGAGTAAAAAGTTTTCTTGCCTCCCTGCTCTACTTGCACTTTCACCGTGCTTTCTGCCTTAGCAAGGGCGCCTGCCGCCCCAAGGGCGGTAAACGCAGCTTCCCTTCCGTCCCTTCCCACATCCACCTGCAGGTAGACCAGCACTTCGTTTTCCTTTGACTCAACTATCGCGTTTTCAAGCCCGCTTTCAGCCAATGCCTTGTAGGCGGCAGAATCCTTGAGTGAAGGGGAAAAGTCGGCCGCCTCCTCCAAGCCCGCCCCGCCTGCAGAAGGCGTTTTCGGCAGAATAAAAACGCTAAAAACTACCGCAATTATGAGCAGCGCTATAGCACCAAGTGCAAACGGCGCGGCTTTGGAAAAAAGCGAGGGCGCTTTGGGCGGAAGCTCTTTTTTCCCTCCAGTTTCAGGTTTCAGTTTGTTGGAATCCATGTTATCCCCTTGCAGTCGCTTGCCTGTATGCATTTCTTGCGCTTATCCCCGCCCTGTACGCCGCCCTTGCCGGCTTCACTGCCGCGATTGGCGCCCGCGGGGTTGATTCAGCTTGAGGCTCAAGCACGGGCTTTCCGGTCTTTGGGTCTGCCGCAAGCACTCCCGCCTTTTGCGAAAACCCTTCGCCCGCCCCGCCTTGCGTGCTTGATTCTTTTGCCTTGGCCAGCAACCCTGCCGTGCCCGGAATGCTTGCTCCCATGGGCGCGCCGTACCTGTTCATCACCGGCAGGAACCGCTCGCCGGCAATTGAGAGGGCAGGCCTTCCTGCCGGGCCTTCAACCACTGTTGCCGTTTTTCCCCTGAATTGCACTTCGCTTCCGGGCGCGGGGTTGAATTCATCCCCTTTTACGGTCTGCTTGAAAAACCCGAGCGCCGCCTGCTTTGCAGCGTCCGGGGAATTGATTCGCACGGCATCGCGGCTCACCGCCAGCTTTGCGGCATTCTGCGAGTCGACGGAGTTTTGCATTGCCTCAAATACCGAGCGCGTCATTGAAACTTGCAGAGCAAGGGCTGCCCCCTGCGGTTCGGCCAGCCTGACTGCCTTGCCGCCTTCTTGGAGCTCATACCAAAACGATGCGGGAGTGCCGCCCTCGTACAAGTCTATTCTCACAATCCCCCCGCCAAGCAAGCTGGCAACCGATTGCGGGATGAATGAAAAGTCTATTTCTTGGGGAAGCTCGATTTGCGGCGAAGCAGCTTGGGGTTCCGGCGTGGGCTGGAGTTCCTTTGCTCGCGTGCTGAAAGCCACGACCGCCTCGCCGCTGTTGGCGCCGTCTGTTGCAAGCACTTTCACAAGGTGGTCGGGCGCGTCGTCGAGCCTTATTTTCGCGCTTGTTTGCGTTGTTTCAAAAACTTCTTGCCGCCAGCTTTCGCCCCCGTTGGAAGAGTAAAGCACGGTGTAGGCAAGCGCGTCGCCGTCCGCGTCACCCGCCTCCCACGCAATTGGGGTGCCCTGTTCTTGGGGCTCGGTGTTTGAATTGTTTTCAGGCGAGGTTATTTGCACTGTCGGCGCGTTGGCGCTTAACTTCATCGTAGCCTCAAGCCCCTCGCTTGAGTATATTTCTATTGATGCGGCATTGTCTTCAAACGGTATTGCTTGGGTGAAGGAAACGAGGTCAAGGATAACGTGCTCTGGCTGGGTGGGCAGTTCCCACCCGGGCTCAAACGCGTATGACGGACCTTCGGTTCCCGAAGCGTCCCTGACGACTATTCTCCAGCTTCCCGTGCCGTTGGCGCTCAAGGTAGGCGTTCCGTAAAACTCGTATGATGGCGCCAGCCTCGCAAAATACTTGCCGTCCTTTCTTGCGATTTCGCCCCTTACCAAAAGCAGCTTGGGGTCAACTGGCGCCTGCATGTAGTCCGCCAAGTGCGTATAAGTGCACTGGTCGTTCCAGACGGTGTAACTGTTGGCGTCGTAGAGCGTGTCGGTTGCCCACACGGCCGGCCCTACGACGAGCGTCCCGACCCCCATTATCGGCAGCGCCCCGCCGGCTGGAACGTGTCCCCTGACTGCCGGAGCGCCCCCGTAAGTTATCCTAAAACCGTGCGCAATAGTCCGGTTGGTGTTGTGGTAATCGTCTGCGCACGCCGCCAGCATTTCGTCCGCGGACCATATGAAGGGCATGGTGTGTGCAAGTTCGTGGGCAACCGTGTCGTGGGGCGGCTTTGTGTAGTTAATGTTGTAGGGCACTATCACCACTTTTTGGGTAACCGAGATTGCCACTGCCCCTGATCCCATCAGCGTTCCCGCCTCCTCGCTTGGTATGACCACTACTATCTTGTCGGCGTTGCCGAACATTGCGCCTGCCGAAAGTTCCCCGAAAACCTGCGCGGCCATGTGCTGCCTGCGGTAATGTTCGTAAACCCGCTCGTCATCCTCGCCTGTCGTAAAGAGCGCGCTTGCCCAGTAAGCCTTCCAGCTCTGGTTTGCCTGAGCCAGGGTCGAGAAGTACGAGCGTAGTACTGGATAGGTGAGGGTCTGTATCGCGTTTGGCCCTTGCGCAAGCGGGAAGTAGTCGGGAATGTAGGCTTGCGAGTCCTGGGCCAGCTGGCGTGTCCACGCGGCCAGGTTTTGCGCAGCCAACGCGCCTATTGCCGGCATTACACTTGTTGCAACAAAGTGCACTTGCATTTCCTTTGTTTCAACCGCGTTTCCAAAGACGCTGGTCTGCACTCCTACCGGCTTGCTGTCGCTTCCCCTTAGCAGTTCTGCCTTGAGCTCGTAGGCGCCCTTTGAGTCAAAAGTGAAGTCCGTCGCGGGCGGCAGGCCCAGCCCGGCGGGCAGGGTTCTTGAAAAGGCGTGTTGCGCCCCGCAAGGCGGGCCGATTGGGAGCGCGATTTCGTTGGCCGATTCGTAGACGGTTTTCGACGCTCCAAGCGAGTCGAGCGAGAACTTGATCCTCGACATTACCGCCGTGGTTCCCGTAGTGGTCCCCTTCATTTTAATTGTCCTGCGCTCGAAGTCCGTTACCGCGTCTGGGGCGCCAGCCCCTCTTTGTCCGAAAATAAGCGAGCGCCTTCCCACAACCATTGGCAGTTCAGCATTGTATTGCCCTTGCGCGATTCTCTCTATTCTTTTTCCTGGCGCGTCGGCAAAGTGGTAGTCATCCTGCCAGACGCCTTGAGTTGGCTCGAAAATTATTTCCCCGTTTGTATCGCATTTGGGCTCTGGCGATGGACTCGGTGAAGGTGATGGCGTTGGAGCGGCTGATTCCGTGCCGTCAAGCGAGCGCATGCAGAATTCCTGGAGTTCCGCGGTTGACGCTTTTGCCAAAAGCCCTTCGCCCTTCTCGGCCAATTCGCGCATCAGCACGCCCCTTCCAACCTCGACGGCTTGCTGTTTGGTGGTGTAGGGCCCGCGTTCCGGAATGGGGTCGAAACGGTAGTTCAAGTCAGGGGGGAAAAGCTCGCCTGAGACTGAAAGCACGCAGTGGCCGATTTGCTTCCAAACTTCGCCCCTGCCCTTCCATGCGTAGTAGTGGTATCCCTTTGGCTTCATTGTCTTGGGGTCGTATTCGCTGACGAACTCCGCAGTTTCCACGACAATCCTCCAGTTGGCACCAGTGAAAAACCAGTACCTGTTGTCCGGGGTATTGCCGGTAACCCCGTATTTTTTCGTGCCCTCGACGGTGTTGGCAATGTACTTGTCCGCACCAGCCTGTTTGTGGTGAAACACTCCCTGCACGAACAGCAGGACATTCATCTGCGGGTTTATCGCGTTGTCCGCGTTGCGGTAACTGCAGTGGTCGTATTGTTCGGCAATTGCGGCTTCCTCCTTGTCCATGGTACTGTCGTCGCGCATGTTTTCTTCCGCTGCCGGCTGGATAATCCAGTCCGCGGGCGCCATCCGGCTGCACTCGAAAGTGTGGTTGGTGGCGCGCAAGGGAACTGCCATAACTAGCAAGAGCAAGGAAAATAGGAATGCGGCCCGCCGAAAAGCGCCCTTACGCATGTTTTCGTTACTCTTTTGGGGAATAAAAACCAAGCCCCGGGGCAAAAAACTGCCCGGGTCTTGTTTCACGCGAATTTCGGCACTCTTCACTCGGCTTTTGAAGTGATAATCCCGAGGTTCTTTGCCTTGGTTTTGAGCGCCTGCTGCACTGCTTTCTCCAGCCCCCGCGCGTCTTTAAACCAGGTGTAAGTGCCAATCGAGACAACCTGCTTGCCGTGCCTGATTGTGAGCTCTGCGGGAATTGCCCAAAGCGCGGCGGAAATTAGTATGGCGTCCGCCTTGGAGAAAGAAACTTTTTCCCTGCCCAAAAACCTTATTTCAACATTGCCCGGTCCCACGGCAACCGTGGTCACCGTGTTTACTAGCGCGTTGCCAACGGCAATACTTATTGCCCCCAACGCAACCAGGGCCGCGGCAATTACGGCGAGGCTCGATTGGCTAAAAAGAGAGTATAGGAAAAGCGCGGCAACTGCACAGCAGGCAATCAGCGCAAAAACAAACGCAACCCAGAACTCGGGCTTGCGCTTAAAAACACTGGTTTTCACGCAAGCCTAACTGGCGGGCGAAATAAAAGCTTGCTTGTTGCCTTTCGGCAACAGCGAGGTAGGTCGCACGTAAACTCTAATTGAACTCCAAATAAACGCGTACTAGTAAGGGTTGTGCCGAGGCGAGGGAGGATTCTGGGCGGGGGTTAGCATGCCGGCCCGTATGGGCCTCTTGGGCACCTGACGCATCGATTGTACTTGCATTCCTTGCCGTAGCTGCACTGCGCGTCATTCGTGCAGTCCACGCTCACGCACTTTCCGCCTTGGCAGATTTGCTTGTAGCCGCACGCGGAATTGTAAGTGCACGCGTCCTCGGTCGCGCCAGCCGATTCGCAGTCGGCAAGGCAGCTAGTGCTGTTTTCCCACGCGTCGCAAACGTTGTTTCCGCAGTTGGGCTTTATTGACGTGCAGTCGGCCGGGCAGTTTGCCTTGTCCTCCCCGCGTTCGCACGCGCCGTCGCCGCAAGTGCTTCCTACAATGGAGCTCACGCTGCAGTCCTGCGGGCAGCTTTGATACGACTCCCCGCCTTCGCAAACGCCGTTAGCGCACCTGAAGCCAGCGGCAGGACAGTCCTGGGCGCAGGTCTCAAACGCCTCCCCGCTGTCGCAAACGTCATTCCCGCAACCGGCAATCGGCGTGACCGTGGAAGCAGGCCGCGCATCAAAAGGCCGGACGTCAATTTCAACCGGGGTTCTTCCGGAGTAGTGTCCAGTCGAGTCAGTGGAGTAGACGGTAATGGTCTTCAAGCCGTCTTGGCCCGAGCTGAAATCCCAGTTGACCGAACAGATTTTTTGCAGTCCGCAGTCGAAAGAATTTGTTTCCGGCTGCTTTGTAAAAACGTCCGCAGATTCCCAGGAAAGGGCCTTGACCGCCAGGTCGTCTTGCGAGCTGATTGCCAGGGTGAACACCTGCCCCCTGTCTGGGTTAGATGGACTGGCGCTTATCGTTATTGACGGCGGGGCGTCATTGCGCTGAACTTCGGCAGAACTGATTTCAATCAGCAGTGGCTCGTCTGGTGTGCCAGTAGCTGTCGGACTCGGAGTGGGGTCCTCGAACTCCGCGGCCGTGATGCAGCCTCCCAGCAAAAGGCTCGCAAGCAGTAAAAACGGGACGGGCTTCACCATCCTGTAATGCCTTTCTTTTATTTAAAGCAAATGAAATAAGGCGGATACCCCCCACCAGAGCCAAGACCAGGCCCAGATGTCTTTAGTGAAAGGACAGCCGAGCCCCCTGAGAGCGAGTTTTTAAATGGCGGTTGGTTAATGAAAAGGCTGATGAAAAAAATATTTTGCCTCCTGGCCGCAATAGCCTTAGTCATTGCAGGCTGCGTGCAGCAGCAGACTGGAGTGGATTTCCGCGACTGTGCCAACAGCATCAGTTGCCTGAAGGAACAGACGCAGGCAAGCTGCGGCCCCGCCAAGGCAACAGTCACACTGGCAGGCGTGACGGTCTATGCGGAAATCACTGCCAAGCAAGGCAGTGAAACTACCTGCAACCTTTTCATCCAGTTGCGGGACATGACGCTGCCCGAGCGTGCAAGCGAGGAGACGCGAAGGGAACTCGAGGAAGCAAGACCGCTGTTCTCGCTGGCAACAATGGACTGTGAAATCGCGCGGCTTGAAGCCAACCGCCTTGACGATCCCCTCTTCCTCACGGCAGAACAATACCTTGACAAGTGCGATGGAATCCTGAAAGACGAAATAGGACGAAGACTGCAACTCTTCAGGAGTGCGGACGCAAGTCCGGCTCCCGCGGCAAGCGCGCAAGCAACGGTTTTCGCAGCTACTGCGACGCCTGAGGCGCCAACTACAATCCCAACTCCCTCACCGGAAAGCACCGCGACTCCCTCCGCTACTCCGGTTGCAAGCCCGACTGTTTCCGCAACCCCGACTGCGAGCCCTGCCGCAACGCCAACCCCCACTCCGGCTTCCTCTCCTTTACCAACACCGCCTCCCGGCGTGTTTCAGCTGAGCGAGGCGCTGCCAGGAGGCGGCGCGCTCGAGTATTACGCGCCGACGCAAATGCTGTTGGTAGGCAAATCTTTCAGTGGAATTGACGTCTATCGCCTGAATTCCACGCGCCTGGACTTTGGGTCTTACTTGTTCCCGCCAGTCGTAAGGTCTGCAGCCAATAACTTCACTTTCAACAAGCTCAAGCTTTCTCCAGACGGCGAGTACGTCTACGGCGCGACAAGGACGGGCTTCGTCGTGCTGAAGTTCTTCCCCAACGGCACGCTGTCGGGCCCGCTGAGCACAATCCCGGCCAGTGACGGCTACGGGAGTTTCGACATCGCGCTTTCGGGCAACTTCGCTTACGTAAGCTTCCTCCGCTCGCTCAAGAAAATAGACATAAGCAACCCCAACGCCGTGAGCGTAGTCGGCGACTTGAGCTACTCTAGCAACTTATACGGGTTTGCCGTAAAGGACGAGCACTTAATCGTCTCGTGGGTGAGGGGAACTTACGACGACCCGAGCGTGGCGGTCTTCTCGCCATCACTTGAGCAAATTGCCACTTACCCGAACACCCGGTTCAACCGCGCCATCTTCAAGGACATGGTGGTTGACGGGAACACAATCTACGCGGCCGGCGGTTCGATCGTGCTCGTGCTTGACGCGGCCAACCTTTCAAACTTGAACCTCCAAAGAACAGTCCAATTGCAGACTACATACCGGCCTTCGTTCGATTCGCTGGTAGTGACGCCTACCAAGGTTTACGCAAGCGGCTCGTGGTACAATCAGGGCCAGGGCCGCAGTTTTGCAATGCTCGGAATCTTCGAGAAGGCCGCCAACCCCACTTCAATGCCGGCGTACTGGGGAGGCAGGGCGGACGGCACCTACGCTGACCTGGTAGTAGATGAGGCAAATCCGTACTTCTACGGCGGCGTGGCCGCAGTCCACGGAACTTTCCGCGGAGCCGTACTGCACTTGGGCCTGCTGCCCCTCCGGGACCAAATCAATTAGCTAGCCAGTGCGTCCCCAGAAGTTTTGCCAAAATAACGCATACTGTCCCACCGCCCCCAAATCATGCTCGCGGCCGTGACTTGCCGGCCCAAAGAACACTTCAAACCGGCGCTAATACTTCGAGAAGAAGCGCCCCGGGCAGGACTCGAACCTGCGACATCCTGGTTAACAGCCAGGCGCTCTACCAGCTGAGCTACCGAGGCACTAGAATTAGTAGTGTTGCTCTCAACAATTATAGGTCGGGAATGGTTTTTATTCCGTTCTACGGGGCCACTAAGCGTCTTTCAAATGCTTTTTATTGCCCTGGTGCCTGAGTCTTACGAGGGGATTGGCTTGAGGTTCGCTGAAAACGCTGTTTTGTTGGTTACGCTTGCTTGTTTTGCAATTGCAGTTTGGGCTTATCCGCTGCTTCCTCCGGTAATCGCCAGCCACTGGGATGCTAACGGCGCTGTAAACAGCTATGCGGATAGCTGGACCGTCTTTCTCATGCCGGTCGTAATCCTCTTCGTCTTCATTCTCCTCGTGCTCATCCCTCGCATTGACCCGCGCCACAAGGCAATCGAGGCGTTCCGCAACGACCTTGACGCCTTCTTCATCATACTCTCGCTTGTTATCGCCATGCTCTTCATCCAGCTCTACATTCTCTGGAACTTCGGCAAGCCCTTAAGTCCGCTTGCGACAATGCCAATCGCTTTAGCCGCCATTTTCTACCAGGTGGGCGTGATGATGGCGGACTCCAAGCGCAACTACTTCGTCGGCGTCCGCACGCCGTGGACTCTTTCAAGCGATCACGTCTGGGACAAGACTCATGCAATTGCAAGTCGGCTCTTTAAAGCCGCAGGCATCATCGCCCTCTTTGGCCTGGTCTTTCCCAAGTGGTCGTTTCTGCTTGCCATCGGTCCCGTGCTAGTTGCAGTGGTCTTCCTCATCGTCTACTCGTACCACGAGTTCACCAAGGAGCAGAAGGGCGGCAGGAAGGCGGCTTCGAAAGTTCGCGTTTCGGCATCCAAGAAGAGCGCCAGACGCAAGCGCCGCTAAGCAATTTAGTTTCCCAAGCGACAGGGCAAGGGCGCATTCGCCCGCCTCAATTTTTCTTTTAAATTAGCTTGAGCACGTCAGCGACGCTCTTGAGTATGAAGTCGGGCTTTTGGTGGCATTCGTGTGCAGCGCCGTAGCCGTATTCGGCCAAGGCGGTCTTCATTCCAGCGTCGTGGCCGCCTACAATGTCGGCGCACCCGTCACCGACAACGAGGCACTCTTTTGCAGTTACGCCAAGCAGGCGCGCGCACTCGAGGAATGGTTCTGGCGAGGGCTTGTTCTTGTTGAAGTTGTCTGGCGCGATTATTTCCTTGATGAATTTGCCAAGGCCCGTGTGTTCCAGCATCATCTTCGTGCTGCGCGTCTTTCTCGCAGTGACGATGCCCACTTTCACCCCGCGACCCTCAAGCTCGACAAGCACGCGCTTTGTTTCCGGAAATGCCTTTACGAGGCCGAGGTTGGCCTTCTGGAATTCGTAAAAGCTCAGGGTTAGCGCCTCGATTTCCGCTTCAGTAAATCCGTTCTTGCGGAAGACCGAGTCAAGGGGCACGCCTGCCCACTTTGAAAGGAATTCCAGGTCTATTTTGGGCTTTCCAATCGAAGCCAGCGCGTGGTTGTAAGCGCCGAGAATGTAGTCGTGCGTCTCAACGAGCGTGCCGTCGAAGTCAAAGAGAACTGCGGCGAATTTTGGCACGCTAGCACCTTAAGGCAGGAAGTCCTTGTTCGCGATTTTTTCGGGCAGGTAAGTGTTTGACACGTACTGCAGGCTCTTGGAGCTGAGTGCCTGGATTTCGGCCTTAATTTTCTTTTCAAGAAACTTGTTGATTTCGACTTGCCAGGGCTTGCTCTTGAACCACTCGTATTCCTTCATTTCTTCTGCGCGCTTGATGTCAACGTCCTTTGCCTTGATTGTCACCGAGCGCAGGTCGTAGTGCTCGATGTCGCTGATGCTCATGCCGATGAAGTGTGCGTTGGGGCATCCAAGACGGTCGCTCTCGTGGGCAAGTGCCATTGAGCCGTACTTCATGGTCGAGTAGATGTACCAACCGTAGGGGTCTGCGTCGGTGAGGATGTAGACCGGCAAGCCGAGTTCCTCGTTTAGCCTCTGGAGGAAGCGCCTTGCGCCGCGGGCCGCCTGGCCGGCAGTCGTCATCACCATGCACTTGTTCTTCTTCCAGTACTCGTCCTCGTTAAGCCTATCGAAGAGCGCGTTTTTCTCGGCAACGAGCACGTATTCGGCACCAACGTCCTTGAATTCGATTTGTTCGACAATTGAGGGCACTGCCCATCCGCCGGAGCCCATTCGCGAAAGGTCAATTGAGTCGACCTTGTCGCGCACCCTATCGGTGACTACCATGTCGCCTGCGATGCGGCCTTTTGGTTCAGCGCGCAGGTGGAGCTTTTCGCGGAAAGTGTCGAGCGAGACTTCAAAGTCGACAATGGCCAAGTCGGACTCTTTTTGTTCCTCGATTGTTTCTTCCTTGGTGCCAGCGATTGTGCGCTTTTTCGCGTAGTAAAGGTCCCGGAGAGTCGCCGTCAGGTTGTTCTCAAGCAAATCCTTCTTGACGTAGCTCGCGACGAGCATGGTTTGCATGAATTTCTTGGCGTGTCCGACGTTGAAGAGGTAGCGGTGGGCAATCTTGTCGCCTAGCACGAGTTTTTTGTTTTTCTCGTCGAACTCGACGTTTCTGCTGCCGCGCACTGGAATTTCTAGTGCCGGGTTGTCGCCCTTGTCAATCTCTTTTATTAGCTTCTCGCCGGTGCGCTTGATTTTTTCAAGAATCTCGTCGCGGCTGGCTTTGAGCTTTTCCTTGTTGTTCTTTTCTGCTATGACCATGGGAAACCCTACTCCTCTTCGCCTTCGTCCTTCATTGCCTTGGACGCGGCTTTCTCAATCTTGTCCAGCTCTTCCATTTCAGCCTCGTCATCCTGTTGTTCGAGTATGCTCGTCTTTTCCTCGGCGATCTTACGCAGCTTGCCTTCAAGCTCTACTTTGGACTTGCCGGTGATGTCGTGAAGCGATTCTGCTACTTCGCCGATGTAACGGAAGAAAATCTGCCTGCGGGCTTCCTGTTCCTCGCCACGGCGCACGCTGTGGAGGTAAGTCGCGACATCGCGGGCGCATTCCATGAGCGCGTTTCGGATTTCGAGCACAATCTCCTCTTCCTGGGCGATTGCAAGCTTGCCCGCGCCAGTGTAGGGGACGTAGACGCTAGTAAAGTTGATGAAGATGCTGACCTGCATGTCCTCCCAGTTTTTCAGGTCGTAGCGGTTCCAGTCAATGGTCTTTACTGATTCCATTGTTGCGCAGGCGCCTGCGTCAAACAAGAGTGGCGTGCGGTTGGCGTAGCGGAGGACTTCGCCCTTGCCTGCGCCGCTGCCGTCGGCACTGCCGATTGTTCCGGACTTGCCGCCGTAGGCGATTGCGGCTTCAACCATGAACGGGATGCCGCCTCGGAAGGTCTTGGGCGGCCGCTCGACTACCTTTAAGCGCTCTGGTGCCAGCAAGTTCTTGAGGCTTTTTTCAAGCTCGACTAAGCCAATGGGCTGCAGTGCGTCCATCTCGGGTGCAATCCACTTGATTTTCTGCATGGCGTTGACGACCTTCTCTGCTTCTGGCCAAGTGAGTGCCGATGGTGCGCGCTCGAGGTCAACACCGGGGCACATTGAAGCGATTTCCTTGACTTTCTCGGCGCTCAGGCGCGAGAAATCGCTTTGGAGGAAAGAGGCTATCTTGCGGCCCTTGGTGACGCGCGCCATGTCGACTAAGTCGCTTGTGGTGATGCCGAGGGGGTGGGGCAAGACTTCCCTTGCCTTCTTTGGAATGTTTTTAGTCGCCCGCGGGAAGACTGTGATTTCCTTGTTGGGCTCGACTAGAGTGATTTGAGCGTGGGGGTTGGCAACTGCAGTGCGGCGGAGGTATTCGTAAACGCCGTAAGTTGACCGGTTGTACTCGACTTCAGCAAACTCGGCTTCAATGCGCGTGCCTCTAAAGTTGCCGCGCGCCTCTTTTTCATTGCGGATTTGCGGGTCGTTCTTGTTGATGTCAACACTCACGTCGCACTCGTAAACGCTGCCGTCGCCTAAGCTCGTCTTGACGTGCGTTTCCTTGCCGGTCGTAATTTGGCCGAAGAGGGTTGCGTACGAGGCGCCAATACCCTGTTGTCCGCGCTTTTGCTGGCGCTTCATGAATTTCGTGCCGGCCAAGAGCTTGCCCAGTGCTTGGCCTACGTTCTTTTTCGGAATGCCCGTGCCGTTGTCCTCGACAATGACGCGGACGTGGCCGTTTTCAAAGGAATGGACTTCAACGAGGATGTCGGGGAGAACTTTACTGTCTTCGCAGGCGTCGAGGCTGTTGGTGACGTACTCGTGCACTGCGGTAGTTAGCGAGCGCACCTTGCCCGTGTAGCCAAGCATCTGGCGGTTGCGTTTGAAGAACTCGGCTACGCTGTATTCCTTGAACTCTTTTGACAGCTCGTCAGCTGAAATCACGCGTTCTTCTTCGGTCTTCTTTGCCATTCTAGTCACTTGATTGCTTCAAAATCGCGTCAAGACTTTAGGCGAGTCAAACACGGTTAGTCGCTTAAAGCATTAAAACCTTTGCGCATTCGAAAGGCTCACGGTTTACAGCTTGATTCCAAGCGATTGGGCCTCGCGTTTTCTCTTTTCGTTGCGAAGGTAGGTGATGACCCCGCCGTGCTGGTTTCCCTCAAGGAGGCGCAAAACGGCTTCCTTTGCGGCCTTAACTTCCTCAAAACCGCCAAGCAACCCCACGCGCGAGTCGTCGCTGATTGCAATTGCAGCCTCGCTTAATTCCTCAAGCGCTTTTCTAATGCGGCCTTCCGAGCCGATGATCCTCGACTTCATGCGCGTCACCGCGTTTTCCTTGCCATGCATTGCCTCGCCAAGGTCAATCGTCTCAAGGTAGATGTTTTCGCCAAAGAGCTTTAGCGCTTGTTTTGGTTGGAATCCCAAGTCTATTGCGGCAAGCACTTGGCCCGCCACCCACTCTCCCTCGCTTTCCCCGGTAATCTCTAGCGTTGCGTAATCGCCTTCTTCCTTTACGGCAATCTTGACTCCGCCCTTCTTCTCCAAATCCTTGAGCGCGCGGCCGCTATCTTTCTTCAAGCGCTCAAGGCGCTTGGTGGGCAGGACAAAAACTCTCATGCTACTAGTTACCCTCTAAAGCCTTAAATAGCCTGCCCGTCGCACAATCGGCCAAACAGCGAAAAATGGCGTTTCAGGCCCCTCTAACCGCCCTTTACCCCACGCAGCGTGCGGTATAGGTGGCTGGCGTGCAGCCGGGCGGCACTGTTTTGCACTAGCGCCCTGCCGTCGCCAATTAGGCTCATGAATGCATCGCCAACCAGTTTCGCGTCATCAAAGTGAAGGCCGTTGGCCTGCAGTTCCATGGCAATTTGTTGTGCGCTGGCCAGCCGCTCGCCCATTAATAGCTTGGTTGCAGTGGCGACTGCATCTGCGTCCGCGTTGGTTTCCGCTCTCTTTGCGAGTGCGCTTGAAGTTGCTTTGGTGTCCCAGCCTTGTTTTCTGGCCTGCTGGTCTTCAATTTGCCTCATCAGGATTTCAAAGGCCGGCTGATTTAGCTTTGGCCTTGAACCTTCAAGCCGCTCCAGTTCTTGGAGTTTCTCGCTTTCAACTGGAAACATGACTAGTTTTCGTGATGCTTCAGCAATCTTGTCAAAATGGATTGCGTAGAGGTCGTAGTAGCGCATCAGTTTTTTCGGCAATTCGGCGAGTTCGACCGCCTGGGCGTTTTTCTCCAGTTTTCCCTTGAGTTGCGGAAAGTCGCCTGTGCGGCCCAAGTTTCGCTTGAGCACGGCAATTGCTTGCTTGGCTCCTTCCCTAGAGTTGGCCATGGTGAAGTAGTAAAGCGCCTGGCCGGCAAAGTAGTGGTTTGGCGTTGGGTTTTCCGAAGCCCGCTTCAGCAGGTAGTTGCCGCGTTTGAGCAGTTCGCTTTCCACATTCTGGTAATGTGAGGCTATTGCTTTAAAATGCGTTGCAGTTCGGTTTGTTCGTCGCACTCGACTCCCTGCTTTTTGAAGAACTCGCAGACGGTGCGAACATCGCGCTCGAGAAATTCTTTTGCCCGCGGATGCTCGAGGAGGACTCCCTGGCCCCAGTCGATGATTACCGGCTGCTCGCGGCCGTCCCGCACTCGCAGCATGATGTTATACGGGCTTAAGTCCCCGTGCACCAAACCAATTGAGTAGAGTTTTTTCACATCCGCCATCAGCCCGCGGAAGATTTGCTCCGGCTCGCTTAGCACCACTTCGTTAAGCAATGCGTAAGGCCTGCCGCCCTCGCCGATAAACTCCATGAGCACCACGTTTTGCTTTAGCCGCATGGGCTCGGGGCACGGCACGCCCGCCTCAAACGCCTTTCGCAGGTTGGCGAACTCCTTGCTTGCCCATTCCCGTATAAGCGGCCGCCTCTGGCGCTTGACGTGCCGAAAGCGCGGGTCGCCCTCGATGTACTCGCTCATGTGGCGGAATGCGCTAGTCTCGAACTTGAATACCTTGACTGCAATAAACTCGCCTTTTGGCGTGGTCGCGCGAAAAACCACCGCCTCCTTGCCGCTTGAGATGGGATAGTCGACGCTCTTGATGACTTTCCCGTTAAGGAAGCCGACGAGCACCATCAAAGTCGGGTCATCAAGCACTTTCCCTGCGATTTTCAGCCGTTCCTTTAGGGGCTTGTCCTCGCGTTCAGGGCGCTTGCGTTTACTTATCTTGAGTGCGCACATTGACTCACTTTAAAGCTAGAAGCGAATGATGCCCTTTCTCTTGAGGGAATCCGCCTGAACTGGCGTGTAGCGGTATTCCAAATCGCATTTCTCGTCGGCCTCGACTACCCAGGGCTTGATGATGATGTAATCGCCGTCTTTTATCCACAAACGCTTTCTCACGCGGCCAGGAATGCGGCCAAGGCGCTCTTTCCCGTCCTCGCACTGGACAATCATGCGCGAACCGCCCTTCTGCTCGACTACCATGGCGAACATCTCTCCCTCGTGGCGCTTTGGAGTGCGGATGCGCTCCTCAATCTGCGTCTGCGTCATGGGCGCCCCTGATGGCATGCGCGGCACGAACGCGGGCTTCTTCTTAAACGGTTTTTTCGCAATCATCGGATATAATCTCACTCACGCTTTGTTAATTAACTTTCTTAGACGCGCACCGTCGCTTTTGCGCCGCACGCCTCGCACTTAAGCGAGTACAGGTTGCGGTCGATTTGCGTAAGTTCGGTGTCGGGCTTGCCGCACTCCTTGCACAGCACGCGCTCGCGGACAAAACCAGCCAGCCGCTCGTTTATCGCGCGGTTGGAAAACTTGCCCGCAAGCACCAGGCGCGGGCCCTCGATGACGCCCGGCACGGCGAGCTCCTTGAAAAAGTACTTGGCCACGTCAGCAGGCTGGCGGCGGAGGTAGGCGCAGATTGCGTCAAAATTCTTTATAGTCGTGCGGATGCCGATGACTATGGAGTCAGCAATCGGGATTTCAAACCGGTCCGCGCGCGCTTTTTTCTTGGGCAGCTTGGCGTAAACGCCGGTTAAGAGGGTGTCGTAAGTGAGCAGGTCAGTCATTTCGATTTCTTCCTGGAGAGCGCGGCAGAGAGCAAATGTGCGGCCTCCCAGTTCGGGTCCTCAAGCGGCCGCGCGATTTCGGCGAGCAAAAACCGCTCGCGCGTCTCACGCACTTTCCCAATTAGTAGAGCGTCGGCGCCCTTATTAAGCCCTTGCAGCGTAGACGCGACCAAATCGTTGGCGGGCCGAACTAAAATCTCGGCCGTGGCGTCAGCAACAATAAGTTCAGGCCCATCTTCAGTAGACTTTCGTTCAACAACCGTGCCGATTATGCAGACGCGGGCAAACCGGCCGGCCTCACTCTCTATAAAATTGGCTTCGCCCTCAGCACTGCCCTTCACAAAACTTCCTTCAAGCAATTCGGAGACGAGTGCATGCCGTGCCGTTTCGCGGTGCGGCTTCTCAGAGCGGATTGGCGCGCTTTCGCCGTCCATTCCCTAAACCACCTTGAGGACAATGAGCACTTGAAGTGCAGCTAGGCCGAGTAGGGCGCCGAAAACGAGTGGCGGCAGCGCCGGCCAATAGCCCCTCTGGCGTTCAAGCACCCAAAACAGTCCGGCGATGCCTAACACGCTGCCTGCAAAGGCGGCGATGGCGTGAAGCGGAAGAGTTCCGACCCCGTCAAGTTTGAGTGCGCTGACTAAAAGCATTGCAGGAATGACTAAGTCGCCCGTGCCAAGCTCAATCGTCTCTACGGAATCGCGCTCGCGGTCTGTTGTCGGCGCGCTAACTTTAGTCGCAATGCCACGGCTGTACGCCGCGTCGCCCTTTGGGAGCTTGAGCGCGGGCCGCACGACCGCCTTTGTCCGCGCCTCGATTTTCTTTTCCGCAGTGATTTGGATGCTAAAAGCCGCTCCCCGCGCGCTAAGCCCCTTAGCTAGGGTCACCATGTGCTTGGTGTAGAAAACCGCGATGACGTCATAGCCGGCCAGAAGCGCGCTTAGGATTACTGCGGGCACGATGTCGAGGCTCGAGCCCAAAAGCGCCCCGACAACAGCGCTTGCCAATAGCAAAAGCAGCGCGCGAATGTAGGGGAACTTGAAGCGCAGGAGGGTGACTAAAAGCGCCGCGCCTGCGGCAACCAGCTCGCTGTCAACAACTAGGGAGAATAGTATTTGCATTGAGAAGAACAGGAGGACGAACTCAAGGAAGACGAACAACAGGTTGCCGCTGTAGAACCTTAGCACGAGGAGGAGCACAACGGCGCTAAAGAGCACGTAGCCAAAGAAGAAAATCGCGTTATTGTTATCAGCCGAGTCCTTTACGACGCTGATTTTTTGCGCGATGAACTCGCTTCCAACCGCGAGCGCCAAGAGCTGGACAAAGAGGAAAGACGCTATCATCAACAATACTACTTTTCGCATAGCAAGTTACTTTCGCTGCCGCTTGGTTAAAAGCGCTTTGCCCGCGGCCGCAAACATAGGCCTCACTGCCAAAATGAGCTTTGCGGTTTAGGGCTTGAATGGGTTGACGACCTTCAGCCACGGTATTTTCCTAAAGTCTTTTTCGTTTTCGGTGACTATAATTCTGATTCCGTCTTGTTCCATCGTGGCCGCAAGAAGCGCGTCAAAAAAGTGCAGCTTGTAGGTCCTGCATAGTCTTAAGGCTTCAGAGACAGTCTGCGCCCGGTACGATACGACGTCAAGGCTGGCAGAGAGATTCAACACAATTTCCCGTGCTTCTTCGTGGGAAATGGTTTTCGGGAATTTTTCAACTGCCAAGCGCGAGAATTCCGCCAAGTTCTGGACGCTAACTGCGCCCCTCCCGTTTTCAATCAACTCGTCGAGCACATTGACGGCAGTCTCATGCCGGTCGTCAAATGATTGATAAGCATAGGCGAGGACATTCGTATCTACGAGAACCGTTCCTTCAGTCATAAATCTCATCCCTGCTCTCGTAAGCTTTCCTTCCCCTCAAGCCAAAGTCGACGCCTTTGCGCATGCCTTCAATCAGGCGTTTTGCCGCCGCCCGTCTATGGCTCTTTTCCGCAACTGCATCGATTCCTTCGGCTACCACTGCGCTAATGGCTCCCCTGCGGCCCTGGTGCTTCTCTTCTACCAGCCGCCGCAAGAGGCGCTCGTGCTTCTCATCGAGTGAAATCAACACGTTACCCACCTAAACACCACAAGTATATACAACTCGCCTTATAAATATGTTCGGCAGTGGCTTGCCGGCCTTGCCGCTACGCTGGCGAAATCTAGGGATTTTTCAGGCGCTATACTATTCCCTTTGCCGTGCGCTCTTCACATACCCCGCCTTGGGGCCGTAGAGCTCGCCCTTGCGGAGTAGCTCGTCGATGAGGTTCCTTGCGTAGAACTCGTCGATGTTGTAGTTGCGCGCTTCCTTCACGACATCGTCGATGGGAGCGAGGTCGTACTCGCGTTCGATGTCGCGGATGATGTTAAGCACGGTCCGCACGCGGTCAAGCCGGTTCTTCGACTGTCCGAGATTGACGACGTCGCTGTCGAGCTTGCCGGTCTCCCTGTCGATGAAGACTTCGTTAAGCACGTAGTTCTGCAAGTCAACCGCGCGCTGGGCGTCCTGCAAGTCAACTGTTGCCGACAAACGCATTTTCGCGCTAGCTTCCGAGAGGCGGATGAGGCCCTCAATTTGCCGCGCAGTGATCGGGAAAGTATTCTGCTCCTGTCCAATGCGGCGCATTTGCACGTAGTAGTCCCTGATTTTCTCCGAGGCTTCCTTCGTGAGCTTTGGAGCTGAGTGGCGCCTTGCGTAAGCGATGTACTTTCGCAAAATAGTCTGCTCAATTAGCGGGACGGTGATGCTTGACTTCGGCGGGGCTTCCTTCGAGGCCGCAATCCTGTGGCCCTCGAGAATGTGGCTCGCCATTGCCTTGTCCCGGCTTTCGTCAAGCACGTCGCGCATGGTGAAAATCAGGTCGAAACGCGAGAGCAGGGCCGGAGAAATGTTGAATTGCTGCGCGGGGGGCGTGTTGGGGTCAAACCTGCCGAGCTTTGGGTTTGCAGCCGCCAAGACTGCAGTCTTGGTCTGGAATTCAGTGACAATGCCTGCCTTTGCAATGCTGATGTACTGCTGCTCCATCGCCTGGTGCATTGCGCCCCTGTCGTTTTCATTCATCTTGTCAAGCTCGTCAATTGCGACAATTCCGCCATTCGCGAGCACCATGGCGCCCGCCTTAAGCACCCAACCCTCGCCGCCCTCCTCTTTTTCAGCAGCAGCCGTGAGGCCGACGCCAGTCGAGCTGCCACCGCTAACAACAACGCTCTTGGGCGCAATGTTGGAAACGTACTCAAGCATAGTTGACTTGCCCGTATTGTGGGAGATAATGCCGTTTGCGATGAAGCGGTGGCCCTTTGGCACTTCGACGTCGAAGACGTCTTCGGGGGGGTGTCGGATGATTTTGACGATTTTTTCAACCCGCTGCCCCTTTGTCCTCGCGAATCCTTTGGCTTTGGCGGCGAGGCTTTCGAGTTTTTTCCTCTTCTTTTGCGATGCGAAGCCGATTTTCTTTGTAAACTTAATGATGTCATTCCCCCGGCGTATCAAAAGCGCGTTGCCGTCGATTCGCGAGTGGATTGCAAACCTAAGTAGGAGCATCTGAACGTCCCGCAATAGTTCGATATTCTTGGCCTTTAGCCCGACGACCCGCCTGCCCCTGCCCTTGTCGAAGACCGTGCCGTCAGCTTCAAAGAGCCATTTTAGGAATTCCGCCAATACCCTATTTCCCGACGCGAGGACCAGTGCCGGCACGCGCTTTTCCCGAAGGAACTTTAAGTTATTCGCAATATCTTTCGAGTATAGCCCGAAGTAGTGGAGTGGAACCGTTCTGCCTTTAGCGAGCTTGTGCGACACTTTCTTGGGACTAATGCCAAAAAGCTTTACGCACTTGCGCTCAAGCTCGGGTATGATGTCTTTCTCCGGTTCGGCCACTACGAATCCGACTTCAGTTTCAGTTGCCCAGCCGTCGCCAAGGAAATAGCCCGACAGTGCGGCCAGGTCGGGCGTGAAGCGGGCCGGCAGCTTTCCGCTGAACTTGGGTCCCCCCTTGTAGGCTAGAGGCTTGAATCCGGTAGCGACCGGTGCGGTAATCGTACAGGGGATTGACGTTACTGCCGCCAGTTTGTCCCCGACTTTGAGTTCATCAAGGCGCTTCCAATTTCTTTGTATCCTTCCGTAATCGCCTTCTACGCACAATAGCGGGTGGTTGTGAGTTCCCCTGATGCTTTTGCCGCTTTCTGTAATTACTTCCATGACCGGCTGGTTAGGGTACTTGTGGAAGACGGTTGCGACATCCCGTTTCCTTCCCCCCTCGCCAGTAAGCACGGACACGTTTATTTCCTGCAAGTGTTTGGTTCCAAGCTCTCCCATCTTAGCGATTGCGCCGTTTCCTAGTGCAACCCGCTCATCGGCCACGAGACAACCCGGATCACCGATCATTAAAATATGCATATCACTTCGGATGCGCTCCCCGTCAGGAAGCACTTTTCCGGGCGTGCCTCCGAATAGCTGCAGCGCAATCGACTGCTTTAGTTCAGTGTAACCGTAGAGGCTGGGTGCGATGCTCGCGACGATTTTCTCAAACAGCTTGGGGTCCCGGCCAAGCTTGAGGATTTCGACCTCATCCTCTCTTGTAATCTCGATTTCCTCGAATTCAAGTTCACGCTCGTGAACGTGCATGACTTCGAAAAACTTGCCGTAAACGCTGCTCTTCCCGCGGCCTTGCGTCAGGGGCTTTAGCCTCAGGATGCCGCTAAGGATGACTTTATCGCCTGGCGCAATCCTGTTGGTGAGGTCGTCCTCAAGCCACAGTTCGACGTGCACTGCCGGGACGTTGCCGCGCAGGCGCTCGACTGCGTCCTGGATTTCAGACCGCTGCTTGTTGACAAGCCAGCTTGCCTTCTCGTCAAGCTCGAAGTTGGCCTTCCCGTCCTTGCGCGTGCAGCTCTCGCAAAAGAACGGCGGCTGGACCGGTTCAGTCTTGTCGGGAAAAGTTTCGGTAGTGGCTTCGCAGAACTTGCAGCGCCACACCGCCCGCTTCAAGTGCGGCTTGATGTCGCCAATTGAGCTGACCGTGCCATCAATCGAAATAAGGCGGTTTAGGTGGTCTGCGCCGAGCTCAAGCACCATGGGCCGGAATTTTGGCACGTCAGGCGTGTTGAAGAAGCGCACGTGGGGCGAAAACTCGTTTTCCTGCACTGACGCCACGCCCATCCTGCGCACCGCCTCTTCCGCGGCCTCGCGGTAAACGTCAGGCTGCTCAAGGATTTCGTCCGCCAAGTCGTGGTCAAACTTGTAGACGTCGTCAAGGTCGACATCGGCGCTCTTTACCTGCGGGTACTTTGAGGCAACGATTTCAAGCCGCCGCTTTTGGCTCTCCTGCGAGAAAAACTTGTCGAACCGCAGCACCAGCTCGCTGCTAATAAGCCTCTGTTGCGCTACTTCCATTGAAACCACACCTTACGGAAACTGTTTAAATCAAGTGCTGCTTTTAACCATAAGGAATTATCGGAAGTGGCTTGCCATGGCAAAACGAACCAACAACGAAGACATCGCGCGAATGCTCGAATCGCTCGATTCCGAGCTCCAGGCATTCCATGATTTTGACAAGCGCGTAGAGGAGACAATGGAGTCAAAACTCTTCGAACTCAAGGCACTTTCCTACATCAACCTCCTCCTAGTAGCCGTTCTTTTGGCAATAGCGTTCGGCGTCGTGCTGCGCGCACTCGGGCTTTAGGGCATGGAGCAAGCTGTTCTTACCGATTGGGGGAAGCTGGAGCTTCTGATTGGCGAGATTTTGTCAGCCGAGAAAGTGCCCCGCACTGAAAAGCTCTACAAGCTCAAAGTCGCAATGGGCGAAGGCGAAGTCCGCCAAATCGTCTCATCATTAGTTCCCTACTACACTGCCGAAGAACTCGTCGGCAAAAAAGTCGTCGTTTTCGCCAACCTCAAGCCCGCAAAATTCGCTGGCGAGGAATCGCAGGGAATGCTGCTCTGCGCCGAAAGCGATGACGGCAGCACTTGCGTGCTCCTCGGCCCGCAGGCCGACGTGCCCGTTGGCACTAAAGTCACTTAAAATAAAAAAGAAGGGAAAAAGGGGGATTTTTCGTCTTCCCCTTTTTGGCGTGTTTTCTTACTCTACACTACGCAGTCGATGTAGACCGAGGCCGCGT
The DNA here is from genome assembly GCA_020057405.1 of archaeon. Taxonomy (GTDB): domain Archaea; phylum Micrarchaeota; class Micrarchaeia; order Norongarragalinales; family UBA97; genus JAGVFW01. Next base: position 53,518 of record JAGVFW010000011.1, on the reverse strand, counting down.
TGTTGCCCTCGTTGCTCTCCGTCACCGCGCCGTAAAAGTCGGCTGTTGCGGTGAATGTGTGCGCCGAAGTGCACAGGTAGTCGCGGCTGAAGTACGATTGTACTCCGGGTGCAAGCACGCCTACCGACTGGTCATCGGTTGACAGGTACGACATCTGTGTCGTCGATGCACTTGCATTCGCGACGCCAGCGTTCTTGGTGTAGCCCCAGACAAACGCCCTGACTTGGCCGGTTCCGTTGCTGTTGTCGTATTCATAGAAGTTCAACCCGTTGATGAACAGGTCGGACAAGAGGGGATTGTAATCAACTACTGCGTACACTTGCGCTACGTAACCGCCGCCATTTGTTGCACCGCCCTTCATGCCAGCCTCAAGCGCGTTGACTTCTGCAATCGTCCACGCGCTGCCGGTAGCCGGGTTGGTGGAGTACGTCTGCGAGTAGTACAGCCAAGTTCCGTTCGTGCAGAAGTTGTTCCCGGCGTAGTCGGTGCTGCTTGCGCGAATCATCGCGTCAAAGCACGAGTCTGCAGTCTTCAGGTTCCACTTCGCGTAGTAGTAGATTGTGACGCTGTTGACTGTTTCAGTCGATAGGCCGGTGCTGCCGAAGGAAAAGCTTTCCTTTGCCGTATTCGTTGCCTTCAGGTAGTCGCTAGTGTTTGCAGACGACTCGTCAACGCACTGCCATTCGCTTGAGCCGGAACTGCATCCGACGTTAGTCCACGCCGAGTAAAATCCCTGGCCATCGGGCCGTATCGTCAGCGTTGCTGCCGATGCCATTCCTGCTACGATGCCCAAGAAGAGCACTGCCAAAACTAATTTCTTCAAATGAACCACCTCGTTCTTTTAGAAATTGAGTGGGGGCAATAAAAAGCTTTTTGTAACCCACTTGCCGGGCTTAGTTAGGTGTTCGCGAAAGTTTGCAACTCTATTCGTTCAACTTCACTTCAACCACGCGGCTGCCTTCCTTCGCGGCGCTGACGCCGATGAGCGTGTCGGCTTCCTTGTAGACGTTCTGGTTGTGGGTGACGACGAGGAACTGCGTGCCTTCCGCAAGCGCGTGCAAGAGCATCGCGAGCTTCCTTGAGTTCTCTGCGTCAAGGGCCGCGTCGGCCTCGTCGAGGATGTATACACTCGACGGGTTGACACTCTGCACCGCGAACATGAAGACCAGTGCAATCAGGCTCTTCTCGCCGCCGCTCATCAGCTCGAGGTACTTGACTTCCTTGTTCTCAAGCTTGACTTGGATGGTGAGGCCGGCGTCAAAGGGCCGCTCGGGGTTCTCGAGAAACAGCGTGCCTTCGCCCTTGAAGATTTGCGCGAAAATGCGCTTGAAGTTCGAATTGATGTGGTTGTAGGACTCCATGAAAGTCGCGACTTTCTTGCCCTCGATTGCGTTGATGACGGTGATTACCGCCTCTTTCTCGGTGAAGAGCTGCTCCACGCGCTTCTTCTGTTCCTCGAAGTCCTTCGCCCGCGTCTCGTACATCTCAACCGCGCGCATATTCACGCTGCCAAGCGACTCTATTTCAGCGTGCGCGACTTTGGCGTGGGCGACGAGCTCGGGCTTGTGCTCGATTCCCTTGCCATCCATCGGCGTGACGCTCGCGAACTCGTCCATCTGCCCCTTTAGCGTGGCGAGCGTGTTTTCGACAACCGCCTTCTTCACGCGCTCGTTCCCGGCCTCGTGCTCGAGTTTCTCGCGCTCGAACTCAAGGCGGCCCTTTTCGTTGCCGAGCTTGGCGATTTCGGAATCGATTTTCTCGCGCTTGTTCACCATCTCGGCAAACCGGCTGCTAAGGGCCTTTTGCGCCTCGGTCTTCTCCTTTAGCTCGCCTCGCGCCTTCTTGATGTAATCGTCAGCCTCGTCAACGGCTTTTCGCAGGACCCCCGTCTGGGCGTCGAGTTCGGCAACTTCTTTTTCAAGCGAGCGCGCCTGCTTGTCGTAAAGCGAATGCTGCGTGCGCAGGGACTGCAGCCGGTTTTCGTACTCGATGTACTTCATGCGCAGCTCGTTTATCGCCCGCTCGCGCTCCTTTAGCTGGATGCCGAAAGCCTCTTCCTTCTCAACATCAACCTGCTGCTTGGCTTCAAGCATCTTGAGGTTTAAGTCCGAGAGCTCGCGTACGAGCCGGCTTCGCTCCTCGTTTGATTTGCCGACAGACTCGCGCAACTGCACTATGTCCGACGCAATCTCGTCAAGCGCCTTTGCCACGTGGGCCTTGCTTTCCCGCTCGCGCTTTTCCTGCTCGGCCATGTGGGCGAGCTGGATTTCGCAGGACTTTAGCGCAAGTTCGGCCTCGGCTTTCTTCTTTCGCGCGTCGTTCATCTCCTCGCGAAGGCCCTGCAGCGCATCATAAGCCCCATCCTTTTCGCGTTTCGCGTCGTCGCGCTTCTTCTCCCATTCAGTTAACTGTCTTCTCTCGACTGCCGCGCTCACGCGCAGCGTGAAAGTGCCGCCAGTCATCAGGCCGCTTGACTCGACAAGCTCGCCCTCCATCGTCACCATCCGAATCTTGCCGATGAGGGGTTCGCAAGAGTGCATGTCAGACATCAAAAGCGTGTTGCCGCAAACGAACTCGAAGGCGCGCTTGTGCTTCTCGTCAAAATCAATCAAGTCAATTAAGAACCCAAGCGCCCCGGGCCTCTCTGCAAGCTCGCGGTCCTCTTTCTTGATGAGATTCGGCGTGCCAATCTTGTCAAGGGGGATGAAGCTCACGCGGCCAAGCCGCCGCGACTTGAGTGCAGTAATGGCTCTTGACGCGGTCTTGCTTGAGTCGACGATGACGAAGTTGCTGCGAGCGCCGAAGGCCACCTGCACGGGGACGGCGTACCGGCTTGAGTAAGTGCAGAGCTCCTCGACCGTGCCGAGAACGCCCTTGTCCTCCTTTCGCAGCGTGTCAACCGCCTCGGCCGACCGCTCGTTGCCTTCACCGGCCGTGCGCAGGCGCGAAGTAATTTCAACGCATTTTTCGCGCGCCATCAAAAGCAGGTCTTCAAGCACCGGCACGCGCTCGTTTAGCTTTCGCTCTCGCTCAAAAAGCCCGTCGAGGGTAGCCTGCGCTTCCTTTAGCTTGGCGTTTAGCCCGTGGCGCTGCCCCTCGACTTCCTTCCTTTGGGGGCCATAGTCGACGAACTCGCCGCTTTTGATGCGGTCGAGCTCCTTTTCCTTCATCCGAGCCAGTTCTTCGTTCTTGCCCGCGTCGGCCTGAAGCTCGGAAAGCTGTGACTTGATGCCAAACATTCGCTCGGTTGACTGCTCGACAAACTCGCGGGCCTTTTGAAAGCCTTCTGAAAACTTGTTGCTGCTCCCCAAAAGACGGTTGTACTCCGCGGTCTTCTCCTTTAACAGCCTCTCGACGACCGCAAGCTCCTCCTCGATTTCCTTTAGTTGAGTTCCCGTGCCGTGCGCCTCGTCACCCGCCTTAGTGAGCTCGAGTTTCCTCGAATGCAGCTTCTCGTCGGCCTCTTTTGCGGAGGCGCCCTTTTCCTCTATAGTCCGCTTGCTCGTCTCGATGCCGATGCTAAGGGCGTCAATCGCCCGCTGCAACTCGGCATCTTCCCCGTGGCTGCGCTCGATGATGAGCTTGTTAATCTCGTCCTTCTCTGCATTCTTTGCAGTAATCGAGGACTCAAGTTCCTTGACTTTGGCAACGACTGCGGAAATCTTGTTGTCATGGTCAAGCATCGAGTTGATGAGCGCCTCGAAACTGGCCTCGTAGTTTTTCAAGTCAATGTAGATTATCGTCGCCTTGAGAACGTCGAGCCGTTCTTTTAGTTCCTTGTACTTTATCGCGTTGTTCTTCTCCTGCTCAAGCTCGCGAAGGTACCCCTCCCGCTCGTGCATGAGCGTAGTGGATTCGCGGAGCTTGGACTCAACTTGCGAAAGCTCGCCCATCGCCTCTTTTTTCTTGTCCTCGTACTCACTCACGTTGGCGACTAAATCGATCAAGCCGCGCCGGTCCTTGCTATCCATCTCAACGATGCGCTGGACTTCGCCTTGCTTGATGATGTTCGTCGTCGAGACAGAGTGGTGGGAAAGAAAGTCCTCAATCGCGTAGCGCTTAGTGCGCTTCCCATCAAGCATGTACTTCGTCTTGCCATCGCGCTTGACCATGCGCGCGACTTCATGCGACTCGCTGCCATTAGTTAGGGTGACCTTGACTTCGGCAACTTTATTGTTGTCAAAAATCAGGTCAACCGAGCGCTTGACGCGCATCGCCTTAAGCCGGTTTTCGCCAAAAGCGAAGAGCAGGCTGTCGATGATGTTGCTTTTCCCACAGCCGTTTGGGCCGACGATGCCGTTGAAGCCCTGCTGGAGCTTAATCGTTGCACTAGGAAACGACTTGAAGTTGCGAAGCTCTATCTGCGATACGAACAATTGCCAAATCCCTCTATGCGGTTGCTGTGAAGCAGACGGGATTAGGCGCTGGATGCTTTAAATAAGTTGCTTGCCCTCGGCAAACGCCAATCCATGCCGCAGGGCATAGGCTTTCGCCTTGGCGGGCGTTAGCGCCCGGCCAGTTTTAGAGTCAAGCATCTCGCAAACAACCGCCGCCTCAGGCAACCCCGCCCGCTTGCAGAGTTCCAAGGACAGTTCAGTGTGGCCCTGGCGTTGCTTCAGGCCCCTGCCAATGAGCAACTGCACGTGTCCGGGAGCGTAGAACTGCTTCTCAAACGCCGCGCGCGAGGGGCGTGCCGCCAATTTGGCCAACGCCGTGATGGAAAGCGCCCTGTCCGCATCGGGAATGCCCGTAAACGTCTCCCTGTGGTTTACGGTAAGCGAAAAAGCGCTTTGCCCGCCGTAAGGCATCTTCTCGCGACCAAGTCCCCGCTGTCCGTTCTTTCTAAGCAAGTCTGCAGCAAAAGGCAGCTTGAGCGCTTTTGCGGGTTTTTCGCCGATTGCGACGCAAATGAGCCCGCCGGCATCCTCCCGCATCTGCGCAAGAAGCTTCGGCGTGACTGCCCCGGCCGCAAGCATGAAATCCACTTCGGCCTCGCGGTCGCTTGAGTCAAAAACCAGCACGGGCCTGCCTTTGGCAAACTCGCGAATCAAGTCCATGACGCACTTGCAGCCGCTAAAGGCATTTAACCCCCCTAGCCGAAAACGCGTAGTTACTCGCTTTAGGGTAAATCATTCGATGAATTCGACGCCGGGCAGGTTACGAAAATGCGGGTCGCCGGTGAGTAAAAGATTGCTGACTGATTCGGCAGTAGCGTGTATTATTGCGTCGACCATGCCAATTCCTGGCGACGTTTGCCTAAAGCCCGCGAGGTTTAAGCCGGCTTTCTCTGCTAGCTCATCGCTGACAGACAAGATTATTGATGATTGCCTCATTGCTTGTAGGTATGGGCTGGCTTCCTTTCCGTTCCGATTGCACCAGTGGGCTATTTCGGCAAGGCTAAGTGCAGAGGTAAGCACTTCGTCTTTTTTCATCCTACTTCGCACAGCGAGGCCTTTGGGAGTTCGTTGAAAGAGTTCTATCCAGGCCCAGGTGTCTAGGAGCACGAAACCACCTAAATTCTGTCGCGCCGATCGCGCACAAACGGCTTTGCGCCTTTCATTGTGCCCATGAGATTGTCGAGTAGGGCAAAATTTCGGTGGATTACTGCGAACTCCGCTTCCTCGCCCGGAGCTAGTTTCTCCGCAAGCAGAACCTCCTGCGGAATGATGATTCCTGCAGAGGAGCCAATGGGCCTGACTTTCGCTTTGAACACTTGCACCATCTCTATCTATTATAATTTGTTATAATTGACTTAAAAGCTTTCGGATGGGTGGAGGAATGGGGGCGGCGCGGTGCCTGATTGGCTTGTTGCGCCTACTGCCCCTAATGCCTCTATTACCCGAAAACCCCCTCGAATCCCTTCCTTGGGGAAAGAAACACTTTTGACCCCGCGTGGATGTCCTTGTTGACCGCCACGCTAAGGTACTTCCCAGACTGGCTTTCCTTAAGCCAGGCCGCCCCGATGACTTCGCCGTTCTGCTTGATGAAAAACTGGGGCCGCCGCTGCGCATTCGCGTCAGCCTCAGCGTAGTCCATCGTGTCCATTGTTCTCATTCCTCTTTTTTCCTAGCACACTTCGACGAACACGCGCTCGCCCTTGCGGGAGAACGCCAGGTTGCCTTCATCCATCTCGGTGAAGGCCTTGTTCAGGCTTCCAAAACTCAACTTGCTTACGTCAACTTTCATGTCAACCACCTCTGGTTTACTTGAGGGTCGTTTGCCGGCGGTGGGGATTTGAACCCCACACTGCGCCTGCGCGCAGTCACTTGGTGGGTGACCCTCTTACCCTCTCGAGCACACCGGCACAAGAAATATATTCGAGTTCTCCCCAATTGTATTTGGTGGGTGACTCTCTCGTCCTTTCGAGCACTTTTTCTTTTTTTGACGCACTAACGAAATTCATTCAACTCACCAGTTCCTAACCTAATTTGGCAGGTGGCTCGCGTGTCCTCTCGGGCACTCTTTTTTTTCATTCGAGCCAATCCGAAGACCATTCAATTCACTTTGCATAGTTGCTACTGCCCCCGAGCGGTCGTTCCTTGGCCAACGGTGGCTTGCCGGCTTGCCGCCCCCCTAAGGCACCCGCGAGCCGGTTTTTCTTTACCCCTAGCGGCCACACTAGAGACCTCAAAATCAATACCGAAGCAGTATAATTGGCTCTGGTTTGGCCGGCCGGACCGTTTTTCGATATATTCGGGCCTGCAAGCCGCTCTCAGGCGGCCGAAGGGGGGGCTTTTGAAGCGGGGGCCATACCCCTTGGGTGTGTTGGCTCTAGTGTTTAAAGCCCGCAACCGCCAAATACTGCCTTATGAGCCGCTTTATTGACCGTTTTTCCGCAGGCAAGCTGCTTGCAAGCAGGCTTGTCGGCTACCGTGGCCGTGGTGCAATCGTGCTTGGCATTCCACGCGGCGGGGTTGAGGTTGCCGCAGTGGTTGCGCGGGAACTTAACGCGCCTCTTGACTTCGTTGTTGCCAAAAAAGTGCCGTACCCGGCCAACGCGGAGGTCGCCGTTGGTGCGGTGAGCCACGGCGGCGCCAAAGTGATTAACCCCGACCTCGAGCTGACGGGCCTTGAGACGGCCGTGTTCGCGCAGCAGGCCAGGCTGGTTGAGGCTTCACTTGCTACGCGCCGCACTGAGCTGGTTGGAAAAAAGCGGTTGGCGAGCCTTGCGGGAAAGATTGTAATCGTTGTTGATGATGGCGTCGCAACCGGAAGCACCGCCGTAGCTGCAATAAAGTTCATCCGCTTGAAAAAACCCGCTAAAATCGTTGTGGCAACGCCTGTTGCGCCCCCCGCCGCGGTCGAGTTCCTGCGAAAGCACGCTGACGAAGTGCACGTCTTGCTCGAGCCGCCTTTCTTCCACGCAGTCGGGCAGTTCTACGAAAAATTTCCGCAACTGACCGACGAGCAAGTGAGGAAGATGCTGGCGCCTGCTGGAAAGAAAAAAGTGGCGTCCCCTAGCCTTCGACCTTGATTGCCTTGGCTTGCGCCTTGGCCGCCCTTTTCTTGGCCATCTTGACTTCAAGGATGCCGTTTTTGAGAGTTGCCTTCACGCTGTCCTCGTCGACTTGCGCAGGCAGGGCGACTTCCTTGTAGTACCTTCGCTCCGGGTCTTTGACGTCAATCACTAGGGTGCCGCCTGCAAAGCGCAGGTGCACTTCCTCTTTCGTCACTCCAGGCAGTTCCGCAACGACTGTGACTTCCTTTTCCGCGTCAATGACGTCGACAAGCGGCTCGCGCTCGTCCTTCATCTTGCCCTTTGGCACTTCGACGTTGCCGAACTGCTCGACGTGAGGCTTGCCGTCTGGGCCGACGTGCATGCTAAAGCCGTAGACTAATGGCTTTCCTGGCTCGGTCTTGATGCGGCCCGCGTCGCGCATCATCGCGTCAAACATCTTGTCAATTTCCCCAAAGTCCGGAAAGTCGTCGAAAAAAGAGTCAAAGAAGCTACGGCGTTTCTTGCTTGCCATGTCAACCACCTGTGTAAGTACTAGGTGGCGCGCTTTTTTATTTGATTCGTAGGCTCGATGCCAAGAGTTGCGCAATCGCCCTGGCTTCGGGGTTTTCCGTGTCAAACGCGATTGCGGCCTCGCTGCCACTGCCAGCGGGCTTAACCAGTACGGCGACGAATGGCTTAGGGGAGTAGTAGGCGTACTCGCTTAGGCTTAGGGGCACTTGCGTCAGGTTCTTTTGCGCAAAAACGCGGGTGACGCGCGCGAGTGCTTTTTCAACCCCGCTTTCGCTCCTTACCTTGACTGCAGGCGAGTAGTCTAGGACGGAAAGCACGCCGTCAATCTGCGCTTCGGTGAAAAACCACAGGCCGACGACGGCAAGGCCGCCCATCACGATGCCGGATAGCACTGCAATCGCAATGCCTTCGAGGGTGAGGCCGAGGAACAAAAGCAGCATTACCGCAAAGAGCACGAAGGGGGGGAGAAAAGCAGTAGTGTAAGCCTGCGTCTCGTCGGCCTTTACCGAGAGGGCGAGCTTGAGGAAGTCTATCATGGAGGAATTTACCGCAATCGCCGTAATAATGATTCGCCTCGGCCAAGCGCGAGGGTTAATAATTCGCCTGCAGCACAGTAGTTAGGTAGCCCCGTCGTCTAGCGGCCAAACCCCGAAAGGGGGGCTAAGGACGTCTGGCTTTGAACCAGGAGATCGGCAGTTCGAAGCAGGGGAGGATTTCGCATTTTTCCCTACGAAAATCTGCCCGGGGCTATTATGTTAGATTATGGAGCGAAGGTGGTTTGAGATGAAAGGACGACATTTACGCGTGCTTGCCAAGCAAATAGTGCAACGCTATCCTGAAAAGATTAGCGGAGACTTTACTGCGAACAAGAACTTCGTGCGCACTCTTGACATCATGAAAAGCGGCGAGGAGTTAAACAAGCTCGCAGGCGAGTTGTGCATCATGAACGGGCGAGTGCCCAAGGCCATCGCGGCCTAAGTGTGCTCTTCGGGCAAGACTTTCGTCTTTACGATTGCGTAAAGCGTTGTTTCCCTGCCGGACTTGCTCTTAAAAATCGAGAGTTCGGCATCTTCTTTTTCATACGCTTCTCGTATTTTTAGAGGCATTCTCTCGACTAGCTCTCGCCTTAGCTCGTCCTCGCTTTGCCTTAGCTCGGCTTCGCTTGGGTTGTATGGCCAGTACTCGCGGGCGTTGAGGTTTCCGTGCTCCCTGTCATGCACTGCAAATCGTATTACCGTAACGTCATGGCCGCCGTCCTTCTTGGCCGCTCTAACCAGTTCGTCAATTGCTTTTCTGCTAAGGCCAGAAAGCCAGGTGGCTTTCTTGTAGTTGCCAATCATTTCGGCTATTTTCGCAAGCCCTTTTTTCACAGGTTCGATTGGAATGTGGTTTTCCGGCTTCGGGTTTTCAACATCGTGCTCGCCTCCGGTGTAAAAGCTAGCCTGGTGCATGTCGTGATAGCCGAGGTGAAGTGCTGAAATGCCTTTCTTGTCAATGAAGTGGGGCGTGATGCCGTAGCCTCGCGCGCCTTTCGGCCGATGCACGCGAAAGGAAATGGCATCCAAAATCAGTTCCCTGCTTTCTTCGTCGCTTGGTCCCGCCTTCGTTTTTCCGAAATTTTTTATTTTTATCCTGACCGGCCGTTGGCTGTCGGTTAGACGGTAAACGAAGCTTGCGTGATTGTTTAAACTCGTGTTTCTGAGTCGCCTGGCAAGCGCAGTCATGCGGTTGGAGGTGCTTTCCCAGCTTGCGATTTTAGCCAGCGTTGTCATTGAATTCAGCTAGTACTGTTTTGCAACGTAAACGACTGTCTTTGCCGAGTGGCCGCACACCACGCATTTGGCGCCCGCCGCGGGCTTTTCTTCCTTGTTGACTAGCGTGCCGCGCACTTTGCCGCCGATAGTGAATGCCTGGAGTTCCTTTGCGCACGCCTCGCCATCCCTTGCGGTCGAGCAGAAGTGAGTGCGCACGAAACCGCCCTTGGACTCGAGGACATTCTTGACTTCCTCTTTCGTCTTGGCTTCAGTAACGTGCGCCTTCAAGTCGGCTTCAGCGGCGTCCTTCAGCGTCGCAAGCATCGCACTGCCTTCCTTTCGCAGTTCGTCGGCGAGTTTGGCAAGCGGCACGACCTTCTTTTCGCGCGTGTCGCGGCGAACGACGGTCGCGGTGCCAGCCTCGAGCTCGCGGCCGCCGATTTCAACGCGCAGGGGTACACCCCGCATTTCCCAGTAGTTGTACTTGAAGCCAGGCGACTTATCCGAATCATCGCACACAACCCTGATGCCGTCCTTCTTGAGGCCGGCGGCAATCTTGCGGCACTCCTTTACGACCGCCTCGGCGTTCTCGCCTTTTGCAATCGGCACTACCGCCACCTGCACGGGCGCAACGGAAAACGGCAGGATGAGGCCCTTGTTGTCGCCGTGCACGCTTGCAACCGCGGCGACGATGCGCCACACTCCGGGGCCGAAGCACGTGCTGAAGGGGAATTCCTCGCCGCCGTCGGCTTTAGTGAACTTGACTCCGAACGCTTTAGTGAAATTCTGGCCCAAGTAGTGGGTGCTTCCGCACTGTAGCATTTTCCCGTCTGGCATGAGCACGTCGTAGGCGAAAGTCTCTTCCCCGCCCGGGAACTTGTCCCACTGGGGACGCTTGAATACGGTCACCGGCACGCCAAGATGGTCGAAGAGCACGCGGGAAAAAATCTCGTTGTCAGTTGCCGTCTGGCCAAGCGCCTCTTTTGCGGTTGCAAAAGCATCGTGCGTCTCAATCCAGTGGAATTCCCTGCCGCGGATGAACGGGAGCGTCTCGTGCTCATAGCGGAAGACCGTGCAGCTTTGGTAGAACTTCATCGGCAAGTCCGAGTGCGCTTTTATCCAGAGGGCAAACATTTGATAGAATGCAGTCTCGCTTGTCGGCCTAAGAGCGAGCGGCCTGGCGAACTCTTCGCCTCCGCCTTTGGTGACCCAAAAGACTTGGGGCACAAAACCTGCCACGTGCTCTTTCTCGATTTCGAAATTCTCTTTCGGAATGACTGTGGGGAACGCGACGGGCTCGTGGCCGTCTGCCTCAAGCTCCGGCTCAAGGAGCGCGTAAATGCCGCGCATGAGGCGAGTTGCGAGGGGCTTGTGCACTACAAAGCCCGCCACGTTGTAGCGGCCGTCGATTAGCCCCGAGGCGTAGATTATGGTGTTGTACCATTCGGAAAAGTTCTTGCGCTTATCGAGGTCAAACTCGCGTTGCGCCATCATCGTAGAGGCCATGTTTGCTCACTTCTTCTTTTCTTGCTTGCCGCCAAAGAGCTGTATCTTGAGGGCCGCCACCTGCGTTTCAAGCCAGTTTTCGAACTTCTCCAGCGCTTCATCTAGGGACGTGTTCTCGTTAATAAAGTCGTAAGTGAACCACGCGACGGTGAGGAGGAGAATCGCGACGATGATTGCCAGAATAGCGAAATAATTGTCGATGAAGAACTCGAGTGCCGGTGCGGGAATGGCCTGTTTTGCAAGCCCCGGCACGGCGTCAGGATATGCGTAAACCTGGGTTTGCGGAAGCTGGAAGCACCCGCCCGGCAAAATAGTGTACCTGCCTTTCTCAACCGCGATGAAGCTTGTGAGGCCGAGGGTGTCGGTCTTGATTTCAAATTCCTTGCCCGACGGGTAGATTACCCGAAGCGTCGCATTCGCAATCGAGTTTGAGTCAGCAGCCGCGTCCTGCAAAAGCGCGTTGACCCGGTCGCCCTGCGCTACGCTTTGGGGACTTATTGCCGCAATCGCGTTTAACGCACTCGCGCCCTCGCAGTTGGGCGACTGCGCCGCCTGTTCGGCAGTCAGGGCGCCCACCGGATATCCATTGTCGTCCTCAAGCGGCTGTTCAGTCACGCCGCTTGTGCCACTGCCGTCAGAGGGTGTCGGCTCTGGGGTTACCGCGCTTCCATCGCCAGTAGGTTCCGGCGTTGCCGTGGGCGCCGGGGTTGGCGTCGGCGCGATGTAGACGCTAACATTCGCGTAGTTGGTGCCGTTAAACAAGTTGAACTCTTGGAACTGGATGGAATAGGGCGGCAGGTCAAGGTATTGCCCGCGGCCGATTCGCGTAAAGCCAAATTGCTTGAGCCCGCCGGTAAAGACTGCGACGGCAATCGCGTCAGGCGGGGCAGAGTCGAGGACCTTTACCTGCAGGTTGCCCATGTAAAGCGAGTCGTCGACGGTGAGCAAAAACGTGCCGCTTTGCGTGACGTTGTAGTCGGCTGCAGCGGCAAACGATGCTGCCGCTGCCAAAGCGAATGCCAGCAAAAAGGAAAGCTTGCGCATATACGCAGTTCTTTCGCAACGCGCATTTAAATACAGTCTTTTTACTCGTAGACGCGCTCGAGCGTGCGGCGGCCCATGACATCCATGTACTGGATTTCCTTGCCTGCCTCAAGCTGCGTGCGTATTTCCGCATCGACGCTGATTTCGAACGTCTCGTAAGTCTCAAGGTCCATCAGCTGCGCGCTGTCGCCAGCGACGCTGATTACTTGGGCGCGCCTTCGTTCCACAATCGGGACTTCACAGTCGGCGTCGGTTGACTTCATTAGCGACCGCTTGGAGTTGTCAAACAGGCTGATTGCCACTACGCTGAGTTTGGCCGCGCCGTGCTTTCCGGGCTTGCTCTTGTCCATGCTCACGATGCGGCAGGGGTGGTCGTCAATCATGACATACTTGCCCAGCTTTAAGTCGCCCATAGTAGAGAAAATTTTTCCAGACACTGCTACCACCATAGAAACGAGTTTTATTACTTTGTGGCCACACAAGCTTTTAAAGAGTGTTGGTGAAAAGACGTGTTTGTAGACTTCCACTGCCATCTTGAGCACGAGCTGCTTTACGGCAACCTCGATGCCATCGTCAGCCGAGCCATTGGGGCCGGCGTGACTAAAGCCGTTTCAGCCGGTTCCGGCCCCGCGGCAAACCTCGCCCAGCTCTCGATTCACAAGCGCTTTCCGAAAACCGTTGAAGTCGTCTTGGGCGTCTCGCCCTACGACGTTCCCAAGTGCGACCTGCAAGAGCAACTCTCTTTCATCCGCGCCAACCGCGACTCCATAGTCGGCATCGGCGAGATTGGCCTCGACGCCCACCACTTCGGGCAGGCAGAACTTCCTGCCCAGGAGGAGGCGTTTCGCAGCCAGCTCGCGCTTGCCGAGGAACTGGCATTGCCCGTCGTCGTCCACTCTCGGAAGGCTGAAGAGCGGGTGCTTGAGATTCTCGCCGAATTTCCTTCAGTTCCGGCGATGATGCACTTTTTCCTCCTTGAGAAGCTTGCCGAGAAGGCCGCCGCGCCGGCGGGCAGGCTGGTTTCGCTGCCAACCATTAAAAGCGACTCTCGGCTAAAGATTGCTCGTAAGCTGCCGCTGGCGTCACTTGCTTGCGAGACCGACTCGCCCTTTGGGCTTGGGCCGGGCATCGTAAGCGAACCGAAAGACGTCGTGGCCGCCTACGAAGTCGTCGCGTCTGGCCGCAATGAGGACTTGGCGGTTGTCGCCGAGGCTCTTTGTGCAAACGCGCAAAAGTTTTTCGGGTGGAAATAATGGCTAACGTTCCAAACATGCTTGAAGGCCTTAAGGCCCTGATGGCGAAGAAGAAGGGCGAGAAGAACATCGCGTGCTTTGTCGACGGCCCCAACATCATTAGAAAAGAGCTCGGCATCGACCTCGAAAAGGTGCGAAAGACGCTCGCCAAGCACGGCAAGATGAAGGTCGCCAAGGTTTTCCTAGACCAGTACGCTTCAGACAAGCTCATCGAGGCAGTCACCAATCAGGGCTTCGATCCTGTCGTCGTCCCGTCAGACGTTGACGTGGCCCTCGCGGTCGAGGCGGTTGAGGCGAGCTTCAATGACAACATCGACGTCATCGCCATAGTCAGCCGCGACAGCGATTTTAAGCCCGTCGTGATGAAGGCAAAGGCGCACGGCAAGGAAACCATCGTAGCCGGCTGCGAGCCCGACTTCTCCAGCGCCTTACGAAACGCGGCCGACATAGTCATCAACCTCAAAGAGTGAACTCATGCGCAAGGGTGAACTTGAGGATAGGTTCAAGCGGATTGCAGACGAGCACGCCGCCAGCTTTTCGCGAACTCCACTGGTTTCAGTCCTCTCTACACACCTTAAGCGCGACCCGCAGGACCTCTCGCGGGAGATTCTCGAGTCTTCGCTGCCGTACTTCTATAATCACTTGTCCAGTGCCCAGGGACAGGCATACCTGATGGCGCCTTTTGACGAGTTATCCGAAATTGTTGCAGAACAAGGGATGATCAGAATCAAAGGCACTGGCGGCGTTAAGAATCCCCTGCCGACTACGGCTGAGGGCGTGTTTTCAGAACCGGCACAGCTAAGGCAGCTCCTGAAAAGCATCATTGAGGCGCCAGAAGCCTCGGCCAGAATTTGGGCAGGCTCTAAAGACAAGAAAACAAGCAATTCAGTCGATTCGATAGACTGGCTTTTGGACCGCAGCGTGCCTCCAAACAAGCTCAAGGAAGCGATTGGTGAGGGAATCGACCCGCGCTCGCAGCATTTTATCGCAAGGTTTTTCGACACCGCGGGTCTTGAAGTGCTATCCGAATACGATCACATCCTAAAGCACGCTAGGGACATCGATTATGATAAAATCAGTCAAGTGTCGGAGAAACTGGGTTTTGAGGATGCCCTTGGTGTCTTTCTTAGCCTGCCGCCTGGCGACCGCTCGCCCGAAGCCGGGGCCGAGGCTTTAATCAGGAGTGCCGGCGGTTCCACGACCGCAAGGTCGCTGGTGTTGCTGATGCACAAGATGGCCGCTTGGCGCGTACTGCCTCTAGGCGTTGCCCGAAACAGCCGGTTCTCTGAATTAAGCGACGTTTTTGACGGAGGGCATTCCATCAACGACGTTATCGAAGTCCACGCCACCCTCGGCGTAAGCAACCTTGGGAAAATCGTTTCCGCAATCGAGAACATCAAGGAGGCCGGCAGTTCGCCTTCGGACCTCGCGCACTATTCCCGGCTGGATTTGTCCACTTTCCTGCGCGCCTGCAAGCTCGTGAAGGCCAAAGTGACGACGCACGCTGAGATTGCCGAACGGGCTGCTAAGAAACCGATTGCAAACGTCCTTTCGCTTTTTGAGGCTTCCGCAGCCAAAGCAAAATCCGCGGCCGAAGCCAATGGAAACGGCGCCACGCTAACAGAAACTCTTAAAAAAGAAGGCCTGGGCCACCATCCCGGCCACGACGATATACTGCGTGAGCTCGAATTTCTGAAACATGATTTCAAGGTGTCTGACATCAAGCGCGCTCTTTCAACTGCAGTGTACGCCTACTCGCTCGAGCACCCCAGCCACGCGCGGCCCGGCACTCCTGCTTGGAGCACGTGGGCGTCAAAACTAAACAACGCGCAATCGCTTCTGTCCGGCGTCAAGGCCCGTCTGGCCAAAGCAAATGGCAAGGACGCTTCAAGAATACAGGCTTCAATGCGAGTTGCAGAGATTCTCCACCCCCACTTGCGCGGTTGACGCGGAAGTGCTTAGGTTTTTAACCATCCGTTGAATTAGTCTACTCGATGAACCTGCCCTCAGGCAATGCCCTAAAGACGGGGCTTGACGTCGCCGTTATAGACTTTTTCGCTCTCCTCCGCGAGCTTTCAGACCGCAAGTTTTCAGGCTACGCGGCAATCGCAACGCAAGGAAAGTACGGCATCGAAGAAGGCACGCAAGTTTTTGACGACGGAAAGCCCGTCGCGAGCTTCTACGAGTACTACGCTTTTCGCAAGATGGCCGTCGGCGGCGACGCGTTCAAGCGCGTACTCAATGCCTCGACGGCGATTAAGGGCGTCATCGACGTCGTCGAGCTGACCAACGAGCAGGTGCAGCTGGCGATTGCCTTTAACGAGGCGGCAATATACATTCCCTCCGCGGCGGAGTTAAGGCCGCGCAAAATCGAGTTCGACCCGCTCTTCGAGGAGGAATTCAAGTTCCAATCCCTATCGCCAACGCGCGACGAGCTTCTAAAGAAATACAAGGTCTCCGGCGCAGTAGCGCAGCCTTCGGCCGGCGATGACGGCCTGCCTGCCGTGGACGACTTGCTTGAGCGCCTCGCCGGCGACGACGGTGAATGAAAAATGCGTTCAATAGCGGTTGCAAGCGGCAAGGGCGGCGTAGGCAAGACCAGCGTCTCGCTAAATCTCGGGCTTGCGCTTGCCGAGAAGGGCCTTAAAGTCTGCGTTGTCGACGCAGACGTTGGCATGGCGAACCTCGGCATCCTCCTTGGCGTTGACCGCGCGCCAATCAGCCTCCACAACGTGCTTACTGGCGAGGCGTCCATGCGCGACGCCGTCTACGACGGGCCCGCGGGCTTAAACTACGTGCCTGCCGGGCTTAGCACCGAGCGCATCAGGCGAATTGATTACGGCCGCCTGCGCGCCGCGGTTGGGGAACTGAAGAGTTTTGATTTCGTCATCATCGACTGCCCATCAGGCCTGGCGCCTGACGCGCAAGCCGGCATCAAGGCCGCAAAAGAACTGCTTGTCGTCGTCACGCCCGAGCCCTCGTCATTGGCTGACGCGCTTAAAGTCCGCTCGTTTGCCGAGAAGAACGGCGTGCGCGTGGCTGGTTTTGTCTACAACATGTACTACGCCGACGCGGCTGAAGTAAGCGCCAAGGACATGGGCACGGTGCTTGAGGCCAAGCTTTTGGCGCAGTCGCCAATTGACGCCAACGTTCGCCGGGCCAGCGCCACGCAGGAACCGGTTTTCCTCAAATTCCCGAATACTACTTTTTCCCAGAGGATGCGCGTGCTTGCGGGAGAGCTAACTGGCGAGCCGGTCGACGAAAGCAAGGTTAAAAAGGACTGGCTGGCAGAATTAGTAGAGCAGATAACGCGAATCTTTCGCGTCTGAGAATATTTAGGGTAGGTGGTTTTTTTGGCTGAAAAAAGGCCGTTCGATGTTTTGAACGCGGCACTAAACAATAACGTTCTAGTAAAGCTTAAGGGCGACGTCGAAATCCGCGGCACGCTCGCCAGCTTCGACGTCCACATGAACCTCGTCATCGACAACGGCGAGGAGCTGAAAAACGGCGAGTTGAAGCGAAAGCTCGGCACCGTTCTCCTGCGCGGCGACACGGTTGTCTTCGTGTCACCCGCCTAAAGCCTGCCGCTTTAAAGGCTTTTTCACACATACCCTATTTGCCGGGCTGGTAGATCAACGGTAGATCGCATGCATGGCATGCATGAGGTTGCGGGTTCGATTCCCGTCCAGTCCACCTTATCTTTCCTTCAGCCTATCGTGCAGGAACCTAACGAGTTCAACTCCCTTGTTGCTGTGCCCGATGGCACTTAGCTCAAAGAGCCCTTTTGATGGGCGGACCTGCACTTCAAGATGTCCCTTGCTCATGATTCCGTGGGCAAACTCAAAAGCGTCCCTAATACTGCTCTCAGCAGCGTATGTTTCTTCTTCGCGCATGTCCCCCACGTGAAATACCACTTCGAGCGAATGGTGATTGGGCGTACTGAAACTGCTTACTTTTGCAGGAAACTGCCTTAGTTTTTCAACGAGCTTCTCGTAAAGAGGGTGCATCGGTTCTTTCTAGTGCACATTTCTAATTTATATCTGCCTGTGTGCTCAAATTGTTTGATGCACAACTGCGACTTCTGCCACATCCGCGACAACCCTCACGAGGGCGTGATTGCGCAAACTGCCCACTCGATCGCGTTTATGGACAAGCATCCCATTGCAGAGGGCCACTGCCTCGTAACGACGAGGACGCACCACGAGTCGCTTATGGAAGTTCCCGACGCCGAGCTACTTGACCTCTTTAAAGTCGTCGCGCGCGTCGAGAAGGCGATACTCGCCGCGGGCTTGGGCGACGGGGTCGACATGCGCCAGCACTTCCGCCCTTACCTGCCCGAAGGCAAGTACGTCAAGAGGCACGTTCACGTGCACTTGCTTCCCCGCCGCGACGGCGACGACGTTTTCACGCAGGTGGCCGTCAAGGAAATGGGTTTGCGCACCGAACCGGCCGAAAAAGACCTCTTCGCCACCGCGAGCCTCATCAGAAAAGAGCTTAAGTAAGCCCGGCAAGCCACCCTCCCGGAAGCAATTGCTTTGCTGAAGTCCTAATTCTAGCATGAAGCCGCTTTTTGACCTTGAGTCTCATTCTTTTCTAGAGCTATTTGGCGCTCTTGTTGGCGACGGCTGCTTAGTTCGTTTTAAGAGAAAGGACGCGGGCGGTTTAGTTGCCTACCGCATCTTCATCACCGGAAACGCAACGACTGACCTTCAATATTTTAAAAATTATTTGCAGCCTTTGTTGACTGAGTTGGGCGTCAATTCGTACCTTCACTTGCGCAAACCTACTAATGTCAAGAACGTCAATACCGTTGACCTTGTCATAAACAACAAGGAATTCGCCTTGATTCTCGTGAAAGTAGGCTTTCCAATAGGCAAGAAGGGCCAAATCCGTCTGCCTGACTGGATTGTAGCTCTGCAGCTTGTAAAGAAGCTGCGTGTCGTTAGGGGAATTTTTGACACTGATGGGTGCTTTGCCGCTAGAAAGTCAGAGGGCTATCGTCGGCCGTTTGCGATAATCAGCAGTTCCAGCGAGCCTCTTCGACTCCAAATTAAGGCAATCTTGCGCGAAGCGGGTTTTTCGGCCTACGAATCAGGTCACATTGTCGGCGTCAACGGCATTGCGAACACCAAAAACTGGTTTTCCTTCGTTGGAAGCAGCAATCCGCGCAACATTTCACGCTACGAGGCTTGGGTAGAGTCAGGTCGGATGTCAATATTAGCGAAATAAAAACCATTCGCAACATTATAGTATCATCCATTTGGGCCCATAGTCGAATGGTAAACGACAGCATACTTTGGTATACTGTTGGCCAAGGACGTTCGCTTGACGTGCGAAAGATCGCCGGTCCGATTCCGGCTGGGCCCACTGCACCTTTTTTCGTCGCTGCGAGGCTCCCGCCCTCCGTTGGGCGGCTCGCTTCTCGCTCCTCAAAAGCTGCACCAAAAGCGCGTTTTTTATTCCGCCTTTCCCACTAGTTTTCTATGTCCAAGGTTTTGAAAATCGAGCCGGTCAAGCACGAGCGGCCCATGCTCGTCGAGCTCCAGTGGGTTCACACTTGCTTTTGCATCGACTGCGTGAATCGCGTTCACGGCGCTCGCGTGAGCTTGATTTCGCCGCTTGCCTACGGAAACGGCATCGCTTCGGGCCTCTACGAGGTCGAGGCGGAAGAAGACGTTTCGAAGTTGATTAACGCGCTCAAGGCGCACAAGCACGTCAAAGACATCCGCCTCGTCGAGCGCCACGGAGACCGCGCACTCGTCTATCTTCGAAGCAAGCCGGAGTCTCTCTTGATTGAAACCATCGGCAAGACTGGCGCGGTGCCACTTGAGCCCTCGCTTACGAAAGGCGGCGTTGACTCGTCGGCGATTTACGTGCAGGACGAGAAGCAGTTGCGAGAGCTCTATTCGCTTCTAAAGGACAATTTCGAGGTCAAGCTGCTTAGAAAGAGGGTGCTTGACCCGCGCAAGGCAAAGCCGACGGCCTACCTCGGCCTCCAAGAAATGCTTGCGTTCAAGTCAGTCGCAGCAGCTCTTTCGCCAAAGCAGATGGAAGTCATTTCATACGCAGTCCGCAAAGGCTACTTCGACACTCCCAAAAGAATTTCAGTAGACGAGATTGCCGCATCACTCGGCATCAGCGTGGCGACGGCGAGCGAGCACTTGCGAAAAGCCCAAGCCAAGTTCATGCCCTTCCTTGCCGATTTGCTGCAAAACGTCCGCTGATTACCCCCGCTTTTTATACCTACCAGCGTGCGCTGGCTAAACCTACTTCGAAAGTTCCGGCCATACACACTACCATGGAACGAATCGAACAACTCTCGAAAGAGAACGGGCTCAAGTGCTTGGCTGACGGCGACGAGTGGATGGTTGCTGAAGACATTCCCAACATTGACTTTTTCTTCTGCCAAATCTGGCTCCGCGCTTTTGTCAACAACATGGAGGACAGCTGCGGGAGAAACTACAGCAAAATCCTCGGCCACTTCAAGGGCCGTGACATGAGCTTCTACTACGGCAAGCAAAGCTGCCTTGACTTCACGCTAAACTTAGTCAACAAGATGGACGCCGACCCCGGCTACGGCGAGAAAATAAACTCCGAGATCGTGCGGCACTCGGATGCCCTTGAGGCAAGCGGCAAGAAAATTCCTGCCGACCTCAAGCCGCTCTCCGACGCCCAGCTGTGGCTCCTTCTCAAGGACCACTTGGAAGTGCATTCCTCGCTCTACGAGTGGGGCTGGCTGCCAAACGCGACCGACATGTTCTACCCTGAGTTTACTGAACTTCTCAAGCGCTACCTGCGCACAAAAGCAAATGGCGAGGACGAGGTCAACACGCTTTTCGTTGCATTGACCACCCCCTCCGACCGCAGCGAGGAAGCGGAACAGCACGAGCGGTTCCTCTCAATTGCAATTGAGATCGAGAACAACGCTTTCCACAAGCAGTTGTTCCTTCACCAGCCGGCCGACGTGATCGAGGCGGAGATGCGCGGCAAGGCCGGGGACATGTTGCTTGCCTACTACGGCGAGTATTCGCCAATCTCGGCCCTCTGGGTAGGCGAAAAGGCACCAGTTAGGCACTACATTGGCGAGCTCTCCGACTACCTCAAGTCCGGCAAGTCGCCCTCTGAGGAGCTTGAGGGCATCGAGAACGACCTGAAAGTCAAGGCGCTTGAGAAGGCAGACCTCGAGGCAAAAATTGGAATGGACGGCAAGTTCAAGCGGCTCTTCCACGTTTTCGGCCAGTTCATGCTCACGAAACTCTACCGCCGCTACCGGCAATTGCGTGCAGTCTACCGCCTGCGTGCGGTTTTCAAGGAAATCGCCAAGCGCAAGGGCATCACGCTAGACCAAGCCCGAACGATGCTGCCGAAAGAGTACGAGGCGCTGCTTACAGGCAGCTTCGACTTGGAGAAACTAAGCTCGCGCAGCGAGTTTGTCCTCTACTCGGAGAAAGGCCGTGACATGCTAGTCACTGGCGACGACGCGGCGCTTCTTGCCTCAACCGCAGTTGTCCAGGTTGACGGTAACATCAGCGAGCTTCACGGCCAGTGCGCCTGCCTAGGGAAGGCAACCGGCAGAGTGAAAATCGTCTTGTCACCAGCCGACCTGCCGAAGATGCAGCAGGGAGACATCCTAGTCGCAATTGCAACGAATCCTGACGTCGTTCCTGCGATGAAGAAGGCAGGCGCAATCGTCACCGAGCAGGGTGGAGTCACTTCGCACGCGGCGATAGTGAGCCGCGAGCTTGGCGTGCCTTGCGTCATTGGCACGAAAATTGCGACGAAAGTGCTCAAGGACGGTGACTTGGTCGAGGTTGACGCGGTCAAGGGTATCGTAAGGAAGCTAGAGGGGTAGAGAAACATGAGCGAGAGCGACATCATCTTCACGCTGCTCGTCATCATATTTCTCATGCAGGTGTGGCAGGGCGTGCCGCGGGAGGAAAAGCCCGTTGTCGCAGCAGGCCACAATTACGATAGAGTTTGGGGTTAGGTTTATGGAAAAGTTTGTCTTGCCTTTTGCTTCTCTTTCGAAGGCCAGCGTTGCAATTGCTGGGGGCAAGGGTGCGCAGCTTGGTGAAATGACTGCGGCCGGCATTCCTGTCCCGCCAGGTTTTGTCGTTTCTGTTGCTTCATTTGATGAATTCATCCGCGTTAACGGGCTTGGGGGAAAGATTGCCATTGAATTGGCTAAAGTGGACCAGCACAACACGTCGAGCGTTGACGCGGCAAGCAAGAATATCCGTTCGTTGATTGAGTCGGCAGATATTCCTCAAGACATGGCCAGTGCCATAACTGCGCAATTCAATACTCTCGGCGCGCGTTTTGTCGCAGTACGCTCGAGTGCAACCGCCGAGGATGCTTCGGCAGCGAGTTGGGCCGGAGAGTTAGAAAGCTACCTCAATACGACTGGCGAGACGCTTTTGCCAACCGTGCGAAAGTGCTGGGCATCGCTCTTCACTCCCCGCGCGATTTTCTACCGCTTTGAGCAGGGCCTGGAGAAGGCGCAAGTGGGCGTGGGTGTTGTCGTGCAAAAGATGGTCGAGAGCGAGGTGAGCGGCGTTGCCTTCACCGTCAATCCCGTCACTCGCGACCGCAACCAGATGGTAATCGAGGCGGGCTTCGGTCTTGGCGAGGCAATAGTGGGCGGGCTGATTACTCCAGACAAGTACGTTGTCGACAAGGCTGAGGAAATGCTTCTCGACGTGCAGGTGAATGAACAGGAGGAAATGATTGTCCGCGGGCCTACTGGCGGCACGCAACACCTGCCAGTGCCTGCAGACAAGCGCGCCAAGCAGAAGCTCTCCGGCCTCAAGGTACTTGAGCTTTCGCGGCTGTGCAACCGCATCGAGGTGCACTACGGTTCGCCCCAAGACCTTGAGTGGGCCCTCGAGTCAGGTGTCTTCTACATAGTGCAGGCGCGCCCCGTCACCACGCTTTAAAACCAGTTGCGGGCAAATTGTGCTATGGGTTTGATGCGTCTCTTCGGCTTTCGCCGGGGGCAGTTGTTTTGGGCGGTCGTGCTTTTTGCGGGAGGCTTCTACGCTTGGCCTGACTTGTTTGAGGGCTTGTTGTTGCCGGTGCTCGCAGCCGTTTGCTATGCCGTTGCCTATTACTTGCATTTTGCCTACCGCCTCTACGTCAACCGCCGCGTGGTCGGCTTTGACTTCGGCGGCGTGCTTGTCACAGGAACGCCCGACTTGCAGCGGCTGAAAGAGACGCCAGGAATGCGCAAGCTGCTTAAGGAATTGCGCGAGAATTACGTCATCGTCATTCTAAGCAACAACAACGAGCTTTTCCGCCAGGGAATGGAGAGCCGGTTCGGGTTTGACAGCCTCTTTGACGAAGTGATTTTCTCCAGCCAAGTTGGTGCGAAAAAGCCGGACGACGCTATATTCGTCCACATGCTGCGCCGCTTCGGCATTTCGCCAAGCCGCGTGGTGTTCGTTGACGACACTCCAGAGAACATTGCAACCGCGCGCAAGCTCGGCATTTGCGGGATTAATTTCGACTCCAACAAGCAGGGAATCGAGGAGTTGCGAAAGGCAATGCGTGAAACGGGCCTTCGCGTCTAATTTCTTTTAGGTGCGCTTTCTACAACTAGCCCTTCATCACTAGTTCGAGCGCAATGAGCATGACGAGGTTTATCTCTAGCGCAGTTAAGCGGGAGTGAGCTTGACAATCACTGCCTTGTCCGGCACGTTTAGCGTAATTACTGCGGGGTTGGCGAAAGTTTGCGTTGCGCTTGCCGAGACGTGGGGCTCGAATAACTGCGCTTGCGTCACCGGAGTGTAGGTGCGGATTGTCACTTGTGCAGTGACGTCGGTGTCGGTGCTCTTGCGTTCGAGCCACAACACGAGGTACCAGTCGCCGTTTGTCTTCTGCAAGAGCAGGTGATGAAGGTCGGCACTAGTTGTCTCGAGTTCATAGTCAAGAGCGTGTGGCGTTATTGGCGTGCTAGTGTCGGAGAGGATGGTGATGAGGTTCTTGATTGCGTAGAATGAGGGTTTTGGCACCGCGTCCCAGGTTACTAGCCCGAAGCGCGAGTGGTACTGGTCGTCGCCTGATGGGCCGTCGTTTGCAAAGTCGTAGAGGTAGGTGCGGGGGTAGCCGCGGTTGAAGTATTCGAGGAGCGTGCGCACGAGGTATTTCGACTGTAATGTTTCGCTAAAGCCGCCGGAGTAGGTAGTGTAGCCTGCTTCTGTCACAAGCACGGGTAGGCCGGGCGCTTCGCCCTTGACGTAGTATTCGCTCTTGTCGATGAGTGGGTAGCCGGGATTTAGGGGTTCCTGGTAGAAATGTCCGTTTGCGTAGTCGGCAATGGGTGCGTAGTTGTAGTCGTCGAAGGCGCTTCGGTCGTGGCTTAGTGTGAGTGACGGCGCGGCGACTTTGATTGCCTGCGTTTGTGAGTCGGCCTTGATAGCGGCGTACATCGAAGTGTGGTAGTCGAATGTTTTTTGCAGGATGTTCGGAACGTTGTCGTAGAAGTTGTCGGGCTCGTTTGGCCCTTCGACTACGTCGATGAATGAATTACCGTACTGCCCTGAGAGGTTGCCGTAGAGGAACTTGAGATAGGGCACGACGTCGGTGGCGTTGAGCATGAATTGGTCGGGAATCAAGGCGTATTTTACGCCGTCCCCAATGTGTTGGCGCATCTTAGTTTGGGTCCAGGCGCTCTTGTTGATGAACCACAGGTTGTCGCGCAGGTGCTTGACGCCCAGTTCGCGCACGCGGGGGGCGATTGCCGACTCATAGTTAGGCCAGTCGTGCATGTTTACTCCAATCGAGTCAGTGAAGGAGTAGGTGGATTTGGGTGTTTCAGTCTGGCGCTTCTTGGCCCAGTCGGGCGACATTGTCAAGAGTTCGCTTTCGGAAAGTGCTCGCCGATACACTCTCACTTCGTCAATGCTGCCGACCCAGTAAGTGTCGCTTGAGCGTCCAAAGTCAAACTGTTCGCTGCCAACATAGCTTTGGCTAGCGTAGCTGTCGCTTCGCACTAGCGAGCCGTTGACATAGAGTTTAATCGAGCTGCCGTCCCAAGTGCATGCGACATTGTACCAAACGCCTGCCTTGACTGGATAAACTTGATAGACGCTTGGCGCGTTGCCGGAATTGATTTTGCACATCCAGCCACCTTGGTAAAAGTCCGTGCCGCCGCCCATCCAGCCCAAGCGCATGCGGTAGGCCTTGCCCAAGCCGCCTACCCAGGGAGTTGGTTGGTCGGAGACGAGTTCGGCGTCGTGCTTGAACCAGCTGGTTACGGTGAACGGGCCGTCGGTGAGGGCGTCTCCTGCCGCGCGGGCGTAGTTCGTTTGGGTGGTCTTGAGTGATTTTCCAAAAGCACCGTTGACGCTGTTTTGGCTCGAGTCGCCTGCGGTATAGGCTGCGTCAAAGTGGTTTGGTGACGCATCAAAGACCGTTGTGGAGCTGTAGTTGTCGAAACTCCAGTAGCCCGAATAATCGAGTGGCGGGGTTGGCATTGGAGTGGGGCCAGGGCTGGGAGTTGGGCTTGGCGTGGGTGTAGGGGTCGGCGTTGCGCAGCTTGGGCAAGGGGTTGGCGTGGGGCTTGGTTTGGGCGTTACGGTTGGCGTCGGTGTTGGCCGGGGAGTTGGCCAGTTGTTCGGGTCGCAGTATTGGCCGTCGACTATGCTTCGCCCGCGGCAGCGTGCCATGCACGCGTTGTAGTATGTTATTTCATCCTCTCCGCACACTGGAGAATAGAGTTCGGGGCATCCGCATTGTGTAAACTCGTTTTGCTCTTCCCCAGGAGGCGGCGTGGGCGTTTCAGTAGATGGTTCTGGCGTGGGTTCGCTTGGCTCCGGCGTCGGCTCGTTGCTCGTTTCTTTGATTGTTTGGGTTATGTCTTGGACGGTGTTTGATGCGTTTTGGAGCATTTGCTTGGAGTCGCCGCCCCCCGCGCTGAAGTAGAGCATGAGCATTCCGATGGCGAGTAGGAGGGTGACGAGGCCGAATCCCTCCATTCCCTTCTTCTCATCAGCCTGTGCCTCGAGTGCCTGTTCGTCCACGCTATCGTAACGCGAGTTGCGCTTTTAATTCGCTAACCGGGTGTCAACCTGAGTGCGAGTGTCTTGTCGGGCACATCGAGTGCGAGTTCGGTTGGCGCTGAGTACGTGTTGGCCGATTCGGTCGGGGGGGGGGGGAATAGGGTACGGTCTGCGCGTTTAGTGCATCTTCCTAGTGCTGATAATTGTTTGGTGATGAAACGAGTTATTCGCGTTTTTCTTTTCAGCTTGCTTTTAGCAGTACTGCTTGCTGGGGTTCTAACCGGATTGTAATGGCGTTTCCGTTTATGCTGATTAGGCCGGGGTAGTCTTGCAGGACGCCGTTTTCAAAGAGCTTGACCGAGGTGACCGGGGCGGGCAGGGCAAGCGTGATGGTTCGCTGAGTTGTGAAATTGGCGTTAAGCGCACCAATAAGTGTTCCGTCGGTTCCGTCTTGAGTGGTTTTTGCTATTACTTCCGCGCATTCCTGGGCCGGAACACATGACGCCGCGATGCCGTCATAAAATAGTTTTTTGTACGATTGTATGTCGCTGTAGGCGGGTGCGATGATGTTGTTCCTAACATTTTGGGAAGAGCGGTAGGCAACGAATGCGATGATGCCGGTTGCCCCCTCCAGCATGTTGCCTATTGAGTAGAAGCGGTATTCTTGTTTTGTGGGATGCAATTCCAGTTGTTCGGGCGTCATCGAAATAAGCCGGTCGAGCCAGTAGGTTCCTTGCACTATCGCTACGTAGTTTTTGCCCCGGGCTTTGGCGTATTCGCTCCATTTTTTGGTGCGGTCGAAGGGCCAGTAGGGGTAGACTGTCACGTTCTTGATGGTTTGGCCTTCGAGTCCATACTCGAACGGGTAGTAGTCGGTAGAGAGGATGTCGGCGGACGGTTCGTAGTAGGCGAGGTTGCACAAATCGCGTTCCCCGCAAGTGCTAGCGTTGTAGATGGCCGTGTTTTGTCCGTAGGGCTTGTGGCACCCTAGGTGGTGCTTGCTTGGGTCGCCGTACGCGCTGCAGTCGAGTTGCGGGTAAACGCCAAAGCCCACTTGCACAACCACGTGGGTTACTAGCGTTTGGGGGTCTTCTTGTTTTAGCACTTGGTATGCGAGTGTCATGTTTTGTGGGCTGAACCTAGGGTCGTTTTGCCAGAACGCCTGGTCGGGCTCGTCGGAAAGGTAGTACGCCGCGAGTGCCGGGTGGCCCCTGAGGCCTTGGGCAAATTGCCTCAATCCCGTGAAGTTTTGGGCATTGACCAGGTTTCTTGGAACTTCAGCCCATACTTTGATTCCGCGGGCTTGTGCGGCATCAAGGTAGTTTCTCCAGCAAGAGTGGTTCACCGTGGGTCCCCAGCCGCCGCATTCGGCTGGCCACGAGTAGGCAATTACCGTGTTCGATCCGCCGGCACTGGCTATTGCACTGAGGTTGGCAAAGGATCCGGTTTCGACCATCGTGTACCAGCCGAAAGTGAAGTCCGCTTGTGGCGTTGGGCTCGCGGTTGGCGTGGGAGTCGGTGAGGGCGTTGGGCTTGGCGTCGGGGTGGGAGTTGGGCTTGGCGTGGGGCTAATTGTTGGCGAGGGGTTGGGCGTGGGGGTCGTGCTTGGCAGCGGAGTTGGTGTAGGCGTCGAGCTTGGGTTGGGCGTTGGTACTGGCGTTATCCACGGTTTTACGCAGTTTTCGGCGTTCGCGATTTCTTTTCCGCGACATCTTGCCATGCAGCCATTGTAGTAGGTGTTGCCGTCGGAACCGCATACGGGTGAATAGGTTTTGGGGCACCCGCATTGCGCAAACTCGCCTTCGGCCTCTGGCGTCGGAGTTGCCGTTGAGCCAATCTCCGCCGGGGTTGGTTGCGGAGTTGGCTCGTTTCCCGTTTCCCTGATTGTTTGAGTCAGGTTTTGGATGGAGTTTGATGCTTTTTCGAGAAATTGCTTGGAGTCGCCGCCCCCCGCGCTAAAGTAGAGCAGCAGCATGCCGATGGCGAGCAGGAGGGTGACGAGGCCGAATCCCTCCATCCCCTTCTTTTCTTCTGACTGTGCCTCGAGTGACTGTTCGTTCA
This sequence comes from archaeon, assembly GCA_020057405.1. GTDB lineage: Archaea > Micrarchaeota > Micrarchaeia > Norongarragalinales > UBA97 > JAGVFW01. The sequence goes on along the minus strand of JAGVFW010000011.1, from coordinate 25,932 downwards.
CGCAAACCGTTACGCAGGGACGGGATTTAAGGAGTTTACCTGGAGAGCGTTACGCTCATGCTGCTTACGCGGCTTTTCGTGCCGTCCTCGTTCTCGACTTCCTCTGTCGATAGCTTGACGTCGGCAATGCGCACGTCGGACAAAAAGCGGTTCTTTAGGATTTGTGTAATGTCAACGGCTTTCGATATTGTTCGGCCGCGGGCTTTTAGCTCCACGCTCGCCGCCCCCGCGTTAAACCTGCCAACTAGCGCCAGTACATAGTTCATGGGTTCCTTTTTTCCCACAAAAATGACGTTTCCCTCAAACGGTGCCCGTGCCGGCTTGGCGGATTGTTTTGCATCGCCGCTTGGAGCGGTAGTCTTAGTCGGTTCCATAAAGCAGATTATTCTGCCCAAGTTATTTAAACGCATGACTCACTTTCGTACCAAGTACGCCATCTTCTCTCCCGCAAGCACGCGCTTTTGCACTTCACCAGCAGCCTTTCCAGCCTTGACTGCCTTGGTTCCGGCTTGCCTTAGCTTGTTCTGGTAATGCCGCCAGGCGCAAACAGCGGCGGCAAGGGCGTCCCGCTCGTGCTTGTTCTTGAGCTTTAGCCCGCTTTTTTGCGCAATGCGCTCCTTATCAATCACCGGAAGCGAATGGCGGGGCACGTAAGCCCGAGCGCCAAAAGCCGAGGCCAGCTGCTTGGCAAAGTGGCTCGAAGGATTGGTATCGCAGGCCACTATCTCAACTGATGGGGCGCCTTGCGCAACTGCAAGCATCGCCTCCTCAAAACCCCAGTGCTTGCCGCTTTTGGCGGAAACGGGCTTGCCGTCAAGTGACACGAACGCGATTGCCGTTGTCAGCCCCGCGTCCACTCCGACAATCATTTTTCCACAACTCAGCTCGGCACCGGCGTGCCGTAGGGCGCGACGACGGGCCTCGGAGTAGCCGTTTTTGCAGTAACGCAGTCGTCAGCAGCAGCGATGATGACGCCCGCGCACGTGGCAAAGCACGTGTTGTTGTAGGTGATGCCGTCGCGGCCGCAGACTGGCTTGTACGCGCGCTCACAGCCGCACGCGCCAAAATCGGGGGTCGGAATGGGCGTGGGGTCGGTTTGATTCGAGGCATTGGCGGTCCCCTGCAGGTTGCCTTCTGCGCCGCCTTTTTCATACAGGTTCTTCGGTGCAAACGAGCGAATGGCATCCGCCACGACGCCGACTGCGGTGACGAGCTTTGAGCCTAGGGTGGTTGAGTGCGTGGCACCTTCGGCTGCGTCGGAAGGCACTTGCACCATCAGCATGGCGGAGACAATCGCTATTGCGAGCACCGATAGCGCAAGCCGCTTGAGCGAGAAAGGCTCTGGCGCATGGTCTTCAGGAAGCTGGGGCGCGGGCTGCCTTTCTTGGTGCCAGCCCTCGTGCTGGTCGGCGTCTAGGTGATAGGGAGCCATTGCCATCCCCTAATTGCGTTAGCAAATAAAAGCTGATTGCAGTGAAGCTTTCTCACACTTACCGTGGCACGATGACGTTGTGCATGCCGAGTGCCCAGGCGGGCGACGACGGCTGGAGAGTGTAGTCGTCTGCAGCCGGGTTGGTGAAGAGCGGGTCGGCGATTAGTGAGTCTGCGTCGTAGCCCATTTGCTTCCAGTACGTCCAGTTGTAGAAGGCTACGTAGGCGCCATTGGTCCAAGTGTAGCTGCCGCCGTGGGATACCGCTTCGGGTTCCTGCACGAAAATCGAGCCGCCGCCGTTCCAAAGTAGGTTCTTGGTGAATGCCGTGTTTGGAGTGCCTATGATGTGGCGCACCCAGTAAGCGGGAGCACTCGCGTGCCCCGGGTAGTAGATGATGTTGCGATCATACTTGTTGTTGTCGAACACCGTGTTCTCGGCCATGGTTGCGGGATTGGGTATGTTGGCAAGCAGCGGGTACTTGCTATAGTATTTTGCCGTGTCGAAGCCCCAGCCGGCAAGGTTCTGCACCTCGTTCCACATGTTTTGGAAGGAGGCGTTGTCGGCTGCCTTTCCCCACTCGCCTTGCGCGTAGAGCCCGCTGTAGGCGCCTTCAATGCCGATGTTGTCGTGGATGTAGTTGTCGCGTCCCGAATGAATTTGCACCATGCCCTTGGAAGCTCGGGCAACAACGTTGTCGTGGATTTCAAACTGGCTTGAAAAGTCGTCGGGGTAAATTCCCCAACTGAACTTGTTGAACTCGTAGAGGCCGCTGCCGCTGTTGTTGAACGCGTAGCCGCCGGTGTCGTGCACGAAGTTGTTGCGGATGGTGTTGTTGCGGTAAGTCCAGCCGCGCGAGCCGTGCGTGATGCCGCCGGAATCTTCCGTCTGCCGGTTCACGTTGTAGACCAGGTTGTACTCGATTATGTCATCGTTTCCCTGGAACCCGATGCCTATGCGGGGCACGTCGTGGACCTCGTTGTGCGATACCGTAATGCCAACGCCTCGGAACTTGATTGCGGTAGTCCCGGCGGCGACCTTGCCCGTGTCATAGACTTTGTTGTATGTTATGCGGTGGTTGTGCGGAACCAGGTTCTTGAAGTGGTAGTCTTCGTTTGACCTGTCTTGGTTTGCCTGGGTTGTGGAGGCCGACCCCAGGCTTATTCCCTCGCCGCCGATGTCGTGGATTGAGTTGTTCTCTATCACGATGTTTTCGAACTGCGGGTCGGATGCCGCCTCGGCGTACGCGTAAATGCCGCGCGAGGAGACGTACGGCCAGACGCGTCCCCATGTTCCCGGGTGCTTGTTGTCGTTCATCACTATGCTGCGGATTTCATTGTTGGCAATCACGATGTTGTTGCTGTTGTGCAAAAGAAAGCCTGTTCCCGACGCTTCCTCGAGGGTGAGGCCGCTAAACTCCATGTTTTGGCCGCCTTCGACGCGAATGATGTCGTAGGCCGCCGGGAGCGAAACGCGGTCGTTTTGGCCCATTGGCGCGGGCGGATAGAAGAAGAGGTCTTTCGTCTGCGGGTTGTAGTACCACTCGCCGGGTGCGTCAAGCGCCTCGCGAACGTTTTGGATGTAGAACCTGTTGCCGACCCTGATGTCATAGGGCCACGCAGAGTCCCAGCTCCACTGGTTTTGGTTGTTTATGCGCGCTATGTTGATTGTCCCAGTGCTTTGGCTGATGCTTGCCACTCCACCAAAGCTGTTGACGTAGTTGGGGCCGGTAAAAATCACCACCTGGCTCCCGGGGGCGGTCGTCCAGCCGCTGGCGTCAAGCTTCGTGGTGTCGTAGTAAATCTTGAGGTCCGCAGTCAAGCTCGGCGCGGTCGCGTACAGGAAGTTTCCGGCCCACGGGTCTATCGCGCCAAAGTCCGGGGCCCGGTAATTTGGGTACCGCGCCGGCTGCTGGAGCTGACCGTTGTAGAACAACACGAGCGAACCGTTGTCGAATAAGCCCGCGCTTTGCAGGTTGGTCGAAAAAACGCCTTGTTGGCCTGTTGGAGCGAAGCCCGTGATGTCGCGGCTGGCGCGAAGGACCGGCGTTTCCTCGGGGTACGCGACGTACTTGACCTTGAAGCCGTTTTTGCCAGAATCGCTTGCGCCAAAGTTAATGGTCGAGTTGATGCGATAAACGCCTTCCCTCAGCGCCACTATCGCGTCCTTGGCCATGCCGCCCGCAATCAGGCTGCGGATTTCGGCTTGCGCCTTCTGTATAGTGCAGAACGGCTGCGCTTGCGTTCCCGGGTTGGAGTCGCTGCAAGCGGTTGGCGCAACGAAAAAGTCCGCTGGAAACGGAGTAGGCGTGGGAGTCGGTGACGGGGTAGGCGTTGGAGTGGGAGTTGGGCTGCAGGATGGGCAGGGTGTTGGCGTGGGCGAAGGCGTCGGCGTTGGAGTGGGAGTTGGGCTGCAGGATGGACAGGGTGTTGGTGTGGGACTGCCTTGCGAGCCTGGCGAGGGCATTGGCCGGGGCGTGACTATGGGAAGATTCGAGTTCACGCAGTTCTCTGCAGGCGCAATTGAGACCCCCTCGCAGGTTGCAACACAAACATTGAAGTAAGTCCTGCCGTCAGAGCCGCAGACCGGCGTGTAAATGCCAGGACAAGCGCAGGGGTCGGGCGTGGGGGAAGGCGTTGGGCTCGTCGCTACCGGTGTTGGAGCAGGCGTAGTTGAAATCGCGTTCTTCGTGTCGTTTACTGTTGCAGCGAGTTTTTTGGGCTCTAGGCCGAGTATCGCGTTGGCTACGCGCGTCACTGTCGAGCCGAGCTTGCTTAGCAGGTTTGATGACGTGCCGGAAGTTGTTTTCTCATTGGGCTCTTCGGGCGCCTGCATTGCCAGGAGCGCCGCCAGGATTGCGAGTGCGAGGATGCCGTAGCCTATGCTCTTGAGGGTAACTGGTTTTGGCGGCTCGCCTGAGGGAAACTGCAGGGGCGCTTGTTCTGGTTCGTGCCAGCCCTCGTGAGAGGCCGAGTCAAGGTAGGGAGCCACGCTATGCTAACCTCGAAGTGAATTAAAAGCTAGGCGCTGGGGGGTTTTGAAAAATAAAAGAGCTGGCCAAAAGGCCAGCGGAGTGGGACTTAGCCCTTTGCGCCGCGCAGGTAGAGCAGGGTGTTGAGGAACATGTTCCTGCCGGTTCCGCCCTGGACTGCAACCGTGGCGGGGTCAAAGCTGAAGTAAATGACCTTGCCTGAAAGCAGTCCCTGGCTCTCGACGATGGCAAACCAGCTCTCGCCGGTCGGCCTGCCAATCGAGCTCGCGTCGATGAACGCGAGGATGCGCGCGTTGGGCTTGGGCACCGTGATGAAGGTAATGGTTGAGAAGAACTGGAAGTTCTTCACGCCATTAAATATCGGGTGCTCGACGTCGATAATCTTGAACTTGCCTGCGCGGGGTTCAGTAGTCCACGGCGTGAGTTCCTTGGTAACGCCGCCGATGATTACTGGCACTACGTCTCCAAGGCTGCCGATGCCAATGTCCCAGCCAAACGCTGCCCTGTCATCGCTTACGCGAGTGCAGGCATCCTGGATTATCATGAGCTTGCCGCCAGCCTTCACGCGGTCTCCCATGACCTTCCTAGCTGTTCTGTCGCAGACGGGGTCGCCTTGGGCTATGACTACGTCGAAGTTGTTGAGCACGCCGTTGTAGACTACGCGCTGGTCAATGTTGCCGGCGTAGTATACTCCTGCGACTCTAAAGTCCTCGCTCTGGAGCAGTTGCTCCATTTCGGGCGAAGCGCGTCCGACCACGCCGACTACAATTTTCGGCGAGGGGAAGATGCTGTTGAGCACGGGGACGCCGCTAAAGTCGATGATGCCGAAGCGCCCTGCGATGAAGATTGCGAGAATGGCGATGAGGATGAGCGGGATGGCGCTCTCGAACATGTGGCTGCCGCCCGAAGGAACATAAGCCTGACCGCGCTTCATAAATTCATCACCATTGAAGAGTTTTAACAGCGTATCTGATTTTACTGGTTGCAGTTTATAAAACATTCTCCCGTATTTAAACTCTTTCTTTCCCCTCAGCACGTCACCATGTAGTCCATTACGTTGGTCAAAAGCGTGCGGCTGTCGATGTACTCGAGGGGCACTGCAGTGTAAAACAGCCGGCCCACGTACTTTCTATCGAGGAACATGGGGTGGCTCTTGTCGTCCGGCGTCCTGAAAACCGCGACTTGGGTGGAGTATCGCGGGTCGGCGGTGACAATCGCGTAGGGCGCGCGGGAGAGGTTGAAGTTCTTGACTCCCTGCACTACCATGTGGCTTTCGGAGAGCGCCTTGATGCGGATGATTTGCGGGTTTGCGGGCACGGTCTTGTTGTATTGCGCGCCAAGAATGTCGCCCAAAATGCCGAATCCCTTGCTCTTGTTGACGACCGCGTCCTTGAATGCCTCGTAGAAGCCGGGGCTCGTGAGATTCATCTGCCTCGCGTAAGTGTCGTCCTCCCCGCTAAACCTGTACTCGCTTGCAGCGTCGCCCTCCCACAAGAGCGACCCGCCCTTGTTAAGAAAGTCGCGCAATACAATCGCCTCGCGTAAAGTGATGCGCTTGAACTGGGTTAGGGCCACCATCTCGTAGTCATCGAGGATACCCCCCGACAATTCACTTGACCGAAACGGCACGACGTTAGTAAAGAGCCGCTCGGCCGTTATCCTGCGTCGCAAGAGAAGAGCATCGCCGGTGCCCGGGTCGTCGGGAGCGCCGTAAATTACTGCCACCTGCGAGTTGCCCGTGATGCGGCAGTAGACATCGCACCACTGCGGGATTTGGCTGCAGTGAACCCACTTGAACTTGGTTGCGACAAATAAGAGCGCGGCGATTAGCAGGATTAAAACTATGATGTTGGGGATTTCTTTTAGCACGCCCTTGATGTCGTCCGCCATTACAACCAACGCTTTAAATGCGTTTGCCGATTTAATAAAGACTATGGCAGACGAGCGCATTACCGCACCCGCGGGAAGCACCGGGCTCATGCGATTTTATGACGTGAGCGCAAGCAACATCCAGCTTGACCCAAAGCTCGTCGTCGGATTTGCAGTCTTCGTAATCGTCATCGAGCTTCTTCTCCAAATTTTCGCCCGCTAGCGTAAGCGGCTGAAAAACGCTTTCGACGCTTTTGCAACTTTTTCCCTTAGCCCGGGCTTGCAGGCGACAATAAGCGGGCTTTCCGGCCCCTCGGCCTCAAGGGCGCGCACCAGGCCGCTTGCTTGGTCAAGGGTAGTCGTCCTGCCGTCCTTTAGCAAGACTTTGGCGCTAAAGTGCGATTCCCGCCTGTCAGGCAACGACACCAAATAATCGTCTTGCATAAACCCGTTTTCTTCCATGTGCTTGGCAAAGCGCTTCCTGAAGCCGGCTGAACGGACCGTCGCAAGCGCACCCGCGCCCCGGCGAAAGTCGACTGAGTAGGCTGACTTGAAGAGCCGCCGTTCAAGCAGCCTGCGCGCCAAGTCGCTTCCGGCCGCCTCAAGCGTGTAGAGCAGCCGCTCGTCGCTGCCTTGGGCAATGTCGTTAAGCGCAATCCGCCCGTCGGCTAGGGCCTCGCGCATCGCCTGGGCGACCATCTCGCCAGATATGCGTACGGTGGGGTGGTAGTAGACTGCCTTGAACATGAAGTGCCTTGAAACCAGGAGGCTCTCGGCAGCCAACATTCCCCGCTCTTCAACAAACAACTCGCCCTTGCGATAAGCCATGGTGTGGAGGAGCCTGTCTGCGTCAATCGTGCTGTACGCCACTCCAGTAAAGTGCGCGTCGCGCAAGAGATAGTCGATCCTGTCGGTGCCCAGGTCCCTAGTGATAATGGCACCCTCGTCATTGCCTTCCATCAGCCGGCTTAATTCCTTGAGGCTGACTCCCGCGTCCTCGACGATTTCCTTTAGCCCGCTTCGGCGCACGAGGTCAAGCCCGCGCGTCTCGTGCATTTTTCCCGTCTTTTCCTGCAAGAGCGGGTCACTCACGTGTGCAAAAGCCCCGTGGCCAATGTCGTGCAAAAGCGCCGCGAGGCGCAGGGCCCGCACTTTGCCTTCAGGAAAGCCCAAGCGCCGCGCAAGGACGCCCGTCAAGTGCATCGCGCCAAGCGAGTGTTCAAACCGCGTGTGCATCGCACTCGGGTAGACTAAATAGGCGGTCGAGAGCTGGCGCACGAACCGCAGGCGCTGGAAAAGAGGTGAGTCGATGACGGCCAACTCCACGTCGCTAAGCTCAATCGAGTCGTGGATTGCGTCTTTAATGAGGCGCGGATGCAGCATGAAGGTGCTTATGTCGCGCAGGCTTTTATTATCGGCGGCGCGGGGGGAGGGTGCGTTTACCGGCGCGATCGCGTCTTTTCGTCTACCACGTAAATGGCTGTTTTTCCGTAGTTGGCGTGTTCTTTTAGCGAGTGAGCCAGGAGTTCTTCTGGCGCGAGTGGTTTTGTGACAAGCCACCCGCCGTTTGCCATTGCAGAGCGGGCCGCACTCAAGTGCAGGCTCCGCTTAGACAAGTTGGCTACCGGCGTGCTTAGGGCGACGACAATGTCTGCGCGGTTGCCGCTTCGTGAAATCGCTTGGTTTTCGGTGCGAACATTCATGCGGCCAAGGCCGAGCGCGATTTTTTTTGTGCATCGAGCCCGCCAAACTTGCCATGCTTAGAGGCCTGTCGCTGGCGGCAGTAATTTGCCTGAGTCCTTTAATCAACTGGGCGTTGTTGCGCAGGAAGTGTTTGGCCGCCATATTCTATTGACTTCCAGCAGGCGGAATATAATGGCTTCGGGCTAAAGCGAATCAGCTAGGCAAAAGTTGCGCCCGCTCGCGGGTGAGGGTATTTGCGACGACTTCATTCTTGTCGCCCCACTCGACTATGACTCGGCACTTTTTGCCGATAGATGCGAGCTTGTGCTCAAGGGCCATTGCCTTTCGTTCAATCGCGTCCATTCTTGAATCGAAGCTCGTCGCGAGGGCGCCCTTGTCGATGACGACGAGCACGATTAACTCGTCGCCGGTAAACGCCATGGCTGAGTCTGTTGACTGGCGGTCGTTTGACAGTACGAAGACTGACGGCATAGGGGGGCATCACTTTAGTGGGTAATAGGGCGAACCGCGGGACGGAATAAAAACAGCGGCATTCCGGTATTCCCCCCCCCCCCGGTTATTGCTTGACGTAGAGTGCGCCGTCGGCGTACTTCCTGTGGAGTTTCAGGCCGTGCTCCGCCATTTCTTTCTCCGTGAGGTGGTCGGTTGCAAGAACCCCTCCGGTCTCGAGCGCTTTTGCCATGTTCGCAACCGCTTTCTTTCGGTCTGCGTAGCCAATCACGGCAAGTGCGACAATGCCGTGGGCGGGCGTGCTCAATGTTTCTATGCCGGCGTTGATGAAGCGGATGTTCTTGCGATGCAAAGGATAACTCGGAGAGTTTTCCATCACAGTTTGCACATGGCTCTTCTTGTCGATGACGGTCAGGCGGAAGTCTTTTTTCTCCTCGCCCATCGCCTGGGCGATTTCAAAAGGCTCGAAAGTCACGAGGCCTTCGGGAGTTTCCATGCGTCTTCTGGCCGTACTTTCAACTAGGCGGATTGCGCGGCCCCAGCTGCGCACGAGCGGGCCCTTGGATGCTTTTTCCCCTTTTGGCACCAGCGGAACAAAGCCCTTGTGCATCACGCCAGGCCCGTAGTTCACGATTTCGAGCCTGCCGCTTGAGGGCAGGATGCGCGCCATTTCCTTAATCAGTGAAGCGTGGCGGCCGGGCCACGTAGCCATCTTGGAAAAGAGAGCTTGCTTCCTAACCAATTTTCATCACTACCTGATGATTTGGTAGTAGCCGCGGCGCTTCTCAAGCAACTGGCCTTCTTCCTTCATCACTTGCAATAGTGCGGCGGCGCCGGGTTCGGGAGTTTTCACGATGCCCGTGACTTCGGCGGCAGTGAATTCCGACTTGGGCGGCGAGTTCATCACTTTTGCGACATTCGACTCGTAGAACTCGCGGCTGACGATGTAAAACTTTTTGTCAAACCCGCGCACGCCCTTGACGTCGCCCGTCTTGATGCGGGCCTCGAGCGCTTTACTGAGTTCCTTGGCCTCGGCCTCGTTTTCCACGACCAAAAAGCCCTGCTTTTCAAGTTCGCCCTCAAAGTAGTTCTTTGAAGCCGACTGCGGTACCCCGACTGCCGCCCACTGTTTTGGAGACTCTACCTTGGCCACTGGAGCCGGGACGGCTGTTTGCGAAACGGGCGCCGCGGTCGTTTGCCCGGCGGGCTTGACGCTTGATTCAAATACCTTGGCTCCAAGCTTGGCGACGAGGTCTTTTCTAGTCACGTCGGAGAGATATGCCTTGCTTGCGAGGAAGAAAGCCCCCGGAGCCAATTCGATGAACTCGTACTCGTCGCCTTCCTTCACCATTGAGCTTCGCTGGATGCTTCCAGGCAGCACTATTGCCAGGATTTCACTGCCTTTCTCGCCGTACTTGAAGAACCGCATAACGACCCACTCTCTAGGTTGTTAGGGAAAAGAGGGTAATAAAAAAGAGTGTTGGGGGGTTTGCCGGGTCCCCCGTCGGAAGAATGGGCGAAGTGCTTACATCCACGCGGTGATGATTCCTGCCATCACTGCCATCGACACTAGGCGGTAGCCGACGTTGATGAAGTACAGGTTCCAGGGCTTCTTTTCCCAGGCGACCATGCCGAGCATCACCGTTGCGACGAAGGTGAGCCAGACCCAGAATCCGCCCATCGCGCCGCTGACGAAATCGCCTTTAGCCACAAACCCGGCTGCAATGGCAAACGACAGGGTGAAGACGAACCCGTAGGACATCACGAGGGCGCCGAGAAAGTCGAGCGCCATACCCTTCATCATGCCGTTCTTGTCGCCCATTTCCTTGACTCCCATTAGTTTCATCCACATCTTTCCGAAAAGCGGGCCGTACCAAACGTAGCCGATTACCATTGCCGAAACTGCCGCGGCAACGACTGCCATCCAATTAGTGACTATTTCAATCATTTCCCAAACCACCTCTCCAAACGGGGTTTCCCCCTTTAAAGCCAATTTTCGGGGGCTTAAAAAACCTCGTTTTCCTATTGGCTTTGGTTAAATGAAGTCAATCCGCCAGTCGGTCATTCTGCCCGCAAAACCTGTTCTAGTTTACGCCGCTTTGATGGATTCGGCCAAGCACTCCGCGTTTACGGGAGGCAAGGCTGTAATCAGCCGGATACCGGGCGGCAAGTTCACTGCCTTTGACGGTTGGGCAACAGGGAAGAACCTCGAGCTGGTTGAATCAAAGAAAATTGTCCAAGCGTGGCGCGCCAGCGACTGGCCCGACGGCGTTTTCTCCAAAGTTGTTTTTCAATTAACCGCCGCCGGCAAGAACACCAAGCTCACTTTCGTTCAAACCGGCGTTCCCGAAGAATTTGCTAAAGACATCGCAAGCGGCTGGAAGGAATTCTATTGGTCTCCACTCAAGAAGTTTTTGAGGAGCACGGCAATATGAGTGAAGAGCACAAGCGCGTCGTCTCAAGCGTCACTTCACTCATCAAGCGCATCGGCTTTTGGAAGTGCCCGCAGTGCGGAAAAGAGTTTTCAAAACCAGTTGAAGGCCACGCCTGCCGTCCTGCAAGAAAGACTCGGCCCGAGAAGGCCAAGAAGAAGCGCTGAACTTATTGTTGGGGGCGTGGGGCTTTGGCTTGGGCGTCAGTGTTGCCCGCGCTGGCTATTAAACGCTCTTCTGCCTACTTGCGGCCAGCGAGGTAGACTGGCGGGTAGCGGCCGGAGTAGAGCCGCAGTTTTCCGTCCTCAATAAGCGTCGTGCTAGTGCCGCCGTCGAGGTTGAAGGCGTGGACGGCGTTTTTCCGCTTCATTGCCTCTGCGGCGTCCTTTAGGCCAATGTCTTTATTGAACACGAGCACCATGACGTTGCCGTCCGCGTCGAGCCCAACGACGGTCCTGCGGTTTGCGCCTTTCAAGACGTCGGGCTTGAACCCTTCGCGGTGCTCTTGCGTGCCGAAGACAACTTTCCCATCCTGCACGAGCCTCGGGCCTCCCTGCACTGCCTCGATTGCTTTTTTCCAGTCGTAGCCGCTCGTGATGCGGTAATAAATTTTTCCGGACTTGGTGTGCAGCACGCGGTCAATTGACGCAAACCGCTGCTCGCCAATCTCGAAGATTCCGAGGGCGCTTCGGCTTGACGTTAAGTGGATTGAGTCAATGTGTTGGCCATCGTCCCGCAGAAATCCTATTGGCATGCGGTTTTTTGGGTTGAAGAAACCCGCGTTGACAACCCACTTGTACTTGCCCTTGGTGGAGGCGGCGAACGCCTTTAGCGACTGGCCCTTTGCCGGCCGCAAAACTTCGATATTGCTTGCGGGCGAGGCGTGGAAGGCAAACGGTTGTGACGAGCGGGCTATTGCCGGACCGACGTTTCCCGTCGTCGCGGAAGCGCTAAGTAAAACGGCAGCCGCGGCGACACGCCGCAAGAGTTTTTTCATCGAACTTCTAATGGGGGCGTTGATTGAATAAATTAGTTGCGGCAGTCTTTGGCCTTAGAGGGGCAGCTTGTTGTCCTCGTATGCCTGGAGGAGGTTGCGCGCGTTTGGCGAGAGTTCCTCGCGCATTATTGTCATGTCGTGCCACGAAAAGTAAGCGAGCTTGTCAAACTTGCTCTCCTTGATTGAAGGCGGCTTGTCAATAGTCGCGGAGAACCAGTAGTACTTGTAAATTGCCGCACTCTCGCGGAATTCGCGGAAGCCAAGCTCCATCGCAATCGCGGGCTCGACACCCACTTCCTCTAGCGACTCGCGCACAGCAGCCTGCCAGGGCTCCTCGCCCTCCTCTATCTTGCCGCCAGGAAGTTCCCATTGGCTCTTTCCCGCTTCCTTGCGGTGGAGCAAAAGCACTTTTCCTTCCTCGTTTAGGATGACGCACCCTGCAAGCATAATTTTCGGCATAACTTCACCTTATCATGTAAAGCCTTTTCTTGCTTTGCGCAAGTGAGGCTAGTTGTCAGCCGGGTATTTGGCTAGGTAGGCGGAAACGAGTGGCGCGTTAAGCTCTTGGTCGGGTGGCTGTAGTATTTTCACTCCGAAAAACCCACTATTCCAGTAGTATGCAGTTGTTTTCTCTCCGGGAGGTCCTTGGCATAAAGTCACGCCATTAAATTCCGCGAATTTAGAGCCGCTCCAGCCTGAACAATATTTGGTGTCAAGGCGTCTGCTATCGTCAAAGTCTACTTGTGCGGTATACTGTGCTGTTCCGCTTGATGTTTTCGCCTCGTATACCGCGCGCACCCTGCCCCAAGTGCCTTTGTAGCCTATTTCTTTTGGAATTCGGCTGAATGTGATGAGGCCTTCTTTGGTTGAGGGGAGTATTTTCAGGCCACCAATGTCCCTCATGATGAGCAATTCTTCGAATAGCTCTTGCTTAGTCGGGTGAATTGGCGTCAAGGACTCGGGGGGATATCTTTTTGCGAATGTCGAAACTATCGCCGTGCCGTCGCTGCCAATGTTGTTTTGAATAATCCCTACGCGGTAGTTTCCGCTTTTCCAGTAGTAGTCGTAGCCTACCTGCTCTACGCCAATCATTCCCCTGCAAACACTTTGTCCCCCGGCATTTTCCGGCAGTTTGTATTCTTGGGCGCGTATTTCGCTGCAGTTTAAGGGTTCGAGTTCCGGCTCTTCAACGCGGCTTACTGTAACGGTGAACCTGTTTCCCGAGTTGTCGGCGTAAGTAATTTTTCCATATTCTCCGCCTGTTCTGCTAACCCATTGTGCGGAACTGAGTATTGGCGTATAACCACTAATGGCAGGGTCGTCGCTTGTAGACAAGCTAAGGCCAAGATTACTGAGGCGTTCTGCGTATGCAGGGTTTTGAAGCGCGTCAGGCTTTTGCTCTTTTTGGCCTATGCAACCGGAAACCAGCAGGCTCGCAGCAACCAGCGCAATGAATGCAAAACTAAATTTCACGATTTCATTTCTTGATTCGAGTCTTATTACGGTTTGTTTTTCATTAGTTGCCCGCAGCTTCAGAGTTGCAAGTACTGCTTCCGCTTTGCTTCGGGCAGCCGCTCGATTGCATAGCGCAGCATCGTTCGAGGCATTTCCTTGCCGTGGGTGCGCAAAAATCCCTCGAGTTCCTCTTGCGAGCAGCGCTTGCCTACCTCGCGCAGCATCCAGCCGACCGCCTTCTGGATCAAGTCGTGTTTGTCGTGCAGTAAGATTTCCGCAATTTCAAGAGCGTCCTTCGCATCGCCGTAGTAGATGAAGTGGAAAGTCGCGACAATTGCGATGCGCCTTTCCCAAATGTTTTTCGAACGCGCTAGCCTTCGCAAGACCGCCTTGTCTTTGCCTTGAAGATACGCGCCCACGATCTTAGGCGCGCTAAGGTCGACGAGGTCCCAGTTGTTCACGCGACCAGCGTTCTTGAGATAGAATTCGTAAATCCGTTTCTTGTCCGAATCGCCCTCGCGCTGGAACTGGTGCACGAGAATCAAAAGCGCGGCCAAGCGCTCTTCGTGGATTTTGGAGTGCAGGAGTTCGCCCGCGTCGGCAAGAGTCGCTGCCTTGGCGTGCTTGGCCGCTACCGTCCTCGTCTGGGGCACGGTCACGCCGTAGAAAACGTCGCCCTCGCCGTACTGTCCCTCGCCGGTCTTGAAGAATCCTTGCAAGATTTTCGCCTTGGCCGGATTGGCGAGTTTTTTCAAGTCGCTTGATACGGTTTTTGCAACGGAGTGCATGGCTTCACTTCCAACTCAGCTAACTTATTTAGCTTCAGGAAAAAAAGGCTCGCTTTGCGTTTTTGCTTCGAGCTTCGTTTGGGTTGCTAACAAAAAACTCGACTTATTATATGGCCGGCAATTCAGTTGTAATTGGATTGGCGTGCAGGAAGAAGAACTTACTTTGGACCGCGAGTCGATAAGCTCCCTTGACTCGAAAACCCGGGTGGCGTTACTTGGCAGCTTGTCAAGCCGGCGCATGACACTAAGCGAGCTTGCCGAATCGCACAGCTTAAGCAAGCCGACGGTCTCAAAGCACCTTGGGAAGCTTGAGGACGCCGGTTTCGTCATCAAGCTGGATTCGGACCGCAAGTGGAAGTACTACGAGTTGACTGGCAAGGGCCGGGCAGTCGTGGGCCCCGACTCAAAGGCCAGGCTGTTCTTCATCACCCTCGCCCTTCTGTTGGCCGCCACTATATTCTACTTCAGCTACCACACTCAAGTCGACAAGCCGCTTTCTGACCTTCAGGCAATGCTTCCAAGCCTGGGCAAGGGCAACCTGCCCTACGCAAGCCAATTGCCTACGCCAAGCCCGTCACCCACGCCGACTCTCGACATCCCGCCTTTGCCGCCAGAGGAGCCTTCGGCTTCACCAATTGACTTGCCTGCGCTTCCTATCTGGGAGCAAGAGCAGCCGTCCCTGCCCTAGGCTTTACCCTAGATTCTCAATCAGCGTCGGCAGTTCCTTGAAGTTTGAGAACGACTTGACGCCGTCGCCCATGCGCTGGTGGCGCCAGAACTTGTCGTTGGCAGTCTTAAACCAGAAGAACGGCACGCCCGCGGAGGCGGCGCACCCGAAGTCCGTCTCGTGGTCGCCGATGAAGACTGTTTCGCTTAACTGAAGGCCCGTGAGCCTGCAGGCCTCGTAAATGCCGTCGGGTGCGGGCTTTGGTTTCACGTCGTTTCGGTCGAGAAAAACGCTCGCATGCTTAAGGATGCTTTGAGGGCACAGCGACCGCGCAGTGGTCTTTCTCCTGCTCGTCAGTATGCCTAGCGTGTGGCCCCTTCTCTTGAGTTCGTGCAGAGTTTCGTCAACGTGCTCTATCGCGGTCCACATGCTCGGCTCATTTTTCAGGTGCGCGTCAATGGCTTTGTAAAATGCTTCCGCGTCGCTTATGCCGTATTCTGAAAATGTTTCTCTTGCGTGATGGACGAAGAAGTCCTCGACTAACTTGCTGTCCGAGAAGTCGCGCGGGTGGAGCGCTTTTCGGTAGGCGTTAAGCCATCCTTCGAGTGAGTCGACCAGCGTGCCATCGAGGTCAAAGAGCACGAGCATATCGAATCACGTTTAAGCCTTGAGTGAGAGCGTGGGAGGGGGGACTCGAACCCCCGAAGGGCTTACGCCCAAACAGCTTAGCGGGCTGCCGCCATAGCCACTAGGCGACTCCCACACGCTAAAGGTCTCTACAGTAATTCTAGTGCCTGAACCGGGTTATTAACTGCTATGCGAGCATTGCAGTGATTGCCTCGCGTGCGTTTGCCGCGCGCACGATGACTACGCCAAGGGGCACTGCTTCCGGGTTGACGATTTGTCCCGGCGCGACGACAAACCGCGTGACGCCGGCCTTGCTCGCCGCGTCCAGCTTTTCTTTTAGGCTTTCGATGGGGCCAAGCGAACCGTCCTCGTTAATCACCGCGCTCATCGAAGTGTCATTCCGGATGTGCCTGCCGGCAAATGCTGAAGCAATTGCTACGGTGAAGAGCGCCCCTGCGCTCTCGCCGCTTACCGTCCTCTCGCCGCCAACGGACTTTACTTCAACGTCAAACGAGGCGGGGTTAAAGCCCAGTTCCCTGGCTGCAATCGCGCGCGCCTTGCGCAGGCTGTTTTCCATGTCCTCGCGGTAAAACGCGTTGTCAAGGTCAACCAAAATGCGGCCGGTGCCGGGCCGCAGGCTCACTTCAAATGGGACGAGGACTCCAGTGCCTTCCTCGGTTACGGCAGGCGCCATGATCGTGACGCGTTGCTCTGTCGCTGGAACGCTTTTGCCAATAAGAAGCGCCGCAACTAGCGCAACTACGATGATGGCGAGCACTGAGGCGAGGACCAGTTTACGCATAGCAAGCTATTGCGTGTCAGTTGCTTTTGAGCCTTTGGGGCACTTAGCCCGCGGGCTAATGATTTCTTGCCGGTTAAATACCGGGCTTTGCATGAATAGTTCTACAGGTGGTTTTCAGATGAATAAATTTTTTGCAATGTTTGTCGTCGCGCTCTTGTCCGTCAGCTTTGCCGCGGCCCTGACTGCGTCGTCAATGTCTGCTCCAACAAGCAGCGGAGCCTACATCTATACTGACAAGGCCAATTACGCAGTTGGCGACACTATACTCGTTACTCTAGCCAACAAGGGCACTAACTACGTTTCCTACACTTTGTGTGGAGGCGTATTCTTCTCAGCCGCGGACGCCTCGGGCAACGAATTGCTCGTAACCAACCCGCTTTTGGGCCGGCCCTGCTCAGTAGGCAACCTCTACCTCCAGCAATCAATCTCATACAAGTGGGACCAGACTTACTTTGACCGCAGCGGACAGGTTCACTCGCTTTCCGAGGGCACTTACACCGTGATGTTTGAGGGCGTAACCGCCACCTTCACTGTTGGCAAGCCCTCGACTACAAGCGGCACCCTAACTGTATACACCGACAAGCGCGCTTATGCGCTTGGTGAGACTGTCACCGTAACCGCGTACAATGGCGGCAAGACTGACGTCACTTACGGCGCGTGCAACGCCTATTCGTTCTACGACTCGCAAAACTCGAGGCTTCTGCCGAACGACCCCCTTGCACCGTGCATGGCCATTGCTTACGTCCTGAAACCCGGTGAGAAGATTGTAATTGGCGAGTGGAGTCAGTACTACTACACCAACACTTGCACTACCACTACCGTTGAAGGCGGCACAGGCACAACCATCTGCGCGAAGGGTTATGCCAAGGAAGGCAGCTACACTGTTGACTTCCAGGGCGCAACTGCCAAGTTCGCCATCGGCAAGCCGACAGAAACCAACGGCAAGCTCGAGCTCTACACTTCAAAACGCAACTACGTCCTTGGCGAGAGCGTTGAGTTCATTGCCTACAACGGCGGAAATGAGCCGGTCTACTACGGCGCCTGCGACGTCGTTTCAGTCAGCGACTCGACGGGTCGCATGCTTCTCCTGCACCCTGAGGACTTCGCGTGCATAGCTATAGCCTATTCGCTCAATCCGGGCGATAAGAAGGTCGTTGGCACGTGGGACCAGGTCTACTACGAGTGCAAGCCCAGCAGGACGCCCTCTTGCCAGCCGATCAAGGAAGCACCCGGCGTTTACCTTGCCGACTTTAATGGTGCAAAGACGAAGTTCGCAATTGGCCTTGAGGCAAACAACCAGCCTCCCGCGCCCCCAACGGACAAGAACAGCATCACAATCGCCTTCTCAAAAGGCTGGAACATGTTCAGCGTCCCAGTCTACTCGTGGAATGGCCCCATCTGCAGCCCCGGCGAACGCTGTTCCAAGATTGCTTCCTACCGTGCTCCAGTAATCACCGAGAACACGTGCACACCAAGCAAGGCATGGAGCTACGACGACGGCAAGTATGCAAGGACTGACATGAACTCAATCCAGGCCGGCGTCGGCTACTGGACGCACGCATCGCAGGACTGCAAGATTACCTTTGAGGGCGACAACACCATAACCGCAAGCGACTACAGCACTTCGCTTACGCCGGGATGGAACCTCATCGGCGCGCCAATGGGTTCGATTGCCTTTTCGGCCATGGCGAACGACTGCCGTGTGACTAGCGGTGCGTGGTATTACAGCTACGGCGAGTACCAGAAGTTCGACCGCCTCGACGAGGGTCGCGCTTACTGGGTGAAGGTTGCAAACAGCTGCACGCTCTCGATGAGGGCGCCTGTTTCGGCGCAAACGCCTCCCATCCGCACTCCTGGAACAGTCGAAGCGACTACCGCAGCCAACGTCGTAGCGGCTTAAGTTCACCCCCCTTTGCAATATCGCTCTTCCCTTTAGGCGCTCGGGACTTTTTTCCTCCCGGCACAACTTACCTTCGCAAGCGCAAGCTCTGGTAAGCAGGTCAGTCGGGACAAAAACTGTTAGCGGCGCTGCTAACGATTTCTTTTCGTTTAAATACTGGCTTTGCGTGAATAGTTACGGGTGGTTTTGCCATGAACAAGTTCTTTGCAATGTTTGTCGTCGCACTTATTTCAATCAGCTTTGCTGCTGCAACCCCACCTGCAGGAAGTTGGTGGAAGGAGCAAGTTACTATTAAAGCAGGCGACTCGGTTCAGTTGACAAATTCCATCAGCGATAGCTCAGTCACTTTTGACGTTAATTACATGACTGGACAGTATGGAAATAGCGAAGTAGTTACGCCTTTTCAGGTAACTAAGAGCAGTCAGAGATATTCTTCGAGCTTTATTGTCAGGCGTAACTCCCAAACCAACACGGGTTACGACCCGGGCACAGACTCTCGTGTATTTAACGGTGTGATGAACTCTCGCTCAGCTTATTTCTCTTCGCCTGAAACTGATGTTTCAATTGGCCTTGACTCAATGGCTTACGATGCCTATTACCCAGAACGCTCTACTGCAGTAGCGCGTTATTACCTGTTTGACAAGGTCGTCAAGCTTGAGAGTGGAGCTTCATCAAATTTACCTAACGGCTTTAGCATTCAATTTAGGGAATTTGAAGGCAACAACCTTCCTTCCGCTTCAGTTAAGGCAGGATTTGGCAATCTTGAAACATTTACTATGCGCCCTTACCCTGATGTCTCCGGCGAAAAAATCTTCTCAAAAGATGGCAAGTCCACCTACGTGCAGTTAATTGAAATAATCAAGGTAATCGACAACGTCAACAATCCGTGGTATTTTGCCGTCTTTGGTCTTAAGGACCTTGGCTCTTGGCAGCCCACTCCATCTCCAATTCCGTCACCCACTCCTAGTATTACTCCAACTCCTGTGGCCTCCACTCCAACTCCAACGCCCACTGGCTCGGCCGGAATTCCCTACATCTACACCCACAAGGAAGTCTACGCCCTTGGCGAGACTATCGGAGTAACCGCAGGCAACAAGGGAAAGAGCGCATTTACTTACACTTCGTGCGGTGGAGTGTTTTTCAGCGCCTTTGCTTACGGTGCGCCCGGAACTCAAATCGAGCTTCACGTGACCAACCCGCTCTTGGGCCGGCCCTGCCAGCAGTTGACTCTTGAGCCCCTAAAGGATGTCACCTACCTGTGGGACCAGACTTACTATGACGAGCGTGGCAATGTCCACAAACTCACCGAAGGCACTTACTATGTCGCATTCCAGGGAAAGACCTTCAAGTTCACCGTCGGCAAGCCCACCTCGACTTCGACCAGTGTCGTGCTCACGACAAACAAGCGCGCTTACGCGCTTGGCGAAGGCGTTGAGGTTAGCGCTACCAACAATGGCAAGACTGAAGTCAGGGTGTCTGGATGTGGTCACGGTTACTCTATTATTGGCTCTGATGGAACTTACTTGACTCTCGACAGACCGAGCCAAAACGTTTGCGATGGGTTTAGAACTATAGCGCCCGGCGAGACGACGGTACTAGGCACTTGGGACCAGACTTACCTCGACGATTGCAGACCCGGCAAAGATTTTAACGCTGTCGGATCTTGCACCAGGAAGAAGGCTGCTGCCGGCTACTACTCTGCTGGGTTTGAGGGTGCAACAGCTAAATTCGTAATTCTTGATTCCGACGGCAACCCGCCCAACCCGCCAGAAGACAAGCCCTCGATAACCGTTGCCCTAACGAAGGGTTGGAACATGGTGAGCGTGCCTGTCTACAGTTTTGCTCTCGCGCCTTGCCTGCCCACTTCAAACAACTGCCCGCCAGCTTCGCGCACTGCAGAGCTTGTTGAATCGACTTGTGATTCGAAGATCGCGTGGGCTTACGTCGACAAGGCTTACCAGAAGACTTCAGTTGACTCGCTCTCTGCCGGCGTCGGCTACTGGGTGAAGGCGTCAAACGACTGCAAGATGACTTTCTCTGGCGAAAGCGAGCTTACTTCAAGCGACTATTCGATGAACCTGCAGCCAGGGTGGAATCTTATCGGCGCTCCCCGTGGTAGCACTCCCTTTTCGACGCTTTCAAACGACTGCCGCGTGACTAGCGGCCCGTGGTATTACGGCTATGGCGAGTACCAGAAGTTCGACCGTCTCGACGAGGGCCGCGCTTACTGGGTGAAAGTAGCGAACAGCTGCACGCTAGTGCAGTCTGCCGTAGAGCCCACGCCTTACGCTAGCCCGTCGCCCATTCCCACGCCGTACGGAAGCTGCAACGAGCGCATGAAGATCGGAGGCTCAATTTTGGCATCAAACGGCGCCAAGGTAACGCTAGTCGACATCGGGCCGCCCCAGGGCGAACTTTACTTGCCTAACGTGGCCTTTTCAGTGATTCTGAAGGACGGAACAGATTTGGGATTGTTTAGCATGCAGTCGGGTTCTTTAAAGGAAGTTGCTGCGGCCGGAATCTCGATATCAGCAAAAGTTCCCGAAACCAAGCCCGTACAAACTCCTCGTGGAGAATCCAAGGGCTACGCGGATTATGCAATCGTGTGCGTGAATGCAATTGACGGCTCTGTCGAGGCTTGCAAATCCTTGGATGGTGAGAAATCGCGCCAAGGGTCAGTCCTGCACGAGTTTGCTCACCAGAAGCTGAAAGACGGCGATGTTGTCAAGGCGCCCAATGGCTACACCGTATCGATTACCATCCCCGCCTGGAAGTACGAGCCTGCCTACCGAAACGACAACGGCAAGAACGTGCTCTTCACTTGGTTTGACCCGAGCGGCAAGGAAATCAACAAGGTCGCCCTTGGTGCTCGCGACGAGTGGGGCAATGATGGTGACGTGGCAGTCCGCGTCTGCAGCACTTACCTCATCGACAAGCCCGCTTCGGGTGCGCCTTCGAGCAACGCGGTAGCCCGATTTGCTACTACCAGCGGCTCGGACAACGAGTACACGATGAAGCTGGGCGACACCCTTCGCCTTGGCGGTAAGATTCTCAAGCTAGTAAGCATTTCGCCCATTGCGACAGGAAGCCTGGAGGAGTATTACGCCTCGTTTGAACTGCTCAATGTTGAGCAAACCCGCATTGACTTCTTCAGCATCTCGGAAAGCACCGAGCCCTACCAGAACAACGGCGTGTTCGTTGACGCGAAGAAAATCGTTTCCGCAGGCGAAGACCAGTCATACGCAGTGGTAATTGCGCGTGCAATTGAGTCAACTTCGTGCTCGGACTCTGATGGCGGCCGCGATTACTACGTCAAGGGCCACACGGTTGACCTGACCAACGATTATTGGGACGTTTGCGAGAGGGACTCGTCTGCTTCAAGCAGCTCAACCAGCTTGATTCTCTACGAGTACAGCTGCCGTGACGGGCGCTTTAGCAGCGAGTCTTACTACTGCTACAACGGCTGCTCAAACGGCCATTGCCTCAAGCCAAGCGTGTCTCCCGTTCCGACGCCCCAGCCTTGCACCGACTCTGACGGTGGCATGGACTATCGCGTCAGGGGAACTGTAACCGGAAGGGAAATTGGCGGAAGCGCGACCGTGACGAAGACCGACTATTGCCAGCACAACGCCGCTGTAGTCGAGTTCTTCTGCACTCCGCGCAGCACCGAAGGTGGCGTAGTTTACGAAGTCAACAACGCCATTCACGACTGCACTAGCTCCTGCGTAGAAGGCGCCTGCGTAAGCGGCTAAGTTAGTTTTTCTTTAGTTTCGCGGGGTTTTCTTTTTCCCGCGCTCTAATTCAATTAGTTAGCGAATGCTTTAGAGGGAGCGGGTCTACGCCGCCATTTCCTTTAGCGCGGAAACAACGTCCTTGACTTCGACAACGTCAATGCCGGCTTCAGTGTTCACATCGACGGGCACGTTTTTGGTAATGCAGCGGTGAACAACGCTGCCGCTTACGTTCTCGTCAAAGCATTCTTCCTTGCCGACATACACCTGCGACTCGCCAGGCGGCACTAAAAGCTTGTTGAACCCGGCGTCCTTTGCTGCAAGCGCTTTTGGCAGCACGCCGCCCACGCGCGTGATGCGGCCCACTTCGTCAACGCCGCCAGTGATGGCGACGTCGCCGCGTAGTTTAGTCTTAGTCAAGAGCGCCATTGTCGCAACTGCAATTGCCGCCCCAGCGCTTTGCCCGCCCACAGTCTGTGAGGGTGCAGTCATCGAATAGCGCAAGTCAATCGCGTTTATGTCGCGGGTTGCAAAGCGCTTGCCCAAGTCAACCGCAATCTTTAGCGACGCCTGCGTCTCGTCCTGGAGCACGGGGTTTGAGGAAGTGAATGCGATGAAGACTTTCCCGGTGCCCTTCACAGCCTCGACGTTGATTTCGGCAATCTGGCCCTTCCCCTGGTCATCAACGCCCAATAGCTTTAGCGTTACGCTGTCTGTTGGCGCTTCAATTGGCCTTGGCGAGAGCCTGGGTGCGATTGTTGCCGTTGGCACTGGCTCGGTTATCGCCGGTGATGCGGCGTACCCCAAGTAGAGGGAAAAAACAACCGCTCCCAAAAGGAGGATGAAGACGAGCTTTTCCACAATTGCTAAAGCACGCAAAGCCCGTATTTAAAGAATAGCGAAAGAAAGAGCGTGCGGCCGAGCACCCCTGCCTTGGACCGACGACGAGGCGGGACTGATCGCGCCCCGGGCTCCGTCTTGGCTCCCGCGAGCACGCTCTAGAATACTTAGGGTTGCTCCTTCCGGCCTGGCCCGGTTCGAATCCTATAACGTAACGCGGGGCAAAACATCGACGCTGTAGCGCGGGCCCCGGCCCCGCCACCTGTCCTCAACCGGGTTTCGTCCGCCCTAAAGGGGATTTGGCGAAGATAGAGGACCCCTGGCTCCCCAACTAGCCCGACCGCACGCTAGTAATATTGCCGCCGCGGAATATAAGCTCCCCCGTCGGCAATAACTATTAGTTATTTAAATCCCGCGAGGGTTAATTCAACCAGCATTTCTTTGTCATTTTTGGGGTGGTGGGTAATATGGAAAGTTTCGTTAACGAGGCACTTTCGACGCCTAGCAGGAAGCAAGCTGCTTCCTCAGGCGATTTTGACGTCGCCCAGCCCCGCATTGTCGTCGTCGGCACCGGCGGTGCAGGCTGCAACTCAATCAACCGCCTCGCGCGCATGGGCGTTAAGGGTGCAGACTTAATCGCTGTGAACACCGACCGACAGCATCTTCTCATGCTTCACGACGCGGCAAAGAAAGTCCTCATCGGCGCAAGCATCACCCGCGGCCTGGGAGCCGGCGGTTACCCCGAAATAGGCCAGAAGGCTGCAGACGTCTCGCGCGACGCCCTTGAGAAAATGCTTGACAAGACCGACCTGCTCTTCCTCTCGGCAGGCATGGGTGGCGGTACCGGCACCGGAAGCGCCCCAGTCATCGCCAACATCGCGCATAAGCTCGGCGCAATCACCATCGCAATAGTCACCTACCCGTTCGCCCTCGAGCGCGCGCGCCTCGAGAAGGCCGACCAGGGAATCGAGATGCTCAAAAGCGAAGTCGACACCATGATCGTCATCGACAACAACCGCCTAGTCGAGCTCGTGCCAAACCTGCCAATCGACCAGGCCTTCGCAGTTGCCGACGAGATTACCGCACGCGCAGTGCGGGGCATTACCGAGACGATTACAACTCCTTCTCTAGTCAACCTCGACTTTGCCGACGTCCGCTCTGTGATGAGCAACGGCGGAGTAAGCATGATTGCGGTCGGCGAGGCCAAGGGCCCCAACAGGGCAGAGGACGTCGTTCGCAACACGCTCTCCCACTCTCTCCTCGACGTCGACTACACTGGCGCAACGGGTGTGCTCTTGCACATCACCGGCGGTCCCGACATGACCCTAGGCGAGTGCAACTCGATTGGCGAAGCGCTCACCGAGCGCGTTGACGCGCACGCGACCGTCATTTGGGGCGCGCGCATCGACCCCACTAACGAGGGCAAGATTGAGGTAATCGCAATCTTCACCGGCATCAAGAGTCCCTACGTGCTCGGCAGGCAGGTGCGCTCCTCGACCGCCAGGCCAGCAGAGGGCCTCGACTCGATAGACTTCCTCTAAATTCCCACAAGCCGGCTTTGCCGGCGCTTTTTTATTCATCTAGCAGCTAGCTTTGGCTATATGGCTGCAAAGTTGCCTTCGGGCTGGGAACGCGCGTTTGAAAGAGTCTATGGCTCCAAGCTGAGCCTGCTTTTCGAGAAAAACGGCGTTGCGCCTTCGGAGACGGCAAGTGCGGCGAAGGAGCGGTTGGCCGAGCACCTACGGGAGATTGCCCTTGAGTTCTACCAGTTGGGTGCCTTCACTCACGGAATGGCTCGCCAGCAACAGCGTCAAGCCCGCAATAAGGGCGTCGACCCCGCCCTTGGGTTAAACGGGTCAATTTTGGAAGGCCAGGTGCTTGGCCGCGACACCATGGAAGAGTCGCTCAAGAAGCTGGCGCCCCTCTTGCAGGAGCACGAAATCCCGTCGGAAATGCGCATTGAAGTGCAGGAGCTCCACAAGGCCGCGGCGTCCGCGTATTTCAACAAGGGAACAAGGCGAAGTGCGTCAACACTAGCAAACAAGCGTAATCGACGAATGCCGTAGTCAAACGCGTCAATCGTCAAGTTTAAAAAGCAGGTTTAACCTTATTCTTTTGTCTGGGGCGTAAAGTCTTGGACAAAGGTGATGTAAAATGGATGGAATGAAAACGCCTGGCGTGCTGTTCACTCTGCTCGGCATCGTCTGGTTGCTGCCCATGATTGGCGTCAACCTCGGCACGGTAAGTGGCTGGCTTAATGTCGCCATCGCCTTGCTCGGTGGCCTCTACATAATGTTCATGGAGAAGTAAAACTCCGGTGAACTTTTGGGGGCGTTTGCCCCCTTTTCCTTATTTTAGCCTGTTGCTTTGGAAATTATAGCGCCGACGGAATCACGAGGTGTGGCGCCTGTTTCTTCATTATAGTGTTTGCCATTTCGATGATTTCAGGAGACGCGAGCTCGTTTTGCTCAAGCACTTCGACGCCTGCATTAGTCACTCTAAGCCGCAGAACGTCGTCCGGGTGGGGCTCAGGGAAGTGCTCGTTCCAGAATACTTGGGTGTTTATTGAAACTTCGTTGCTGTAGCTTGCAGAACCCGCTGAATCGTGGTAGTGGACGCCTGAAGTAGTCCGGTGAAGCTCTCCTTGCGCGTCCCTGAAGGAAAGGATGTAGTCGCCTCCTACTTGCGAGTACGTGCCTCCGTTGATTATTTCTCGCGAGTCGGGCGCGCTTGGCGTGTTCATAGGCCTATGTGGGTTGTGGGCTGTTGCTATCGAACGGCGCGTGAGCAAAAGTTGGGTTTCAGTTCCCAGGCCTTTCAAGTGCCTAAAAACGTGCAGGAGCCTTAGTTCGGGGTCGTAGTGTGCTGCAGCTTCTGCAAGTGCGGTGGCCAATTTGTAAGTATAATCAGCCGGCAGGCTTGTTTTCTTGTAAATTTCATCCAGCTTTTCCTTTTCATTAGGCTCGGCTGCGGGAAGCTCCAGCTTGGTCAGCTTGCTTATCACGTCCCTGATGCCTGAACCGGCGGGCAGCTTTTCTGGCGGTTGGACCTTCCACGCCGGTGGCTTCTTGCCCCAGAGTGGTTTTTTGTACGCCAGCCCGAGCGAAGCGACGAGCTTGTCGTCCTCGTAGTTTAGTTTCTTGAAAACATGAACTTTGCCTTTCTCGGCGTCAATCTCTAGCCGGTAAGCTGGCGTGCCATTAGCGATTGTAAACCAGTCCTTCAAGTCAGCTTCATAACGATCGGTT